>DHNP01000040.1:0-23940 GCA_002409585.1 Ruminococcaceae bacterium UBA5413 | reverse complement strand
CGGCGGCGTCCCAGCCCTCATATGCGATGATGACAGGGACTTTCTTACGGTATATTTTGCCGTGCAGCTCCATCAGTATTTTCTGTTTTTCTTTTAATTCCTTTTTGTATACGTCTTCCGGGAGCCTTTTGTCAAGGGGAACGTCGGAAAGCTTAGGCATGTGTATAAAATTGTATTTTCCAGGGTAAATACTACTTTCTGTAATATCCGCCGCGGTGTTTTTGTCCTCAAGTTTTTTCAGCGCGGCTCCGATGCTGTCTGCGGTTATCCCGTAAATACGGACGGCTGCAAGCTTTTTATCCGTGCCTGATATAACGTGCCACGGCGCGTTCGGCGTGTCGGTGCTTTCAAGCATTTTGTCAAATACCTTACAGTATTTGCCGTAGAGCCTGTTTGTCTGCCAGTCAAGCTCCGTAACGCGCCACGCCGTATTTTTGTCCCTGCAGAGCTTTTCAAAACGTTCCTTCTGCTCTTTTTTGCTTACGTGTATGAAAAACTTTATTATAAGGTACCCGTCGTCGGTAAGCTGCCTTTCAAAAGTTTTAATGTCTTCAAGGCGGCGCAGCGCCGCCGCATCTGTAACTCCACCGCAGCCGCCGTAAACGTCGTAGTACCAGCTTTGGTCAAAAACGGCCATCTGCCCGCGCTTAGGCACCTTTGTCCAGTAGCGCCAAAGCACTGGTTCGCGTTTTTCAAGCGCCGTAGGTTCTATTACAGAGTAAACCTTAAAGCCGCGGGGGTCAAAGTTTAAAATAAGCTTTGATATAAGGCTGCCTTTGCCGGAAGCGCCCCACCCCTCAAAAAGTATGACGACGGGCAGGCCGCCCTGCTTAACAGGCTGCTGGAGAGACGAAAGCCTTGCTTTCAGTTTCTTTGAAATTTCCGAATATTTTTCGCAGGGCATACTTTCATCCAAATCTACTTTTTCAAGCATAACTGCCTCCCTATACGGAAAATAACCGAACCGCCTTTATCTGTTTTAATATATTTAAATGTAAAATACGCTGTTATATTTTCCTCTTTTTAATGCTTTTACCCGCTGAATTTATATGTGTAATCTTTATTATACGTATAAAGTTCCGAGTAGATTTTCGCGGCGCGTGAACGGTAGAAGTCCATAACGGCCGCCGATTCGTTAACGCCGGCCATGCTTCCGCCGGCTTCTGCTGCCTGGCTGTTAATCTTTTTAAGGCTGCTTTCTTTTCCGCTCTCCCACGTTTTCTGTTCCGCTTTATAGAGCGCAGGGTTCTTTCCGGTATCCGTTTCCATGTATTTTTCAAGGCATTTGTACGCGTAGTTTATTTCTTTCTGCCATATCTCCCCGTACTTCTGTGAAACGTTAACCATATCAAGGTTTGAAACGGCATCGTTCATTTCCTCAATATATTTTTTATCTATTGGGTTATCCTTAAACTTTTTATTAAACTCATCGTTTTCGGTTTCAACATCGGCTACAGGGCCGGGCTGGGAGCCTGACTCCGGTATAACCAGATCGTTTTTCTGCGTCTGTGAAGAAGGTTCCTCAGGCGTTTCACCGCTTTTTTCAGAAGCTGGCCGGCTGCCGGACGAAGACGTACTGCCTGATGACGAGCTTTGGGCAGTGTTTGTGCCGGTTTGCACAGCTTCTTTATTTTTAAAGGAGGAGCAGCCGCCTAAAAGCATCGCAACCGAAACCGCGGCCGCGCATATAACCGTAAGTTTATATTTTTTCATCAGTAACCCCCGGTTAAAATTTTAAAGAAATTTTCAGTCCTCAGCATCTTCGCCCGCATCGCCGACGGTTCCGTCCTCCGCCTGGGCGTCGTCCAAGGCGCCGGGGCCTTCTTCGTCGTCAAAAGCATCGTCCGAGTCTTCTTCATCTTCATGCGCCGTGCGCGCCACTGTAACAACCTTGCTGTCGTCCGCAAGGCGCATAAGCAGCACGCCCTTCGACGGCCTCGCGCATATGCGGACAGTGTTTGCCTGGAACCTTATTATTATGCCGTTTGACGATATCATTATTATATCATCGTCTATATCTACAACTTTTATTGCCGCCACGTTGCCGTACTGCTCCACGTGGTAGTTTATAAGCCCTTTGCCGCCGCGTGACTGCAGCCTGTAGTCGCTTATTGGCGAAAGCCTGCCGAAGCCCGTTTCGGACACGGTAAGGACAAACGCGTTTTCCCTAAGGGTGCTCATGCCTACTACGCAGTCGCCGTCCCTCAGCGTTATGGCTTTTACACCGCGTGCAGTCCTGCCTGTAGCCCTTACGTCCCCTTCGGCAAACCTTATGGCCATGCCGAACTTTGTGGCTATAAGGAGCTGCGCGCAGCCGTCCGTGAGGCGCACCCATATAAGCTCGTCGCCGTCGTCGAGAGCTATAGCTATGACGCCGCCCTTGCGCGCGGTATCGTAAGCGTTTAGCTCAGTGCGCTTTATAACGCCGTTTTTGGTAACCATGACGAGGTACATGTCTTCGCCGAACTCCGGTACACGTATCATAGAGGTGACTTTTTCATTCTGCTCTATCGGCAGCAGGTTGGCTATATTAATACCTTTGCTCGTGCGCGAGCCTTCGGGTATCTCGTAGCACTTCAGCCTGTAAACGCGGCCAAGGTTTGTAAAGAAAAGTATATAGTCGTGCGTACCGCTGACAAACATTTCGCTCGCTGCGTCCTCGTCCCTCTGTGTCATGCCGCTTATGCCTCTGCCGCCTCTGCGCTGTATGCGGTACACATCGGTTTTCTGGCGCTTTACGTAGCCTAAGTTTGTAAGCGTAAGCATGCACTCTTCGTCCGGTATGAGGTCCTCTATATCCACTTCGCCGCTTACGGCCTGTATTTCAGTGCGGCGTTCGTCGTTATACTTTTCCTTAACGGCTTCAGCCTCGTCTTTGACTATGCTTAAAATGCGTTCTTTACTCGCAAGTATATCCTTAAGGTCTGAAATTTTAACCTCAAGCTCCTTAAGCTCGTTTTCGAGTTTTTCCCTCTCGAGGCCGGTAAGCCTGCCGAGCGGCATTTTTACTATTGCTTCCGTCTGCGGGTCGTCAAGGCCAAAGCGCGCGCCGAGCCTTGTGCGTGCTTCTGCAATGGATTTAGACGAGCGGATTATCGAAATGACTTCGTCTATATTATCTACGGCTATTTTAAGCCCTTCGAGTATATGGGCGCGTTCCTGCGCTTTTTTAAGCTCAAACTCAGTGCGGCGGCGGACTACTTCCTCCTGAAAAACGACGTACTCGGTCAGCATCTGTTTTAAGTTAAGCGTTCTAGGCTCGCCGTTAACTATGGCAAGCATGATTACGCCGAAAGTCGTCTGCATCTGGGTGTAAGAGTAGAGCTGGTTAAGGACTATCTGCGGGGATGCCTCGCGCTTTACGGTAATGACTACATTCATGCCTTCGCGGTCGGAGTGGTCTTCTATGTTTGATATACCAGTTATCCGTTTTTCCTTTACAAGCTCTGCTATGCTCATAATGAGCCTTGACTTGTTAACTTGGTACGGAATTTCGCTTACGATAATATTGAAACGGCCGTTTTTTTCTTCCTCTATCCTTGCTCTGGCGCGCACTACTATTTTGCCGCGGCCCGTCGCGTAAGCGGCTCGTATGCCGCGCATGCCCATGATAATGCCGCCGGTAGGAAAGTCCGGGCCTTTAATGTCCTGCATAAGTTCGTCGAGCGTAGCGTCAGGGTTGTCTATGATGGTGCATACGCCGTCTATGACCTCGCCTAAGTTATGCGGCGGTATGCTTGTCGCCATGCCGACGGCTATGCCGGTGGAGCCGTTTACAAGCAGGTTTGGAAAATGGCTCGGCAGTACTACCGGTTCCTTTAGCCTGTCGTCATAGTTTGGCTTAAAGTCGACTGTGTCTTTGTCTATATCCTGCAACATCTGCACCGACATCTTGCTCATGCGGGCTTCTGTGTAACGGTAAGCTGCCGGAGGGTCGCCGTCTACGGAACCGAAGTTGCCGTGGCCGTCCACAAGCATATACCTCATGGAAAAGTCCTGCGCCAGCCTTACAAGCGCGTCGTAAACAGACGCGTCGCCGTGCGGGTGGTAGCGCCCGAGGACGGCGCCAACCGTGTCGGCGCATTTTCTGTACGGCTTGTCCGGCATAAGGTTGTTTTCAAACATTGTGTAAAGTATGCGCCTGTGCACAGGCTTAAGACCGTCGCGCACATCCGGCAGCGCGCGTGAAATGATAACCGACATCGAGTACGCAAGAAAAGATTTCTTCATTTCTTCCTGCAGGTCTACGTCTACTATTCTGTTGTTTTCTTCTATTTCGTCCATCGGATAACCTCCCGTGGGTATTTTCTAAATTATTCAAAAATCGCCGCGCCGGCTTTTACGGCGGCAAATGCTTTAAAACGTGCCAAAGCGCCATGGCTTACAGCAGGCCGGCGCGCGCCCTGCGGTGTTTTGTTCCTGAAAAAATGACAGCCTGCACGTCAGGCACCAAAACGGAGTCAAGGCATCTGAGCGGCAGTATGACCATCATGTTTCCGTTTACGCCTTTGCAGCCTTTGCTGTTTTTTAAAACAATCACTATAATATCGCCGACTTTTTCAGACTCGGCAGTCCCGTCAAGCGGTATATTAAGCTTGTTGATACCGCTTCCAAGCTCAATGTGCCTCGGGTATATGCTCATGCATACGGTATGGCCGTCGGCGCGGCTTTCTGCGCGGGCCTTGTTTATCCTTACCGGGAAAAAGCCGAAAATGAGGATAAATGAAATAAAAACAGCCGAAAGGATAAAGTATAACGCGGAACCCGATATTTTGCCGTATATAAGAAATGCCGCCGCAAACGCGGTAAAAATAATATTAACGGCGGCGAAAAGCTTCCCGCCGGTCTTTATGCCGCCTGTGTTTTTTAAGCACTCATATATTTCTTCTTTTGTCAGTACGTATGTTACCTTTATACCTGTTTCTTCATGGCCGTACTCCATTTTTCCATTTGCAACAAAACCGGATGCCGTATCGGCGGCGGGACTTCGGTCGTGGGGGCCGTCCGCATCTTCCGAGCGGTTCTCCCCTGACTTGCGGTTTACGGCGCTGCTGCTTTTTTCAAAAAGACTTTGCATAGTTACTCTCCTTTTATGTACCGAAAACACTTTACATAATAATTATTATACATCAAACACGGCAGTTTCCATAGTGTTTAGAGATAAAGTTTAAGCCGCCGCTTTTATTTACTCAAAGTATAATTATAAATATATATTATAGCGGTACCGCCGGGATTTTTTTGTAATTTACTGCTGTGTATTTTTATTTTACAAACAGCAGAGCCTTAAAGCTGTAGCATTAAGTCAGATATCGAGGTTTTCGGCGTACTTGGCGTTTTCCTCTATAAATTCGCGCCGCGGTTCCACTTTGTCGCCCATGAGGACGGTAAAAGCCTCATCGGCCGCTTCGGCATCGCCGACTTCAACGCGCAGCATGGTGCGGCGCTCAGGATCCATAGTCGTTTCCCAAAGCTGCTGCGAATCCATTTCGCCAAGGCCCTTGTAGCGCTGTATCTCACAGCTGCCAAGGTCCGTCATTATAACATCGCGCTGTTTGTCAGAAAAAGCATATGTGTGCTTTTTGCCCTTTGTAAGCCTGTAAAGCGGCGGCTGCGCAAGGTATATATGGCCCTGCTCAACGAGCGGCTTCATGTAACGGAAAAAGAAAGTAAGCAGCAGCGTCCTTATGTGCGAACCGTCGACATCGGCATCGGCCATGATTATTATTTTGCCGTAACGAAGTTTTTCTATATTGAATTCATCGCCTATGCCGCAGCCTAAGGCCGTAACTATAGGCATGAGCTTTTCGTTGCTGTAAACTTTGTCGAGCCTTGCCTTTTCGACATTGAGCATTTTGCCCCAAAGCGGCAGTATGGCCTGGTACTTTCTGTCGCGGCCTCCTTTAGCGGAGCCGCCGGCGGAGTCGCCTTCGACGATATAAATTTCCGTTTCCTTCGAATCCCTGCTTTGGCAGTCGGCAAGCTTTCCTGGCAGGGCGGCATTTTCAAGCGCTGACTTGCGCCTTACCATGTCCCTTGCCTTGCGGGCGGCTTCACGTGCGTGCGAAGAAGCCATGGCCTTGTCAAATATGGCACGCGAAATGGACGGGTTTTCTTCAAGGTAAGCGGAAAGTTTTTCAGAAATAAGGTTGTTAACAAGCGTGCCTATCTCAGTATTGCCGAGGCGGGCTTTCGTCTGCCCCTCAAACTGCGCCTCGCGCAGCTTTACGCTTATTATCACGGTAAGCCCTTCTCTGAAATCTTCACCAGAGAGGTTCTTATCGCTGTCCTTTAATATATTGAACTTTCTGCCGTAGTCGTTCATTACGCGGGTAAGGGCGCGTCTGAAGCCGTCTTCGTGCGTGCCGCCGTCTGTCGTGTGTATGTCGTTGGCGAAAGAAAGCATAAGCTCGTTGTAAGAGTCAGTGTACTGCATTGCGACTTCAGCGGTGGCTGAGTCGTCCGGCGCGACGCACGAAAAGTACATTACGTCCGGATTTATTACCTCTACGGCTTTTCTTTTATTGATGTATTCTACAAAGCTTTTTATACCTCCGGTATAATGAAGCTTATCTGTTTTAATATTATCAGGATCCCGCTCGTCGGACAGCTCTATGTTTACCCCAGCGTTTAAAAACGCCTGTTCACGAAGGCGTTTTTTAAGCGTTTCGTAATCAAACTCTATGCTTTCCTTAAAGATTTCCGTGTCAGGCTTAAACCTAACGAAAGTGCCCGAAAGTTCAGTATTTCCGCGCTCTGTAAGGCCGGTTACGGCCTTGCCGCGCTCGAAGCGCTGAAAGTACGTTTTGCCTTCCTTGTACACCTCTACCTCAAGCCACTCTGAAAGCGCGTTCACTACCGAAGCCCCTACGCCGTGAAGCCCGCCCGAAACTTTGTACCCGCCTCCGCCGAATTTGCCGCCGGCGTGAAGCATGGTGAAAACCACGGTAACTGTAGGTATGCCTACCTGGTGGTGTATGCCTACAGGGATGCCGCGGCCGTCGTCGCGTACGCTTATTATATTTCCAGGCAATATTTTTACTTCTATTTTATCGCAGTACCCGGCAAGCGCTTCGTCGACTGCGTTGTCGACGATTTCATATACAAGGTGGTGCAGGCCGCGCGGGCCGGTAGAGCCTATATACATGCCGGGGCGCTTTCTCACGGCCTCAAGCCCTTCGAGGACCTGTATCTCACTTTCGTCATATTTGTCGTTCGACTGAGTAACTTTACTGAACTCCAAGTTTAACCCTCCAGTTTATATACTTAAAGTATATAATTCTCATCATTTCATCAGCAGGCCGAAAATCGGTTTTTATGAAAATACATATTCGATAAAATAAAATAATGTTATTGTACTTAATATCTGCCGCCATAACCGCGCGGCCTTTCGCGGCTGTCAAAACTTCTGCCGGCTGGGGTACGTGTTTTCTTTACGACATTCGGTTTTTTAAGCCTTACTAAAAATACCGAAATAAGGAAAAAAATAAAAAACGGTAAAACAATAAGTAAAAGCATCCAAAAGTTAAATGAATCTATATTTATAAACGAAACAAGGAAAAAAGCGGAACCAAGGAATACGGCCAAAAACGCTAAAATTCCGATGCTTTTGTCAAGTACCACGTTTGAAATGCCGCCGCACTCAGGGCAGATGTATTCACCATGCTTTTTTACGTTCCATGCTGACGGCAGGCTCAGTTTTTTACCGCAGTAAGGGCATTGCGGCTTTCTGAATTTTCTCATTTTATGTTACCCTTCCTGAAAATTTCCGTGTTCTCTGAAAAAAGACCTTTTAAGAAGCGTTGAAGTGGAAATCTGCGAGATAAAAACCTTGCTTTTATTTTTATCACCGCACAGTATGAACGACTTTGGCATTTTTTCGGATACGTTTACAACGCCGCCCGATTTTTGGGCTTTTAAAAGGAATTCACGTGTAATATTGGATATGGTAGAAGTTTCAATATCGAATATCCCTATTATGTCATTTGATTTTGTTATTATATTCCGTCCCATATGGAGGAACATTCTTATTGCCCCTTAAAATATATTTTTTCTGAAACGGTACCGCCCTCGACTTTGAAAAGCTTAGCGGTATCGGAATTTTTCTTAATATAAGGCTCGCAGCACGTTATAAATACCTGGAATTGCTCAAGGCTGTTAAGAATATAGCCCTGCCTGTCGGAGTCAAGCTCGCTCATAACGTCGTCTAATATGACAACGGGGTTTTCGCCTAAAAAAGAGCCGGCCTCCTCAGCTTCGGCAAGCTTCATCGCTATTGCGGCAGAGCGTTTCTGCCCCTGTGAAGCGTAAGCTTTCGCAGAAAGCGAATTTACGGTTATCTCTATGTCGTCACGGTGCGGGCCGCATGATGTAAAGCCCGACATGATGTCGTAGCGCCTTGATGAACTTAAGGCATCAGATAAATTTTCGGCACTTTTTACATATTTTAATCCTAATTTTTCTTTTTCGCCGCTTATGCACGAATAAATTTTTTCTGCGGAAATTTTAAGCGCGTCAAGGTAGCGGAGCCTTTCGTTTATTATATATGTACCGCACCGCGAAAGCTTTTCGTCCCAAATGCCGAGGGTGTCGAGAAGCTGCGCGTGCGCCGGTATGTCTTTAAGCAGCGTATTCCTTTGGTTAAGCGTTTTGATGTATTCTGAAAGCGCTTTTGCATAGCCGGGTTTTATCTGGCATAACGCCGAATCTATAAAGTTTCTTCTAAGCGCCGGCCCTCCGCTTACAAGTGATATATGCTCCGGTGAAAAAACAACAGCGCAGAACTTTCCGCGCGCCGAGCGGTATGATTTTTTTTCAACTGAATTTATATTTATGTATCTTTTTCCGCCTGTTATTTTTATTTCAGCCTTTTGTTCGCGTTCCTCGCTGAAAAAATCAAGTTTTAAGACTGCGGATTCTTTTCCAGTCTCTGTAAGCTCCTGGTCTTTGGCCCCGCGGAAAGATTTTCCGCCGGTAAAAAGCCATATCCCTTCCGTGAGGTTTGTTTTCCCCTGTGCGTTCTTGCCGTATATTATATTTAAACCGCCGCATGGGCAGAAACTGCCTTCGTCAAGGTTTCTGAAGTTTTTCCATGACATCTGCCTGACGTTCACTTTGGGATTACCTCAACTTTTTTCTCTCCGTAAACAACGATGTCGCCCGGCCTTATTTTCTTTCCGCGCATAGTGCATAGTTCACTGTTAAGTGACACTTCACCGCACTGCACAGCTTTTTTAGCCTGGCCGCCTGTTTCGCACAGTCCTGAAAGTTTAAGCAGCGAATCGAGCCGTATGAATTCCGTATCTATCCTTATTTTTTGAGGCTGCATATTTTTTCCTTTCAGTCGGACATATTGTTGAGCCTGACAGGCAGGACGAGAAAAATAAAGGATTCTCCGTCGGGCGGCGTTATTTTTATGGGAGAAAGCGGCCCGCAGAGCGATATTTTTACTTCGTCGCACTCCGTGTGGTTCATTGCGTCCAAAAAGTAACTGTTGTTAAAGCCTATTTCTACGGCGCTTCCGCTTATTTCGGCTTTTAGGTGGTCGCTTGCTTTGCCTATAGAAGAAGTGGAAAAAAGTTTTATCTCGTTTTCTCCGAAAATACATCTTACAGGGCTTTTAAGCCGTTCTGTTATTATAAGAGATATGCGGGACACGCTGTCGGTCATTTCGTTTACGCCGACTTTTACTGTTGTTTCGGCTTTCTGCGGGATGGCTGCTCTGTAGTCTAGGAACTCTCCCTCAAGCAGCCTTGAAATTACCGTGTAGCTGCCTATATTGTACAGTATGTGCCTGGTTCCTATTTTTATTTGTGTTTCGTCGTCGCCGTCTCCGAGCAGTTTCATTATTTCTTTTAGTGTTTTCCCGGGAACGACGAAGCTGCTTTTTATACCGGCTTTTAATGGTTCTTCACGTATGGCGAGCCTGTAGCCGTCTACGGAGACGAGGCGCATTTTATCTTCCGTTATTTCAAAGAGCGTGCCTGTGTGTATAGGTTTTGCGTCATTGTCCGATATGGCGAAAATTGTCTGCCGTATCATGCTTTTAAGTGTGTTTTGCGGTATAGAAAAAGAAGATGTTTCATTTATTTCGGGTAATTCGGGGTATTCGTCGGGCGTTATACCCGAAATGGAAAATTTTGACTCGCCGCCGGTTATTTCTGTTACGAGCTTGTCGTCTGTTTTTATGGAAATGTTTTCAGCCTGTATTTTTCTTACTATGTCGCAGAAGAGCTTTGCGTTAAGTACGATGCTTCCAGGTTCTTCTATGTCTGCGTCTATTAACGTTGTTACTCCGAGTTCCAGGTCGTAGCCGCAAAGCTCTATCATGCTGTCTTTTGTTTTCACGAGTATTCCTTCAAGTGCCGGTATGGGGGATTTTGTTGACACTACGCTTTGTATGTTGAGTACTGCGTCGCTAAGGTTTTGTTTTTTGCAGTTTACCTTCATTTTACCGCTTGCCTCCTTTTTATATATGTATTACATGTTTTATTTTAGTAAGTATAGTAGGTGGCGCATAAAAGTTGAAAACGCCTTATTAATGGCTGTGCCATGCCGTTTGCGGGGCTTTTTTTACTGTTGTTTTATGTGTTTGCAAAATGTTGAGAAAAGGCGTTATTTTTATGTTTTAAACACTGTGTTGAAAACTCTGTTGGAAATGTTGATAAAAAAGTTAATAAGTTTTTTGTCCGTTTTTTATTTTTCCGGTTGTTATTAACGCTTTTGTTGATTGTTTAAAATTTATTTGACTTATTGTCATCTGTCGCGTATGTTTTTGATTATGTCGTCTACAGTGGCCTTTGTTTTGCTGTCTTTCTGCATTGTTTTTTCAACCTGCTGCAGTGCGTAAACTACTGTGGAGTGGTCCCTGCCGCCAA
Organism: Ruminococcaceae bacterium UBA5413; assembly: GCA_002409585.1. Lineage (GTDB taxonomy): Bacteria > Bacillota > Clostridia > Oscillospirales > Acutalibacteraceae > Thermocaproicibacter. Next base: position 13,066 of record DHNP01000040.1, on the reverse strand, counting down.
ATTCCTTCCCTATGGTAGTCATAGGCAGCTGTGTTATCTCCCTTACTACGTACATTGCTATCTGACGCGCGGAAGATATATTGGCTGACCTTTTTGATGAGCGGATGTTTTCTTTTGTGGTTCCGAAAGTCCGCGCGACTTCCTCTATGATTTTTTCTACAGTATAAGGTGTCGGGTGGTCGTTGTTTATTATGTCGCTTATGGCTTCCTGCGCTGTTGTTATATTGAGAGGTTTGTCGTTTAGCAGGTGGTATGCTTTTATTTTTTTTACGGCGCCCTCGAGCTGGCGTATGTTGTTTTTAAGTTTGTTTGCTACGTACTCGGCTACGTCGTCCGGCAGTTTTATCTGTAAAAGTTCCGCTTTGCGCTTTATTATTGCTATGCGCGTCTCGAAATCTGGCGGCTGTATGTCGGCTGTCAAGCCCCACTCGAAGCGCGTGAGCAGCCTTTCCTCCAGTGTCGCTATGTCTTTAGGTGGTCTGTCCGATGTAAGGACTATCTGCTTTTTTGCTTCATAAAGCGTGTTGAATGTGTGGAAGAACTCCTCCTGCGTAGAGTCCTTGCCCGCTATGAACTGGATGTCGTCCACAAGGAATACGTCCGCTTTCCTGTACCTTTGGTGGAACTCGTTTGTCGTGCCGTTCCTTATTGAGGTTATAAGCTCGTTTGTAAACTCGTCGCCTTTTATATATACGATTTTCATTTCCGGATAGTTTTTGCTTATCTCGTGCCTTATGGCGTAGAGCAGGTGGGTTTTTCCGAGGCCTGAGTTACCGTATATGAAAAGCGGGTTGTAAAGCGTCGCCGGTTTGCTTGCGACTGCCATGGAGGCCGCGTGGGCGAATTTGTTTGAAGAGCCGACAATGAAAGTGTCGAATGTAAACTCGTAGCTGTTGTTGTCGTCGCTTTTTTGCGGCGCGGCCTTTTCTTTAGGTTCCGTTTCTTCCGGTATACATATCTTTATATGTATCTCCTGCGAAAAAATCTGCTTGAAAGCTTCTTCGAGCAAATCTATGTAGTAGTGCAGTATGGTCTGCCTGTGGAGCTCGTTAGGAACCCTTAAAACAGCTGTCCCCGCGGAAAAATCAAGGGAAACGGGTTCTATTCTGCTTATCCATGTGGAATACGCTATTTCGGTTATTTTACTTTTGCAGTAGGCACAGACAAGATTCCAAATTTCTGTAAACGACTCCATATTATGTTAATACCTCATTTGTTGATTTCAGTGTATGTACCGTATAATAATAGCACAATCGTTTCCTTTTTTCAAACTGTGATTTATCGCTGCTATGTATATATTTATTTAATTTTCCTTTGAATTTTTTTCAGTATTGTGCTATATTTATATCGTGTATATTTGTTTTATATTGTATATTGGGCGTAAAAGTCCGCCGGCGCGCCTTTAAGGCTGCTTTTAAGGTTGACACGGTGCCGCAGGATAGGATATAATTCAAAATAACAATGCTTTGATTAAGGAGGTCATAATATGTTAAGAACATACCAGCCTAAAAAGATTCACCGCAAAAAGGAACACGGGTTCCGCAAGCGCATGTCGACAAGCAACGGCCGTAAGGTGCTTTCGCGCCGCAGGGCAAAGGGCAGGGCAAGGCTCAGCTACTGAAAAAGGGCTTTTCACGGCAGCATGTTTTCAGGGTGCGCGGACGGCCTTTTCGGTTTTTCTTTAAAAGCCGCCTGCACTTCATGCCTGCCCAAAAGGGAATATTAATTTAATATGGATTTTTATTTATCTATCAATAAAAACGGCGAATTCCGCAGGGTCTATTCCAGGGGAAAGTCTTTTGTAAGCCCGGTTCTTGTGTCATATGTTATGAAAACGCGCGGCCCTGACGTCCGCGTAGGCATTACTACAAGTAAGAAAATCGGCAACGCCGTTAAGCGCAGCCGGGCGCGCAGGGTTATACGCGCGGCTTTAAGGTCGCTCGGGGGGGAGATTAAACCGGGCTACAGTTTCATTTTTGTGGCGAGGTCAAAGACGGCGGCGGTAAAAAGTACGGACATACGCCGCGCAATGTTTTTCCAGCTTAAAAAGGCCGGAGCTTTAAAGTAAAAAATGAAAAAAGTTTTTATTTTTCTAATACGGTTTTATCAAAAAGGTATCTCGCCGTATAAAAAACCATGCTGCAAATATTACCCCACGTGTTCAAATTATGCCATACAGGCTATCGAGCGGTTCGGCGCGTTTAAAGGTTTTTTTCTTGCGTTGTTCCGTATCTTGCGCTGCAACCCTTTCAGCCGTGGCGGATATGATCCGGTACCAGAAAAAAAGGACAGGCGCAGGTCTTAAAGGGGAACTTTTTTTAATATGGAGATATTTAATTTTTTCGGCAGCCTTTTAGGCTATTTACTTTGGTTTTTTTATAAGATAATAAACAATTACGGCGTAGCTATAATCCTTTTTACCATCGCGACAAAACTCCTTATCTTTCCTTTTTCCGTTAAGCAGCAGAAGTCAATGGCTGCTACAAGCAAGCTTGCCGCCAAGCAGAAAGAACTTCAGAAAAAATACGGCAATGACAAACAGAAACTTCAGATCGAAACAGAAAAGCTGTACGAAAAAGAAGGCGTTAGCCCCACGGGCGGCTGCCTTACGATGTTCGTGCCAATGCTTATAATGCTCGGGCTTTATTATACGGTGCTTTACCCCCTTTCAAACGCCGTCCACATTTCAGCGGGCGCTGTTTCAAAAGCTACCGATATGATAACGCAGATACCGGGCATAAGCTCTATGATAGACACAAAATATGCGCAGATAGAGATAATAAAGTATTACTCCGGCTTAAAGCCGTTCCTTACCATGTTCAGCGGGCCGGAGCTTTCGCGGATAGAGCTTTTCAGCCATGGGTTTAAATTTTTAGGGCTTGACCTTTTAAATACCCCGTGCAACGGCTCGCATATTTTCGCTACGCTTTTCAGTTCGAATTTATGGATAATCCCCGTAGCGTGCCTCGTGTCTTCCATTGCGACGCAGTACTTTACCATGAAGATGCAGCCCGGCATGCAGCAGCAGCAGGGATGCATGAAATTTATGATGTACTTTTTCCCGCTTTTAACGGCTTACTGGGCATGCATAATGCCTGCCGCGGTCGGCTTTTACTGGTTCATCTCGACGGTTGTGGCGTTTCTGCAGACGCTCGCCATGAACAGGTGGTACAACCCTGTTGACCTTACCGCAGTTGCTGAAGCAAGGCACGTCGCCTTACTGCAGGAAGAAGAAGCTAAGCTGAAACCGTCTCCCGTTTATAAAAGTGAAAAAAATATACGCCCTAAAAGCGGTGCAGCAAAAAAAGGCTGACACGGGTTTTATTTGCCTCGGTTTTTTCTGGCTCCGCCGTGCGCGCCGTTAAGGAGCGCGGCGTTTATTAAAAGTTCGGGTGTTGTTTAGAAAGCTGAAATGCCTTGGGAGGTATCGCAAAATGAAAGAAGCAATAGGGACCGGAGATACTGTTGAACTTGCCAAAGAAAACGCGTGCAGGGCCCTCGGGGTCGAGTCTTATGATGCTCAGTTTGAAATCCTTGCAATGCCGACTCGTAAAACTTTTGGTATTTTCGGCGGAAGCCCGGCTAAGGTAAGGGCTTATATTGAAGACGACCCTGCGCAGAAAGCGGCAGATTACCTTAAAAAGGTCATAGGCTGCATGGGCCTTGACAAAGTAAGTATTAATGTCAAAAAAGAAGAAAACGGCGCCATGCTTACTCTTGACGGCGCGGACATAGGGTTTATAATCGGGCACCGCGGCGAAACGCTCGATGCGCTGCAGTACCTTGCGGGCCTTGTCGCTAACCACGCCGGCGGCGACTATTACAGGGTAACTCTCGACATAGGCAATTACCGCGAAAAGCGCAGGCAGACGCTCGAACTGCTCGGCACGAGGCTTGCAAAAAAAGCCGTAAGGACCGGACGCAGCTCTGCCCTTGAGCCGATGAACCCGTACGAAAGGCGCATAATACATATGGTTGTGCAGACTGTCAACGGCGCGCGTTCATGGTCTGAAGGGGAAAACCTGAACAGGCACGTGGTCATAGGCCCCGTTAACGACCGTTATCAGCAGCGAAGGGGCGGCAGGCCGCCTTTAAACCCAAAAGACATGAACGGCGGCGTCCCTCCTAAGGCGTGACAAAAGAGCACGTTTTATTTTATAAGATATCGGTAAAATTATGATATTTTCCGCCTGAAAGGCGGACGGCAATCGTGTTTTGCCGTGTTTTTTAAAGGGGCGGTTCGTTATGAATTGTCCTCTTTTTTTGGGGGAAATTTATGCAGCATTTTTTTGACATGCCTTCCAAAAGCGCCATAGCGGCCATTTCAACTCCGCAGGCGGCGGGCGGCATAGGCGTTATACGCATTTCCGGTAAGGATGCGAGAAAAGTCGCGGAAAAAGTTTTTTACTCTGTTTCCGGCAAAAAGCTTGACGATATAAAAGGCTACAGGGCGCTTTACGGCAGGGTCCGCGACGAAAAAGGCGACATAGACGAGGCCGTAGCCCTTAACTTCAGGGAGCCTAACAGCTATACGGGCGAAAACGTGGTTGAACTTTCGTGCCACGGCGGTCTTACGGTGCTGCGCCGCGTGCTAAGGGCCGTTTTTGCCGCAGGCGCGTCCCCTGCCGGACCGGGGGAGTTTACGCGGCGTGCTTTTATGAACGGGAAAATCAGCCTTACGCAGGCAGAGTCGGTAATGCAGCTCATATCCGCAAAAGGCGAAGCCGCGGCAAGGTCGGCGCTTGCCGGACATGACGGGGCGCTCGACAAAAAAATAAAAAGCGTCAAAGACAGCCTCGTTGCCGCCGCCGCGCACCTCTCGGCATGGGCTGATTACCCTGAGGAAGATATACCGCAGGTGAATCCCGACAATCTTGGCAACACGCTTTTAAACGCGGAAAAAGACCTTAAGGGCCTTATAGATATGTTTGAAGCCGGCCGCGCGGTGCGTGAGGGCGTTAAAACAACCATAGCGGGCAGGCCGAACGCCGGCAAGTCAACGCTGATGAACCTGCTTTCGGGGTGCGAGCGTTCCATCGTTACGGAGTACGCCGGTACAACGCGCGACGTAGTTGAAAACACAGTCATGTTCGGCGGCATACCGCTTCTTTTGTCCGATACGGCCGGCATAAGGGCAAGCGCCGACCCTGTAGAGCTTATAGGCGTAAACAGGGCTTACGGCATGATACGCTCGTCAGAGCTTGTGCTGGCTGTTTTCGATGCGTCGCAGCCGCTCGGCGGCGACGACATGAACCTTATAAAAGAAATTGGAAAAACAAGGTGCGTAGCCGTTGTAAACAAAATAGATTTGCCTTTAAAGGCCGATATTGATTTTATTAAAGGAAAATTTAAGCATACCGTCTGCATGTCCGCGGTTACGGGAGAAGGGCTTAAGCGGCTTGAGGAGACCGTCGCCTCGGTGCTCGGCACGGATAAGCTCGAACCTGAAAGCTGCATGCTCTTTACTGAAAGGCAGCGCAACGCGGCTGAAAAAGCGCTCAGGTTCGTGCGCGAGGCTTACGGCGCTCTGAAGTCTGGCGTTACGCTCGACGCGGTGACGGTTTCCGTTGAAGGCGCTGTAGATGCGCTTTTGGAACTTACCGGTGAAAAAGCGACGCAGGCCGTTGTGGATTCTGTGTTTTCACATTTTTGCGTAGGAAAATAAATTACCTGACAGGAAATATTGGAAGAGGGAATAACTTTGGAATATGATGCCGGAAATTACGACGTCGCAGTAGTAGGCGCCGGGCACGCGGGCATTGAGGCGGGGCTTGCCGCCGCAAGGCTCGGATGCTCGACGCTCGTTTTTACCATAAACCTTGACGCCGTAGGCAACTGCCCGTGCAACCCGTCTATAGGCGGCACAGCCAAAGGCCACCTTGTAAGGGAGATAGACGCCCTTGGCGGCGAGATGGGCAAAACGACCGACGAGTGTTTTTTGCAGAGCCGCATGCTCAACAAAGGCAAGGGCCCCGCGGTACATTCGCTCCGTGCGCAGATAGACAGGAGAAAATACAGTACGGTTATGAAGCATAAACTTGAGCTTCAGCCAAACCTGTTTTTAAAGCAGGCCGAGGTCGTCGGCGTAACGCACGCGGAGGGCGCGCTTTGGCACGTAACAACGCGCATGGGCGCTTCGTATACGGTTAAAGCGGTGGTTTTTGCCACCGGCACTTACCTTACGGGGAAAATTTTCGTAGGCGACGTTTCTTACGACGGAGGGCCTGACGGTATGTTTCCGGCGGCGTTTTTAGGGGAATCGCTTAAAAAGCTCGGCATTTCACTCCGCAGGTTTAAAACCGGTACGCCGGCGCGCGTTTTAAGGTCAAGCATAGACTTCGGCGGCCTTGAAGTGCAGAAGGGCGACGACCCTGTCGTGCCGTTTTCTTACGATACGCTTGTACCGGGAAAAAACCGCGAAGTCTGCTATATATCTTGGACAAACGAGAAAACGAAAGAAATAATACTTAAAAATATCGGCCGCTCGCCGCTTTACGGCGGCAAGATAGAGGGTATAGGCCCGCGTTACTGCCCGAGCATAGAAACAAAGATAATGAGGTTTAAGGACAAAAAACGCCACCAGCTGTTTATCGAGCCGTGCGGCCTTGACACAGAGGAAATGTACCTGCAGGGCATGAGTTCTTCGCTGCCGGAAGATGTGCAGATAGCGTTTTACCACACCATACCCGGCCTTGAGCACGTGCAGATAATGCGTACGGCATATGCCATAGAGTACGATTGCGCCGACCCGCTGCAGCTTAACTCTACGCTTGAGTTTAAGGATTTCCCGGGGCTTTACGGAGCCGGGCAGTTTAACGGCAGCTCAGGTTACGAGGAGGCCGCCGCCCAGGGAATAGTCGCGGGCATAAACGCCGCGCTGAAAATCAAAGGCAGGGAGCCTATGGTGCTCGACAGGGCAAGCTCATATATAGGCACTCTCGTGGACGACCTCATCACTAAAGGAACGGACGAACCGTACCGCATGATGACCTCGCGCAGCGAGTACCGCCTCGTGCTGCGCCAGGATAACGCCGATGAGCGCATGACGCCCATCGGCAGGAAGATAGGCCTTATAAATGACGAACGTTGGGCAAGGTTCCTCACTAAGGAGAACCAAAAAAAAGAGGAGCTTAAACGCGCCGGAGAAACTGTTTTTGCGCCTACGGAAGAACTTAACGGTATTTTAGTTTCACATGGAACAACGCCTGTGCAGACCGGCGTAAAGCTCGCGGACCTTCTGCGCAGGCCGCAGATAAGCTATGGGGCGCTTAAAAGCATCGACGCCGGCCGGCCGGATTTTCCGGAAGCGGTTTTTGAGAACGCAGAGATAGAGATAAAGTACGAGGGATATATGAAACGGCAGAAAGCGCAGATAACCGAGATGCGCCGCTACGAAAAGCTGTGCCTGCCGGAAAACGTTGACTACGGGTCCATAACCGGCATAAGGGCTGAGGCACAGGAAAAGCTGCAGGCGGTAAGGCCGGAAAATATAGGGCAGGCAAGCAGGATATCCGGGGTGAGCCCGGCTGATATATCAGTGCTGCTTATCTGGCTCGGCAGGCGCGGGAAAGGCTGATATGGAAGATATTATACTTGAATTGCGCGGGTGCGCGCGTGAATACGGTTTTGAACTTGACGGAGCGCAGCTTGCTATGTTCCGCACTTATATGGACTCGCTTCTTGAATGGAATGAAAAGGTGAACCTTACTTCGATAACGGCGCCGCGCGAAGTCGCGGTAAAGCATTTTTTAGACAGCATGCTGGTTTTAAAGTACCTGAAGCTTCCGGAAGGGGCAAGCGTCATAGACGTAGGCACGGGGGCGGGCTTCCCGGGGCTGCCGATGAAAATCCTGCGGCCTGATTTAAACGTAACGCTTCTTGACAGCCTTAACAAGCGGCTCGTTTTCCTTTCGGATATACTTAAAAAGTTAAACGTGGAGTGCCGCGCCGTTCACGCGCGCGCCGAAGAATACGGCCGTAAAAAAGAAAACAGGGAAGCTTTCGGTTTTGCCGTTTCACGCGCGGTGGCGCGGCTGCCGGCTTTGTGCGAGTACTGCCTGCCTTTTATAAAAAAAGGCGGCTTTTTCGCCGCGATGAAGGGGCCGGATATAGAAGAAGAAATTAAAAGTGCCGCAAATGCCGTAAGCCTGCTTGGCTGCGAGGTTTCGGCGGTTGAAAAATATAACCTGCCTAACGGCGACGGGCGCAGCATGGTCATTATCAGGCGCGTACGGCCGCTGCCTGAAAAGTACCCGCGCCGCGGGGTGAAAATAGTGAAAAACCCTCTCGGCTGATTTTCAACAGTTTATCCTTAAACTGTTGAAAATAAAATTTTTAGCTGCAATGTCATTAAGAGGTAAAAAACGTCCGGCGTATGATTTTCAACAATATCCTGAAAATAAGTTGAAAACCGTGCGCCGGTTCTTTTGTATCATGCTTTTTAAATAAAAAATACTTTAAAAAATTTTTCCGGCTACACATTTTTACAAAAAATTACCTTTAGCGGTGGTAATATCTAAACAGGCGGACAAGCAATGGAGGTGGCCGGGTTATGCTTATCAAAGACAAAAAGAAAGTCGTTGAGTTAGCAGTGGACGCAATAGCGCCCAACCCGGCCCAACCCCGCCGCATATTTGGCGAAAAAGAACTCCGGGCGTTGTCTGCGAGCATACGGGTAAACGGGCTTTTACAGCCTGTGGTTGTGCGCAGAAACGGTACGGGCTATGAGCTTGTCGCCGGCGAGCGTAGGCTGAGGGCCTGCAAGCTTGCCGGACTTGACAGGATACCGTGCATAGTAAGCGAGTATTCGGATTATAAAAGCGCGGTGCTGTCTCTTACGGAAAACCTGCACAGGCAGGACCTGCATTTTTTTGAGGAAGCCGAAGGCATAAAACACCTGATAGACGTCTGGGGCATAACGCAGGAAGAAGCGGCTTACAGGCTCGGCAGAAGCCAGCCGGCCATAGCAAATAAGCTGCGGCTGCTGCGCCTTTCGGAAGCGGAGCGCGGGCTTATAACCGAAGCCGGCCTGACGGAGCGCCACGCAAGGGCGTTTCTGCGTATAAACACAAGCCCTGCGCGCATGAAAGCCATAGAAACCGTTATAAAAAAAGAGATGAACGTGCGCCAGACCGAACAGCTTGTGGACGATATAAACGATAAAAAGCATGATATGTCAAAGCAGAAAAACACCCCTGTCATTAAAGACGTGAGGATATTTTTTAATACGATAGCACATGCCGTGAAAACCATGCAGCTCGGCGGCATAGACGCCCAAACGCTGAACAGCGAAACGGACGAATATATAGAGTGTATAGTGCGTATACCAAAGGCAAAGGCCGATGCGGGGGGCAAAAAACCCGCTTGAAATAGATTACAAGTTTTACTCCTATTTCCTTATATCATTTCCCGCAAAACCGGCCGGACTTTTATGTCCGGCCGGTTTTGTGCGTAAAAAACGCCGGCGGACGCAGCCGCCGGCGTATATTTGCCTGAAATAATATTTTATTTTGCGTTTTGCGCCTGTACCGCGGTTATGGCGGCTACGCCGACTATGTCCTCGGCTTTGCAGCCCCTTGACAGGTCGTTTACAGGTTTCGCTATGCCCTGAAGTATCGGGCCGTAAGCAGAACCCTTAGCAAGCCTTTCGACAAGCTTGTAGCAGATGTTGCCGCAGTTAAGGTCAGGGAAAATGAGCACGTTTGCCTGCCCGGCCACTTTGCTGCCAGGCGCTTTGGACTGCCCTACCGACGGTACGAGCGCGGCGTCAGCCTGCATCTCGCCGTCAAGCAGGAGGGCGGGCGCTTTTTCTTTAGCTAATTTTGTCGCTTCAGCAACTTTGTCGACGAGCGGGTCCTTTGCGCTTCCGTATGTCGAGAAAGACAGCATGGCGACTTTAGGTTCGGCGTTGACAAGGGTTTTAAATGTCTTGGCCGACGCGATGGCGATTTCCGAAAGGTCTTCGGCGCTCGGGTTCATGTTGAGGCCGGAGTCCGCGAAAATAAACGTGCCGTTTTCGCCGTACTCGCAGTTTGGCACGGTTATGATGAAGAAAGCCGAAACGAGCTTTGAGTCCGGCGCGGTGCGCACTATCTGCAGCGCAGGGCGGAGCGTGTCTGCCGTTGAGTGGCAGGCGCCTGAAACCATACCGTCGGCAGCGCCTTTTTTGACCATCATAACGCCCCAGTAGTTGTTGACTTTCATCATTTCATCGGCTTTTTCCGGCGTCATGCCCTTTTTGCCCTTACGCATTTCGTAAAAGGTGTCTACGTATTCACTGCGCTTTGGCGAAGTCAGCGGGTTTATTATTTCCGCGCCGGAGATATCAAGGCCGCCCGCAAGTGACTTTATTTCTTTTTCATCGCCTAAAAGTATTACGTCGGTTATTTTCCTCTTTAAAATTTCGGCAGCCGCCGTAATGACCCTTTTGTCGTTACCTTCCGGAAACACAATGGCCTTCCTGTCTGCGGCCGCGCGTTCAATAGTACGTTCTATAAAATTCATTTTATATTTACCTCTTTTTTATTTTTATTTTTCCGCCGCGGGCTGACGGTTCCCGCCTGGAAGAAACTTTTTTTACAGGTATATTATATATTTTATTTCACTCATATATTTTATTTTACAACAAAAAGGAGCCGATTAGCCATATTACGTTTAGAAAAATTTAAAACTGCCCGACAGGTTAAAAAAACAGCCGTGCCTCCATTTGAAAGGAAACACAGCCGGGTTTACGTTTTCAGGCACGCCCTATGTGCGACAGAAAACTTGCGAACGTGAAAATGCCCGCAACCGACAGGATAATGTAAAGCGCTATGCTTATAAGCATTAAGAGAAGCTGCGCCCTCGCAAAATTTTTTTTGTTCAAATTGGTGCTTCCGCCGAACGACCATACGAAAAGCATGATTATGCCTACTATGGGTATGGCCGTCAGGATTATCATTAATATGTAGCTGCCGACCGACATCGGTGATGTGTCAGGCATTACCGCCGGCGAGCGGTAACCTTCACTGTTATTTTTTCCACTGCGTACCCCTCCCGCATAAAATCCTATATAAAGCTATTTTACCATAAGGAATAAACAAAATCAACAGGTCAGTACAAATAATAAGTATAAACCGGCGGAAAAAAGTCCTGAAATGTAAAGTATGTTAAAAATTTAATTATGCGTACTTGATATGGCGTAAACAATCTACTATAATTAAATGAAGTATCTATAATGAGGAAACGAAAACCGAAAGGAGAACCTGTATGAATTATTCCCCCGATGTGGAAAAAATGTGCGTTGTAACAAAAGGCCCCAAGCACGGGCCTGCACCTATTCCCGAAGAGGGCAAGTGGGTAAAGGCGTATGAGATAAAGGACATTTCCGGCCTTACGCACGGCATAGGCTGGTGCGCACCCCAGCAGGGCGCATGCAAGCTTACTCTTAACGTAAAGGACGGCATTGTGCAGGAGGCGCTTCTTGAAACGATAGGCTGCTCAGGCATGACGCATTCGGCCGCTATGGCAGCCGAAATACTGCCGGGCAAAACGCTGCTTGAGTGCCTTAACACAGACCTTGTATGCGACGCCATAAACGTTGCCATGCGCGAGCTTTTCAAGCAGATAGTTTACGGACGCAGCCAGACGGCTTTTTCAGAAAACGGCCTGCCGGTCGGCGCCGGCCTTGAGGACTTAGGCAAAGGACTCCGTTCGCAGATAGGCACTATGTACAGCACCCTGCCGAAGGGCGTGCGCTACCTTGAAATGACGGAAGGCTATGTCACGAAGCTCGCCCTTGACGAGAACAGCGAAGTCATCGGCTACCAGTTTGTAAAACTCGGGAAGATGATGGAAGACATACGCCACGGGGCTGAACCCAACGAAGCTTACAAAAAGAACGTCGGGCAATACGGACGCTTTGACAATGCAGCAAAGTACATAGACCCGCGCGAAGAATAAGGAGGATTATTTTATGGCAAACGACGTCATTTTCGAGGGCAAAGACAGAAGAATGCCCAAAATAGAAAAATGCCTTGCAAAGTACGGCATAGCAAGCCTTGAGGATGCCCGCAGCCTGTGCCTGTCGAAAAATGTAGACACTGAGAAAATCGTCAAGGGCGTCCAGCAGATAGCTTTCGACAACGCTGTATGGGCCTACACCCTCGGCTGTGCCATTGGCCTTAAAACAGGCGCTGCGTCCGCCGCGGAAGCAGCTGAAAAAATCGGCCTCGGCCTCGAAGCCTTCACGGTTCCGGGTTCGGTCGCAGAGCAGCGCAAAGTCGGCCTTGGCCACGGCAACCTTGGCGCAATGCTTTTAAGGGATGAAACAAAGTGCTTCTGCTTCCTCGCGGGCCATGAGTCGTTCGCGGCCGCAGAGGGCGCCATAGGCATAGCGCGTTCCGCAAACTCCGCGAGGAAAGAGCCGCTGAGGGTTATACTTAACGGCCTTGGCAAAGACGCGGCTTATATTATTTCAAGGATTAACGGGTTTACATATGTAAAAACACAGTTCGACTATTTTAACGACAAGCTTAACGTAGTCGAGGAGCGCCCGTTTTCAACAGGCGAGCGCGCCGCGGTTAAGTGCTACGGCGCCGACGACGTGCGCGAGGGCGTTGCCATCATGCAGCATGAGGGCGTAGACGTTTCCATTACGGGCAACTCCACTAACCCTGTGCGCTTCCAGCATCCAGTAGCGGGCACGTACAAAAAATGGGCCATAGAAAACGGCAGGAGATACTTCTCAGTCGCGAGCGGCGGCGGCACGGGCCGCACACTGCATCCGGACAACATGGGCGCGGGCCCCGCTTCGTACGGGCTTACGGACACAATGGGCAGGATGCACAGCGACGCGCAGTTCGCCGGCTCTTCGTCGGTGCCGGCGCACGTAGAGATGATGGGGCTTATAGGCATGGGCAACAACCCGATGGTCGGCGCGACGGTCGCGTGCGCCGTAGCCGTTTACGAAGCCCTCAAATAAGGCGTAAAAAGGCAAAACACTTAGGAAATATACGCAAGGCATGTAACTTTAAGGTAAACGCAGGTGACAAAACTGTCATCTGCGTCAGCCTGAAGACAAAACGCC
>DHNP01000026.1 GCA_002409585.1 Ruminococcaceae bacterium UBA5413 | reverse complement strand
AACTATTGACATTGAGCCAAAATTTATTCCCAATATTTAACTTAAATAATTACTTGCGTGCGGCCATTGCCTTTTTAACGTTTTCAGTCAGCAGCGGAAGGATTTTCAAAGCATCCCCGACAACGCCGAAGTCCGCTACTTCAAAGATCGGCGCAGTTGAGTCTTTGTTTATAGCCATGATAACGTCTGACTCTTCCATACCGGCAAGGTGCTGTATGGCGCCTGATATGCCGCAGGCAATATAAAGGTTAGGACGCACGGTTTTGCCCGTCTGGCCGACCTGTATGTCTTTTTCAACCCAGCCTGCGTCAACGCATGCCCTTGAGGAGCTTACGGTGCCGCCGAGAGCTGCGGCTAAGTTGTCAAGCAGCTTGAAGTTTTCCGGTTTGCCCATGCCGCGGCCGCCTGAAACGAGGACTTTGGCGTCCTGGATGTCCATCTTGTGCGACTCTTTTTTCACAACGTCGAGTATCTGCACATCTGTTTCGGACGACGGGATTTCAACGTCAAATTTATCAGCAGGGACGTTCGCGCCGGCGATTGGTTTTATTTTCTGCATTACGCCTGGGCGCACGGTAGCCATCTGCGGGCGGTAGTCAGGGCACACTATGGTAGCCATTATATTTCCGCCGAAGGCAGGGCGGGTCATGCGCAGGTTCTTAGTGCCGTCGGTTGCAACGTCCAGCTTAGTGCAGTCGGCTGTAAGGCCGGTGCGCACCCTTGCGGCAACGCGCGGCGCCAAGTCGCGGCCAATGGCCGTCGCGCCGTAAAGGAATACTGCCGGTTTATATTTTTCGATTACCTTTGTTATGCAGTAGGCATACGGTTTTGTGGAATAAAGTTTGAGGTCCTTGTTGTCGACAACTATTATTTTATCGGCACCGTAGCTTGCGAGGTTACCGCAAAGGCCGGAAACATTGCAGCCGAGAAGCACGGCCGTAACTTCCGTTTCCATATCTTTGGCAAGGCTTTTCGCTTTACCGAGGAGTTCGTGGGAGACACCGGCGACCTTGCCGTCAACCTGCTGAATAAAGACAAATATACCCTTGTAATCCTGAATATCCATTTTATTCACCACTTTCACTATATAATGAATTTTTCCTGAAGTTTTTCGAGTATATAATCCGCGGCTTCCTGCGCATCGAGGTTGTCGACGAGCGTGCCGGCTGCTTTAGGCTGTTTTGTAAATGTCTGCACAACCCTCGTCGGGGAGCCTTTCAAGCCTATGCTGTCATCGTCAACGTCAAGGTCTTTGCGTGTGATGACTTTAACCTGTTTTTCACGGTAAGCGTCGAAAATTCCTCCGGGTGTCATATAGCGTGGCTCGTTAAGCTCGCTTAACGCTGTTATGAGGCATGGCATCTTAGCTTTGACTATGTGGTATCTGTCTTCAAACTGGCGCTTTACCGTTACGTAGTCGCCGTCAACCTTGATGTCTTCCGCATAGCTTATATTCGGAATATTGAGGTTTTCGGCAATCTGCGGGCCGACCTGTGCGGTGTCGCCGTCTATGGCCTGGCGGCCGGTTATGATGAGGTCGTAGTCAAGCGTCTTGAGCGCGGCGGCGATTGTGTGGGCTGTTGCCCATGTGTCTGCTCCGCCGAATGCGCGGTCAGTAACGAGAACGGCTTCGTCGGCGCCCATAGCCATAGCTTCGCGCAGTACCGCGTCTGCCTGCGGCGGGCCCATGGAAAGGACCGTAACATGCGCCCCCTGTGAATCCTTCAAACGCAGCGCGGCTTCAAGCCCTGCTTTGTCGTCAGGGTTTATAATGCTCGGCACGCCCTCCCTTATAAGGGTACCGGTTTTCGGGTCGAGCTTTACTTCGTTTGTATTAGGTACTTGCTTTATGCAAACAACAATATTCAAAGAATTTCCCTCCTTTAGAGTTTGAACATTACTTCAAAGCATTTTTGGAAATAACCATCATCTGTACTTCGCTTGTGCCTTCGTATATCTCGGTTATCTTAGCGTCGCGCATCATGCGTTCGAGCGGATACTCACGTGTATACCCGTAACCGCCGAGAAGCTGTACGCACCTTGTCGTTATGTCCATAGCGGCCCTTGCGCAGAAAAGCTTAGCCATAGCGGCTTCTTCTGAGTAGCTCTTCTGTTTGTCCTTGGCTATTGCGGCACGGTACAAAAGGTACTGGCCGGCCTGTGCTTTTGTAACCATCTGTGCAATTTCGAACTGGGTGTTTTGGAACTTAGCGATTGGGCGGTTGAACTGCTTTCTTTCTTTTACGTACTTAATTGTTTCATTAAGCGCGCCCTCAGCAAGCCCTTGAGCCTGGGCGGCAATGCCTATACGGCCGCCGTCAAGCGTCATCATCGCTATCTTAAAGCCCTTGCCTTCCTGGCCGAGGAGGTTTTCTTTAGGAACTATGCAGTTTTCAAAAATGAGCTCGCATGTGGAAGAACCGCGGATACCCATTTTTTTCTCTTTTTTGCCGACTGAGAAGCCCGGAAAATTCTTTTCAACTATGAAAGCCGAAATGCCGCGGTTGCCCTGGCTTTTGTCGGTCATAGCGAAAACTACGTAAGTATCGGCGTAACCTGCGTTTGTAATGAAGATTTTGCTGCCGTTTAAAACGTAGTGGTCGCCTTCGAGGACGGCTTTTGTCTGCTGCGCGGAAGAGTCTGTTCCGGCGTTCGGCTCCGTCAATGCAAAAGCGCCCAAGTACTCGCCTGAAGTGAGCTTAGGCAGATATTTCTTCTTCTGTTCTTCGGTACCGAATTTAAAGATAGGCCATGTGCCGAGTGACGTGTGCGCCGAAAGCATTGTTCCGGTTGTGCCGCAGACTTTCGACATCTCTTCAACACACATAATATATGTTAAAGAGTCGCATCCCTGGCCGCCGTATTCTTTCGGATACGGTATGCCCATAAAGCCGTATTTACGGAATTTTTCAAGTGTTTCTATTGGGAAACGCTCTTCTTCATCTGTCTGCTGCGCAAGAGGCTTTACTTCTTTTTCGGCGAAGTCCCTGTAAAGGGTTCGGGCCATCTCGTGTTCTTTGCTTAGTGAAAAGTCCATACTCGTTCCTCCAAATCTATAATAAAAACTGTGATGCGTAAAGTTAAAAGCGCTTATTTACCGGTTTAGCCCCACCGTAAAACGGCAGGGCGTATATGCCATGGAGAATTATAATAAGCGCAGTTATACTATAAGCATCTTTAACAACGGATTATTTTGAATAATCGTAAAAGCCCTTGCCGCTCTTTCTGCCGAGCAGTCCGCCGCGTACCATTTTCCTAAGCAGGGGATGAGGGCGGTACTTAGAGTCGCCTGTTTCAGCCTGGAGAACTTCCATTATATCAAGGACGATATCAAGCCCTATGAGGTCGCCGAGCGCGAGAGGACCCATGGGATGGTTGGCGCCGAGCTTCATGGCTGTGTCGATGTCTTCAACGGAAGCGGTTCCGTCGGCATATACACCGACTGCTTCATTTATCATCGGAATAAGTATCCTGTTTACTACAAAGCCTGCCGCATCTTTTACCTCTACGGGTGTCTTGCCGATTTCCGCCGCAACAGCTTTAACTTTGGCGACAGTTTCGGCCGGTGTGTTTATGCCGGCAATAACTTCAACGAGCTTCATTACAGGAGCCGGGTTGAAAAAGTGCATGCCGCATACCGGCCTGCCTATGCCGTTTGAAATCTCGGTTATTGAGAGGGAAGAAGTGTTCGTTGTAAATACTGCGTCTTTTTTGCATATGCCGTCAAGCTCTTTGAAAAGGTCTTTTTTGACGTCCATTTTTTCGAGCGCGGCTTCAACTATAAGGTCGCAGTCGGCGGTTATTTCCTTTGTGCCGGTTGTGATTTTCGCGAGTATGGCATCGGATTTGGCCTGCTCCATCTTTCCTTTTGAAACAAGACGGCTGAGTGATTTTTTGATTTTTTCCTTGCCGCCCGCGGCAAATTTTTCGTTAATATCGCAAAGTTTAACCGTGTAGCCTTCGGTCTGTGCAAATGCCTGCGCAATGCCTGACCCCATGGTTCCTGCGCCAATAATACCAACTATCATTAGTAATACCTCCTATATAAAATAATTGAATACGCAATACGCCGTTACGGCTTATACTTGATGCTAAAGCGGCGTTCATATTCCTCCGCCAGCGAATCGCGGAATTTAGGATGCGCTATTTTTATAAGTTCCTTGGCTCTGTCACGCAGTGACAGCCCTCTTAATTTCGCTATGCCGTACTCCGTCACTATATAATTTACATCGTAAATGGATGTTGTAACGGAAGCACCCTGGTTTATAAACGGAACGATTTTTGAAATCTTGCCGTGCCCGGTAGTCGAAGCAAAAGCCATGATGGTTTTGCCGCCCTTGCTCATGTTTGCGCCGCGCACGAAGTCTACCTGCCCGCCTACGCCGCTTATGCGTTTAAGGCCGATGGAGGTGGAAACTACCTGCCCCTGCAGGTCAACCTCAACGCATGAATTTATTGATATAAGGTTGTCGTTTTTAGCTATGACGTAGGGGTCGTTAACGAAGTCCACGGGGAACATCGCGACGGCAGGGTTGTTGTCCACGTAGTCGTACAGGCGGCGAGTGCCCATCATAAAGGTTATTACGCTTTTTCCGGGCATAAAGCTTTTGCGTTTGTTTGTTATGACTCCCGCCTCAACCAGGTCGACGACTCCGTCGGAAACCATCTCGGAGTGTATGCCAAGGTCTTTTTTATCCTTGAGCGAAGCCAAAACCGCGTCCGGTATGGCTCCTATGCCAAGCTGAAGCGTGTCGCCGTCATGTATGAGGGAAGCGCAGTTTTTGCCTATGGCGTACTCTACGTCGCTGAGCTTTGAGGGCGGAAGTTCGATAATAGGGTCGTCTGACTCTACTATGTAATCTATGTCGCTTACGTGTATAAACGAATCGCCCAAAGTCCTCGGCATGTTGGGGTTAACTTCCGCTATAACCGTTTTTGCACATTCGGCGGCCGGCTTAGTGTAGTCTACGGAAATACCGAAGCTGCAGTAACCGTGCTCATCCGGCGTGGAAACATGTATAAGCGCAACGTCAACAGGCATGCCGCTGCGTAAAAGCTCCGGAACCTCGGAAAAATAATAAGGGGTCACGTCCGCACGGTCTTCCGCGGCGGCCTGCCTCGTGCTTGCCGTAACGAAAAGGCTGTTGTGGCGGAAGTGCTCCTCCATGCCAGGCTGGCAGTAACGCGCTTCACCCTTGCACACCATTTGGAAAGTGCGTACGCCCTTGTAGCGGTCAGCATTTTTCACCATAGCGTTAAGGAGCGCGGTGGGTTCGCCGGCAGCGTGACCGATAATCACGCTGTCGCCGGACTTTATATGCGTTACGGCTTCGTCGGCCGTAGTGAGTTTTTGCTTATAAATATCTTTCCAATTCATTTTTAACAATATCACCTTTTTATGCCGGTATTACATTCGAACACAGGGCAGTAAACCTTATTTGTTTACAAACGGGTCGTGCTTGCGCTTTTCGCAGAAAGCCGACATGGCGTTTTTCTGGTCTTCCGTTCCAAAGCAGGAGCCAAACATCTCAGGCTCGAAAGCGACGGCGCTGTCTATGTCCATCTGCAGGCCGAGGTTGACGGCTTTTTTGCAGTGCCTTACGGCAATAGGGGCGTTCTTAGATATTTTTTCCGCTAATTTCATACATTCGTCCATAAGCTGGCCGATAGGATATACCGCGTTTACAAGGCCTATCCTAAGCGCCTCGTCGGCATGTATGTTGTTGCATGAGTATATCATTTCTTTAGCCTTGCCTACGCCTATGGTCCGCGCGAGCCTCTGTGTACCGCCAAAGCCCGGCGTAATGCCGAGGCCTGCCTCAGGCTGGCCGAAAACGGCGTTTTCTGCGGCGATGCGTATGTCGCAGCTAAGCGACAGCTCGCACCCGCCGCCGAGGGCATAGCCGTTAACCGCGGCTATTACAGGCACTGGGAATTTTTCTATCTTGCGGAAAACCGCGTTGCCCCTCGCTCCAAACCGGCTGCCTTCTTCTTTATTCATATCTTTCATTTCGCCGATGTCTGCACCGGCAACAAAAGATTTTTGCCCCGCGCCGGTTATGATGACGCATCTCGTGCTGTCAAGCGGAATAGAGTCCATAACGGCCTCAAGGTCCTTAAGAACCGCTGTGTTAAGGGCGTTCAAGGCTTTTTCACGGTCTATGGTGACTATGCCTACGAAGCCTTTTTGCTCATATTTCACAAACCCCATAGCATAAATGCCTTCTTTCATAAATAAAGTCGGGTTTAAAGCTGTCAGTCGCCCATTTTTACGATGGTAGCGACACCCATGCCGCCGCCTACGCAGAGAGTGGCAAGGCCGTACTTGGAGTTCCTTTTCTTCATTTCGTACATGAGGGTTGTAAGGATACGAGCCCCGGAAGCACCGATAGGATGGCCGAGTGCTATTGCGCCGCCGTTTACGTTTACTTTACTCATGTCGAACTTAAGTTCATTGCAGACTGCTATTGACTGTGCGGCAAACGCTTCGTTTGCTTCGACAAGGTCCATGTCCTCGACTTTAAGGCCGGTTTTTGCCATGACTTTCTTTGTCGCCGCGATGGGGCCTATGCCCATGTAAGCCGGGTCTACGCCTGCCCATGCGCCGGCAATCCATGTCGCTAACGGCTTTACACCAAGCTCTTTGGCTTTTTCTTCTGACATAACGACCATAGCGCAGGCCGCATCGTTTATGCCGGAGGCGTTTGCCGCCGTTACTGTTCCGTCAGGCTTGAACGCAGGCTTAAGTCCGGAGATACTGTCTGCCGTTACGCCGCTGCGGGGGCCTTCGTCAGTATCGTACGTTACAAGGCCCTTTTTCTTTACTTTAACCTGAACCGGTACTATCTCGTCTTTAAACTTGCCCTCGGCTATTGCCTTTTCACATTTCTGCTGGCTGTCCGCGGCAAATTCATCCTGCATCCTGCGGGTTATGCCGTACTTTTCGGCTACATTTTCAGCTGTTATGCCCATATGGTAATTGTTAAAAGCGTCCCACAGGCCGTCTTTTATCATTTCGTCGACAAGTTTCCCGTCGTTCATTCTGTAGCCGAAGCGGGCTTTCTGGAGAAGAAACGGAGCCGTGGACATGCTTTCGGTGCCGCCTGCGACTACAACGTCGGCCTCACCGGCCAAAATCATATCGGCAGCAAGGTTAACCGACTTAAGCCCTGAACCGCACACGTCGTTTATGGTAAGTGCCGGTTTTTCTATCGGAATACCCGCGCCTATGGAAACCTGGCGTGCAATGTTCTGACCCAAACCTGCCTGAAGCACGCAGCCGAAAAGTGTTTCATCCACTTCGCTCGGCGCTATGCCGGTACGTTTAAGTGCTTCTTTCACCACGGTGATGCCGAGGTCCTTGGACGATGTGTTCGCAAACATACCACCCATTTTACCTATTGCGGTGCGGCAGGCACCTGCAATAACAATTTTTTTTGCCATTTACATTTCCTCCATTTCGTATTTTATATATTTAAGTTTATCTAACGATGTTTGCTGAATCTGTTGAGAGCCAATCTCAAAAAAAGTACTGTGTTAAATATATCACAAATAGGTTTGACATGCAATACAAAAAGTGAAAAATAATTTTTTAGTTTAAATAAAATCATCGTAAAATTGCAGAATGTGTTGGAATTAATAGAATAATTGCATAAAAAATTTAAGATGCATCTTAGAACATCAGTTTGTGCCAGCCGGCCGGTAAATACCTGAACCACGGAATTAAAGGCACATATTATGATATAGATTATAAAAATATTTTGAAAGGAGAATACAGCATGAACGATAATATGTCTTTGCTTACAACAGTAACGGCAAAATATGCCAAAGGCAGCGACTGCCTTCCGAACAGGCGCCCGTTCCCGCAGGAAACGCCGGAAGCCATGGCGTACGTGCCGTTTCAGCAGCTTAAAACAACTTACGACCCGGAGAAGGGCCTTCAAAACGGGACTATTTTTCCGGAGTTAAATAAACCTTTTTTAGGCGGGGGAGTGGGAAGATGACCGAGCAGGAAAAGCTTATGCGCAGTATAAACGCTAACGAGTTTGCCATGTGGGAGCTGCACATATACCTTGACACCCATCCGGGCGACTGCGAGGCGGCGGATAAGCTTAATTCATACAAAAAAACCACCGCCGTACTCGTAGCGCAGTATGAAAAATCATACGGCCCTATAAATGAAAACAGCAGCAACACGAACAGGTGGGCATGGATAGCAAGCCCATGGCCGTGGGAAACAGGGGAGGGGAACTGAAGCTATGTGGGTTTACGAAAAAAGGCTGCAATATCCTATTAAAATTAAGAACTCCAACCCAGCGCTCGCAAAGCTTATAGCCGCACAGTACGGCGGGCCGCACGGGGAAATAGGTGCCTCGCTGAGGTACCTGAGCCAGAGGTATACCATGCCTAACCCCGAGTTAAAGGCGATATTGACTGACATTGGGACGGAAGAGCTGGGGCATCTCGAGATGGTAGGCACCATAGTGTACCAGCTTACACGCAACCTTACTCCGGAACAAATAAAAGAAGCGGGCTACGATGCATATTTTATAAATCATACGACAGGCATTTACCCGCAGGATGCTTCCGGCGAGCCGTTTACAGCAGCAGCCCTTTCTTCTACGGGAGATTCCATAGCAGACATCCATGAAGATTTGGCGGCGGAACAAAAGGCAAGGCTCACTTATGATAATATCCTGAGGTACTGCGGCGATGACCCGGACGTAAGGGATGCGATACGTTTTCTGCGTGAACGTGAGGTTGTGCATTACCAGCGCTTTGGCGAAGGGCTGCGCATAATTACGGACAGCCTTGATTCTAAAAATTTCTACGCTTTCAACCCGCAGTTCGATAAAAAATAATATAGCTCCGGTTAAAGTTAAGCACTGTCCGCAATATACCGCCGGACGGTGCTTTTTGCATTTTGAGGGCGGCAGGCGCGCGCAAAAACGCAGCTTTGAAAGTATTATGCCCCGCTGCATTTAATTATATAAAGGCTGCCAGGGAGTTTTACAGCCGCCTTGGCGGGCGCTTTTTGCATCGTATAATGCAAATTTGCTATTTGAACAAAAATATTGTATAATAAATAACGTATTGCTGTGCAAAATGGGCTTTTACCGCCCAAATATAAATCTGGCGGTGTTTAAATGGAAAATTTGAAGGATAACGGTTTAGTGACTCTGCGGCGTAAGGTGCTTGAGAAAGAATTCTCTAAAATGAATGACAGGCAGCGGGAAGCGGTGTTCAGCGTAAACGGCCCGCTGCTCATTTTAGCAGGCGCCGGAAGCGGGAAAACGACGGTTCTTGTAAACAGGATAGCGAATATAGTAAGGTACGGCAATGCTTACGAGAGCAAAGGCGGCGGCGGGCTGTCAGCCGCGGAACTTGACAATATATATAATTTTCTTGACGGCAGCGGCACGCTCCTGCCCGAGGTGAGGGACAGGCTCGCGTCCGGTCGGTGCAGCGCGTGGAACATACTTGCCATAACTTTTACCAACAAGGCGGCCGACGAACTTAAAAAGCGCCTTTCAGATTTACTCGGTGAAGATGGCAGGAATGTGCGGGCTTCCACGTTCCACTCAGCGTGTTCGCGCATGCTGAGGAGGTACGCTGAAAGGATAGGCTATAAAGCCCATTTTACCGTTTATTCAGCTGACGACTCCAAGCGTGTTATGAAAGAATGTCAGAAACAGCTTGGGATAGATGATAAGATACTTCCGTGCAAGTCGATTTTGTCAGCCGTTTCGCGCGCTAAAGACAGCATGACGGGCCCCGACGAGTACATACTTCAGGCGGGTACCGACAGCCGCATGGCTGACATAGGCAGGGCATATAAACTGTACCAGTCTAAACTCAGGTCGGCGGACGCGATGGATTTCGACGATTTGATTTACAATACGGTCGCTTTACTTCAAAACAATCCGGATATACTTGAGTATTATAACGAAAAATTCAAATATGTACTTGTCGACGAGTACCAGGACACGAGCCACGCGCAGTACCTTCTCATAAAACTTCTCTCGCAAAAATCGCGTAACCTGTGCGTTGTAGGCGACGACGACCAGAGCATCTACGGCTTCAGGGGCGCTACCATAGAGAATATACTGGGCTTTGAAAAAACATTTCCGGATGCCAAGGTAATCCGCTTGGAGCAGAATTACAGGTCTACAAAAAAAATATTACAGGCCGCAAATGCCGTGATAGCTAACAACAAAAGCAGAAAAGGCAAAACTTTGTGGACTGATAACCCCGCCGGCGCTGATATCGCTGTTCATACGGCCGCAAGCGAGCAGGATGAAGCCAGCAGTATCTGCAAAAAAATACTTGACGAGGTAAGCGGTGGACGCAGGTTTTCGGACTTTGCGGTTTTGTACCGCATGAACACGCAGTCAAGCATGCTCGAAAAAGTATTTGTAAAGTCAGGCATACCGTACAGGGTCATAGGGGGGCACAGGTTTTACGACCGCAAGGAAATCATGGACATGACGTCTTACCTGAGCGTCGTAAGCAACCATGACGACGAAGTCCGCCTGAGAAGGATAATAAATTCACCTAAACGTTCCATAGGCGCCAAGACAATATCAAAGGCTTCGCAGATAGCCTCTGATATTGGCGAAAACCTTTTTTATGTACTCCAAAATGCCGACAGGTTCGAGCCGCTGAAGCGCTCGTGCCAAAAGCTTTTGCAGTTTGCCTCCATGATAGACTCGCTTACCGATGTTTCCGAAAAGGTGAGCCTGAGTGAACTGTACCGCATGATACTCGACAAAACGGATTATATCGGCGAACTCGCAAGGTCAGGCGATGAAAATGCGCAGACAAGGATAGAGAACGTAGGGGAACTTGCTTCAAACATTAAAATGTATGAGGAAGAAAACGGAGATGAGGCGAGCCTTACCGGCTTTTTGGAAGAAGTTTCGCTTATGACCGACGTTGACAACTACGATGAAAATTCCGACAGTGTCGTTCTTATGACCATGCACTCCGCAAAAGGGCTTGAATTTCCGGTGGTGTTCCTTCCCGGATTTGAAGAAGGGATTTTCCCAAGCATGCCGTCAACTGAAAATGAAAGCAAAATGGAAGAGGAGCGCAGGCTTGCTTATGTGGCGATAACAAGGGCAAAAGAGGAGCTTTACGTTTTAAACGCTGACTACCGCATGCTGTACGGGAACAGCCAGAGGAACGTACCGTCGCGCTTTTTAAGCGAAATACCTGCGGAGATAGTTTCGCGCAGCCACGCGAGGGCATGGAAAAAGCCCGCGCCCGGCATGGTGCTGCCGATATCCTCAAAGGAAGCGCGGGCTGTTACAACCGAATCGGCCCGTAACTTCGGGCCGCCGAAAATGGGCGGAGGCAATTTATCCGCAAGCTTTAAAACTGGTGACAGTGTTTTCCATAAAACTTTTGGGAACGGGATAATCTTATCTTCTGAAAAAATGGGCAATGATGCTCTGCTGGAAATTGCTTTTGACAAAGCCGGCACAAAAAAACTCATGGCAAATTTTGCCCATCTGCAAAAGCAATAAGATAAAATCGGCAGGTTTAAATGCCGGCAGTGTCAGGCGTCAGTGCCTGCTGCCGGCATTTCTTTTTTGACGCGGCTGTAAAATTCCCCATACGATTTGCATCCGTTCAGCAGCTTTATCTGCGCGCTGTCGGGCAGCAGCATGAAGTAGTTTTTTACTTTGAGGCTTTCACCGTCAAGCTTTGAAGGGAACGGAAACTCCTTAAATCCTGAGTAATCCAATATTTTCACCTCCGCTTTAAGTTTCACTTTTACCGTTAGTATGCCGTGCTGTACTGAAATAATGCGCGGATACAGCGCGTAAGCCGCTACTGTAAAGTTTTATAGAAATATTTGTATATTCACCTTTTTTGTACAAATAATAAAGCGTAAAGGGGGTGATACCTTGAATAAACAGCAGCAAAAACAAAACATGCAGAAAAACGCTGACAATGCCAAGCAAGAGAAAAATTGCGAAAACAAGGACAAGAAAAACGGCACCCAGTGTACGGATGCTAAAAACGAAAAAAACTGCAAAGACTGATATATTGCCCGAAAAAGTTCCCGAGACGTCGGCAAGCCCGGAAAGAGACTAAAATCTCTTTTCGGGCTTGTCAGCCTGAAGACAAAACGCCG
>DHNP01000005.1 GCA_002409585.1 Ruminococcaceae bacterium UBA5413 | reverse complement strand
TTAAGCTTTTTTTGCGATTTCTTTACCTTTTTGCTCTTCCGTAAATATATATGCCCGCACTTTTTCTACTTCGCGGGTTTATGGATTGTTCTCTCTACCGCAGGCGGCATCTTACTCTATATCACTATATCTTCATATCTTCCTCAGCAGCTGCCATACGGCCGTTATTATTTCCCTCGGTATTACTTTTGTCACAAGCCGTACAATAAAGCTGATAATTCCGGGCGTTGCCACCGGTAAATTTATCTTTGACGCAAAAAGTGAAAGCGACACGACAATTTTGGTACGCGAAGCGAGCGGGAAGTGCCTGACGGCATTTTTGCCTGCGCTCTTTTTGGCCGTGCCTATGAACTCCGTGTCCCTGACCCAATAAGGGCATACGGCCGTCACGTGTATCCCCCTGCCGAAAAGCTCCCACCTGAGGGAACGGCTGTAGCTCAGCACGAACGCCTTGCTCGCGGCATAAACGTTAAACGACGGCAGCGGCTGGAACGCGGCGACGGAGCTTACCTCTATTATACGCGCCCCCTTATGCATATAAGGCAGCACCGTAAGCGTGACATCCACAAGGGCCTTGCAGTTCAGGTCAATCATGCCGTCCGTATCCTGCCGAAGGATTTCGTCATACCTGCCCGTTTTGCCGAAGCCAGCCGCATTGACGAGAAAACGCACGTCAGGTTTATTTTCCGCAAGAAATTTTTTAAGTTTTTCAGCACTTTCCCGCTCAGTAAGGTCGAGCGGCAGCGCGGTTACCCTGCCGCCGCTCAACTTTGACAGCTCGTCCAGGCGCCGCCTGCGCCTTGCTATGGCTAAAACCGTATCCACTTCCCCGCCCGCAAGGATACGCTTTGCAAATTCCATCCCCAAACCGCTTGAAGCGCCCGTTACTATGCACATCCTCATGCTGCCACTTCCCCGCTGAATTTATATATAATTTATTGTAACATAAATTGTCTGCCTCGGAAGTAAAAAAATGTCATTTTATAAAAATTTGCAGTTCCCAGCGCCGTACAGGCAAATAATTGCTGGGATAAAAATGCCGAAGCATCACAAAATAATCAAAGGCTCACCACAAACTTAACAAACGAGGTGAAAACATGTCTGATTTAAACTGCAGCGTGGAAAACTGTGCGAACAACAAAAGGGGTTTTTGCTGCCGTCCCGATATAATGGTAAACGGCTCCGACTCTGAAAGCGCGTGCCAGACTTTCTGCGCAAACTTTATAGACCGTGCGGACGGCGGCGCGAGCGACGCGGTAGACTCTTCATCCCCTAACCGCGCACTCGACGTACACTGCAAAGCCGAAAACTGCGTTTACAACCAAAGCAGGGCCTGCACGGCTGACAGCGTTGAGATAAACTGCACAGACGTAAACGGCGGCCAGGTAAAAACCGAATGTTCGACTTTTAGGAACAAAGCTTAAAACGCGTTATTTAAAATTGGAAAGTCCGGTACCCCCAAAACGGATACCGGATTTTTCTTTAACAGCCGATGCCCTACGGAAAATCAAATTTATATCTAAGATATTTACTGCTTTATATTCCGAATTTAAAATAAGGCCGGCAATATTAAAATATTCCATGCCTTTTGCGAATACACTTGACTAAGAAGTATCGCAGGGATGTTAAGTGTAATGAAGAAGCGCGGATTCTACATAAACGCCGCAGTCCTGGCCGGCGGCTCCATACTGCTGAGGCTTTCGGGGCTTTGGTTCCGCTCGTACATATGCGGCCGCATAGGCGCCCAGGGCATGGGGCTTTACCAGCTTATTTTTTCTGTGTTCACGCTCGGCATAACGGCGTGCACGTCCGGCATAGGCTTAGCCGTCACACGCCTTACGTCCGAAGGGCGCGGCTCTAAAAAATGCATAATAAAGTGTATGGAGTTTGCCCTTGCCTTAAGCTTCATATCCGCCGGCGTGCTGTTTTTTTCGTCAGGCTTCATAGCCGTAAGGTTCATAGGCAACAGCTGTGCCGCCGCGCCGCTGCGCATACTTGCGCCCGGGCTGCCTTTCATAGCGGCGTGCGCGTGCCTTAAAGGTTATTTTTTTGCTATAAGGAATACTGTCGTGCCTGTCTGCGGCGAACTTTTGGAGCAGGGAGCGGCAATAGGCGCTTCCGCTGCCCTCCTTAACACAAGCCTGCCGCCGCTTAACGCCCTCATGCTCGGTTCAACCGCGAGCGAGGCTGCCGCTTTTGTCTACATATTGATTATGTTTTCAATATTCGCGCGGAAAAACGGCCTCCCGCACGACGGCGGCAGCGATGTCATGCACAGCATACTGCACATAGCAGGCCCCATGCTTGTCGGCTCTTTTCTGCGCAGCTCGCTTTACAGCGCAGAAAACCTGATGATACCTGCCGGCCTGCGCAGGCACGGCTCCGACTATATCTCGGCGGTTGCACAGTACGGCGTAGTGCAGGGCATGGTAATGCCGGTCGTATTCTTCCCAATGTCTTTCGTTACGTCTGTCGCCGCACTGCTTATACCCGAAATAGCCGAAGCCCGCGCAAAAAACCGCCCAGGCGTCATTTCGTCATATGTACAGAAAGCCTTCAGGCAAACGCTGCTTTTCGGTTTTATAGTAACAGGCGCCCTCATCTTTTTTGCAGATGATATAGGCTTTTTCTTTTTTGACAGCAGGCAGGCAGGCACCATACTGCGCATAATTGCCCCGATAGCCCCCATCATGTACCTTGACAACATGGTAGACAATATCCTTAAAGGCCTTGACCAGCAGGTGTATTCCCTTATTTTCAACTTCAGCGACTCTCTCATGCGCGTAGCATTAATCGCCGTTTTCATACCTATGTTCGGCATAAAAGCCTACATAGCCATAATCTTCGCAAGCGAAATCTACAACGCATCCCTCAGCATAGGCAGGCTGCTAAAAGTAAGCAGGGTGAAAGTAAAAATAGCGGAGTGGATAGTTATCCCGGCGCTTTCGGGCGCGCTTATATACTTTGTATTATGCCTTATAAGGAAAATATTACTGTAAGCGCTATATAATCCTTCTTGACTTTTCGCCTTTGTTCATGTAAAATTATTTTTACCGGCTGCGAGCAAACCGGACGGCCGCGGGCGCAGCGCGAAAGCGCGCGTGCGAGGAAAGTCCGAGCTCCACAGGGCGAGAATAACGGCTAACGGCCGCCGGGGGCGACCCCAGGGAAAGTGCAACAGAGATATACCGCCGTAACTCTTACGGCAAGGATGGAAAGGCGGGGCAAGAGCCCACCAGCGCGCGGGGAACCGCGCGGCTATGCAAACCCTATTCGGAGCAACACCGCAAAATAGGCACCATGCGCCTGCCCGGCGCGCCTAAGAGGTGGCACTGAGCCGCGGTGGCAACACCCGGCCAAGATAGATGGCTGTCCAAGACAGAACTCGGCTTACAGGTTTGGTCGCATTCGTAATTATGAAAATGCCCGCTTTTAAAGGCGGGCATTTTGTTGTTTATTATTATATAAAGTTCAGTGTTCGTCGCCGAATTTTCTGAAGCGCCCGTACCTGTTTTCGAGCAGGCAGCGGACGTCCTTTTGTTTAAGGCTTAAAAGTTTGTCAAACAGGTCTTTCTGCAGCTGCGGGTAAAGCGTGCCGAAGTCCTCCGGTTCTTTTATCACACGTTCCACAACGCCCATATAAAGCAGGTCCTGCGCGGTCATCTTGAGGCACTGCGCGGCCTCTTTTACTTTTGAGCTGTCTTTCCAGAGTATGCTTGCGCATCCCTCGGGTGAAATAACGGAGTAAACGGCATTTTCCAGCATCCACACTTCGTCGGCAACGGCAAGCGCAAGCGCGCCGCCGCTCCCGCCTTCGCCTATGAAAACGGATACTACCGGCGTTTTAAGCGTCATCATTTCCATAAGGTTTTCGGCTATGGCCTGGCCCTCGCCGCGCTCCTCCGCGCCTATGCCGCAGTACGCGCCGGCAGTGTCAACAAAGCAGACGACCGGCCTTTTAAACTTTTCGGCAAGCTTCATCTGCCTGAGCGCTTTCCTGTAGCCCTCAGGGTGGGCGGCGCCGAAGTTCCGCCTTACTTTTTCCTTTGTCGTAACGCCTTTTTCATGCGCTATAACGGTAACAGGCATGCCGCAGAGGCGGCCTATGCCTGCAACTATGGCTTTGTCGTCGCCGTAGCGCCTGTCACCGTGCATCTCCGTAAAATCCGTAAATATATTATTTATATAAGATAATCCTGTCGGCCTGCCCTTTGCGCGCGCGGCCTTCAGCCTTTCATACGCGTCCATATCAATCCTCCGCCGCGTGCAGCGACAATATATTTGTTATATATTCTTTCTGTTTGTCGCGGCTTACTATATCGTCTATGAAGCCCTTCTCAAAGACAAGCTCCGCGTGCTGGAACCCCGCCGGCAGCTTCTGGTGCGTAGTCTGCTCTATGACACGCGGCCCGGCAAAGCCCACAAGCGCGTTAGGCTCGGCAAGGATAATATCCGCCTCCATGGCAAAGCTTGCCGTGACGCCGCCTGTCGTAGGGTCTGTCAGTACGGCAGTATAAAGGTTGCCGGCGTCGCTGTGCCGCTTGACCGCCCCGCTTGTTTTTGCCATCTGCATAAGCGACAGGATGCCCTCCTGCATGCGTGCCCCGCCCGAAACGGTAAATCCAACGACCGGCATTGAATTTTCAGTTGCATACTCGAAAAGCCTTGTTATTTTTTCGCCTACGACCGTGCCCATGCTTCCCATCATAAAGTTAGCGCTCATTACGAACAGACAGCACTTAAAGCCGCCTATGGACGCGGTGCCGCATACCACGCCTTCATTTTCCGAGCTTTCAAGGCGGGCATGCCACAGTTTTTTGTCGTAATTAGGGAACTTAATTATATTTGACGAGCGCATATCGGCGTCGAACTCCGTAAATGAGTCGCCGTCCGCTATAATACCTATGCGCTGGCGTGCGTTTATGCGGAAATGGTGGCCGCATTTGGGGCATACACTGTACCGCTCGTTCAAGTCGCCTTTAAGGAGTATCGCCTTGCAGTCAGGGCATGAAACGCACATGTCGTCCGGTATGTCCGGCAGCGTTGCCTGTGTATGCTTGTCGTACCATTCGAGTGTATTGTTGGGTTTTTTAAACAGGTTT
This sequence comes from Ruminococcaceae bacterium UBA5413, assembly GCA_002409585.1. GTDB lineage: Bacteria > Bacillota > Clostridia > Oscillospirales > Acutalibacteraceae > Thermocaproicibacter. Next base: position 5,339 of record DHNP01000005.1, on the reverse strand, counting down.
TTGGTCAGCATTTTTTACCGCCTTCTCAAACTTTTCCATAAAATCCGTATGGTAATTTCCCGACCTGAACACCTTGTTGTTTAATATATCCATGTGCATATCGGTATTGGTATGGATGCCTTCTATCACAAGTTCGCCGAGGGCAGCCTCCATCTTGCGTATGGCTTCCTCGCGCGTCTGCGCGTGTACGACGAGCTTGCCTATGAGCGAGTCGTAAAACGGCGGCACAAGGTAGTCCTGGTAGAGGGCCGTGTCAAACCTCACCCACGGGCCGCCCGGTATGTGCAGTAGCGAAATCCGCCCGCTGCTCGGCCTGAAGTTGTGCTGCGGGTCTTCCGCGTTTATGCGGCACTCTATGGCGCTGCCGCTTGTTTTAATATCCTTTTGGCTGAAGTTAAGTTTAAGGCCTGCGGCTATGCGTATCTGCCACTTGACTATGTCTATACCCGTAACCATCTCAGTTACCGCGTGCTCCACCTGCAGGCGCGTGTTCATTTCCATAAAGTAAAATTTCTGATTGTCATCAAGTAAAAATTCAATAGTGCCGGCGTTAACGTAATGCGCGGCCTTTGCCGCCTTAACGGCGACTTCGGTCATCTTGCGGCGCGTTTCCGGTTTTACGCACGGCGAAGGGCTTTCTTCTATGAGCTTTTGGTGCTTGCGCTGGACGGAACATTCCCTTTCGCCAAGCACGACTGTGCCGCCCCTGCCGTCGCACAGTATCTGCATCTCGACGTGTTTTGCCGGGTACATATATTTTTCAAGGTAAACCGCGCCGTCGCCGAACGCAAGGCGTGCCTCGGCCGAGGCGGTGCGGAAAGCGCCCTCAAATTCGTCCGGGCTGTCCACCATGCGTATGCCGCACCCGCCGCCGCCGCTCCGCGCTTTTATAAGCAGCGGATAACCTATGCGCGCGGCTTCGGCCTTAGCCTCATCCATATTGTCCAGTTTACGGCTTCCGGGTATAACCGGAACGCCCGCGTCGGCCATTGTGCGCCTTGCCATGTCTTTGTCGCCCATCTTGGCTATAACGTCCGACGGTGGGCCTATAAACGCTATGTTGCACTGCTCGCACAGCGAAGCAAACTTCGCGTTCTCCGAAAGAAGGCCGTAGCCCGGATGTATGGCGCCGGCGCCAGTGACAACCGCCGCCGAAATGATGGCGGCAACGTTAAGGTAGCTGTCCTTAACAGAAGCCGGCCCTATGCATATGCTTTCGTCAGCGAGGCTGACGTGCAGGGCGTCCCTGTCTGCCTCTGAGAACACGGCTACGGTCGCTATGCCCATCTCTTTGCACGCCCTGATTATCCTTACGGCGACCTCGCCCCGGTTTGCTATAAGTATCTTTGAAAACAAAGGTTTCACCTCTTTTATCGGAAAAGCTGTATTGCGGATATTCTAAATTTATAATGTCCGGCTCACATAATGGCAAAAGAAAGTTCCGCGCTTACGGCAAGCTTGCCGTTAACGCGGCCCTGGCCCTTTGCAAAGTAAAAAGGAGGGCGCGACCTTACAAGGCTGCAGCTCATCTCCAAAGTGTCGCCTGGCTTTACCGGGCTTTTAAAACGCACTTTGTCAAGGCCGGCGAAAAGCGGCAGATGGCCCCTGACGCTGTCTGCAAGCAGCACGCAGCATGTCTGCGCAAGCATTTCGCACTGGACGACGCCCGGCACTATCGGGTGCCCCGGAAAATGCCCCTGTAAAAACCATTCGCCGCCCTTTACCGTATATTTACCGACGGCAAGGTTTTCTTCCTTAAGCTCCGCTTCATCCACGAGCAGCATTGGCTCGCGGTGTGGGAGTATTTTCTTAAGCTCTTCCCTGTCCATACTTTACCACCACTTCCACACCGGGCGCATGGCATAAGTCCGGCACCGGTGTTAAACATTACTCCAATACTTACTTTAATTTAAACAGCGTCTGGCCGTACTCTACAACCTGCCCGTTTTCAGCGCACACCTCGGCTATCTCCCCGTCCATATCGGAGTTAAGCTCGTTTAAAAGCTTCATAGCCTCTATTATGCATAGTACGTCGCCTTTTTTAACATGGCTGCCTACTTTGACATACGGCTGGCTTTCGGGTGAAGAGGCTGCGTAAAAGACGCCGACCATAGGGCTTTTAAACTCCTTATAGTCATCACGCTCAGCCTTTTCTTTGTCTTCCGCCTTTGCAGCATCCGTTTTGTAAGCCGCTGCCACGCCGGTGTCCGGCGCGCACGCGCCGGCAGACTGCCTGTCTATGCGTATTTTGTTGCCGCCTTCTTCTATTTCGATACGGCTAAGGCGCTCCTCGTTCATTAATTTTGCGAGCGACCGTATTTTTTCGATTTCCATTCCTCTTACGCCCCTTCTTTCCGTCTTATGCCGTGGTACGGTACTTACATGCCGAAGCAGTTTTACCGCTACTCAGTTAAATAATAAATAATATAAAATACTTAAGGCTGCTGCGCTTTTTTAAAGACAAGGCACGCATTGTGCCCGCCGAAGCCCAAATTAGTCGATACGGCAAAGTCCGGTTCGAATTTCCGCGCCCTGTTCGGTACGTAGTCAAGGTCGCACTCCGGGTCGGGCACTTCATAACCAACCGTAGGAGGTATTACCCCTTCTTTAAGCGCAAGCACGCAGACTATTGCCTCCGCCGCGCCTGTAGCGCCGAGCATATGGCCGGTCATCGACTTTGTAGAGCTTATCGGGATATTATAAGCTTCTTTGCCGAAAACTTTTTTAAACGCGAGGGTTTCCGCCTTATCGTTAAGGGGCGTGCTTGTGCCGTGGGCGTTTATATACACCCTGTCGCCCGGTTTTATGCCGGCTTCGTCGGCCGCGTACTTAACGGCCTTCGCAGCGCCCTCTGCCTCCGGCTGCGGCGCGGTCATATGGTAAGCGTCGTTCGTGTTGCCGTACCCGCAAAGCTCGGCGTAGATTTTCGCGCCGCGGCTGACTGCGTGTTCGTATTCTTCAAGTATCAAAACAGCGCCGCCCTCACCCATGACAAATCCGTCGCGCATCTTGTCAAAAGGTATGGAAGCGCGCTTGGGGTCGTCCGAAGTGGAAAGCGCCATGCAGTTTGCAAAGCCGGCTATGCCGAGGTCGTTTATGGTAGCTTCCGCGCCGCCTGAAATAATAGCGTCCGCGTAGCCGTGTTTTATAGCCCTGTACGCCTCGCCAACGCAGTTGGCGGACGTGGCGCAGGCCGTGACTATGCACATTGACGGGCCCTGAGCGTTGTATTTTATGGCGACGTGTCCCGCCGCTATGTTTGCTATAAGCTTAGGTATAAAGTAAGGCGAAACGCGTTTAGGGCCTGACTTCCGTATGCGGTCGCATTCCTCCATGAAAGTTTTCATGCCGCCTATGCCTGAGCCGATGTAAACCCCGAGCCTGTCGGGCTCCACCGTCCCCGCGATTTTACTGTCGTCCATAGCCTGCGCGGCGGCGGCCAAAGCGTACTGCGCGTACAGGTCGGTCTTGCGCATAAGCGGTTTCTCTATATATAACGCGGGGTCAAAGTTTTTTACCTCCGCGGCTATTTTCACCTTGCTATCGGCGGTATCAAACTTTGTTATAAAATCAATACCGCTTTTACCGGCCGTGAGGCTGTCCCAAAACGTTTTTATATCGTTTCCGACGGGTGTAACAGCGCCTATACCGGTCACAACAACTTTTCTCATTACTGAACCTCCATAATCCGGGACACATCCTAAAAAATCACAAAAAACAATATGCCGTTCACGGCAGGCAATACCCTGCAAAAGCTGCAGCGGCTGCTCCGGCACATACACGCGGGTACATAAGCCTTTTATATGCAGAGGCCGCCGTCCACCCTTATGACTTCGCCTGTTATATACGACGCGCCGTCGCCTGCGAGGAAAGCTGCCAGCGCGGCCACGTCGCCGGGCCTGCCCGGGCGCTTCATCGGTATGCCCGAGAGCACCGCGTCCTTTGCCTTTTCGCCGAGTGCTTTAGTCATGTCAGTGTCTATAAACCCCGGGGCAATGGCGTTGCACGTCACCCCGCGCCCCGCAAGTTCACGCGCGACGGTTTTGGTAAGGCCGATTATGCCTGCTTTTGCCGATGCGTAGTTTGCCTGCCCGGCGTTTCCAGCTATGCCGGCAACGGAGCTTATATTTATTATACGGCCTGAGCGTTTCCTCATAAAGTGCGCATAGCAGCATTTTATTGTATGGAAAGCACCCTTAAGGTTTGTGTCTATCACCGAGTTAAAATCGTCCTCGCTCATTTTAAGCACGAGCGCGTCGCGTGTTATGCCGGCGTTGTTTACAAGGATATCAATGCCGCCGAAGTCTTCTATAACCTGTTTGACGCAGCTTTGGACGGCGTTAAAGTCCGCAACGTCGCATTTGTATGCTTTAGCCTTTACGGAAGATTTTTCCGCAAGCGCGCACGTTTCTTCGGCCGCCTGCGCGTTGCCGGCATATATAACGGCTACGTCCGCACCCTGCGCCGCCATTTCCAGCGCCGTAGCCCTGCCTATGCCGCGGGAAGCGCCCGTTATAAGCGCAGTTTTGTTCTCCAGCATAAACTTTATCCCCTTACTTCAAAAGAATAATAAAACGAATGCGGCCGGCAGGGCGCATCCCCTGCCGGTTCAAGCAAGCGCCGACAGCGTTTCTTTAAGTGTCGCGCCGTCTTCCACATGAAATATCCTTACGTCTTTCAGCGTTTTGCGCACAAGCCCGCTAAGCACCTTGCCGGCGCCGGTTTCTATGAACGTGTCGACGCCGTTTGAAGCCATATCCTCTATTGTTTTACGCCACAGCACCGGATGGTTCACCTGCATGCATACGTTCTTCCGTATGCTCCCGGCATCTTTTGGGTAAAGCGACGCCGTATAGTTTGAATAAACCGGCACAAAAGGCGCGCTGACGCTGGCGGTTTCAAGGTAACCTTTTATTTTTTCAGACGCTTCGTCCATAAACGGCGAGTGGAAAGCCCCGCTCACGTCGAGCATGACTGCGCGGCCGCCTTCCTTTGAAACTTCGGCGCACAGTTTTTCAAGCTGCCCTTTCCCGCCTGCAACGGCCACCTGCCCCGGACAGTTGTAATTTACAGGGTAGACGCTTTCATACCTGCCGCACAGCTCACGGACTTTATCATCCGGCAGCTTAAGCACGGCTGCCATGCCGCCCGGCCTTTTAACAGCCGCGCCGTTCATGTACTCGCCGCGCCTGCATACAAATGAAAACCCGTCTTCGCGCGTAAAAACACCCGAAAACGACAGCGCGGCTATCTCGCCAAGTGAAAATCCCGCGGCGCAGTCAGGTTTGACTCCGCCCTCAGCGACGGCTTCGGCCGCCGCAAGGTCAACGCAGTAAACG
>DHNP01000030.1 GCA_002409585.1 Ruminococcaceae bacterium UBA5413 | reverse complement strand
CGAGTTTTCTTAGACCAGTATAACCCATAAGGTTTAATATCTGCCTGCACCCGCTGTTTTTAAAAAAGAGAGGGATCGTGTTGTTGATGGAAGCGGCACCCACAGGCGCAAAAAATGATGAGTTCAATATTTTGTATACGATGTATAAAGATTTGCCGGTAGGCGCCGCTCTCGTTAACGGTGATATGGCAGTAATGTCGTCAAATAAACGCATGTGCGGATATTTTTCCGGCGGTGAAAGCGGCATTGACGGCTTGTCCGTTTGCCAGATATTAAGCTGCAGTCCTGATATAGATAAATGTGAAAACTGCAAAGTAAAAAATGCCGTATGCCAAAATATAAACGGCAATGCTATGACCGACAGTTTTGTCATAAAACTTTGTACCGGCAAGTGGTTCAAAATAAACGGAATTCCTGTAGAATACGGCGGTAAAAGTTTTGCCGTCTTGTTTTTTTACGATATAACCGAGCAGCAGCTTAATGAAAACTCACTGCGTAAAAAGCTTACGCTTGACCGGCATACAAATGCGCTCAACAAATGCGCGCTTCTTGAATACCTTGGCACTGCCTTAGCCGATAAAAGAAGGAAACCGCTTACGCTGTGCATGGCGGACTTTGACGACTTTAAAAATATCAACGACACATGCGGCCATTTGGAGGGTGACAGGGTGCTTGCGGTTTTTTCCGAAATTGTGCGGAAAAGCATACGCGCGGACGACATTTTCGGCAGGTTCGGCGGAGAAGAATTCATATTTATTTTTACGGATACAAAGATCACGCAGTCTGTAGAAATAATAAAAAGGATTCAACAAGAACTGTGCGAGTATTTTATTAAAAAACTGCCTATGCCCGTAACCTTCAGCGCCGGAGCCGTATATGCGGGCGCCGACGGTAAATTCAGCAGCAATGATTTGATTTCGTCAGCCGACAGGCTGCTGTACAAAGCTAAGCATGAGGGGAAAAACAGGGTAGAAATAAGTTAAAAGGCCATAGAACAAAACCGCACCCGCAGGGCGTGGGCAAGCTAATGGCACGCGGGCAGCCGAAGTAGAAAAACAAGAACCCCGATACGCTAATTGCGTGTCGGGGTTCCCGTTGGTGGAGCACCCGCAACCAAAGATGAACACTCTACGCTTTCTTCTAATGCCGCCTCAATTTCATCCAACAAAATGTCATCAATGACGGTTGGCTTGTTGCCTCCGTTTAGGATTAACGTGAATCGGTCGTCCTTTAGGTATATCGCCCGGAGAAAGATGTTTACCAGCCCACGCCGGTTATTGTCGTCATCGATATCGCCTTTTTTCAGAGAATACAGGAAAGAGCGTATTTGTGGTGCCGTGAAAATAATCTGCTTGCTCATTTCAATAGCAAGCTGAGTCTGCAAATCTTCTTTTTCCTGTTTACGCTTCTCGATGCGCTCAGTAATTATCTCGACTGATTGGCCATGTTCCAGTGCTTTCCAAAGGTTTTCTATTGCCTCGTTCGTCTCCTGAACAGCAGCCTTTATGCGTTTGACCGCTGAGCTGTCGTAATCGGATTCGCAGGCGGTGGCAACCTCCTTGGAAATCCGTTCAATATTACTCTCAGTTAGCAAGTTGCGGCATTCTAGTACAACACGATCTTCGATGTATTTCTTGTTTACGATTTTTTTCTGACATTGCCCCTTCTTAGCGTTTTTGCAGGCATAATAGTGATATTTCCTGCCTGTCTTGCTTGTACCGCCATAGCCGGTCATCATTTCATGACAGTACCCGCAAAACAGCTTTGTTGTAAGCAGATATTCTTCTTTACCTCTCGCTCTGGCGGGAGCTTTTTTATTGCGATCCAATATACGCTGAACACGCTCAAACAACTCATCGTCAATGATGCGGGGCATGCCGCCCGGCGTTTCCTGATCTCTGTAGATATATGTACCAATGTATCGTTTATTGCGAAGCATTCTGTGCAAACTGTTCTTATTGAAATCACTGCCATGAGATGTCTTGACCTGTTTATCATTGAGATATTTTACGATATCCGCAACTGTCGTACCGTTGGCATATATTTCGAATATTTCACGAACAATTTCTGCCCCTTCAGGATCAACATGGAATTCACGGTTTTCATCAACAGTAAATCCAAGGCCGGGATTACTGCCTGTACTAAGGCACTTCTGAGCGTTAATCTCCATGCCGCGACGTATCTTCTGCGACAATTCCGCCGAATAATATTCAGCCATACTCTCAAGAACGCCTTCCACGAGAATGCCGGAAGCATCATCGGTGATATTTTCCTTAGCGGAAATGACACGAATGCCGTTCTTTTTGAGCTTTGCCTTGTTAATGGCGCTATCGTAGCGGTTCCGGGCAAAACGGTCAAGCTGGTATACAAGCACGGCTTCAAAAAATTGCTTATCACTGTCGGCAATCATCCTCTGAAATTCCGCTCGGCTGTCTGTTGTTCCGCTCTGCGCCCTGTCGATATATTCGCCGACAATTATATGTCCATTCGCTTTTGCATACTCATAGCAGGTTTGAAGCTGCCCCTCAATCGATTGTTCGGTCTGACTGTGGCTCGAATAACGGGCATAAATGACAATATTCATTTTTTGCCCTCCTCAAGCATTCTGATAAGCGTCTGCTTCAACTTGTCATTCATGGGAGACTTCGGGTCAAAACACATCTCTACGAACTGGCGCAGCTCCTGATTATTTTCGGCCTTATCGCGTATGAGTTGCGGTTCGTAATTGTACAACTTGCCCTGCGGACTGTCTGTCCGTCCAAAGATGTAATCCATTGATACATCAAAGTAATCCGCATACCAGCGAAAAGTCTGGATAGATGGAACCGACTGCCCGTTTTCATAACGGTTTATACTTGACTGACGGACGCCTATCATTCCGGCAAGTTTATTCTGAGAAAGCCCCACGCTTTCACGCAGCGCACGCAGTCTTTGGCTCACAATTTCCATATCAAGACCTCCGATTATGACTATAAATACAGTATAGCAAATAATCGGATTAAAGTCAACCCGTAATAGGCATAATATATATGTTAAATGCGAATTACACGATTATGTTTTGATTCCCGGAACTATTATCCAGACGACTATTCCTGTT
>DHNP01000031.1 GCA_002409585.1 Ruminococcaceae bacterium UBA5413 | reverse complement strand
CCCCAACTATTGACATTGAGCCATTAATGATTATAATAAAAAGTTATCTTTTTTTAACGGTTTCACCCTCACGCTTAAAGATACTGTCTGGCGGCACTACGCCGCGCACCATGGAGAGCGGGTACACGTTCGTATGCCTGCCGACTATGCTGCCGGGGTTAAGCACCGTGTTGCAGCCGATTTCGACGCAGTCGCCGAGGACGGCACCCATTTTCTTAAGCCCTGTCTGTATACGCCCCTTGCCTGTGTCTATGGCGACAAGCGTCTTGTCAGACTTTACGTTCGAAGTTATGGACCCGGCGCCCATATGTGACTTATACCCTAAAATAGAGTCCCCGACGTAGTTATAATGGGGCGTCTGCACATTGTCGAAAAGTATGACGTTTTTCAGTTCTACCGAGTTTCCAACAACGCAGTGCCTGCCTACAAGCGCTTTGCCGCGTATAAAAGCGCCGTGGCGCACTTCCGTTTCCGGCCCTATTATGGCGGGGCCGTCTATATAAACGGAGTCAAAAACTTTGGCTGACTTTGCTACCCAAACGTTTTCGCCGCGCAGCTCGTACTCGTCGCTGCTTAAAGTTTTTCCAAGCTTAATGATAAAGTCATTTATAAGCGGAAGCGCTTCCCACGGGTAATCAAGCCCTTCCAAAAGCGGCGCCGCCTGGGTATGCGTCAGGTCAAAAAGGTTTTTTATGAGCAGGGGTTCATAAAGTGCCGGCTTAAACATATTACTTTTTACCTCCGTTATGCCGATAATACGGCAATAATCAAAATGGTATTTTAAGCTGCCGGATATGCAAATTATTTTTTATTATACATCTAATCCGTATTTAATGTATTATCAAATTATAAACATTGCCGCGGACAAAAAGAAATCCTGCGTGCCGGCGCGCGGCGCCGTATGCACACAGGACAGCCGGCACGGCGTTATATCTTAACGCGCATGTCGTTAGGGCTGATGCCGAAATAGCGTTTGAAGCAATAGCTGAAATAATGCGGATTGGCATACCCCACTTCGTCGGCTATCTGGCTGTTTGCGAGCTTTCCGCCCTTTAAAAGGACTTTGGCGCGCTCCATCCTTACCTTAGTAATATAGCCTATGATAGTGCTGCCGGTTTCACGTTTAAATAAAGCCCTTAAGTAGCTCGGGCTGAGGTGCAGATGCTCGCATACCGAGTCCGCCGAAAGGTCGGCGTTGTTATAAGACGACTCTATGTACTTTACCGCGTTCCAGACGGCCGTATGTTTTGAGATATCCCCTCCCGGCCCTGGCAGATCATGCATGGTAAAAAGCTGCCCGTCGGATTTTCTCATACTTAACTTAGATGTTACGACGGCCTCAGAGTAGCTGTCGGAAATCTTGCCGCATCCGCGGTAAACCCCGCCCAATCCGCATGTGGCGGAGAACTTTAACTGCGTTGACGCCAAATGCAGTACCGACTCGGCAAACTGCTGTATTTGTTCCTCAAAGCCGTTCTCCGATGGGGAATACGCGATTAAAACGACTTGTTCGTTCCTTATGCACGAAAGGCCGATATCCTTTTCCTGTGCAAGCTCCGTTATAATATTGTCCAAAGCATAGAGCATAGCCTTGCAGTCTTCGCCCGTCCAGCTTGACTCGCAGCGTATATCGTTCACCCTGAAGACGGCGGCCTCAAAAAAGGTGCTTCCGTTCAGGCCCAGACCGTTGGCCTGGAAGCGTTTATAGACGGCATCGCCGTCCGTGACGCCGTCCAAGAGGTCGTTCGCCAGCATTTCCCTGTTCTGCTGGTGAAACCTTGCAAGGTTGGCCGTTTCGTGGACTTTCGAACGCTCCTTGTCCAGCGAGGCACGGATCCTGTCAAGCACGGCTTCCAAATCATCTTTGGACACCGGCTTTAAAATATACTTTATGGCGTTAAGCTCGACCGCCTGCTTTGCATACTCAAACTCGGCGTACGCCGTCAAAAAGACAATGCGTATAAACGGGTAGCTGTGCTTTATCTGTCTGGCGGCATCAAGCCCGCTGATAAAAGGCATATTTATGTCGAGGATTACCACGTCGGGAAGCTCTTTTTCCACCATTTCAAGCACTTCATATCCGTTAAAGCAACAACCAACAAGTGTGAACCCACTGCTTTCCCAGTCAACTATTTGCCGTATTCTGTTCACAACGAGCTTTTCATCATCTGCAAAAATCAATTTATACAATTACACAGCCTCCCTTGCATATGACAAAGTCTTGCCACAACTATAACAGCAGGTTAAGATTTGAACGGAAAAATCAGCTGCTCATATTTATCGTCAAACAGCGTGTTCACATTGACGGTGTAAATGTCGGTATTCCTGCCTGAAACTTTCTTGCCCCGCAGGTAATTGCAGGCGGTTTCAACACTGTAATACCCCATCTGGTACGGGTTCTGCAGAAGGGCTATTTTTATTATGCCTTTTTCCATGTACATGGCTTCCTCCGGCGTACAGTCAATCGCATAAAGCTGTATGTCGTTACGCCCAAGCTTGTTAAGCGCCCTCGCCGCGCCGGTTGCCGACTGGGCGTTTAAGGCGGCAACCGCCGAAAGCCCTGGGTTGGCAAGCACCATGCGGGACGTGAGGTACTCGGTTTTTTCTATATCGGAGCCGCCGTACACTGTTTTAAGTATCTTAAACTCCGGGTGCAGCTCCATGCCGCTGCGGAACCCCGCCTCGCGCCTTACCGCGGGCCAGCTTTCCTTGACAAAGCTCGTTATGCCGACCGTACCTGAAGTCTTGCCTATATGCCCGCACAGCTGCTGGGCGAGCATATTGCCCAGCTTTATGTTGTCAGTACCCACGTACCCTATAGTGTTTGTATTTTTTACGTTAGAGTCAATCATCAGCACCGGGATGCCCGCGTCTATGGCATCCTGCACAGGCTCCGCCAAAAGGTTGTAATCCGATGCCGCCAGTATAACGGCATCGGGCCTTTCGGCGACGGATTCTTTAAGTATGGAAATCTGCTGCTTACAGTTTTCTTCCGTTGGCGGCCCTTTGTATTTAACTGTGGCATTGTAGGCCGAGGCCGCGGCCAAAGCGCCCTCGTTAACGGTTTTCCAGTAATCCATATTAGTGCTTTTTACAATAAGGTCAAAGTTGTAGCTCTTTTTTGTCCCCGAACCGGCACGCCAAAGGTACCGGACCCCGCCTATGATAACGACAAAAACAGCGATAATCAAAAAGATGGTAAGCCGCCGTTTCAACTTGTGGCACTCCCTTCCCCGCACTGCGTACCGTGAATTAGATTGAAGTGGATGCACTGGCGCCCTTAAACCCTGAAAACGTCTTAATCCCAAACATATTTTCAGAATACGTATTATATTTCAAACATAAAAAATCGGAACCTGCCTGCGTTTAAAAATTCAGCGGGAGCCTGACGGTAACCGTCGTCCCCTCATCGAGCCTGCTTTCGACATGCAGGCCGTACTGCGGCCCGCACGCAAGCTGTATGCGCTGATGGACATTTTTAATGCCTATGCCGGTCCTTGTGCTCGGGTTGCATTCCAAAATATGGGCAAGCACGTCGGGCTTAATGCCGCAGCCGTTGTCTTTTACGGAAAGTTCCAGACATTCTCCGCTGCCATAAGCCGAAATCCATATTTTACCCCCTTCGTCCATTGTCCCAATGCCGTGCACAATGGCGTTTTCCACAATCGGCTGGAGCGTTACCTTAAGCGTTTTGGCCTTGCGTACATTGTCGGCACACTCTATATGGTATACAAACACGTCTTTAAAACGCATTTTTTGTATCAGAAGGTACTTTTCTACCTGCTGCAGTTCATCCTCGACAGGGATAAAGTCCCTCGCCCCCGAAAGCGACAGGCGGAAGTACTTGGAAAGCGCCATCACTATTTTTACTACGCTGTCTTTGTCGTCGTTTTCAGCAAGCCATACGACCGAGTCAAGCGTATTGTAAAGGAAATGCGGGTTTATCTGCGCGTTCAGCGCCTTAAGCTCGCTGCGCCGGAGCTGCTCCTGCTCTGTGCGCACCTGCACCATAAGCTGGCGGATCCTTTCGACCATGCCGTTAAAAGACTTTCCCAGCTGGTCGGCTTCGTAAAGTTCACACGGGGATGCGGCTTCGGTGCTGTTTTCTATATGTATGTGTTCCATAAGCGACATAAGGTTGTAAATAGGCTTTATGATGGCCCTCGACAGTATGATGCTGCCGAAAAGGACCATAAGCGCAAGGGCCAGGATGGCGAGCACCACGTAAAGCCCGGGCCCGCTTTCATATGTAGCAAGCCCGTCCATGGGTGAAACTCCCGTCACTACCCAGTCGGCGTTTGAGAGCGGCTCGGCAAAAACGCTGAGCTTGCCCGAGCTTGCCGGAACTACGGCGCTGCCCGACTTAAGGTCGGAAATACGGCTTATTTCTTCCGGCATTATGCCGGCGTAAATCATTTGCTGCTTCGGATGGTAGACAATATCATTCTGCAGGTCCTTAATGTAGAGGTAGCCGTTGTCGCTGCCGCCGCGCGTGCAAAGGTCCTTTATATGCGTAAAATTCATATCTATAATCATTATGCCCTGGTGTTTTTGCAGGTCCTGCGTCCATGTCACGTTTTTCGTCAATGTGATGACCCACGGGTATTCGCCCGAGTACAGCCTTTCAACATGCGGGGGCGAAATTATATAACGTTTGTCGGTAGTACCAGCGCTTACGTACCAGCTTTGCTCCGTAATGTTAATATCCTTTCGCAGGCTGCGGCTGTCGGCGGTTACAACCGGCTTGCCGTTGTCGTCAAAGACAACGATGGTTTCAATATCTTTGCGCAGAAAAACAATCAGGCTCCTGTTCATCTCCGCCGCGGAGTGCCTGCTTAAAAGGTCGGTGACAGTATCGGAAACGGAAACCATTTCTTCTATGTAGCTGTCAATGGAATCCGATACGTTCCGTACAATCTGCGCGTTGTTCTGTTCAATGGAAAAATTAATAGCGCTGTCGGCATGGTGATAAACAATAAGCGTAATTGCGATAACCGCAATTAGAGAAAGCCCCACCGTAACTGCCGCCATTATGACGCAAAGGCTGTTTTTATGAAACATATGAACTCTTTTTAAACGCGGCAGGAAAAATTCCTTTATCCTCGCCGCGGCTTCCTTTGCACGTTTACTTACCCGTACAGTACCAAACCGCAAGATTTTTTTCACCACTGTCAAATTTTATCTGTTTATCTAATGATTATTATAATTATCGCATATTTTTTGTGCAACATTGTTTTTATATGCAATTTTGTATATGAAATATTACCGTGCGGCACTTTGCGGGCGTTTCCCAGTACCTTCTTTCCGCTTAACTGCCCTCTTCGTGCGCTGCGCACATGAGCTGCGTTGCCGGCTGGTTTTTATTAAAATGCGGTTATATTTAATATCAATGAAATTATTACCCCTGCGGGATATTTACTGTGTACTTTATCATAACATAAATACTCCGTGCCTGCTATGATTGGCGCTTATATTGAAAAATAAACGCTGTATTTTTATGTAGCAATCAAAAGTAATCAGAAGTAATCGCCATGGGGCCGGAACGCCGTTTTTAATTCCCAATAAAATTAAACCGGTGCGCGCTGCTACTGCCTGCCGTGTCTGCCGGAAGCTGAAAAATGCCTTGCCTGCGCGCATTTACAGCCTTAAAAGGCCCCGCAATGCGCCGCGTAAAAAGTCCGCGGCTGTCTCCCGCGGACAGGCGTATGCTTCCAAAAGCAGGTATAAAAATCGCTTGTAACAGGTAAATATCAACTCTATTTACTAAAAAGTATTGCGTGTTTTTATTACTATTGCTATACTATGGCCAAAACGTGACGTTTTATTTTGACTACATAAGCAAAGGAGGAAGCGCCTGTGGAGGAAAATCGGGCATGGCAGGTTCCAGGTGCCTGGAGCTCTTATTACAGCGAAACAGACCCTGAGCGGCGGATGGAAATCCTATGTGCCGGCAGTGAGGAGAACCCTTCCGACAAACTTGTACCGTTGAGGCACGCCCTGTGGGAGCTGCGGTACTCAGACCCGCAGGACCCAAAGCACCGTGTTGACCAGTTCCTCTGGCAGTTCGTAAACATACTTTGCGTCTACCGTATGTCCGGTTCACGTTTTTTTCAAAAAAAAGGTGAAAAAGAGATACGGCAGATAATGGAGACCATGGGGTTCAGTGAAGCCGCGGGCTTCGGCGCCGAAGGCGAAAGGGAGCTTTACTGGGAATTCCGCAACGCGGCGCGGCGGTACTTCACTGCGTGCCTCAATGACAAATCCTACCGTAAAAAATATTTCGGTATAGCGGCTATGAAGCAGGATGAAACGGATAAAAAGCTCGCAGGTGACGCATGGAAACTTTCCGAGGGGGCGGCGGAGCGTTTTAACCTTACCGATGAGATAAAACCATTTACGCAGGCAGTCCGCGACGAATTTTTTTCCATTGTTCCGGATGCATCCGGACTTTGGGAGGGATATGCGGAAAAAAACGAAAGCGGCGTCAGCACCGTACATTCCGGGGTGAAACAGAAGGGGAGATGATGTCTATTTATGAAAAAATTTAAAAATCTTAAATTTGTCAGAGCTATCGGCTTTAACCGCGTTGTGTTAATCTGCGTTATCTTTTTACTTTACCTGCTTTTTGCAGTATTGACACCGGTACTCCACGGCGGAGCATCATTTGTGAAAGTAGAGCGCATATTCAGCGCTATGAACTACGCGTACTTTTTAGGCTTTCTCGCTTTAGGCGTTACATTTGTCATTTCTACCGGCGGCATAGACTTTTCCATAGGGCCGGTCATGTTCGCATCGGCGCTTATATCGGGTTACTGCCTGACGCAGTACCACGCTCCGCTTTGGCTGTGTCTTATCATCAGCCTTATCGTAGGCTCACTGTTCGGGCTGCTTAACGGGTACTTTGTTGCTTACAGGTTTCTTCCGTCTTTCGTTACATCGCTCGCAAGCATAGAGATTGCGAAAGGCATAGGGTCCGTATTTACAAAAACACAGTCCGTTACGTGGCCTACCGCCGGCAGTGAAAATTCATGGTACAAAAATTTAGTGCGGGCCGGCAACGTGCCTACGGGCCTTATCCTCCTTATCATTGCCGCCGTGATATGCGGCATAGTGCTTAACAAAACAAAGGCCGGCCGCTACATGCTCTGCATTGGCAGCAACAAAGAGGCCGTCCGCCTGTCGGGCGTAAACACTAAAAAGTGGGAAATGATTGCTTACGTTATCTGCGGTCTTTTGGCAGGATGCGCGGCCATCTTCTACGTAGGCGCGTACACCACCGTCCAGCCGGGCCTCGGCGACAACTTCAACAACGACGCAATCGCCGCGTGCGTAATGGGCGGAACATCTATGGCCGGAGGCGTTGCTTCCATTCTCGGCACCGTTATAGGCACGATGATTATGTCGCTTATGCAGGAAGGCATACTTGCAATGGGCTTCACAATTTCTTACCAGTATGTTATAAGCGGCATAATTGTTTTGATTGCCGTTACGGCGGATACACTCAGCCGTAAAAGGAAAGTTTGAGGAGGGACGCGCATATGGGTGAAATTATTCTTACTATGAAGGACATAGATAAAACTTTTCCGGGCGTACATGCGCTGGACCACGTGAGCCTCGATGTTAAAAAAGGCGAGGTACTCGCCCTGATGGGTGAAAACGGCGCCGGCAAATCGACTTTGATGAAAGTACTGACTGGCATATATAAAAAAGACAGCGGCACCATTACATACGAAGGACGGGAAATCGAGTTCAAAAACCCGCACGAAGCGCAGGAAGCCGGCATCGTCATAGTCCACCAGGAGCTTAACATGATAGGGCACCTTACGGTGGCGCAGAATATCTTCATCGGAAGGGAACCGCTGAACGGCGGCCTTATTGACGACGCGAAGATGAACAGGGACGCTAAAAAATTATTTGAGAAATTAAAAATAGAAATTGACCCGACCGAAAAAATGAACCTTCTTACCATCGGCAAACAGCAGATGTGCGAAATCGCGAAGGCTATTTCACGCAACGCAAAGCTTATCATTTTCGACGAGCCGAGCGCGGCGCTTACAGACGCCGAGATAGAGCAGCTCTTTACCATTATCCGCGACCTGCGCGAACAGCAGCTCGGCATCATATATATTTCACACCGCATGGACGAAATTAAAAAGATTACCGACCGCGTAACCGTCATGCGTGACGGTTGCAACGTAGGGACGCTCATTACAAAAGACTGCACCAAAGACGACATAATCAACATGATGATAGGGCACGTCATTTACGCCGCCCCGAAAACCGAAAGCCACGTCAAGCCGGGCACTCCGGTGGTACTCAAGGCGGAGCATATAAACGCCGGCCGCATGGTAAGGGACGTAAGCTTTGAGCTGCATAAAGGCGAGATCCTCGGTTTCTCCGGCCTTATGGGCGCAGGGCGCACCGAGACCGCGCGCGCCATTTTCGGCGCGGACGCAAGGGAAAGCGGCGACATCTATATAAACGGCGAAAAAGTAAAAATAACAAGGCCTGAGGAAGCCGTCTCGGCCGGCCTCAGCTACCTGTCGGAAGACCGCAAGCAGTTCGGGCTTGCACTTAAAAAAAGCATAGTGGAAAACTCCACGCTCACGTGCCTGCCAAAGTTCTGCCGCCGCCAGTTTATAGACAAGAAAAAAGAAAAAGAAGTAACGCAGAAATACGTAGATATGCTGCAGCTTAAAACCCCCGGCGTTGACCAGCTGGTTATAAACCTTTCGGGCGGCAACCAGCAGAAGGTAGTCATCGGCAAATGGCTCATAGGCGACGCCGACATACTCATCTTCGACGAACCTACGCGCGGCATAGACGTAGGCGCAAAAGAGGAAATTTACGAGCTTATGAACAGGCTTGCCGACGAAGGCAAATCCATCATTATGATTTCATCCGAATTAGCTGAAATCCTCCGCATGAGTGACCGCATTATCGTAATGTGCGAAGGAAAGATAACAGGCGAACTTGACATTGCCGAAGCCACGCAGGCGAAAATTATGAATTTGGCCACAATGCGCAATTAAGGGAGGGAAAAGATATGGAAAAGAAAAAGAATGCAGCCGGCGGAAGCCCTCTCGCCCGGGTTTTCAAATCACAGGAAGGGATTGCCTTTGCCGCCACAATTATATTGTTCGTATTTTTCATAGTGGCAAGCAAGTCTTTCAGGCGCTATACGACGATAGTCACTCTCTGCAACTACATGTACTACATACTGCTGATGGCAATAGGCGTAACGTTTCCGCTTATCACGGCAGGGGTTGACCTGTCGCTGGGAACCGGCGTCGTATGCTACTCCATTATAGGCAGCTTCATAATAAACCAAATGGGCATGCCCGTAGGCGTGGGTATGCTTGTGACAATACTGATGGGCGTCCTGTTCGGCGTTATCAACGGCGTTATCATTGCGACGCTTGAGCTTCCGCCTTTTATAACGACGCTGTGCACCATGATGATAGTCCGCGGCCTTGGTTCAATACTTACCGGCGGGCTGAGCGGCGTCTGGCCTATGGAAGGCAGCAAAGGCGGATGGTGCAGGAACATATTAAAAGTCAAGGCAAACGGCAAAATCATCCCCATAGGGATAATCTGGATGATAATTATCCTCGTAATCATGTCCGTCATCTTACGCAAGACGAAGGTAGGGCGCTACATCATAGCCCTCGGCAGCAACAAAGAAGCCTTAAGGCTCTCAGGTGTGAACGTTGCGAAATGGACCATAGTAGCGTACTCAATCTGCGGCCTGTTCACGGGGCTTGCGGCCATAGCCTACGCCTGCACGTTCTCTAACATAACCCCCGGCACCGGCGCTGGGCTTGAGCTTGACGCCATAGGCGGCGCCATCATCGGCGGCACTTCCATGACGGGCGGCGTCGGGTCCATTGCGGGAACTTTCCTCGGCGTGCTTATCATCTCGCTGCTGAAAACCGGCCTGCCTTACGTCGGCCTGCAGGCAAACTGGCAGCAGATTATCACAGGCATTGTGCTTATTGCGGCCGTTACCATAGACGTGCTGCAGCACAGGAAGAAAACGACCTGATTAAACTTTCGGCCTTTTCACCTAATCTATAAGGTGTGGCAATAATTAAATCCTAATAAGGGAGGAAAACGAAATGAAAAAGATACTGGCAATTATTTTGGCAGCTGTGATGGCTGTATCCGTAAGCGCCTGTTCGTCAAGCGCTTCAAACACAGCGGCCTCCACAGATGCGTCGGAGGCGTCATCAGACTCCGGCGAATCCAAGGCAAGCGATGCCTCGGGCAAAAAGTACCACTTTGAGATTGTCTCCAAAGGGTTCCAGTCCACGTACTGGCAGGCTGTTTACAAGGGCGCTACCGCCGAGCTTGAAGCCCTAAACAGCAAAGCCGGATATGAAAAGTACTCCATGAACTTTGTCGGCCCCGACTCGGAGTCGGACGTTTCCACGCAGGTACAGGAATTCACATCCGCCCTTAACACCAAGCCGGATGCCTTAGGGCTGGCTGCACTTGACGTAAGCGCGCTCCTCGGCTCCATTAAAAACGCCCAGTCAGAAAAAATCCCGATTATAGGTTTTGACTCCGGCGTGCCTAACGCTCCTGAGGGCGCTGTCCTCGCGAACGCTTCAACGGATAACTACGCCGCGGGCAAAGTTGCCGCTGACAGCATGTATGAAAAAATCAAAGACCGCGTCAGCAAAGGAAAAGTAAGGATAGGCGAAGTAAACCAGGATGCGACGTCTGAGTCCATAACTAACCGCGGCCTCGGATTTATTGATGAAATGATTTCCAAGTTAACTGCGGACGGCAAAAAAGTTTTCGTTACAGGCAATGAAAAGTATGTAGGCAGCTGCAAGGGCGCCAACGGTACGGCTGACAACGCAGACGTTATCATCGAAGTACGCGTGCCTGCACAGACAACAACCGAACTTTGCGCTACAGAAGCCGGCGTTATACTCAATGAGTCCGACACGATTGCTATTTTCGGTTCTAACCAGGTTTCAGCCGAAGGCATCCTGACGGCAAACGAAACCCTGCAGGTACTTGGCAGCGACAGCGACAAGATACTCGCCGTCGGCTTTGACTCCGGCAAGGTTATAAAGAGCGCCGTAACTGCAGGTACAATGTACGGCGCCGTTACACAGTCCCCTGTTAAAATCGGTTCCGTCCTTATTGACCTGCTCGCCGCATCTGCCGAAGACCAGTCCGTTAAAGACACGGATACAGGCTGCGCTTTCTACACTGCGGAAAACATAGCAAATGCTGAAATAGCGCAAAACCTCTACGACTGATTTACTCCGCTGATTTATCAGTCACCCCGTTAATTTGCGTTACAAAGGCGGGGAAACCCGGCGGAAAGGGTTTTCCCGCCTTTCCATTAAATTTAAATGCTTTAGTTTCGCATTAAGTCCGGCAAGTACCCATTACTGTGATTTATAAGAAAAAGGAGTGTAATAATATGCTGAAAAACGTACCGCCCGTTCTCAGTCCGGAGCTGCTTAAAGTCCTCTGTGAAATGGGCCACGGGGACGAGCTTGTTATAGGCGACGGTAACTTCCCCGCCGAAAGCGTCGGCAGGGACGCCATTGTCATACGTGCCGACGGGCACGGCGTAAAAGAAATACTCGATGCTGTTTTAACGGTTATACCTCTTGATAAGTATACGAAAAATCCTGTCGCCCTCATGTCCGTTGTTCCGGGCGACCCCGTTAAACCTACCATATGGAACGACTATAAGGCCGTTATAGCTAAACACGGCGAAGATCCGAAAGCAATAGAAATGACGGAGCGCTTTGCGTTTTACGAAAGGGCCAAAAAAGCCTACGCAATCATCGCTACCGGAGAAACCGCTATTTATGCAAACATTCTCCTTAAAAAAGGTGTAGTGCAATGAAAAACGGCATTACCGTGCTGGCTTTGGACTTAGGCGCCTCAAGCGGGCGCGCGATTAAAGGCCGGTATGAAAACGGAACCCTGACTTACAGTGAGATACATAGGTTTGAAAACAACCCAGGCGACTTTGACGGCCATTTCTGCTGGGACTTCGAAGCCCTGCTCGGTGAGCTTAAGACCGGCATAGCAAAGGCCGGCGAGTTCGACAGCGTTGGGGTTGACACATGGGGCGTTGATTTCGGCCTGATTGATAAAAACGGCAAACTGTTGGCACGTCCTGTACATTACCGTGACACGCGGACTGACGGTATTCCCGAACAAATCGGAAATATCATGTCAAAAGAGGAGCTATACAGGCTGACCGGCAACCAGATAATGCCTATAAATACATTATTCCAGTTAACGGCACTAAAAAGGCAGCAGCCGGAGTTGCTGCAAAAAGCGTATAAACTCCTTTTTATGCCGGACCTTTTCGAGTACTTTTTATGCGGGCAGGCGGCCTGCGAACGCAGTATAGCCTCGACGAGCCAAATGCTTGACCCCGCGTCGGGAAAGTGGAGCAAACGCGTATTAAAGGACTTCGGCATACCGGAAAGCATCCTCGGCGAGCCGGTGCCGAGCGGCACCGTTACCGGCAGCCTTCCGGGCGGCGCAAAAGTCATAGCCGTAGCCGGCCATGACACGCAGTGCGCTTCGGCTGCCGTACCTAACCTAAACGGCGGCGAGGCTGCTTTTCTTTCCAGCGGTACATGGAGCCTGCTCGGGACTGAAACCGACAGGCCCGTACTAACTCCCGAAAGCTGCTCGCTTGGACTGTCAAACGAATTAGGGGCAAACGGCAAAGTAAACTACCTTAAAAATATTATCGGCCTTTGGCTCATACAGGAAAGCCGGAGGTCATGGCGCAGGCAGGGGCATGAGTACTCTTACGACGATATGGAACGCATGGCGCGCGCTTCAGACCCGCTGCTCTGCTTTATAGACCCGGACGCGCCTGAATTTTCGGTACCGGGCGACATACCAGCGAGGGTTAAAAATTATTGCCGGGAAACCGGCCAGCATATCCCGCAGACAGACGGCGAAGTAATGCGCTGCATTTACGAAAGCCTTGCCATGAAGTACCGCTGCGCGCTCGAACAGTTAAAGAGGGCAACAGGCAAAAAATTCGGCGTGCTTCATATTATCGGCGGCGGAACGAAAGATGCCCTTCTGAGCCAGCTGGCTGCAGACAGCACCGGCCTGCCAGTCACGGCGGGGCCTGTTGAGGCCACCGCACTCGGAAATATGATTATCCAGCTTTCGGCGCTCGGCGCCATACCCGACATTAACGCTGGCCGCAGGCTGATTGCCAAGAGCGAAAAGCTTAAGCATTATGTACCTGAAAACACCGGCATATGTGATGAAAAATACAAAACTTATTTAAAAATTCTTTATAAGGAGTGACATATATGCTGTATCCAAAAATAGGCATAAGACCGATTATTGACGGCAGGTGGGGCGGCGTACGCGAAAGCCTTGAAAGCCAGACCATGGGGATGGCTACAAGCGCCGCAAAGTTGATTTCCGGTTCGTTAAGGTATCCGGACGGCACGCCCGTACAGTGCGTGATTTCCAACACTACCATAGGCGGAGGAGCCGAGGCCGCCGCTTGTGCCGACCAGTTCTCAAAAGAAAACGTAGTCGCGACACTTTCCGTAACGCCGTGCTGGTGCTACGGCACTGAAACTTTTGACATGGATCCCTCGACCATAAAGGCAGTCTGGGGCTTTAACGGAACGGAACGCCCCGGCGCCGTGTACCTTGCCGCCGTTATGGCGGCGCACGCACAGCGCGGCCTGCCGGCTTTCAGCATTTACGGACATGACGTGCAGGATGCGTCCGACTCAAGCATCCCTGACGATGTATCTGAAAAAATCCTCCGCTTTGCGCGCTGCGCGGTTGCGGCCGGATGGATGAAGAACAAGGCTTATGTCAACCTCGGCGGCGTACCTATGGGCATAGGCGGCAGTTTCTGCAACGCGGACGTTTTCCAAAAATACCTCGGGCTGCGCGCGGAGTGGGTTGACATGACCGAGATACTGCGCCGCATAAAGCTCGAAATCTACGACCACGACGAATTTGACCGCGCCTTCAAATGGGTAAAGGCTAACTGCCGCGAAGGCTTTGACTGCAACGCAGGCAAAAACTTCCCGGAGATTATACGCAAATCAAAGGTTATCCCGCCGGACAAAGACTGGGAATTCATTACAAAGATGACCATAGTCATGCGCGACATACTTTTCGGCAACCCGAAGCTCGCCGAAATGGGCTGGCACGAGGAATCCCTCGGCCGCAACGCAGTAGTCGGCGGTTTCCAGGGGCAGCGCATGTGGACAGACTGGCTGCCTAACGCGGACTTCTCCGAAGCTATAATGGCTTCTTCATTTGACTGGAACGGCGCAAAACAGCCTACCCCGTTCGCAACGGAAAACGACACATGCAACGCCATCGCCATGCTGCTCGGCACCATGGTTTCAAACACCGCGCCCGGCTTCCACGACGTGCGTTCATACTGGAGCCCGGACTCATGCGAGCGCGTTACCGGCGTAAGGCCGACCGGCAAAGCGGCCGGCGGGTTTATACACCTGCTCAACTCCGGCGCAACAGCGCTTGATGAAACCGGCATGTGCAAAAACAAAAACGGCGAGCCGTGCATGAAGCCTTTCTGGGAAATGACAAAAGAGGATATCAACGCGTGCATGGGCGCGACCGACTGGTGCCGCGCAAACTACGAGTATTTCCGCGGCGGCGGGTTCTCGAGCCATTTCCGCTGCAGGAGCGAAATGCCTATCACAATGATACGCTTCAATATAGTTGACGGTGTCGGCCCTGTGCTGCAGCTTGCCGAAGGCTGGACCGTAAACCTGCCTGACAAGATACATAACGCAATAGACAAGCGCACTGACCCGACGTGGCCTACCGTTTGGTTTGCCCCAAGGCTTACCGGCACGGGCGCTTTTAAAGACGTGTACAGCGTCATGGCCAACTGGGGCGCAAACCACGGTGCGACCGTTTACGGCCATGTAGGCGCCGACCTTATTACGCTTGCTTCCATGCTCAGGATCCCGATAACAATGCATAACGTCCCGCAGGAAAAGGTTTACCGTCCACACTCATGGGCCTCGTTCGGTACGCAGGACCTGCAGGCGGCCGATTATGCGGCATGCAGGCATTACGGGCCTTTGTACGGCTGAAATATAATTTAACGGAACAACAAACGCTGCACGAATATTTATAAAGGATAGGTGTATTTAAATGCCGTTGGTAACATCGAAGGAAATGCTGTGCAAGGCTCAAAAAGGCAAATATGCCGTAGGCGCTTTCAATGTAGAAAATATGGAAATGGCCCAGGCTGTAATTGCGGCCGCAGAGGATTTAAATGCCCCTGTCATTGTGCAGACGACACCTGGAACCCTTAAGTACGCTTCACCGGAGTTATACTATGCAAACGTGAGCGCTTTGGCTAAAAACGCGAAAGTACCCGTAGCGCTCCACTTAGACCATGGCAGCAGCTTTGAACTGTGCGTGCGCGCGCTGAGGGCTGGGTACACAAGCATTATGATAGACGGCAGCAAGCTTGCCCTTACTGAAAATATAGCGCTTACACGGAAAGTCGTTGAACTATGCGCACCCGCGGGAGTCCCCGTAGAGGGTGAGATAGGGCGCGTCGGAGGCAAAGAGGACGACACGCAGGACAGCGGCACAGGCTACACCATTCCCGCCGAAGCGGTGCGCTTTGAAAAAGAAGCCGGCCTCTCAAGCATGGCCGTAGGCGTCGGCACGGCGCACGGGGTCTACAAAACGACCCCGGTTCTTAACACGCCGCTTATAGGCGAGCTTAAAAGCATGCTTACAGTCCCAATGGTTCTGCACGGGGCTTCGGGCCTTTCGGATGAAGCGATACGCGAATGTATAGAGCGCGGCATATGCAAGGTTAATTTTGCCACCGAGCTGCGCATCGCGTACACCGATGGGGTAAAAGAGCTGCTTAAAGAGAAATCCGGCGCTTTCGACCCCAAGGCTTACGGCAGTGTCGGACGCTCGCGCGTAGAGGAACAGGTTAAAAACCGCATGCGCGTCTGCGGATGCTGCGGCAGGGCGTAATTTTGGGGGCACATATGGAAACTACACTTTTAGGTATTGACATAGGCACTTCCTCGTGCAAGGCCGTTGCGTTCCGTACGGACGGCACGGTCAAAGCACAGGCAAGCGAAAACTACGGCGTACTGCGCCCGCACGCCGGCTGGGAAGAACAAGACCCCGACATATGGTGGCAGGCAGTGTGCGGGGCGCTGCATACGCTGTTTGAAAAAGGCGTCAGCCCCGCCGCCATAGCCGGCGTAGGCGTCGATGGACAAAGCTGGAGTGCCGTCGCGGCAGACAGGCGCGGCGCGGTTTTGTGCAACACCCCTATATGGACTGACACCCGTGCCCAAAGTATATGCGATGAACTGAACAAAAGGCCAATAGGCGCCGAAATGTTCCGCGTAAGCGGAAATTTGCTCCGACCGTCGTATACGATGCCTAAAGTACTTTGGTACAAGGAATTCATGCCCGATGTGTACAAGCATACTTACAAGATACTTCAGTCAAACGGTTTTATCGCCATGCGCCTTACGGGGGTACCGTCGCAGGACGTAAGCCAGGGGTACGGCTGGGCCTGCTACAGCATGGCAAACGGGCGGTGGGAGCCTGGGCTCTGCACGGGGGCCGGGCTTTCAACGTCGTTACTGCCTGACATTGTGCCGTGCCATAAGGTAATAGGGAACGTAACAAAGGAAGCCGCGAAGCAGACAGGCCTGTTGCGCGGCACTCCTGTGGTTGCCGGAGGGCTTGACGCCGCGTGCGCGACGCTCGGTGTCGGAGCCATACACCCCGGCGAAACGCAGGAGCAGGGCGGCCAGGCCGGCGGCATGAGCATATGCGCGGACACATGCCGTGCAAACAGGCGGTTAATCCTAAGCCCCCATGTCGTACCGGGGCTGTGGCTGCTGCAGGGCGGCACAGTTGCCGGCGGCGGGGCCGTAAACTGGTTTTCGGGTGAATTTTGCGCGCAGGAATCTTTTAAAGCGAAAGAAGCGGGAACATCGACGCTGTTTGAAATGGACAGGGCAGCGGAAACTGTCCCGCCGGGCAGCGGCGGGCTGGTATTTCTGCCGTACCTCGCAGGTGAACGCAGCCCAATATGGGACAGCAGGGCCAAAGGGGTTTTTTATGGCATAGACTTTGCCAAAACGCGCGCCCATTTTGCGCGCGCCGTAATGGAAGGCGTTGCTTACTCCGTAAGGCACAACATAGAGGCTGCGCAGGCCGGCGGCGCGCACATAGACGTTTTACGCGCTATGGGCGGGGCTGCCAACAGCCGCCTGTGGATGCAGATTAAAGCCGACATAACCGGAAAAAGCATTGAAGTCTGTTCGTCCGACACGGCCACAGCCCTCGGCGCGGCCATACTCGCGGGCGTCGGCACCGGCGTGTACGCGGGCTTTGAAGATGCCGTAGGCAAAACAGTTAAAGTTAAGCGCCGCTATGAGCCGGACGTTAAGAACGCATCCGTTTACGAAGCCGGGTATGCCGTTTACCGGGAACTGTACGAAGCGCTCAAAAATATCATGCATGGAGGAAAAGCAAATGAAAGCAGCGGTATTATACGCGAATGAAGATATAAGGTACACCGACTATGAAACGCCTGAAACAAAGCCCGGCACGGTAAAAGTCCGCGTCAGGGCAGCCGGCATTTGCGGCAGCGACGTGCCGCGCGTGCTTTACAACGGCGCGCACTACTACCCTATTGTACTTGGGCATGAGTTTGCCGGCGACGTAGTTGAAGTCGGAGAAGGCGTAAAGGGCATTAAAGAAGGCGACGTTGTGTCGGCTGCCCCGCTTCTCCCGTGTATGAAATGCGCCGACTGCCAGAACGGCAATTTTTCGCTGTGCAGCCATTACGGATTTATAGGCAGCCGCCAGCAGGGCGGCTTTGCCGACTACGTCGTACTGCCTGAGGTTAACGCGGTAAAGTACAGCGGCAGCATACCTTATGAGCAGGCGGCCATGTTTGAGCCTTCGACGGTAGCGCTGCACGGCCTTTTCTGCAACGGCTACAGCGGCGGCGAATGTGCCGCTGTCATAGGCTGCGGCACGATTGGCATTTTCACTCTGCAGTGGGCGAAGATTTTCGGCGCTAAAACGCTCGTGGCACTTGACATTGACGACGGCCGCCTTTCACTTGCAAAACGCATGGGGGCGGATGCCGTCATAAACACAAAAGAACCAGGCTTTGAAAAAAAGGTGGCGGAAATAACCGACGGCAAAGGCTTTAAGTATGTATTTGAAGCCGCGGGCAACCCCGCTACAGTACATACGGCGTACAAAATCGCCGGAAACAAATCGCATATCTGCTGCATAGGCACGCCGCACGCCCCCCTTTCGTTTACACCGCCCGAATGGGAAAACATGAACCGCAAGGAGTTTACACTTACCGGCAGCTGGATGAGCTACTCGGCCCCGTTCCCCGGCAGGGAGTGGGAGCTGACGGCGCATTATTTCGCTACGGGGCAGCTCAAGTTTGACCCTGGGTTTATTTTCCGGAAGTACGCCATGTCTGAAGCCGCCGAAGCGTTCAGCTGCTTCCACCATCCTGAAAACGTGCATGGGAAAATCATGCTTGTAAATAGTTAAGAGGGAATTTAACAATGATAATTTCCGTTACGCTTAATGCATCGGTGGATAAGCTTTATTTCGTCGGCAGCCTTAAGCCTTTTGAAGTGATGCGCGTCGGCGAGGTCTGCAACACGGCGGGCGGCAAAGGGATGAACGTCGCACGGGCCGCATCCATAGCAGGCGAGCGCGTAGCCGCGATGGGGTTCGTAGGCGGGCACAACGGCGAACTGTTTGAGAGCCTTATAAATGAAGAAAATATTGAAAAGCATTTTACGCGCGTTAAGTCAGAAACACGCTGCTGCGTCAACGTGCGCGACCGCCAAACCAACCGCAGCACGGAATTCCTCGAGCCGGGGCAGCCGGTGGCGGAAGATGAAACCGAGGCTTTTCTGCGCGCCTACGCCGCACTGCTGCCAAGCGCCGACATCGTTACAATTTCCGGAAGCATGCCCAAAGGGGTGCCGCCGGATTTTTACGGGACGATGATAAAAAAAGCCAAAGAGCAAGGCAAACCGGTCATACTTGACTCAAGCGGCGAAGCGTTAAGGCTGGCCATACCGTGCGGGCCGGCGCTTATTAAACCTAACAAAGACGAGATATGCCAGCTTATGGGGAGAAAGCCCGCTTCGCTAAATGAACTTGCCGGCGCGTCAGACGCCCTGCGGCGCATGGGCGCAGGCGCTGTCGCCGTTTCGCTCGGCCGTGACGGCGTCCTCGTAAACTGCGCGGAAGGTGTTTTCCGCGGCATAACCCCTGACATTCCCGTAGTAAATACAGTCGGATGCGGCGACAGCATGGTGGCGGGCTTTGCCGTCAGCATGGCGCGGCATAAGGTCGCTGAAGAAGCGATACGCTTTGCCGTTGCCGTTTCAACGGCAAACGCCCTTACCGCGAAAACAGGTTTTTTCCGCAAAGAAGATTTAAACAATCTGCTTAACATGGTAAAAGTAGAACGGCTTACGGGCGGAACCGTGTAAGTGCCGGATGTACGCTGAAGTCCGCCCTTTGTTTCCGTCTTAAAGGAGAGATGTTAAATGGCAGAGTTTATCGATCCGCAAAAAGTTCCGAAACGCACGCTGCCCGGCGGCGAAAAGATTCCCTGCATAGGCATGGGTACTTTCGGGTCTGACAGATATACCGCAAAGGAGGTATCCGACGCGGTTTACGGCGCCGTAAAGTGCGGCTACCGCCTGTTTGACTGCGCTTCGGTTTATCAGAATGAAGAGCTTATAGGGCGCGTGTTTTCGCAGGCGCTTGAAAACGGCTTTGCCAAACGCGGCGATTTGTTTATCATAAGCAAAGTATGGAACGACCGCCACGCAAAAGGCGACGTCATACTTTCATGTGCGCAGTCGCTGCGCGACCTGCAGCTTGATTACCTTGATGCTTACTTTGTACACTGGCCTTTCCCTAATTACCATGCGCCCGGATGCTCCGGCGACTCACGCAACCCCGACTCGCGGCCTTTCAGCGCCGAAGAGTTTATGGGCGCGTGGCGCCAGATGGAAAGGCTGCACGACATGGGGCTTGTGCGCTACCTTGGCATGTCAAACATGACTGTGCCTAAGCTAAAGGCGGTGCTGCCACTGTGCAGGATTCGCCCCGCAATGGTTGAGATGGAGCTGCATCCGGCTTTCCAGCAGCCGGAACTGTTTAATTATGTTTCGGAAAACGGAATACAGCCAGTGGGCTTTTGCCCCATCGGCAGCCCCAAGCGCCCCGACCGCGACAAGACGGCGGAGGATACGGCGGATATCGAAATGCTAGAAGTCGCCGAAGCCGCGAAAGCCCACAACGTACACCCGGCTGTCATATGTTTAAAGTGGGCCGTACAGAATGGGCAGATACCTATTCCTTTTTCTGTGCATGAAAGCAAATACTTAAGCAACCTCAGGTGCGTAACCGAGGACCCGCTTACAAAAGAAGAAATGGCTAAGATTAAAGCGGCGGATAAAAACTGCCGCCTTATAAAGGGGCAGGTCTTCCTTTGGCCCGGCGCCTCAAGCTGGCACGACCTGTGGGACGAGGACGGGACGATAACAAAATAACCGGAAAGCGCCCGCCCGCGCTGCCTTAAGCGGCAGTGCCTCTTTTAAGTAAACGCACGTTATAACATTAATATATATATGAAAACAAAAATGCCTCGTGAAAGCTTTTACCAGTATATCCCACTTTGCAAAACGCCGGTATTGTCGGTACACGTCATGTTACTATGTGGGCTATAACCTTCACCAAGGCATTTTTGTATTTTCATATGCAGCCACCTGACTAACCAGTAAAAAAGACAAGGAAGGGGAAACACCATGAAAAAGCTTAAAAGGCACATATCGGATATGAAAATTGCCAACAGGCTTCTCGCCGGTTTTTTAACCATAGCCCTGCTCACCGGCATTTTAGGGGGCCTCGGGATATATAATATCGTAAACCTCCGCGGCAGTATGGACAGTATGGAAGACCGTATGGGTTCCCTGCCGCAGATAAGCGAACTGCTCACATGCCTCGCAAATATGGAAACTTCGTCCGCCATGACCGCGCTGTCGCGCGAGATGGCGCTCAACGGCACCGTTTCTGCAGACGCGTATTTGTCCGACAAGGCCGAGTACGCGAAATACAATAAAAGTTTCCAGACAAATATCACCGAGCTTCTCAAAGACGTAACCGACGAAACATGGAAAACAAAGATTAAAGACGTCCAAAAGAAGTACAACGTTGTCGTACAGCCCATGATGACCGGAGTTTTCGAAGATATAGCGGCAAAAGACATGGAGTCCGCAAACACAAAGCTGCACACGTCGCTTACAACGGAAGAGGAAATGTCCTCTGCCCTTAACAAGTATATGGACTATATGGTCCAAAGCTCTGTTTCGGAAAACGCCTCCGCGTGCGCGCGGGCGGACTTCGCCCTTGTCATCAACACGGCCGCCGCGGCCATAGCCATACTCGCGGCCGTACTTATGGGCAATGACATTTCACACTCAATATCAAAACCGATAAACAATTTAAAAGACTGCGCGCAGAAGTTCGCCAAAGGCGACATGAGCGTCCGGCAGATGTATAAGTCAAAAAACGAGCTTGGCATCCTTGCGGCAGCGCTTGAAAACGCTTTTGAAAACCTCCGCGGCCTCGTGAAAAATATTTCGCAGATACTCGGCGGCATATCGTCCGGTGATTTAAGTAAGACGGACATACCACGTTACGAAAACGACTTTGCCCCCATCTCGTCATCGCTTTCCAACATACTTGCGTCGCTTAACGCGGTATTTTCAGAGATAAAGTCATCCGCCGAGCAGGTGGACGAAGGGGCTAAGCAGGTGTCGGGCAGTTCGCAGGCTTTGGCATGCGGCGCTACCGAACAGGCCGGCGCCATTGAGGAGCTTGCATCCTTTGTATCGGAGGTTTCCGAAAAAATAAACGCCGATACCGGAAACATAAAGGAAATTTCCTCGGCGCTGTATTGCGCCACGCAGGAAATCAGCTCAAGCAATGAAAGTATGAAAAATATGCTTTCCGCCATGAATGAAATAAACGAATCTTCAGGCGAAATAAGTAAAATTATAAAAGTTATAAACAACATAGCTTTCCAAACGAATATCCTTGCCCTTAACGCCTCCGTCGAAGCGGCAAGGGCCGGAAACGCCGGAAAGGGCTTCGAAGTGGTTGCGAATGAAGTCCGTAACCTCGCCGCACAGTCGTCGGATGCCGCGAAGCGCACGGCCGCGCTTATAAACAAATCCGTCAGCAACGCCTCAAACGGGCTGCAAATAGCCGCCGGCACGGCAAAATACCTTGAGTCCGCATATATAAGGATAAAAAATGTAAATAATATGTTAATCGGCGTAGGCCGCTCCTCGTCGGCGCAGGCCGCCTCCATAGTGCAGATAAACGCAAGCATAGGCAGGATTTCATCTGTCGTGCAGTCCAACTCGGCAACCGCCGAAGAAAGCGCCGCCGCGAGCAAGGAGCTGTCGGGGCAGGCCAATGCGTTAAGGGACCACTTCAAAGGCATAAAGCTGGCCGTACACCGGCTCGGCACGGCTGAAAATTGAAATGCTTTTATTGTATATGTATAAACAAGACATAAAAAATAAGTTTTTTGCTGCCGCTTTCGTCGGCTATTGACAGAAAGCATTTATTTAAACTATAATAGATAATAAACTGCAATTTCGTGCAGACAGAATACGGGGATAAAAGGAGCGTTAAAGCTGTTGAATGAATTTGCTTATCTTGTCAGCGGCGCAGCCGGCATAACGTGGGAAATGGTCTTTATGTGGGCAATAGGCGGGCTGCTTATATGGCTGGCCGTAAAAAAGGACTTCGAACCGTCTCTTCTTCTTCCCATGGGTTTCGGCGCGATTCTTGTTAACCTGCCGTATGCCGGAGTAATAGGCAGCGGCGGTATAATAGAATGGCTCTTTAAAGTAGGCATAGATACATCTGAGGCAATGCCGCTCCTGCTTTTCGTAGGCATAGGCGCCATGATAGACTTCGGGCCGCTGCTTTCAAACCCGCGCATGCTGCTTTTCGGCGGCGCGGCGCAGTTCGGTATTTTCTTTACAATCCTCATGGCGGCGTTCCTTGGATTCCCTATGAAAGACGCCATGTCGGCGGGCATCATAGGCGCGGCCGACGGGCCGACGGCCATACTGGTTTCACAGGTTTTAAACAGCTCGTACAAAGGAGCCATCGCCGTAGCGGCGTACTCGTACATGGCCCTTGTACCAATAATACAGCCCGCCGCTATAAAACTTGTCACAACTAAAAAAGAACGCAGCATACGTATGCCGTACAACCCCGAGAGCGTTTCAAAAACAACAAGGGTTCTTTTCCCTATTATCGTTACACTTATAGCCGGTCTCATTGCGCCTAAGTCTGTCGCGCTTGTCGGTTTTCTCATGTTCGGCAACCTTCTGAGGGAATGCGGCCGCCTTGACGCGCTGGCAAAAACAGCCGCCGGCCCGCTTGCAAACCTGATTACCATTTTTCTCGGCATTACGATAGCCTTCCAAATGCGCGCCGATGTTTTCGTAAAGTGGGACACGCTCCTCATCATGCTGCTCGGTTTTGTCGCTTTTGTTTTCGACACCATAGGCGGCGTGTGCTTTGCTAAAATACTCAACCTTTTCCTGCCGGCAGGAAAAAAGATTAACCCAATGGTTGGCGGCGCCGGTATCTCCGCATTTCCTATGTCGGCCCGTGTCATTCAAAAAATGGGACTTAAGGAAGACAATCAGAACCACCTTTTGATGCATGCCGTCGGCGCGAACGTAGCCGGCCAGATAGGTTCCGTCGTAGCCGGAGGGATAATCCTTTCGCTGGCCGGAACGATATTAGGTTAAGGAGGAACGCATTATGGGGACGGGTTTGGCTCTTTATCACATGCTTCTCAGCAGCACAGTGAAAGCTAACGTGTTAAGTTCGCTTAAACTCATGGGCAAAGGTATGCTCGGAGTTTTTATCGTAATGCTGCTTATTTATCTCGTAGTAGTAATACTCAATAAAACAAGCGGCTCAAAGGAAAATAAAAAATAAATTATCTTTGATAGGAGCACAGAAATGCCAGAGCAGAAAAAAATGGTCGAAGCCATCACCCCCATGGAGGATGATTTCGCCCAATGGTACACGGACATTGTTAAAAAAGCGCAGCTTATGGACTACACGAGCGTACGCGGCTGCATGGTCATAGAGCCTTACGGCTGGGCTATTTGGGAAAACATACAGCATATACTGGACAAGCGCTTTAAAGAGCTTGGGCATGAAAACGTCTCTATGCCTATGTTTATACCCGAAAGCCTGCTAAACAAGGAAAAAGACCATGTTAAAGGCTTCGCGCCCGAAGTAGCGTGGGTTACAATGGGCGGCAACGAGAAACTTCAGGAAAGGATGTGCGTGCGCCCTACATCTGAAACGCTTTTCTGTGACCATTACGCGAAAGTCATACACTCATGGAGGGATCTGCCCAAGCTTTACAACCAGTGGTGCTCCGTAGTGCGCTGGGAAAAAACGACGAGGCCGTTTTTACGTTCGGTGGAATTCCATTGGCAGGAAGGCCACACTATGCACGAGACGGCGGACGAAGCAAAGCAGGAAACGGAGCGCATGCTTAAAGTTTACTCCGACTTCTGTGAAGATAAACTCGCCATGCCGGTCATAACCGGCCGCAAAACCGAAAGCGAAAAGTTTGCGGGAGCTGAAGCAACTTATACGGTCGAGGCTATGATGCACGACGGTAAAGCTTTGCAGTCGGCGACAAGCCACTACTTCGGCGACGGTTTTGCCAAAGCCTTCGGTGTTACTTTCCAGGGGCGCGACAACTCCATATGCCACCCGTTCCAAACCTCGTGGGGCATAAGCACGAGGATTATAGGCGGCATTATAATGACGCACGGTGACAACGACGGCCTCGTACTGCCGCCTGCCATAGCGCCGATACAGGTTATCATAGTACCCGTGTCGCAGCACAAGCCCGGCGTCCTCGAAAAAGCCGAGGAGATAAAAAACCGCCTCAAAGACAGGTTCCGCGTGCGTATAGACAGCTCCGACCAGACTCCCGGCTGGAAGTTTGCGGAGTATGAAATGAAAGGCGTGCCGCTCCGTCTTGAGATAGGCCCGAGGGACATGGCTAAAAACCAGTGCGTCCTCGTGCGCAGGACAGACCGCGAAAAAGTTTTCACAAGCCTTGACGGTTTGGAGGATGCTGTCGAAAAGCAGCTCGGCGAAGTCCGTGCCGCCATGTACCAAAAGGCGCTTGAACGCCGCGAGAGCATGACATACGAGGCGGGAACTTTCGATGAAATAAAGCAAATCGCCGCCGAAAAGCCAGGGCTTATCAAGGCCATGTGGTGCGGCGACCCTGCCTGTGAGGAAAAGCTCAAAGACGAGGCGGGTGTTTCATCGCGCTGCATACCGTTTAACCAGGAGCATATTTCAGACAAATGCGTCTGCTGCGGAAAACCTGCAAAGCAGATGCTCTACTGGGGCAAAGCTTACTGATAAAATACCCGCCTGACGCGAGGCATCGGTGAAAGATAAAATAGAAGCTCAATGTCAATAGTGGGTAATCTTAACTATTGGCATTGTTTAATGTTTTTTATAATTACCCATTACAATCTACAAAAGTTCTGCCAGTATAATCATTACAGAGCATATTGATGTCCTCAAAATGGTTGATTAACAATATCCATTTTAAGGGTTTTCATCGAATACGCTCTGTTTTTTGCCGGCCCTTTTTAGGCTCTATTAGTTCTTATCACGGCTTTTATTATAGAAGAGCCAAGATTTATTATGAAACCTGTATCTCTAAAATGTTTTTGCTGTCATATAAACGTAAAAACGCCGTTGAACCAGCGGGATTTTATCTAAAGCTGACAGCTTTCATGCGCATTATTTTGATTCGTATCAGCTATTGCTATTTATGCATTTTAGTGTTATAGTTATCGACGCGTATTGTATATAGCATTTGTAATTATTAATGTAATATAAAAGTATTGTGCGGTGGTTTTTTGCACGGCCTTCATTAAACTGGCGGCCGGCTTGTTTATTTTTAATCACTTTTGCCTGCCGGATTGTTCTATTTAAATTAATGATTTGGGAGAAAGCAACATGAAAATTGTTATTGCAGGAGACGGGAAAGTTGGATATACGTTAGCTTCACAGCTTTCAACAGAAAACCATGATGTTACCCTCATAGACAACGCCCCGGAAACACTGCGCCGAACAACGGAGTCCCTCGACGTCATAGGCGTTGAGGGCAACGGGGCAAGTTATGTTGCCCAAAGGGAAGCAGGGGTAAATGAAGCAGACCTGCTGATTGCCGTTACATCAAGCGACGAGGTAAATATTATATGCTGCCTGCTTGCAAAAACACTTGGCGCAAGGCACACGATTGCGAGGATAAGGAACCCGGAGTACGCTGAGCAGCTTGAGTTTCTAAAGGAGAGCCTCGGCCTAAGCATGACCATAAACCCCGAGAAAGCAGCTGCACGCGAAATTGTCAGGATAATTAATTTTCCTTCCGCCATCTCGGTAAAAAGCCTTGTGCGTGACAGGGTTGAGCTTGTAGAGTGTAAAATTATGCAGGACAGCACACTCTCCGGAAGAAAATTGGCAGACGTGCATGAAAAGTACAAGCTGAATGTACTGCTTTGCATAATAGAACGCAGGGGTAAGATATTTATTCCAAGCGCCGGCGATGTCTTTGAGGCTGACGACAAAATCCATATTACAGGCAGTATGGAGGACATAGTCACTTTTATGAGACTTGCGGGCCATGAAGAGCACAAAGTGCGCAACGTGATGATTGTAGGCGGAGGAAGGATAAGCTATTACCTGGCACAGCGTATCTTAAAGCTTGGCCTTAAAGTAAAAATAATAGAAAAAGATGAAGCACGCTGCCATGAGCTGTGCGACCTGCTGCCTGAGGCGTTAATAATAAACGGCGACGGCACTGAACAGAACCTGCTTGAGGAAGAGCAGATTGAGAACGCAGACATATTCATAGCAATGACCGGTATTGATGAGGAAAACATAATTGTTTCCATGTTTGCCGTAAAAAGTGGCGTAAAGAAAGTCATAGTAAAAATAGACCGTATGGAGTACGCCAATATTTTGGATGACATAGACATAGACAGCTTTATCAGCCCTAAACTTATAACCGCGTACCAAATAATACGGTATGTGCGCGCCATGCAAAATACCATAGGCTCTAAAGTGAACGCGCTCGTGCGCATTGCCAATGAACGTGCCGAGGTGCTCGAATTTATAGTAGCCCAAAACACGCTCCATCAGGGAGAACCGCTGAAAGCAATTAATTTTAAAGAAAATATTGTGTTTGCCGCAATAGTCCACAAAAACAAACTGATAGTTCCGCACGGTGACTCCGTATTTTTAAAAGGCGACTCAGTTATTATCGTTACGATGAACCATAAGTTTACTGATATGAACGATATATTCGCCGACGATAAAGAAAAAATGTAAATATGTTAAAAGGTAAGATATGAATTATGAATAGCAAAATGTATAGTTATATTTTAGGATTTGTTCTTAAGATTGAAGCTGTCTGCATGGTCCCTGCTGCTTTGGTTTCATTATTCTACGGGGAAAGCCGCTCCTTTTTTGCTTTTTTAATAACGATAGCCCTCCTCTTGGCCATAGGCATCCCGTGTACTCTTAAGCAGCCGACAAACAAAGTAATATACACCATGGGCGGTTTATGCGTAGCAGCTTTGTCATGGATACTTATATCAATATTTGGAGCCATGCCTTTTATGCTCAGCAATGTTATACCGTCTTTTGTAGACAGCGTGTTTGAAACAGTTTCCGGTTTCACAACAACCGGTGCAAGCATTTTAAAGGAAGTCGAGTCGCTGCCCAAAGGCATATTGTTTTGGCGCAGCTTTACACACTGGATAGGCGGCATGGGCGTCCTTGTTTTTATGCTGGCAATAACGCCTTTTTCGGCAGGTTCAATGCTAAACATAATGCGCGCTGAGTCGCCCGGGCCGTCTACAAGCAAGCTTGTGCCGAAGGTTAAGCAGACGGCGAAGATACTCTACTCAATGTATATATTTATGACTGTTTTGGAGATAGTTCTGTTAGTACTTGGCGGCATGCCGCTTTTTGACAGCCTGCTTAACTCTTTCGGCACGGCAGGCACCGGTGGTTTTGCTATAAAAAATGAGTCCATCGGTGCATACCACAACGCATATTTCGATTATGTTATAGGCATATTTATGATGTTGTTCGGAGTCAATTTTAATGTATATTTTTTGATACTGAAAAAGCAGTATAAAAGGTCTTTCCATGATGAGGAACTAAGGACATACCTTTTAATTATTGGCGCGGCAGTTCTTCTGATTACATTAAATATACACGGTTCTGTCTACAAGACTTTTTCACAAGCATTCAGATATGCTTTTTTCCAAGTCTCATCAATTATTACCACTACAGGTTATGCTACGGCCGACTTTAACAAATGGCCGCAGTTTTCACGCGTAATACTTTTACTTTTAATGATATGCGGTGCGTGTGCCGGTTCCACCGGCGGCGGTATAAAAGTTTCGAGGGCTATAATAGCCTTTAAAACGTCAAAAAATGGCCTTAAACGCGTCTTTCATCCGCAGTCGATTGAAAATGTAAGGGTGGACGGCAAGACTGTGGATAATCAAACAGTTGCTTCAGTCGGCGTATTTTTGGTTTTATACTCGATGATTTTTTCCGCTTCAGTCCTTATAGTTTCTTTAGACGGCTTTGATTTCAGCACTACGTTTTCATCCGTTGCTTCATGCCTTAACAACATAGGACCCGGGTTAGGCGTAGTAGGGCCTGCCGGAAACTTCTCGACCCTGAGTGTAGTCAGCAAAATAACCCTAACCTTAGACATGCTTTTAGGCCGCCTTGAAATTTTCCCGATACTCGCCCTGTTTTCACGCTTTTCTTGGAAAAAGACACATTATTCACGCGGCGCTTTCACCGCTTAAATTGTTTCAAAACGCAGTTTTAATAATGTAAATGCCAATATTTTTACAATTACCCTTTTTAATCCAAGCGGTTTTTCGGTAGAATGATTGCAGAGCATATGGATAACCTCCCAAAATGGTTATATTGACAATTCCCATTTT
>DHNP01000023.1 GCA_002409585.1 Ruminococcaceae bacterium UBA5413 | reverse complement strand
GCTTTCGCTCGGCAAGCTTTACTACAAATACGGATATTACAGTAAAGCTTGCCGAGCGAAAGCAGTACTGTGTCGTCGGTTATAAGGTTCAGCAGCAAAAGCGCCTTTTGGAAACCTTTTGTCCTTCCGGCCCTCAAAAGCACTTCGAGCAGGCCGAAGATTGCCTTTTCATATATTGCCGGCGTTCCGTACCAGTCTGAAAGCGTATCGCTCTCAGGCCCGTAAGAAAGGCGCGCGAAAGCTTCCAGCACGCTGTAATACGGAAAGTCGAGCTTTTTTTTCAAAAAATACGCCTTCGCTCTTTTTTATGCCGCTGTCCAAAATGGTACACAGCATGCGAAAAAACGCCGACCTGCTTACAAACGCGCTGCCGCCCGCTTTGAGCAGCGCGGCGTAAGCCTCCCTGTACTTTCCCATATAAAACAGGCACACACCCTCATTGTAATACGCGGCGCAGTTCTCAGGCGATGCTTTTGCCGCGAGCTTTGCCGACTTAAGGGCCTGCTCATAAAATCCCCTGTCATAGAGTATGTCGGAAAGCATCATATGGAACGCGGTGTTTTGAGCTGTGCCGCCTGCGGCGCGCATGAGCTTTTTCCTTATTTTATCAGGCTGCATATTTTCCCCGGTATATATGCCGGCCATGGCTGCATACGCTGCCGTAAAGTACGGGCAGTACTTTACGGCTCTGCGGTAATGCCAAAGTGCTTTGCCGCGGTTTCCCTCCGCAAGGTATATCCCTCCGAGCGCAAAATGCGGCTTAAAAGTTCCGGTGCCGGCGCTGCCGTTGGCGTTCAAAGGAGCCGGCCCCATCTTTACGCATTTTTTAAACAGGTTTTCAGCACGGCGCGTTTTTCCGAGCCGCAGGAAGGCGTCCGCCATAATATATACAAAGTCCGTCAGTTCGGGATAATACTTTGCACCAAGCTCCGCAATCCCAACTATATCGCCGTACCTGTGCAGGTACCCGTCCGCCGCCGCCATCCTTATGAGCAGGGACGATGAAAAGCCGGCTGCGGGGTCAAACCTTTCAAAACTTTGCCGGTAGTACAAAAGTGCCTTTTCCGGCATGCCGAGCGTAAGGTATTCGTTTCCCATATTAAAAAGCATAAACGCGTCGTCCGGCGCTTCGTCAAGCTCTTTTTGTATAAGGGCAATATTCCTCCCGCGTTTATCTTTTTTCTTTACAAAGCAGTCGAGGTACCCGTAATGGTGTACGCGTATATCAGCCGCGGCTATTTTATACTTTCCCTTATTGCTTTCACTGGGGCAGACCTGCTCGTGTATGCGGCCTTTATAACTGAAACCCCTGCCGTTCCTTATGAGCCTTATATTAAGGTTTATAAGCACGTTTTCCGCAGACGGGGCTTTCCCTGAGTAGCAAAGCGTCCTGAAGCAGTACAGGTCAACGTCCGCAGGCGCGTTTTTTACGGTGCCGAGGACTTTTCCCCTGTCTGACGGTTCAAGTATATCGTCCGCATCCATAACGAGTATCCAGTCGCCGCTTGCTTTGGAAAGCGAAAAATTCCTTGCGTCCGAAAAACTGTCATTCCATTCGTAATTATATACTTTAGCGCCCATATTTTCCGCTAAAGCGGCAGTGCCGTCAGTAGAGCCGGTGTCTACAACTATCATTTCGTCAGCTATGCCCTTTACGCTTTTTAAACAGCCCGATATGATATCGGCTTCATTTTTGACTATCATGCAAAGGCTGAGCAGCATATTGTTCACTTCCCGTTAAAACCTGCGCCGTACCGCTGCCATGGCGGCACGGCGCGCATTAAGCCTTTCGTGCGTTACTGCGGCCGGCAAAGAGCCGCGCCGTTTTTATACCTTTGCGTTATAGTAAGCTATAAAATTCGCCGTTTCCGTACCGGTATCGTACGAAAGGCGCGTAAAGCTGAGGTACTTAAGCGGAACAAGCACCGTCGCGGACTGCGGGGGCAGCGCCACGGTTGCGCCGTCGCCGACGTAATAAGTATCTTCGTCTGCCGGGGCTATCTGCAGTGCCAGCGTCATAGTGGCCGTTTCGCTCAGGTTGCTGACATAAAACGAATATTCACGCTGTTTGGACGTATCCTCGGCCAAAACGTGCGCGGCTCCCGTGCCTGTAGTCACGGCAACCGATTCGCTTGTCGCCGCGACCCCCGCTACCTGTACAGACGGCACATTCGCTATGCTCACCTCGGGCGTGTTAAGCACGCTGACGCCCGGCGTGTTGGCTATGCTTACCTCAGGCGTGTTAAGTACGCTGACACCCGGTATATTTGTAACCGTAACGTTTAACGTGTCCGTTACAGTCATTTTCATCTGCCCTGTACCGTCTACGGAGAGGGGCGTCAAGGCTCCGCCGTTGGAGCCGTACATCTGTGTTTTGGAATCTTTTGCATCACTGAATATAAATTTATTA
The DNA here is from genome assembly GCA_002409585.1 of Ruminococcaceae bacterium UBA5413. GTDB lineage: Bacteria > Bacillota > Clostridia > Oscillospirales > Acutalibacteraceae > Thermocaproicibacter. The sequence goes on along the minus strand of DHNP01000023.1, from coordinate 5,087 downwards.
GGCATTAATAAATAACCTCCGTTTACATTCCTGCGCAATTCGCATGGCAGTCGGCTCCCGCGGGAGCCTAAACACATCCTATTCCCCGCGCCGCGCGCCCGTTCACACTTTATAATGGTGCAAAAGGCTGTTTTACGGCCCGCACCGCCTCTTAAGAGCGGGGACCCGCGCCGGCAGGCCGGCATCGTTTTACAAAAAAATATTATTTTACTTGACTTAAAGGATTTTATGGATATAATAGAAATTGACTTTTATCGCGCACACAGCTGCGTCAAGCAGAGTACGGCAAAGGATTTCAAAGGTTTTTCATGTATTTACATTGCCATCTTAGGATTTTTAAGTATTTACGGCTTTAATATTATTTTTTCTTGAAATACAGGATTATTTGCGCATTATAACATTATGGCGGCTGCGGTGTGTGCCGCAGGATTTTCTTTGGGGAGGCTTGATGTTAGGGTTGAAAAACAAACTGAAGCTTTATGGGTTCAACAACCTTACCAAATCGCTCAGTTTTAACATTTATGACGTCTGCTACGCAAAAAGCGAGCGCGAGCAGCGGGATTATATAGCTTATATAGATGAACAGTACAACTCCGAAAGGCTGACGGACATACTGTGCAGCGTAACAAAGATGATAGGCGCCCAGGTGCTTAACATAAGCCGGCAGGACTACGACCCGCAGGGTGCAAGCGTGGATATCCTCATAGCGGAGCAGGCATTTCCGCATGAAAGGATAGACGCTTCATGCAACCTCGGCGATATAGCCGCGCTCAAAAGCCGCGGCGGCGAGATACTCGGCCACCTCGACAAAAGCCACGTTACCGTGCACACGTACCCCGAGTACCACCCGGACAACGCCATCGCGACTTTCCGCGTTGATATAGATATCTCCACGTGCGGCGAGATAACGCCGCTCGACACCTTAAACTACCTCATAGGCAGCTTTGACTCCGACATCATAGTCATGGACTACCGCGTGCGCGGTTTCACACGCGACATAAACGGCAAAAAGCTCTTTATAGACCATGACATAACGTCCATACAGGACTATATAGACAGCAAAACGCTTAAAAAATATGATGCGGTTGACATCAACGTCTACCAGGCAAATATGTTCCATACTAAAATGCTCATAAAGGAAATCGACCTGCAGAACTACCTTTTCAACACCGACGTGTATGAGCTGCCGCCAAAGCGCAGGCTCGCCATAGGCGAAAGCCTCAGGCGTGAAATGATAGAAATATTCAGCGGCGAAAACGTCTACGACAGCGGAGGTGACAAGGATTGAAGCTTTCGCAGGAGCGCGCCCCCCTTTTGGAGGCGCTGCAAAAATTCCAGTCAATGCGCATAGTCCCGTTCGACGTTCCCGGCCACAAACGCGGGCGCGGAAATCCGGAGCTTGTAGGCTTTTTAGGTGAAAAGTGCCTTTCAGCCGACGTAAACTCCATGAAGCCGCTCGACAACCTCTGCCACCCGGTTTCGGTTATAAGCGAAGCGGAAGCGCTCTGCGCCTCCGCTTTCGGCGCTAACCACGCCTTTTTTATGGTAGGCGGCACAACGAGCGCCGTGCAGGCCATGATAATGTCGGTCTGCAAAAAAGGCGACAAGATAATCATGCCGCGCAACGTACATAAAAGCGCCATAAACGCGCTCATACTCTGCGGCGCAGTACCCGTCTACGTTAACCCTGGCATAGACAAAAAGCTCGGCATCTCCCTCGGCATGTCACTTAAAAACGTCGAGGCGGCAATAAAGGCCAACCCCGGCGCGAAAGCCGTGTTCGTAAACAACCCCACATATTACGGCATATGCAGCGATATAAAAAGTATAATAGAACTTGCGCATAAAAACGGCATGCTCGTGCTTGCCGACGAGGCGCACGGCACGCACTTTTACTTTGGCGCCGGACTTCCGCCGGCAGCCATGCTCTCAGGGGCGGACATGGCCGCCGTCAGCATGCACAAGTCCGGCGGCTCGCTTACCCAAAGCTCCGTGCTGCTTACGGGCAAGTCCGTTGACGAAAGCTACGTGCGCCAGATAATAAACCTTACGCAGACGACAAGCGGCTCGTACCTTTTGATGTCGTCGCTCGACATTTCACGCAGGAACCTCGCACTGCGCGGCAAAGAAATATTTGCCGCCGTAATACGCATGGCTGAGTACCTGCGCTGTGAAATAAACGAAATCGGCGGGTACTACGCCTTTTCAAAAGAGCTTATAAACGGCGGGGACATATGCGGCTTCGACACGACCAAGCTCTCGGTACACACGCTCGACATAGGCCTTGCCGGCATAGAAGTGTATGACATATTACGCGACGAGTACGATATACAGATAGAGTTCGGCGATATAGGCAACATACTCGCCTACGTTTCCATAGGCGACAGAAAACTTGACGCCGAGCGCCTTATAGCAGCGCTTTCGGAAATAAAACGCCGCTATAAGCGTGACAAGTCGGGCCTGCTGACATCCGAATATATAGAACCAAAAGTCGCCATGCCGCCGCAGGAAGCCTTTTACGCCGAAAAAGCGCCTCTGCCCATTGCTGAAAGCTCCGGTAAAATATGCGGCGAGTCAGTCATGTGCTACCCTCCTGGCATACCGATAATCGCGCCCGGCGAAATAATAACCAACGAAATAGTAGAGTATATAATGTACGCAAAGGAAAAGGGCTGCTTTATGACCGGCACTCAGGACAGCAGCATAGAAAAAATAAACGTGCTGAAAGGACAGTAAAAGTGGAACTTTGGTTTACGGAAAAGCACACTGAAAACGTCAGGTTCTCTATAAAAACCGACAGGCAGCTTTACTGCGCCGAAAGTGAATTTCAAAGGATAGATATCTTTGAATCACCCGAATTCGGGCGTTTCCTTACGCTCGACGGTTATATAATGCTGACTGAAAAGGACGAGTTCATTTACCACGAGATGATAGTCCACGTGCCTATGGCGGTAAACCCGTCCATAGAAAAAGTCCTCGTCATAGGCGGCGGCGACGGCGGCGCCGTGAGAGAGCTTGCACGGTATAAAACCGTAAAGCATATAGACGTGGCGGAGATAGACAGCATGGTGGTGGACGCGTGCCGCAGGTACCTGCCGCAGACTGCGTGCCGGCTAAGCGACCCTCGCGTGTCAATATATTATGAGGACGGCCTTAAGTTCGTTCGCGAGCGCCGCAGCGAGTACGACCTCATCATAGTTGACTCTACAGACCCGTTCGGACCCGGTGAGGGGCTTTTTACGAAAGAATTTTACGGCAACTGCTGCAACGCTCTTAAGGCGGACGGCATACTCGTAAACCAGCAGGAAAGCCCGTTCTACAAAAACGACGCGATAGCGATGCAGCGGGCGCACAAAAGGATAGTCGAGTCGTTCCCCATAAGCAGGGTGTACCAGGCACACATACCTACTTACTCGTCGGGGCACTGGCTTTTCGGCTTCGCCTCTAAAAAATACCACCCGGTAGAAGACCTTAAGGCAGACGCCTGGAACGCGCTCGGCCTTAAAACGCGTTACTACAACACGCGCATACACGTAGGTTCGTTCCTGCTGCCAAACTATGTAAAGGAATTGCTGCAAGATGTTGAAAAAAAACGTTGAAACATTTTTAGGCTGCGACTGCGGGTACGAAGAATCCGAAACAGTCGTTTTCGGCGCGCCGTTCGACTCAACAACTTCGTTCCGCCCGGGCACCCGCTTTGCAAGCTCCACTATGAGGAGCGAGTCTTTCGGCCTCGAAACGTACAGCCCGTACCAAAACAAAGACCTTGCCGACGCGCACGTTTTTGACGGCGGCGACCTCGAACTCTGCTTCGGCGACACGGCACTGGCGCTCGGCGCAATAGAAAACTTCACGGAGCGTATCCTTGACGGCAAAAAGCGCCCGTGCATGATAGGCGGCGAGCACCTCGTAACGCTCGGCGCGGTACGGGCCGTTGCAAAGCGCTTCCCCGGCCTGTACGTCATACATTTTGATGCTCACACCGACCTGCGGGACGATTACCTCGGCGCAAAGCTTTCTCACGCATGCGTCCTGCGCCGCGTATGGGAGCTTGTCGGCGACGGCCATATACACCAGTTCGGCATACGTTCCGGCGACAGGAGCGAATTTTTATGGGGGCAAAGCCATGTTTGCACACATAAATTTAATTTTAACGGGCTGCCCGAAACCGTCCAAAAGTTAAAAGGCAAACCTGTTTACTTTACAATAGACCTCGACGTGCTTGACCCGTCCGTTTTTCCCGGCACGGGAACGCCCGAAGCCGGCGGCGTAAGCTTTTCGGAACTTTTAAACGCCGTCCTCACGGTGTGCGGGTTAAACATAGTCGGCTGCGACTTAGTGGAGCTGTCTCCTGTCTACGACCAAAGCGGCTGCTCAACCGCGGCCGCTTGCAAAGTGCTCCGTGAGCTGCTTTTAGCGCTCTCCTGAAAATTCTTACTGTAAAATATAAATATTATAAATAATTAAATCCGTATGGCAAACTTACGGCTGAAAACAAATTATTAAAGTAAATAAAGGGGAGGAATCCTTAAAATGGCAAAAGCAATGATAATCGGCGCCGGTGCCGTAGCAGGCGTAACGGCGCATAAGTGCTGCATGAACCCGGACGTTTTCGAGGAAATATGTATAGCGAGCCGCACGCTTTCAAAGTGCGAAAACCTTAAAGGCCAGCTAAGCGGCGGCAAAACCAAAGTAAGCGCCGCAAAAGTGGACGCCGACAACGCAGGGCAGCTCGCCGTGCTTATAAACGATTTTAAACCGGATATAGTTATAAACGTGGCACTCCCGTACCAGGACCTGTCCATTATGGATGCCTGCCTTGAAACCAAAACAGACTATGTTGACACGGCAAACTACGAGCCGCCCGAAACAGCCCACTTCGAGTACAGCTGGCAGTGGGCGTACCGCGAGCGCTTCAAAGCCGCCGGCATAACCGCCATACTCGGCAGCGGCTTTGACCCTGGGGTTACGGGCGTTTTTTCCGCTTACGCACAGAAGCACCAGTTTGACGAAATACACTCCATAGATATAGTTGACGCAAACGCGGGTGACAACGGATGCCCGTTTGCGACCAATTTCAACCCGGA
>DHNP01000006.1:856-12090 GCA_002409585.1 Ruminococcaceae bacterium UBA5413 | reverse complement strand
GCCCAGCCGTCGCCGCCGTACATCCACATGGATTTTTTGACAAGTTGGTCGCTTTCGCCGAGTATTTTTTTACAGAGCTCATTGTCGCCTGCGGAAACGTCGGCCTTTACGGCTGAAATAACATTGTCTGCCCTTTGCCGTGTCCCTTCAGCATTATCGCAGCCTGCGAGCCATGCTTCAAGTGCGGATTTCACAGGTTTGCTGTCTGTTTTTTCGGCTAATTCACGAACGCTCTTTGCAAGGTGTTCCCTGCGCTGGGTGACCGCAAGGCACATGCCGAGCGAAAATTCCGCGTTGTTTTCAAAAAGCGAATTTGAAAAGGCAGGCCCGTGCCCGCAGCTGTTCTTAGTGTACGGTACGCACGGAGCGGCGGCACCCCATGCCTGTGAACATCCCGTCGCGTTTGCTATTATCATCCTGTCACCGAAAAGCTGTGTTAAAAGCTTCATATACGGCGTTTCGCCGCAGCCTGCGCATGCGCCTGAGAATTCGAGCAGAGGCTGCTGGAACTGGCTGCCTTTTACTGTAAATTTATCCATAAGGCCGTCCTTTTCAGAAAGCGAGAGCGAGTAATCCCAGTTTTCCCGCTCAGCGAGCTGCGAATCGAGCGGCTGCATTTCTATAGCTTTTCCGGGGGCGGGGCAGACCTGCTCGCATGAACCGCATCCTGTACAGTCGAGGGGGTCTGTCTGTACACGGAACTCGTATTCAGCAAGCCCTTTTCCTTTTGCTTCGGCGGTTTTGTATGATGCCGGCGAGGAGGATTTTTCATCTTTTGTAAGTAAAAAGGGCCTTATAGCTGCGTGCGGGCAGTAATACGAGCACCAGTTACACTGTATGCAGTTTTCAGGGTTCCACTTTGGCACCATTACGGCGGTGCCGCGTTTCTCGTATTTTGAAGTGCCGAGCGGTACCGTACCGTCGGCAGCGGCTGTGAATGTACTGACCGGAAGTGAGTCGCCTTTTTGCGCGTTAACAGGGATGAGGACTTTTTCTATGTATTCGGGAAGTATTTGCTTAGCGGTTTTTTGCCGGCACTCGGCCTGCTTCCAGCTTTCGGGTACGGATACTTTGCGTACTTCTTCGGCGCCCCTGTCAACTGCGGCGTAATTCATATCGAGTACTTTTTCACCCTTTTGCCTGTAGGAGTCATAAATTGCCTTTTTCATGTATTTGCTCGCATCTTCAAAGGGAAGTATACCGGCAAGCTTGAAAAATGCCGACTGCAGTACTGTGTTGGTTCTTGTACGAAGTCCTATTTCTGAAGCTATTTTAGTTGCATCTATGATATAAAAATTGATTTTATTCTCGGCAATGCAACGCTTGACGGAGGGCGGAAGTTTGTCACCAAGCTCGTTTTCATCCCAACCGCAGTTAAGCAGGAATGTGCCGCCGGGCTTTAAGTCTGAAAGTATATCGTATTGCGAGATATATGACTGTTTATGGCAGGCTATGAAATCCGCTTTGCTGACAAGGTACTCGGAACGTATTGGATTTTTTCCAAAACGCAGGTGCGACCGTGTTATGCCGCCGGACTTTTTAGTGTCGTACTCAAAATAAGCCTGAACGTACATGCCGGTGTTGTCGCCTATTATTTTTATGGAGTTTTTATTGGCGCCTACGGTGCCGTCTGAACCAAGGCCCCAGAATTTGCAGCTTACTGTACCGTCGCTGCCCAAGTCGACAGGCTTCCCAAGCGGAAGGGAATGATGCGTGACGTCATCTTGTATACCGACTGTAAAATGGTTAATCGGTTCATCTTTCATAAGATTATCGAATATAGCTATTATGTGGTCGGGTGTAACATCTTTTGAAGAAAGGCCGTAGCGCCCGCCGTATATATCCGGCCGTAAGCCGCTGTTGGCAAAAACGGAGCAGACGTCTTCATAAAGAGGCTCGCCAAAAGAGCCGGGCTCCTTAGTCCTGTCAAGCACGGCTACGGCCTTTGCTGTTTTAGGCATTGCGGCAAGGAAGTGGGCCGCGGAGAATGGGCGGAAAAGGCGTACCTGCAGATAACCCACTTTTTTACCCGAAGCCCGCAGGTAATCAACTGCCTCCTGCGCGGTGCCGCTGACGGAACCCATGGCTACTATAACGTACTCTGCCCCGGGGTCGCCGTAGTAATTGAATATGTGGTAGCCGCGGCCCGTGATGCCATTTATCTTTGACATATATTTTTCGACTATGCCGGGCAGCTTTTCATAGTATGGATTGGCCGCCTCACGCGCCTGGAAAAATATATCAGGGTTTTGCACTGTGCTGCGCTGGACAGGGTGGTTAGGGTTAAGGGCGTTTGCACGGAACCGTTCGAGAGCTTCGCGGTTTATAAGCGGTTTAAGTTCGTCGTAGCCGAGCACCTCTACCTTTTGTATTTCATGCGATGTCCTGAACCCGTCGAAAAAATGAATGAACGGCACGCGCCCTTCAATAGCCGCGAGGTGCGGAACCGCCGTAAGGTCCATAACCTCCTGCACGCTGCCGTCGCATATCATGGCAAGCCCGGTCTGCCTGCATGCCATAACGTCGGAATGGTCGCCGAAAATGGAAAAGGCATGTGTTCCAACAGTCCTTGAACTTACGTGCAGAACGCCGGGCAGCAGTTCACCGCTCAGCCTGTACAGTGCCGGTACCATCAGCATAAGCCCCTGTGAAGCAGTATATGAAGTCGTAAGCGCTCCGGCTTCGAGCGCACCGTGCATAGCTCCTGCGGCGCCGCATTCGCTTTCCATTTCCACAAGGCGCACAGGTTGTCCGAACAGATTTTTTTTGCCGTTGGCTGCCCAAACGTCTACGTGTGCGGCCATTGGTGAGGACGGAGTTATCGGATAGATGGTGGAAACCTCGGTAAACGCATACGATATATACGCGGCGGCTTCGTTTCCGTCCATAGTCTTAGTCGTTCTGCTCATAAACATTCCTCCTGCTGCATTAAAAAAATTTTAGTGAAATATGTATGCCGGAAATAGATATGTAGTATTAAAAACTACAATATATGATTTTCAATATAGCATAGGTCGCTTAAAAAGTCAAGGCTATAAGGCTTGTATACGGGGCTTAGTGGTTATGATAAATTTATCATTTTATTATAATAAACCGCAGCAACCCGTACAGACAGGAAATTAAGCACATGGCGGCAAGGAAGTTCCGCGTTTTATTTGTTCAGTTTTAACATTAAAAGCAGGCTCTTTGCGGCAGCCCCTTTATTTTTGTGCCTTTAAACCGGCGATAAGTTACAACGGATGTTAATTGTGATAAAATATATAAATACGGTATTATTAAATCATTAAAAAGAGAGGGGTTTAAAGATGCAAAAAACATTAAAAATAGGCTGTGCCGAAGGTACGGTCGATACTTTGGGCGGGGAACTCATTTCATACAAAAACTGTGGAAAGGATTACATATGGACGGGTGATGAAAAATATTGGAACGGACATGCCCCTATCCTTTTTCCATTCGTCAGCGCGCTTAGGAACCAAAAAGTAGCATTTGACGGGGTAACCTATACATATGCAAAAAAGCATGGATTTGCGCGCAAAACCCAGTTTGAACTTGCAGAATGCACGGAGTCGAAAGCGGTTTTCAGGCTTGTCTCTGGCAGCGGTACAAAAGCATTTTATCCGTATGATTTTATCCTTACCGTATCGCACGAAATCAGTGAGGCAGGCTATAAAACAACATATTATGTAAAAAATACAGGTAATGCGGATATGCAGTTCTGCATCGGAGGGCACGCGGGATTTTGTGTAGACGGCTCCGCCGAGGATTACGAACTCAAATTTGAAAAGCCTGAAAATACAGACTTGTACTACACTGATGAAAAAAGCCTGTTCAGCGAAAGTTATAAAATTAAAAAGCGCCTTGACTCAGACACGTTTCCTATATTATACAGTGACTTCGACATTGATGCCATTATTGCAAAGGACATTAAAAGCCGTAAAGTAAAGCTTGTAAAAAAGAGCGACGGTACGGGGGTGGAATTTGATTTCGGCGGGTTCCACGTTCTTACATTGTGGACACCTCCTAAGAAACATGCGCCCTTTTTCTGCCTTGAGCCGTGGAACGGGCTGCCCGCATATACTGACGAAAGCGGTGACTTTGAAGACAAACCGTACAGGATAGTTCTCCCTTCCGGTTCGGATTATTCGGTAGGATACAAGGTATCGGTTTTAAAATAAGGTATCCAGGCAGGCCATAGACGGCTTACCTGCACAGTGACGCCTGCCGCGCTTTACCTAAAAAAGGGGCCGCTCCAAAATTTTCGTTTTGGGGCGGCCCCTTTTACAGTATAAAAACTACCGGCCGCGGCAGGGAGTACTCTTTTCGGGGACTTTATATAGATAAAGTTAAATGCCTGATTTTTCTCTGCAGTTCAGCTGCAAGCCGGTTATTCCAATGTCTCCTGTTTACGGTAGGCAAAGAAATGGACAAGGACTGCGGCAAGCTGGAATGTAAGCCCTACAGCGCAGACACCTGGCCATCCGAGGTGCTGGAAACCAAGCGTCCCCAAAAAAGAACCTGCGGCTCCGCCTATAAAGTAAGAAAACATGAAAACGGTGTTATTCCGGCTGCGTGTTTTGTCACCCAGCGCCTGTACCCGCGCCATGTTGGAAACCTGCCCACACTGGTTGCCGAGATCCAAAACGATTACTCCGACAGCAAGACCCCATATATGATAGCCGAAAAAACTGAAGAAAATATAGGCCAAAGTTGAAAGTATGACGCCTATGCCAACTGTAAAACGCGGGCTTTTACGGTCGGCCGCCTTGCCGATAAACGGGGCCGCGAGCGCACCAGCGGCGCCTGCAAATCCGAACAGGCCGGCTTCCCTTGCCCCCATATTGTAATGAGGTGTTTCCAGCAGAAAGATAAGTGAAGTCCAAAAAGCGCTGAATGAACCGAACATAAAAAAACCATTAAGAGCCGACTCACGCAGCGGACGCTGGCTTTTGGCAAGCACGGGAATGGATTTCAGCAGGCCGGTGTAGGACATTCCGGCGTGGGATTCGCTTTTTGGAAAGATGCAGCGTATGACTGCGGTAAGAATTAAAATCAGCCCCGCCGCAACCAGGTAGACTGTGCGCCAGCCCAGGGCCGACCCAACAAGCCCGCTGAACGCCCTGGAAAGCAGGATGCCTATAAGCAGGCCGCTCATTACGTCGCCAATGGTTCTGCCCTGCTCTTCGGGGCGTGACAGCTGGGCCGCATAAGGAACAATAAGCTGCGGCACAATGGTTGTCAGGCCAACCGCAAACATCGCAGCCAGCAATACTGCGTAGGACGGGGAGAGGCCGACTGTCAGCAGTGACGCGGCCACCAGTACAAGCATCCGCAGTATGACGGAGCGCCGTTCCGCCATATCGCCGAGCGGCACGAAAAGCAGAAGCCCCAGCGCGTAGCCAATCTGCGTAAGCATGGCGGCAATACCGGCAGCGTTCTGCGAAACATGGAATGACGCGGCAATCTGTGCTTCCAGCGGCTGTATGTAATAAAGGTTCGCCACTGAAACACCGCATATGACCGCCATCAGGGAAATGAGCGGTTTGGTTAAAATAAAGTCCGTATTCTTTTTACGTTCCAACAAGAAAGACTTCTTTCGCTTTAATTTATGTATATATACTATACAATATGGGCTATGGGCTGAACGGGCTGGAGATTACGTCTCTTTCATTGACTTTTCGAAGCGGATAAAAAAGTCAGCCAAAAACTGTATCTGAGAGCTGTCCGCGCCGGAGAGGATATCCGAAACCACAGCGTTGTATTTTTCATGTGCGTTTTTATGGTTTAAAGCGGCCGTATGCCCCTTTTTAGTTAATTTAAGAAAAATTTTTTTATTGTCATCAAGGCTTGGCACCTTGACTATCATCCCTTTGCGCTCCAGCCGCCCAGCTGTTTGGGAGGCGGCGCCGCGGGTGACCCCAAGCAGCCGTGCCAGCCCAGAGATATGCAGCTCCGGGTTTTCGGCAATACATTGCAGCATATGGATCTCGGAGTGGTAGAGCTCGGTGTCGGTGCCAAAAGTTTTGGCCCGGCTGTCATTTTCGTAAAATTCGTTCATTACGTTAAGAAACAGTTCGCCGATAGCCATTATCGTCTCACCTTCGAAAATATTGTATAGCTAATATACATATATGTCAATAGATAATAAATTTCGTCGGGTGTAATTCTTTTCTGCCATTCCGGTGTTTGTGCAGGCCTGAGGAAAACTGTAAAAAATGCCTTTTCATTTGCAAATTATGAGAATGTGTGGCAAATTCTTTTAAGTATTGCTAAAATCATTATACGGCAGGATTTATTTCCTGCCGTATAATGATTTTATGGGGTGATATAAATGAAGAAAAATATCATACCGGCGGCCATAGCGTCATTTTCAGTATTGATGTCGGCTGCGGGTACGGCTCCCGCGTTTGCGGCTGCAAACGCCCGGTGCGACACTACTCTGCCGTTTTCCATCCAGCCTGGCGCGTCTTACACATTTAAAGTGAGCGTCAGCGGCACCAGTGCGGCACCTTCGTTTACCGCCGGAAACAGCGGCATACTGAAAATTTCTCCCGCTGGCAAAAACGGCGGCGACTACTTTTTTAAAGCAGTTGCAACGGGAACCGCCGGCAGCGGAACCGGCGTCTACACTTCTTTGCCAGGACAAAAACCTGTGCGCCAGTGCGTCGTAAATATCGGAAGCCCGTCTAACGGCGTTTCAACAACGACTGTCGGAGGAAACGCCGTGGTAACTACACCCGCCAACGTGACCTGGTTGTACAGTATGATGCCGTCGCAAGAGGTTACGGCCTGTAAGGAAAATAATTATTCCATCTATAATGGAGCAGACGGACACGGAAATGATTGTAAGCAAGCCGTGAAATATCAATTCGACTTAGACCCGTATGATTATGACGATTCCAGTGCGGATAAAGATCCTGATTTTGCAACATATGCAGTTTCTTATCCTGTAAATAGTCAATATAAATCATTTTCCACTATATTAACTGGGTCATTATACGATTCAACAACTCATTTGACAGTGATCGGCGATGGAAGGACCCTTTACGAAACTGGGTTTTCCAGTGCGTCGGGATTAATCAATTTGAATATCGATATCAGTTCGGTTAACACATTAACTTTCCAATTCTCATCAGAATACTCATCCTGCTCTGTAGAACAAATTATTCTTTCCGGCGCACAGCTGATTAAGTAAAATTGTGGTTCAATGTCAATCGTTGGGGTAAACCTAAAGCGGTAAACAAGCGGTCTTTTTAAAGATGCTTTTCCGGCGGTATTTCTTGTGATATAATTATTTTGCAAAAGTACGATAGAAATATAACGGAAAAGTGGCGTTTGGCTAATTGCGTAAATTAAAAATTGCAGTATGCGACGATGAAGCATATGAGCTTAAGCGTATAAAAGCGCTTGTGGAGCAGGCGGCCGGCTCGTTCGGCGTGGCGGCGGAAATTTTTCTCTACAAGGACAGCGGCGGCATTTTAAATACAATAGAAAACGGCTCTGTCAGGTTCGACATGCTTTTTCTCGACCTGTACATAGATGATAAGATAGGGTTTGACATTGCCGCGGCAGTACGTAAAAAGGGTTACCCGTGCGCTGTTATTTTTATCACGGCTTTTGCCGACAGGATGCCGGAAAGCTTTCAATACGTTACGTCCGCCTACCTTTTGAAACCTGTGAGCATGGAAAAAATGCTGGAGGCTTTCGGCACCGCGCTTAACCACCTGCAAGCCGTGCCGAATTTCTTCCTGCATACGAAAGAGGAGGAGCGCGCCGTCCCCTTTCGCGAGATTGTTTACCTTGAAAGCCATCTGAAATGGATATACATACACGTTTCAACTTCAAGGGAGCCCATAACTTTTCAGGGAAAGCTGGCGGACATAAGCCGTGAATTTCCACGGGAATATTTCAGCTTATGCCATAAGAGTTTTTTGGTAAACTTTAATTACGTGCTGAAAATTGATAAAAGCACCCATGAGGCGGTACTTACGACAAATGACCGGCTTCCGATAAGCAGGAGCTGCTACGTTCAGATTTTAAAAGATTTCATGCGGTTCCATTCCGTAGCCAGAGGAGAATTAAATACATGAAGGACTGGAAATCCGGCAAAAAATGGGTCAGGTGGATTCTTCCGGCTGTAAGCGCGGCTGTTTTAGTTTTTTACGCATATTTTATATTTTGTGATTACAGTTTTAACAAACGCTTTTTACCAATGATTACAATGCTGTGCGTTTCCGTGCTTGCTTTGAATATTTTTACTTGGCGGCTTGTCGGGCGTGTATTCCAAAAAATGCGCCTTGCCCGCGAGGAGGAACTTACAAAGCGCCGCATGGAGCATATTGTCAGCCTTTCAAAGCAGACGCATGATGAGGACGAACGCGCCCTGAGGCTGCACCACGACTTGAAAAACCATCTCGGCGTGCTGTACTCCCTTCTTAAAGACGGAAACGTACGGCAGGCGGACGGCTACGTAAAGCAGCTGCAGGCCTTTTTGGGGAAGGAAGATGTGCTGCCATGACAGGCTTCTCTTTTACGGCGGCTGATTTTCTGTACCTGCTTACGCTGTCGTTCGGCATTGCCTTTAATTTTTGCTTTTTTATGGGGCAGTACCTCGAAAGCCGTGTCAAAGCAGGCGCCGCCATGCTTATAAGCATGGCGTACTCTGCCGCGGCCGCGCTGCTGTTCCCGCACATTCCGGTTACTGTAAGGAGCTTTTCGGCACCGCTCGGCACGCTGCTGCTTGCGTTCCTTATTTATAAAGGCCCGGCGCTTAGGAAAATAGGGACGGTTGCCGTGTACCAGGTGTGCATACTTTTTTTGGATGCAATTATAACCGCTTCCGTAAAATTAGCCGGCATACCGATTGAGTCTTACACGGGCAGCAGGCTGTTTATGTGGGTAAACAACGTTGTTGTCGTTAACCTCACGCTGATTCCGGTTGCGCTGCTGCTGCGGCCTTGGCTGCGGCCAAAGGAAAAACGGCCAGCGGTATATGCTAAAGAGACCGTTGGGCTTCTTGCCTCGCTGTTCGTGTCCGTAACAATAATGATGGATTTCGCTTTCGCGCTGTTTTCCGAGGAGAAAATTAAAACGCTCGCTTTTATATGTACGGCTGCGGTGATGCTTGTTTCGGCGGTTCTGCTTTTGCTTTGGACGTTAAAAAAAATAGATGCCTTCGAAACAGCGGAGCAGAAAAAAATCTTAGCGGAAAAAGAGTGTGAGTTCGCCGAGGAACGCCGCCGGCAGGCCGGCAGGTATAAAGCGGAAGTAGAAAATCTTGAAAAGGAAATATCGTCGCAGCTTGGCAGGCTTGCAAAATGGATCGAATGCGGCAAAACGGAGGAGGCGCTATGTGAGCTGGAACGTTCCGTTGCCGAAACACAAAAAGTCCCAAGGCCGCGGGTGCAGCCCGACCCTTTGTTAGACTACATTTTGTCAGGGCTGCAGAAGCGCTGTGACGGCGCCGCAGTCTGCCTTAAAACAAAAGTCGGCCTTTCTTCATTTAAGGGCGTAACCGACGTTGACTTCTGCACGGTTTTAACAAACGTCGTAGATAACGCTGTGCGTGCCGTGTGCGACGCAAAATGTAAAAACCGCTTTATCAATTTGGATATACACCGTAACGGCGACATACTTTTTATAGGGTGTGAAAACTCCAAAACTGCCTCCGGAGAAAAAGCAGGGAAAAGGCAGTTCGGCCATTTCGGGCTTGTAAACATAAAGAAAACAGTTGGAAAATACGGCGGCGACGTCCAGATTGAGGACTGCCAGGAAACGTTCCGGATACAGATACTGCTTTACTGTGTGAAATTACCGGAGTTTTCCTGAAACGGTTCCGCATTTAATGTATCGTTTTTAATCAAATAAAAGTCTGCCTCAATGCCCCTGCGGGATATTATAATAATCGCCTAAGCATATAACAGCCATGTACTATTTTTTCCATCCTCAGCATAACTATTAGCAATAGGAATTGTTTGGAGGGTGGGGCTGTGAAAGGCATAGTTGAGGAACGCGCCGTAGTACTCGGCGAATACATAATAGAGAATAAGGCTACGGTCAGAAGCGCGGCAAAAAAATTTGGCATAAGCAAAAGCACGGTACACAAAGACGTGGCGCAGAGGCTTAAAAAGATAGACCCGCAGCTGCAAAAAAAAGTACAAGTAGTGCTCGACTACAACAAGTCGCAGCGTCACATACGCGGCGGCATAGCAACGAAAATGAAATATAAGAAGTTTGACGGTTAACGCCGCAGGCCGCACGGAAAAGCTTTGCTTTACGCGCGGCCTGTTTATTGCAGTGTAAAAGCTTCCGGCTGTGCCGGCGGCGTGCCGGAAAAACCGCATCCTTTCATTAGAAAGCGGCGCTTTTTACGCTGCGGCTGCGCTTTATTTGTTTTTATATAATTAAAAAGGCGAAGTACCTTCTTAAAGATACTTTGCCACGGAGATTTTACATTTTTTAACTGTTCCGCTTAGCGTAATTGCTTCATGCATCCTAAGCCTCGGCTTCATTTTTACTTTTGTCCCACGC
Source organism: Ruminococcaceae bacterium UBA5413 (assembly GCA_002409585.1). Lineage (GTDB taxonomy): Bacteria > Bacillota > Clostridia > Oscillospirales > Acutalibacteraceae > Thermocaproicibacter. The sequence goes on along the minus strand of DHNP01000006.1, from coordinate 1,563 downwards.
TATTGTTTCCTTGACGCCGGGGTTTTGCGCTTCGCCCATAAGCTGCAGCATTTCAAGGGCGCTGCGGAAATTCTGCGTCTTGTTTTTTTGCACCCAGGTTATGCTGCCCTGCCACGTGGCGTTTTTCCTGTACTGGATATGAATAAGGAAAGTGGCCTTGCCGTTTTTTACAGTATCGTAAATTTCGTCGTCCATAAATTCATACGCCTCCTTAGTAACCGTTTTTATGTGCTTTATTTTAAAACTGCGGTAGTCGGTGTATTTTCCCGGCAGCCCAATGTGGTCACAAATTTGGTTTATGCCGAAAATTAAATCGTATTCATTTTTGAAGCCGTAGACCTTGTGGTAGTAACCACTGAAAAGTTTTCCGGAAAGCCCGCCGTTAATGCTCCTGTCCGTTACAATCAGAATCTGTGAGGGAAGAAGCCTGAAAAATCCGTTGCCAGTTTCCGTTTCTATCACTTCCTATATTCAGAAAATATTACCAATTAGTTATAAAATTACATTATATAATTATATACTATGTATGTTTACTTTAAGCTTATAAAAGTAAAAAAAATTCCTTATTTACTGAAATATATGGAAATTTTATTCAAATGATGCTCACGGGTTATTTTCATAGAAATTAAAGCGGTTTTGTGATACAATAAAATCACTTTAAAACCTTTGCCGCCCTGTTGTCGTCCCATTCCTCCGACACGTACATA
>DHNP01000006.1:0-734 GCA_002409585.1 Ruminococcaceae bacterium UBA5413 | reverse complement strand
CTTTAAAACCTTTGCCGCCCTGTACCATGGCGGCTGAGCATGCTGGCGAAAGGGAGGCTGCAATTATAAATGGAGTATCAATTTTCAGACAGGATAAAAGCGCTGAAGCCGTCGGCGATACGTGAGATATTCAAGTATGCGTCTGACCCCGGCGTTATTTCACTTTCCGCGGGAAATCCGTCGCCCGAAGCTTTCCCGGCAGACGAAATAGCGGAAATAACGGCTAAAATATTAAAAGAGCGCCCGATAGAGGCGCTGCAGTACGGCGTTACGGAGGGCTACGCGCCTTTGCGCGCTTATCTTTCTGACTATATGCGTGAAAAGCACGGCGTTGGCAGGGACTTTGACGGTATCCTCATAACGAGCGGCGCGCAGCAGGTTATGGACCTTTTTTCCAAATCTGTTTTAAATGAAGGTGACACCGTCATCTGTGAAGCGCCAAGCTTTATAGGCTCGCTCAACACTTTCCGTTCTTACAATGTCCGACTTAAGGGGATACCCATGGAGAATGACGGCATGAATGTGGAGCTGCTTGAACAGGCTTTAAAAAATGAAAAAAACGTAAAATTTATTTACGTAATACCTAATTTTCAAAACCCTACAGGCATAACTACGGGCATGGAGAAAAGGCGGCAGATATATGAGCTTGCGAAACGCTACAGAGTGCTTATACTTGAGGACAACCCTTACGGCGACCTGCGGTTCGCCGGCAGCCATATAGAAGCGTTAAAGTC
>DHNP01000032.1:4081-29020 GCA_002409585.1 Ruminococcaceae bacterium UBA5413 | reverse complement strand
ATTTCCAATGTGGCTCCTTACCAGTTAGAATACCTCTCCAAATGGCAAAATAAAAACGTCATCAAAACTGCGACTATATTATTATACAGATACTTTAAGAAAATTTCAAGTGCTTTTAAACGCTTTATAAAATGTTTTTAAATTTTAGGGTTTAAAAGGCACATATATGTCCGTCCCGCGGGGAAAAACCGGCAAAAAAGGATGCGTGTGCCGCGCCTGCCGGCAGTGCGGACAAAAATTATAGATTGCATATTACCTTGTTAACAATTATAATTATATATAATAAGTCATGTAAACGGATATTTCAGGGTATGGGGTCTTGCGCATCCGCCGCGGCTGTATGCGCTGATTTAAAAGCTTGCGGCTTGGGGGAGCATATAAAATCGGGAAGGACGGATATTTTTACATGACAAACGATGAGTTCAGGCGTTCGTTCAAAATACCGTTCCACAGCAGCCTCGGCCTCGCCGTGTACAGCTGCGGTATACAGAGATGCGGCCCCGGCCACTCGTGGGGGCCTGCCGTGCGGGACCATTACCTTATACATTACGTTACTTCAGGCAGGGGATGCTTTTGCGACGGCAGGGAGAAGTACAGCCTTTCAGTAGGCGACGGTTTCCTTATAGTGCCGGACAATATAGTATCGTATAAAGCCGACAGCGGCGAGCCATGGGGGTACAGCTGGGTTGGCTTCAACGGTACAGACGCAAAACAGCTTATGGAGCAGACCGGCCTGCTTGGCCGCAAACCTGTTTTCCATTATGACAAGGACGGCAGGCTGCGTACGCAGCTTGCGGAGATATGCGCCTGCTCGGGGTGCAAGCCCTCCGATGAAGCAATGATGGAATCGGGGCTTTTAAAGTTTTTGTCGCTTCTAATGGAACAGTTCGGAGAATTTTCGCAGCCGCATGAAATAGGTTATAATTACGTCAGGCAGGCGGTAAAATATATAGAGTATAATTATTCGTCGGACATAACCGTAAACGACATAGCTTCAAGCGTAGGCGTAAGCCGCAGCCATCTCTACAGGCTTTTTATGCAGCATATATCCATGCCGCCGAGCGAGTACCTTACCCGCTTCAGAATAAGCAAAGCCGCCTCGCTGCTTGAGTCCGGCAACCTTACCGCGGGGGAAGCAGCCTATTCGACCGGATTTTCGGACAGACTGTATTTTTCAAGGGTATTTAAAAAGTACATGGGCATACCTCCAAGCAGGTATCTGTACGGGAAGATGTCGAAAATAGGCAGGGAGGGACAAAATTGAGCGCTGCACAGGACAGCATTACCGAGTGGGCTAAAAATATTAAGGAATCCAACCCGGTGGAGTGGAACAGGCTGCCGGAGATATACCTTTACATGGACCAGGTACTTACTTACATGAACAAGCAGCTCCATTTGTTTGAACGGGACGAGAACACGTGCCTGCTTTCTTCAAGCATGATTAACAACTACGTCAAAGACGGAGTGCTGCCGCGCCCGCAGCAAAAGAAATATTCAAGGGAGCACCTGGCCCTGCTTACTGTTATATGCATGCTTAAGCAGGTACTGACCATACAGGATATAAAAACACTCATAACAACGCTGCTGCAGGATGCTTCGCAAAGCGAGATGTACGACAGGTTTTCAGAGGCACAGGTAGCCGCTATGAAAGATATGTCGGGGCGCGTAATGGAGACAGCCTCTAAGGGCGAGTCAGACCTTACAAGGCTGGCGATAGAACTTTCAATAGAAGCAAACGCGAGACGAACCGCGGCCGAGAGGATACTTAGCGAGCTTGAGAAGGAAAAAAAGGACGAGGAGAGCAGGAAAAATAAAAAATAATCCCAGCCCGCTTAAGTATATGCCGCCGTTTGGATTTGCGCATGGTTTAAGTGGGCATTTATATAAATATTGAATTAAAAACAGGTAAATATGCTTTTGTGATTGAAATTGTATTTTATATAAGTTATAATATAAATGAAATGCGAATTATTTTTAGCAAATATTATCAAATGGTATGGCTCCGCAGACGTGCCGGCCCCGTGTCTATGGCTACGAGTGTTTCGCAGAAAGTATGGCGGGAGTAAAACGTTGGCAGCTTCCTATTAATGCATGCCATGGAGCTTGATGCCGCTTGTGCAGCCAGCTCCGCCGCAGCGGCAGGTGTGCTTATAATCGTTTTGAAGTAGAGTGCTTTTTGAAAGGCTTATTTAACTTTGAAATCCGCATGCCGTTTTTAATACGGGCAGCGGGTTTTTACTTTATGTAAAGTAATGCGGCGGGAACCCAAATAATTATTTATTTTTTGACGAAATAAATACGGGCTTTATGCCGTGTGAATTAATTTTATTTAAAAATGTAATTAATAATTAGTGAAAGTGTCTAAAAATAAGCGCGAAATATGTTTTTTACTGGACTTTTAAGACAAAAGTTGTATAATTAAATAAAGAAGGAGGAAGCGATGCTAAAAAAGAAAAAAATAGCTGTTGTTTTGGCATTGCTTGCAGCCGCTTTGATTTTTGCGGTACCGGTTTGCATTAAATACAGCCGTGGGTCGAAGGCCTATGAGACATCAGGCTATGCCATGGGGACGTATATATTGCAGACCGTTTACGGAGAAAACGGCAGAGAGGCATCGGATAAGGCAAGTGAAAAAATACATAACCTCGAAAACGAAATATCGTGGCGGATAAACAGTTCTGAGATTGCCAAATTAAACAAGCAGGCCGGAAAAGGCAGCACTGCTGTTGACAAGGAAACCTGCTCCATACTTGAGACAAGTCTCGATGTGGCTGAAAAATCAGACGGCGCTTTCGACCCTACAATCCTGCCGGTATCCAGTTTGTGGGGCTTTGGCGGGGGCAAGCCACATCTGCCTGACGAAAATAAGATAAAGTCTGCCGTTGGACTCGTCGGGTATGCTAAACTTGAGATAGGCGCAGACGGCCGCTCAGCGAGCCTTGCCTCTGTGGGCAGCGGCGTTGACCTTGGAGGTATTGGCAAAGGTGCGGCGTGTGATACCGCCGTTGCTGAGTATAAAAAAATAGGAGCCAAAGCGGGTATTGTTGCGGCCGGAGGAAGCATAGGGGTTTACGGTACAAAGCCCGACGGCTCCGCATGGAATATAGCAGTGAGGGATCCGGACTCTACAGACGATAAATCATCTGCTATGGGTGAAATAAATATAAGCTCAGGCTTTGTTTCAACTTCTGGCCCTTACGAGCAGTACTTTGTCAGCAACGGGAAGACTTACCACCACCTGCTAAACCCTAAAACCGGATATCCTGAGAATAACGACATTATATCTGTTACTGTTACGGCAGAAAACGGCGCTCTGAGCGATGCCCTTTCTACAGCGTGTTTTGTTTTAGGCCGTGAAAAGGGCAGCAGGCTGCTGGAAAAATACGGCGCAGGGGGAGTTTTTATTGACAAGGCTAAGAAAGTATATGTTACAGATAATTTAAAGGAAAAATTTAAAATATCAGAAGACGGCTATAAGCTGGCGGACTGAAATAGGGCGTGCAAGTGATGTTTAGGAAAAAAGATTTGCTTATAATTATACCTTTTTTGGTGGCTGCCGGTATTTTGGCGCTTTGGTTTGGCGCTAAGCCGTCTTACGGTATAGCGGTAGTGGAGAAAGACGGCAAAGAAGTCTGCCGCTTCGACCTTAGCAAACAAAAGACCTCGCGCATAATAGACATCGGCGGCAGTATGAACATTAAACTGCTGCTTGAACCGGGAGCCATATCATTTTACCGCTCTGACTGCCCCGATCAGACATGTGTTAGGACAGGCAGGCTCACAAAACCAGGGCAAGCGGCGGTATGCCTGCCTGGGAAAGTTTCCGTAAGGGTAATATCCGACGGAAATTCAGTAAGAAAATACGACGGGTATACGGGATGAAAATCAGTAATAAGGGCGTGCTGAACATTTCCAGTACAACCCGTAGGGTAGCTTTTATAGGCGTTTTAACGGCTCTTGCGCTTGCCCTTTCCGCACTTGAAGTGATGCTTCCGCCAGTTTCAGTACTTCCGCCCGGGGCTAAACTTGGGCTTTCAAATATAGTAACCATGTATACGGCCGGCTCGTTTGGGCTTGTGCCGGCTATTGTTATAGCAGTAGTAAAGGGCCTTTTTTCAGGTTTCAGGGGAGTCACCGCAATGATGATGAGCCTTTCCGGAGGCGTTGCAAGCACGTTTGTAATGTGGGCGATGCTGAAAGTAAAAAAGAGGCCGTTCGGCATGGTCGGCATAGGCGTTGCCGGGGCGCTTACGCATAATGCGGCGCAGCTTGCCGTTGCGGCTGCCATAACAACACCGGCAATAGTTTACTATGTTCCGTGGCTGATTCTTTTCGGCATTTTGACAGGGACGCTCACAGGAATGGTTCTCAGGGTCATTATGCCGCTTTTAAATAAGTTTCAGTAAGCTCTTAGAGTGTTTTGCTTTGAAAAGCGGAATGCCCTTACAGTATTGGAGGATTAAGATATGGATTTGACTTTTCCTGTAAAGCCATTTAAGACGCATGGCGGCGCAGATGTTCCGCACCATAAGAACACTGCGCAGATGAAGTCTGCAATTTTGCCGCCGCCCAAGCAGGTTGTACTGCCTATGCAGCAGCATGTCGGGGCACCGTGCCAGCCTGCTGTAAAACCTGGGGATATGGTGCTTATAGGGCAGAAAATAGCCGACAGCAGCGCATATGTAAGCGCTCCTATCTATGCCAGCATCTCAGGCAAAGTAAGACCTATGAAAAAGGTTATGCTTGCGGGCGGGCAGGTGCTTGACGCGGTCGTCATAGATTCCGACGGTAAGATGGAGGTTTCACCCGATGTTAAGCCGCCTGTCATAAGCAATCTTGACGACTTTATAAAGGCAGTGCATGACTCCGGCCTTGTGGGCCTTGGCGGCGCAGGTTTCCCGACGCACGTAAAGCTTAAAGTGCCGGAAGGAAAGACCATAGATACGCTCATTATAAACGCCGCCGAATGCGAACCGTATATAACGGCGGACAACCGCGGCGCCATAGAGGATTCACAGGATGTTTTTGCCGGCATACGTGAAGTCCTTAAGATGTTAAAAATAGAAAAGGCTATAATTGCCGTTGAAGACAACAAGCCCGACGTAATTAAGGTTATGAGCGAGCTTGCTGAAAAAGAAAGCGGTGAGCTCAAAGGGCATATACATGTACTGGCTCTCCGCTCTAAGTACCCTCAGGGCGCTGAAAAAGTGCTTATACAGTCATGTACGGGCCGCTGTGTGCCGATGGGCAAGCTGCCGGCGGACGTTGGCTGCATAGTTATGAACGTAACGTCGGCGGCTTTTCTCGGCAGTTACCTCAGGACGGGCATGCCGCTTGTGAAAAAGCGCGTTACAATAGACGGCTCTGCCATAAAGAACCCGCAGAACGTTATAGTTCCGCTGGGTACGCCGATAAAAGACATAATCGATTTTTGCGGCGGATATAAAGAACCGCCGAAAAAGATACTTATGGGCGGCCCTATGATGGGCATAGCCATAGCAAGTGACGAACTGCCTATAGTAAAGCAGAACAACGGTATCATATGCCTTGGGGAAAATGAAGCGCACAGGCTTGAGCCTACGGAGTGTATACGCTGCGGGCGCTGCGTTTCGGGATGCCCTATGAACCTTATGCCTACTTTCCTTGAAAAGTTTGCTATGATGAAAAGGGTGGACGGGCTTAAAAAACTAAGCGTTATGGACTGCATGGAGTGCGGCACCTGCGCCTTTAACTGCCCGGCGGGCAGGCCGCTTGTACAGGCCATAAGGCTCGGCAAATCACTTGTAAAAGCGGAGGGGAAGAAGTAATGGGAGAAAAACTGGTAGTATCGTCTTCACCGCATATAAAAAGCGGTGTAACGACACGTAAAATAATGCTTGACGTTATAATTGCGCTCGTGCCGGCAGGCATAGCCTCAATAATAATTTTTGGGCTGCGCGCACTGCTTATTATAGCTGTTACGGTAGCTTCATGCGTTTTGAGCGAATATGTATCCCGCAGAGTTATGAAGCGCAAGCAAACCATAGGGGACCTAAGCGCGGTTGTAACCGGCCTTTTGCTCGCGTATAACCTGCCTGTTACAATAAATCCGCTTATCGCGGCATTCGGTGGAGTCATAGCCATTGTTGTCGTAAAACAAATGTTTGGCGGCATAGGGCAGAACTTCGTCAACCCTGCGCTTACCGCTCGCATAATACTTATGAATTCGTTTTCTGCGCCTATGAGCAACTGGGCAAAGCCTTTTTATTACCTGAATTCGTCGGATGCCATTACGACGGCTTCTCCCCTTGGCATGCTTAAGCAGGGCGCGACAGTCAGTCAGCTGCCGTCATACATGAACATGTTTGTAGGCGACTGTGCGGGCTGCTTGGGCGAAACCTGCGCCTTGGCACTTATATTAGGCGGGGTATACCTTGTCGCACGCAAGGTCATAAGCCCGGTTATACCGCTCTGCTACCTGGGTACGGCAGCTCTGCTTTCAGCTGTTATGGGGCGCAACGTACTTATGGACCTGCTGTCGGGCGGCATTATGCTCGGCTCTATCTTCATGGCCACGGATTACACAACTTCGCCAATAACGGTAAAGGGGAAAGTTATCTTTGCCATTGGCTGCGGTGTGATAACTATGCTCATAAGGAATTTCGGAAGCCTGCCTGAAGGCGTTTCTTACTCTATAGTAGTAATGAACCTTCTTGTGCCTTTAATTGAATCCGCAACGCACCCTGTGGCGTTTGGAAAGGAGACTGCAAAAGATGAAGCTAAACGCTAAGGAGATTTTAAAGCCTACTTTAGTCCTTGTTATAATTTGCTTTATCGTAACTGCATGCCTTGCGGCCACAAACGCAGCGACAAAAACCGCTATAAAAAAGCAGCAGGAGGCCGACACGGTTAAGTCACAGCAGACTGTACTGCCGGAAGCGACGTCGTTCGAACAGGCCAAAGGCAGCAAAAAATGCTTTGTAGGCAAAAAAGGCAGTGACATTGTCGGCTACGTAGTAACTACCGAAGCAAACAGCTACGGCGGGAAGATACAGGTGATGACGGGCATAGACAAAGACGGGAAGATAACCGGTGTCAACCTGCTGAGCACGAGCGACACCCCAGGCCTCGGACTGAATGCACAGAAAGATTCGTTCAGAGACCAGTACAAGCAGAAAATCCCTGAGAAAGGGTTTGAAGTTGTAAAGGGCGGCGGTGCAAAAGACGGCCAGATAAATGCTATTACAGGCGCAACTATTACAAGTAAAGCAGTTACTGAGGCCGTAAACGACGCCATTACCGAGTATCAGAAAGTTAAGGGCGGTGAATAATATGGAGAAAAAGAAAAACGGCCTTCTGCATGAGTTTACTAAAGGCATAATAAAAGAGAATCCGGTTTTAGGGCTGGTACTTGGCTGCTGTTCCACGCTTGCCATTACGACGGCGGCCAGCAACGCCATAGGCATGGGGCTTGCCACTACTTTCGTTTTAGTTTGTTCCAACGCCGTGATTTCACTGCTGCGCAAAGTAATACCTGACAAAGTCCGTATACCGTGCTACATAGTAGTCATAGCAGGCTTTGTCACCGTAGTGCAGATGCTCGTAGAGGCATACTCGCCAGGGCTTAAAGAGTCGCTCGGCGTCTACCTGCCGCTTATAGTTGTTAACTGCATTATCTTCGGCCGTGCGGAAATGTTCGCAAGTAAAAACAAAGTCCTGCCGTCAATCCTTGACGGTCTCGGCATGGGTTTGGGCTTTACACTTACGCTGCTCTGCATGGGCATTATACGTGAACTGCTTGGTTCAGGCACAGTGTTTGGCCTGCCGGTGCTCTCAGGGTTTATGAGCCCGATAGTAATCTTCCTGCTTCCTCCGGGCGGTTTCTTTGTTTTCGGTATGCTTGTAGCCATAGCAAACAAGTTAACCGGAAAAGGCAAACAGCCTGAAGAAATAGGCTGCGCGGGATTGAAAGGCTGCGCTTCATGCGCGCTTTCGTCAGGATGCTCCATAACGGGCGCTGACGCCAGCAAAGAGAAAGGAGCCGCTGAAGATAAATGATAAAACAATTTTTTGCCATTTTTTTAACGGCTATTTTGACCGAAAACTATATTCTGGAAAAATTTCTCGGCATATGCCCATTCCTCGGCGTTTCAAAAAAACGCGACAGCGCACTTGGCATGAGCATTGCCGTTACCGTAGTCATGGTTCTTTCTACGGCCGTAACGTGGCCTATATACTACGGGATACTTGTTCCGCACAATATTGCTTACCTTGAAACCATAGTCTTTATACTTGTTATAGCTGTTCTTGTACAGTTTCTTGAAACTGTGCTTAAAAAATACATCCCGGCGCTTTACAAGTCCCTCGGCGTCTACCTGCCGCTTATAACGACCAACTGTGCCGTGCTCGGCGTAACAATGCTCGTTATCGACAGGCACAACTCGACCCCTATTTATTTTGGTTTTAATTACGGATATGCCCAGGCTCTCGTCAATACGTTTGGCGCTGGCATAGGCTTTCTCGTTGCCATGGTAATATTTTCAGGTATACGTGAACGCCTTGAGTTTAATGACATCCCGAAATTTATGCAGGGACTGCCCATAACACTCGTGGCAGCATCCCTTACTTCTGTTTCATTCCTCGGTTTTTCGGGGCTTGTCAACGGTATGTTTGGTGTTTAGGAGATGATAAAAAATGAATGATATAGTCTTCCCGGTTGTCATAGTTGTAACCATAGGGCTGCTGTCAGGACTGATTTTAGCCATAGCATCTATTGTTATGGCAGTGCCTAAAGACCAAAAGACCGAAGACATACGCGCCATGCTTCCGGGTGCGAACTGCGGCGCATGCGGGTTTTCAGGCTGTGACGGTTACGCCAAGGCGATGGCCGAGGGCAGCGCCAAGCCGGGCCTTTGTACGGTAGGCGGCGCGGCAGTCAGCGATAAGATTTCAAAGTACTTAGGCGTTAGCGCTGTTTCGGCGGTACCGCACAAGGCGATGGTGCGCTGCTGGGGCAGCAACGACAACACTTCATATAAAGTGGATTATGAAGGCATAGACACTTGCGCCGCGGCGGCACAGCTTGCCGGCAGCCCGACAAGCTGCCTTTACGGCTGCATAGGTCTCGGCGACTGTGTGGATGCCTGCCAGTACGGCGCACTAAGCGTGCGCAACGGTGTCGCCATGGTTTCGCCGGAGCGCTGCGTTGCGTGCGGAATGTGCGTAAAAGCCTGCCCAAAGCACCTTATAACGCTGCTGCCTGTTAAAAGGCAGGCTGTAGTCCAATGCAGCAATAAAGACAAGGGCAATCTGACGAACAAAGTCTGCAAAGTAGGATGCATTGGATGCGGGAAATGTGAGAAAACCTGCAAGCATGATGCCATACATGTCGATGGTTTTCTCGCTTCAGTAAGCCCTGAAAAATGTGTAGGCTGCGGCGAATGTGCAGAGGTATGCCCTCGTCACATAATATCAATGTTTGACTTTAAAGGTTAAAGATACGGTTTGATAAATACATTATAATAACGGCCAATGCGCTTTGTATGGGCAGACTGCCCTGCAGAGCGCATTGGCTTCTTTACACGGGAGTACTCCGCGCAGCGCAGGCGTATGTTTAGCAATAGCAATGTTTACAGTAAAGCACTTGACACATTTTATCTATACGAGTAGTATATAAACCAGTTTACCGGCGCACGGGGTCTTGCCCTGCGGTGCGTATGGCGCCGGAATTAAAGATACGAGGTTTATATGTTTGGGAAAAAGAAAAAAATTATAAAGAACGACCTTGTGCGTGACTCGGTAAATACGTTCGGCACAAATATAATAGGCTCCGCGCTCGGCCTTTTTTCATCTATAATCATACTTTCCAACGTGCCGCGCTCGGTAAAGGGCCTTTATAACCAGGTGCAGATATGGGGCGGCGGCTTTAACACCGTGCTCGGCCTGAGCGTTTCGTCGGCGGTCGTGTACTATATTGCTAAATATACAACTGAAAACGCGGCCGGAGCAGTCAAAAAACTTACGGCTTACATTTCCGCCGCCATCGTGGTTATATCGTCGCTGCTTCTGTTCATACTGCGTGATAACCCGATGTTCGACTCCACCCCTGTGCAGTACCTCGCGGCGATAGTTGCTTACGGGCTGCTGTCATTTGTTTTTACCATATGCTCCATGGTGCTGCGCGGGCAAAATAAATTTAAGTCTTACAACATGGTTAACCTTACGCAGCGGATACTGGTAACGGCTCTTGCGGTTGTTATTTTCATAAAGCCATCGGCGTCAGTCTGGGTATGGAGCACCGTAGCCATTTCGGGGGCGATGGTCGTTTTTTCCCTTTACTGCATAAAACGCTGGAACGGCGAAAGGCCAAAGCCCGCGCCTGAAAACGACGCCGAGGTAAAGGCTGGCAGCATGGTGGCCTACAGCATTAAGTCGCACGTGAGCAACGTACTTAACTACCTTAACATAAACACGGGGAATTATATAGTCCAGGGGCTGTATGAGCTTTCAGACTTAGCCGTTTACAACACGGCGCTGACGCTCATGCAGCAGGTGTGGATACTGCCCGACGCCGTGAGCCAGGTCATACTTAGCCGCATAGCCGCCATGCGCGAAAACAAAGGTAAAGTCAAGCTCACGCTTATTTCGGCGAAAGTAGTCGTGTATGTGACGACGGCCGTGGCGCTGCTGCTGCTTTTGGCCGCAAAAATATTCCTGCCGATTTTGTTCCCTATGTACAAAGGCGCAGTGGAACCGTTTAAGTACCTTATAGTAGGCTCTATCTTCATTTCTTATGCAAAAGTTTTAGGTAACTCCATAGCGGCGTACGGACGTCCGGAACTAAACATAATACCTAATGTTTTAGGTTTCATAGTGAACTGCGGGCTTGACTTTGCCCTTGTGCCGGTAATGGGCATAAACGGCGTGGCGGCCGCGACGTCGGCTTCGCTGACGGTGCAGGGCATTTCATGCATAGCGATATTCTGCATATATTCGCATACGCCTTTCTACAAACTTTTCGTACCGAACCGCGAGGAACTTTCAAGCATTAAAAATGCGGTTAAAAAGTGATTAAGCAGTCGCTTTGAATACTGATTTGTAAAATCAGTATTCACTTTTGATGGCATTAATGTTATAATAAAAAACATATCTTGTACACTGATATTATTTTATTATATGTAATTTACCGCAGATAACTGCGGGTGCATACGTGCAATTACTTTATTGTGTATGAAAATAGTAATACCAGAAGCGGATACTCTCGCAAAATTAACATAGACTGCGGCTTCCCTCTTTGGCGAGGGTACACGTGGGTTATGGTATTTTGCGAACTGTATGCTGCGTTGCTGTAACATGGCTGTGTGTGTTAAGTGCCAATGCTGTGCCGCGGCAGCGTATGCGTGGTGCAGGATAAATCTGCGTAATTGAGGAGATAGAAAATGGAACGTGAACAGTGGAGTTCAAGGCGCGGGTTCGTTCTCGCGGCTATAGGTTCGGCAATAGGCCTTGGGAATATATGGAGGTTCCCTTATGTAGCATATAAAAACGGTGCGGGTGCATTTCTTATACCGTATATTTTTGCGCTGCTGACAACCGGGCTTTCGTTTGTAGCATTCGAGTTTATAATAGGCAAAACATACCGTGGCTCTGCACCGCTTTCGTATTACAGGATAAATAAGCACATGGAGTTTGTAGGGTGGTGGCAGTTCGCTATAAGTTTTGTCATTATGACGTACTATGCTGTCATCTTAGCATGGACGTTAAGCTACATAGGCTTTTCGTTCACACTTGCATGGGGAAAAGAAACGTCGGATTTCTTTTATACTTCATATATGAATTCACTTTCGGCTCCGTCACTGACGAACTTCGGCGGCGTAGTCCCGCAGGTGTGTATACCGCTTGTGATAATTTGGCTTGTTACACTTGCCGTAGCCTATGCAGGAGTAAAAAAAGGCATAGAAAAAGTAAGCGGCATAGCTTTGCCAATACTTGTAGTGCTGTTTATTATTTTCGTAATCCGCGCCGTAACTTTGCCGGGCGCTGCTACGGGGCTTAACAAATTCTTTGAACCTAAGTGGGAAAGCCTTACATCTCCTAATGTGTGGCAGGCCGCATATTCACAGATATTTTACAGCCTTTCGCTTGCGATGGGCATTATGATAACTTACAGCAGTTACCTGCCTAAAGAAAGCGACACTACAAACAATGCATTTATTTCAGCATTTTCAAACTCAGGTTTCGAGCTGCTTGCCGGAATAGGTATCTTTTCAGCTTTGGGATTTATGGCTGTGGCTTCAAACCAATCTATAGACAAGCTTGCCAAAGGCGGCATAGGCCTTGCCTTTATAGTAATACCCCAAATAATAAACAACCTGCCTGCACCGCATCTTTTCGGCATAATATTTTTTGTGTGCCTGCTTATAGCCGGACTTACGTCGCTTATATCACTCCTTGAGGTGTGCATAGCCGGCGCCTCGGAAAAATTCGGATGGAACCGCAAACGCACTGTAGTCATTACAGGCATTTTAGCAACACTCGTTTCTGTTGCATTTACTACACGCGGCGGCGTTTATCTGCTGGACGTAGTGGATAATTTTGTAAATAACTTTGGCGTGCTCCTGTCAGCCATATTTGAAATAGTTTTAATTCTCATGGTATATAAAAAGATGAACCCTCTTATGGAGGAAGCAAACCGATACTCTCAAATAAGACTTGGAAGCTACTGGAAAATATCTCTCGGCCTTATAACGCCTGTCATGCTTATCATAATCCTTGTAAGCTCGTTTATAAATGACGTTAACAATATCTATGGCGGATATCCGTCTGACTTCGTCGCAGTGTTCGGCTGGGGCCTCGTTATAGCGCTGATTGTTTTTGCATTTATAATCCCGCACGTTAAATGGAGAGGTGTAGACGTTGATAAAAAGGGGGAAAAATGGCTATGAGCGCATCTGCTGTTGTAATGATGATATTTTCAATGACAGTTATTTGGGGCGGAATTGCCGCGAGTGCCGTTCATGCTGTTAGACATTAAGTTCTGACAGAGGCCGCCGTGTGCCGCCGTGTGTTTTAAGGTTCGCTGATAATATGCTTAAAAATTATTTTGTTCAAAATTTCATAATACCCGCTTCCGTGTTTTTATTGTTCCTGCTTTTAAGGAAGCCCGTGTGCCGCTTCATATTTTTGCCAATGCTGAAAATAGGCGGCAGGACGGGCGCGTCGTGGCCGAAAAACATGAAAGACGGTTTTGAAAAGCCTTTGAGGGCGCTGCTTGTTATTATCGGCGCATTCACCGCTTTGGGCATGTCGCCGGCGGTCTTAGGCAGCGGCGCCTGGCCTGCCGTTGTAAAATGCTTCAGGAGCCTTTTGATTTTCATCGCGGCGTGGGGCTTTTACCGGATGGCCGGCCGCGAGAACGTTACTAACTCGGTCATAGCTAAAAAGCTTGACATTAATGAAAACTCAGCCGTTGTCCCCGTTATATCAAGTGTGGAGCGCTTTATCGTAGTCGCGCTTGCCATACTTATAATAGCGCAGGAGTGGAACTACAGCATAAGCGGCCTTGTGGCCGGCCTCGGCCTTGGAGGGCTTGCTTTTGCCCTTGCCGCGCAGGACATGCTTTCGAACCTTTTCGGCGGCCTGGTAATAGTCCTTGACAAACCTTTCGTCATAGGCGACTGGATAACCGTCGGGGACATAGAAGGCACTGTTGAGGCAATGAACTTCAGGAGCGTTAGGATACGCACGTTTTCACAGGCTCTCGTAACAATGCCTAACTCTAAAATCGCAGACAGCGCCGTGACTAATTTCAGCCGGATGGGAAAAAGGCGCGTAAATTTCAACATAGGGCTTAAGTACGGCACTGCTTCAGCCCGTATAAAGGCATGCACGGAAAAGATCCGCTGCATGCTGCTCGCCGACGGCGACATAGACGGCGAAACGGTGACGGTGGCTTTAGACGGCTTTGGCGAGAGCAGCATGGACATTATGCTTCAGTTTTTTACGGTGACGACGGACTGGCAAAAATATCTTGAAGTGAAAGAAAAGGTAATGTTTTCCATAATGGATATATTGGAGTCCGAAAATGTGGAGACGGCGTTTCCAACGCGTACTCTGCATATCGAAAAAAGCTGATATGGAAGTCTGGCCGCATTATTTTTTAGTGCGGCTGATTTAGCAGTCTTTAGGTGATAAGCTGAATGAATTTTGATGGACGGTAAAGTCAATCGCGCATTAATTTATCACGCAGGCCGACGGTTTTCGGTTTTAACCCTGTTTAAGGCAGGGCTGTGTTTTGATTACAGTGGAATTGCCTTATTTAAGCACATGGGAGGCACATTTAGTGACTATAGACCGAATTACAATATATACGGCCGATATAGAAAAATTGTCGGATTTTTATGAAAATTATTTTTATGCGATACGCGGAGATGACAGCGCGGATGAACATAAGGGTACCCTGAGCGTATATTTGAAATTTGACGGCGATGCCGTGCTTGAGCTTGTGGAAGTAAAAAGCTCGGGCGGCGGCGCGCGCGCGGAGCAGCGCATAGGCCGCGGCTCGTTCTGCATAGCGGCCGGCAGCAGAAAAAGCGTAGACAGCGTGTCCGCAAGGGTTTTCAGGGAAGGCTACCGCGTGGTGGAAGTACCCCACGCTACAGGGAGCGGCTCGTACGAGGGGCTGATTGAGGACCCGGACGGTAACCTTGTCAGGGTAACAGGATGAGCGGCAACTTTGTTTTCAGCTTTAACGCCGTGGCGCCTTCTTTTTTGATTGTGCTTGCGGGCTGCCTGCTGAAAAAGGCGGGCATAATAGACGACCGGCTCATAAGTTCGGCTTCAAGGCTTAACTTTAAGGTCGGCTTTTCAACGCTTATTTTCATGGATATTTATAATTCGCCGGGGATAACGTCTTTTGACGGCTTTTATGTCTTTTACCTCTGCTGCGGGCTTTTGGCCGTATTTGCGCTGCTTTGGGCCGTAGTCCCCCGCCTGGTGAAAGACAAACGCAAGGCATCGGCCATAATACAGTCGGCGTTTAAACCTAATATAGTAGTACTTGGGTACCCTATAGCGGAGGCACTTTTCGGTGCTGAAAATATGGGCGCTATGGCTATGGTGACGCCGTTCTGCCTTGTCGCCGACAACACGGCGGCGGTCGTTATGCTCTCGTGCATGGACACCGGCGGCTTTGGAAAAACGAAGGACGTCGTTATAAACGTGTTAAAAAATCCTATTATTATAGCCTCTTTCACTGCCGTAGCCGTCGTTATGCTTAAGATAAAACTTCCTGTTTTTATTGCCGACTCGGTTTCGGGCATTTCGGCCATGGCCGCGCCGCTTGCGCTGCTGATGCTCGGGGCGCAGATGGAATTAAAGAACATAAAGGCCAACATCCGCTATTCGCTGCCGGCTTCTCTGATACGCGTAGCTGCGGCACCGCTCGTTATGGTTCCTTTGGCGGTAATGCTTGGCTTTACGGGCGACAAACTGGCGTCGATTTTCCTTATCTCCGCTTCACCTACGGCTACAAACAGCTATATTATCGCCAAAGAAATGCATTCGGACGAAAAGCTTACGGGCCAGGTTGTCCTTATGACGACTTTCTTTTCTATGTTTACCCTTATTGCGGGTATATATATATTAAAATCGCTGTCACTGATATAACCTGCGGTTAGCAATTTATAGTCGGCGGCGTTTATACGGAGGTAAAAATGGATTACGCGGAAGAATCGCTGAAACTGCATTATAAGTGGAAAGGAAAAATAGAAACATCATGCCGGGTGCCGCTCGAAACGCGCGCCGACCTTTCGCTTGCGTACACGCCGGGCGTTGCCGCGCCGTGTCTCGAAATACAAAAGGACGTGGAAAAAAGCTACGAGCTTACCCGGCGCGGCAACACTGTGGCCGTGGTTACCGACGGCTCAGCCGTCCTTGGCCTTGGGGACATAGGCCCGGAGGCGGGCATGCCTGTCATGGAAGGCAAATGCGCACTGTTTAAAGCGTTTGCAGGCATAGATGCCATACCTATCTGCATACGCTCTAAAAGTATTGACGATATAGTAAATACGGTGCGGCTTATAGCCGGGAGCTTCGGCGGCATAAACCTTGAGGATATAGCGGCTCCGCGCTGCTTTGAAGTCGAAAGGCGCCTTAAAAAGTGCTGCGGCATACCGGTTTTTCACGACGACCAGCACGGTACAGCCGTCGTAGCGCTTTCAGCGCTTATAAACGCGCTTAAATTAACCGGCAGAAAATTATCCGGCGTACGCATAGTGGTAAACGGCGCGGGAGCGGCGGGAACCGCCATAACTAAAATGCTGCTTGACGCCGGCGCGCAAAACGTTATAATGTGCGACCGTGCGGGCGCCTTATACAAAGGGAAAGACGGCATGACGGACTCTCAGTCCGAGATGGCCCTGGTAACAAACCTTGGAAAAGAAACCGGCGCACTTTCGGACGTGATAAAAGGCGCGGATGTTTTCATAGGTGTTTCGGCGCCGCGCTGCGTTACGCCGGAGATGGTTAAAAGCATGAACAGGGCTCCGGTGGTTTTCGCTATGGCGAACCCTGAGCCGGAGATAATGCCTGAGGATGCGCTTAAAGCCGGAGCCGCTGTAGTTGGCACGGGCAGGAGCGACTTCCCTAACCAGATAAACAACGTACTGGCTTTCCCGGGGATTTTCCGCGGCGCGCTCGACGTCCGTGCGGACGATATAAACAGCGGCATGCAGATAGCAGCCGCTAAGGCCATAGCCGCCTACATACCGGAAAATGAACTTTCACCGGAAAATATAATACCGGGCGCCCTCGATAAAAACGTTACGGCCGCCGTCGCGAAAGCAGTCGCGGAAGCGGCTTTCGCGACAAACGCGGCGCGTATAAACCGCAAAGGTGTGTGATTGCGGACAAACGGGAGGCCGGAATACATTTTTTCTTCGGCCTGCGGTTTTCACCTTTACACCGGCAAAATACATTGAGGGATGCTGCCTTATGAATTATGACGACCTTATAGACACTACGGCAAAGCTTGGGTATATGCTTGTGTTTAACGGAGCGGAGGTTTACCGCGCCGAAGAGTCAATGCGAAGGATTTTCATGTCTTACGGCGCTGGGCCGGGTGAAGTCTTTGTTATCCCGACTTTTTTAAGCGTTTCCGTCGTTACGCCGGAGGGACGCGCTATTACAAGGATAAAGCGCATACCCCCGTGTGAAATGGACCTTGACAAGGTGGAAAAGCTTAACGGTTTGTGCAGGCGCGTATGCGTGTGCACTCCGGACGTTTCGTACATAAGGCGCGAGCTCGACGCAATAGCGGAAAGCCCCGTGTTCCCGTTTTGGGTACAGACGGCCGCATATGCGGCCGTAGGCTTCTTTTTTACGCTTTTTTACGGCGGCAACTTTAGGGACGCGGCTGTGGCGATGCTGTGCGGAGGCATAATAAAACTCGTGTGCGGCGCCTTGAAAAAGCTTAAGGTCAACTCCTTCTTCGTAAACGCGGCGGCAAGCTTTTTCGCGGCCTCCGCCGCCCTTTTTGCAGCGTACGCGGACGTTTACCTTAATTACGATAAAATTATAATAGGCGCGCTTATGAGCCTTGTCCCCGGCATAGCCATAACGGAATTTATGCACGACATCATAGTCGGCGACCTGATAGCCGGCCTGCTCCGCCTTGCCGAAAGCCTGCTTACCGCGGCGGCCATAGCCGTAGGCGCAGGCGCGGCGCTTGCGGCTATGCGTATGCTTATGGGGGTCTGAGGCGTGAGCTACATCGGATGTGTTTGGTCTTTTTTCGCGTGCGCTTCGTTTTGCTTTGTTTTCCACATACGCGGGAAAATGATGTTTTGGACATCTGCCGGCGGGGCGTTGGGGTGGTTTGTCTTTTTACTTTTGTCGCCGGTGGGTAACGACATAGTGCAGTGCTTTTTCGCGTCCATGGCAACGGCGGCTTATTCTGAGGTTATGGCGCGTGTCTTTAAAAAGCCCGCGACGCCTTTCCAGGTTATAGCATTGATACCCATGGTGCCGGGCGGGGGAATCTTTTACACTATGGAGTACTGCGTCATAGGCAACAGCGGCAAGTTCCTTGAGACAGGGCTGCATACTTTGGGCATTGCCGGAGCGCTCGCCATGGGGGTGCTGCTTGTGTCTACGTTCGTGCGCATGGCGGGGATGGCTGCCGCGGGGGGCGAAAGGAAATAAAGGGTGCGGCTGGGCCTTATGCTTTTATAAAATTTCCTTTTTATATGTTTTTCCTAAAAATAATTACGTTTACAGCGGCTAAACAGGTTGACTTTTTACCATTGCAACAATATAATTATTAATATGTGTCCGTAAAGTTTTACGGTGTAAAATGATACCGGCAATTATATTGGGGCCGCAATGTTTTATATGCGTTATGATTGCCGCGCGTCGGACAAACCAATATATTGGAGGACTAACGAATGAAGCGAGTACGAAAACCTGTTTTACTCGTTGTCGCCATCCTCATACTGCTTTTTACATTTACGTCTGTTTGGGGCATAAGCGGTAGAAACGGCGACAACAAGGTCACTTACATAAAAGGTGTAAGCGACATAAGGTGGGGGATAGATATAAAGGGCGGCGTCGAAGCCACTTTTGTACCGTCCACCAGCACGAACGTTACCAAAAACCAGGTGGACGCGGCCGAGGCGGTCATTAAACGCCGCCTTATTTCCAAGAACATTGTGGATTATGAAATCTATAAGGATTATAACCACAAGAGGATAATAGTCCGTTTCCCGTGGAAGAGCGACGAGCAGTCTTTTAACCCGGAGTCAGAGATAAACGAGCTTGCCGTTACGGGTGAGCTTACGTTCAGGGAAGGAAAAGAGTACTCCAGCACGGCTACAGGTTCCGACGGCTCGACGATTTATAAAACGCCCTCGGGTACTACGGCTTCAAACGTTATTTTGTTAGGCAGCGACATAGAGAGCGCTTCGTCGCCTGTCGCTAGTCAGGACCAGACAACGGGAAAGATAACTTACGCGGTGCCGCTTAAGCTTACGTCGAGCGGTACTAAAAAATTTGCTGAAGCAACTGAAAAGCTTAAAGGCCAGACCATTTCCATTTGGATGGACGACGAGATGGTGTCGTGGCCTACGGTAAACAGCGTGATAAGCGACGGCTCATGTGAAATAGAAGGCATAGAAAGCGCCTCGGAGGCAGCCAAGCTTGCCAACACCATAGAGGGCGGCGCGCTTCCGTTTAAGCTTACGACGGACAGCTACAGCGCCATAAGCCCTACGCTCGGCTCATCTTCGCTCATGGCTATGCTTAAGGCCGGCATTATAGCGCTTATACTTGTTTCCATAATGATGGTTTGCATATTCCGTTTTCCGGGAGTCCTCATCATATTGTCTATTTTGGGACAAACAGCCCTTACTTTCGCACTGGTTTCGGGGTACTTCCCATTTGCCAACGGCTTTACAATGACACTGCCGGGGCTTGCCGGCATAATCCTTTCGGTCGGCATGGGCGTTGACGCCGGCATAATCACGGCTTCACGAATAAAAGAGGAGCTGTGGAACGGAAAAACGCTCGACTCAGCGGTTTACAAAGGCTGCCAGGACAGTTTCTGGGCTATTTTCGACGGTAACATTACGGTTATGATAGTAGCCATACTGCTAATACTGGTGTTTGGCCCGAAAAACATACTTTCGTCTATTTTCGGAGCATCTACGACAGGTTCGATATACTCCTTCGGCATTACGCTGTTCGCGGGAGTCATAGGCAACTTTATCATGGGCGTTTACGCGGTGCGTGTGATGCTTAAGGCCTCGACCGGCTTTAAATGCCTTCATAAACCGTGGCTGTTCGGAGGTGCTAAGAAATGAAAGTATTCCATATAGACTTTTATGGACACCGAAAAATATTTTTCACTATATCTTTAAGCCTGATAGCCATAGGCATTATATTTAATTTCATTTTCGGCACGCAGCTCGACATACAGTTCAAGGGCGGCGCACAGCTTAAGTACTCGTATTCCGGTACGGTTGATGCGCAGAACGTTACGGATGCAGTGAAAAGCAGTACAAAGAGGAGCGATGTTTCCGTAACGGTAAACAAGAACGTAAAGTCGGCTGACGGCAGTTCAGCCGCCAACAATGTGACTATAGCGTTTACTGGAACGCAAAATATAACCGTTGCCCAGCAAAAGACCATAGCCGCGGACCTTAACAAGGTCTATCCCGACGCGGGCTTCAAGTTTGTTTCTTCAGACTCGATAGACCCCTCCATGGGGCAGGCGTTTTTTGCCAAATGCATCTGCGCCATCCTTCTCGCGTTCCTTTTCTTAATCCTTTATGTTGCGGTAAGGTTTAAGAACATAGGCGGCATGCCGGCGGCTACCATGGCCATAGCGGCGCTCCTGCATGACGTGCTGATGGTATACTTCGTTTTCATTATTTTCAGGATACCTCTCGACAATAACTTTATTGCCGTTGTCCTCACGATTTTAGGGTATTCGCTTAACGATACCATAGTTATTTACGACCGTATACGTGAAAACAGGAAGCTTATGGGAGTAAAGGCAAGCTACAGCGAGCTGCTCAACCTGAGCCTTAACCAGTGCTTCTCAAGGACGGTGTATACGTCGGTTACTACGTTTATAGCCATTACGGTTGTTTTCATTGTCGGCCAGATGTACCACCTTACGAGCATAACCTCGTTCTCACTGCCGATGATGGTAGGCGTTGTCTCCGGCTGTTATTCCACGGAATGTATAGCAGGCCCGCTCTATGTCATGTGGGAAAACCATAAGATGAAAAAACTTGCCCTGGCTGACGGCGGCGTGCAGGCCGCCGAAAAGCTTCATGCGGCGCCGGCAGTAAAGGCTGTGGCCCGTCCGGCGGACGACGCCGGCAAAAACAGGCAGGGGAAAAAGCAGACAAGGGCCCAAAGAAAGAAAAAATAACGTTTATGCCTTCTTTGTTACCGGACTGCCCCAATGCGGGCGGTCCGGTAATTTTATTTGCTTATCCCTTTAAATTTTTTAGCGGTTGAGATATAATAAAATTACCAAAACGGGCGATTATGCATTATGTTTTATAAATATTGGAAAGCTGGGGTATCTGTATGGCTGTAAATTACACCGTGCCACTGTCAAAAGTAATAAAGGAATTTTCCCTTAAAGAGCTTTTTATGCCCTGCCCCCCCGAAAAAATAGAGATAGCTTCTATGGACGTAAACAGGCCTGGGCTTGAACTTACCGGCTTCTTTGATTATTACGATACCCGCCGCATACTTATTTTCGGTAACGCCGAAACGGCGTACCTTAAGTCTGTACCGCGCGGCGCGAGGGAAAAAGTGCTGTGCGACCTTTTCTCAAAAAAGCCTCCGGCGGCAATCATAGCGAGGGGACTCGAGCCTCTGCCCGAAGTCAGCGAAGCGGCTAAAGCGCACGGCGTGCCGCTTTTGGGTTCGCCTGAAACGACTTCTGCGCTCATAGCGGCGCTTGTTTCATACCTTCACGTTGAGATGGCGCCGCGCATAACGCGCCACGGGGTCTTGGTCGAAGTCTACGGCGAGGGCATACTTTTAGTCGGCGACAGCGGCGTAGGCAAGAGCGAAACTGCAATAGAACTCATAAAGCGCGGGCACAGGCTCATAGCGGACGATGCCGTAGTCATAAGGCGCGTTTCGGCAAAGTCGCTCGTAGGCGAGGCGCCGGAAAACATCAAGCACTTCATAGAGTTAAGGGGTATAGGCATCATAAACGCGAGGCGCATTTTCGGCATGGGCGCCGTAAAGCTGACGGAAAACATCGACCTCGTGATAAACCTTGAGATTTGGAACAACCAAAAAGTATACGACCGCATGGGGCTTGACAACGAGTACACGGAAATCCTCGGCATTAAAGTCCCCGTGCTGACCATACCGGTTAAACCCGGCAGGAACCTTGCCATAATAATCGAAGTCGCGGCAATGAACAACAGGCAGAAAAAAATGGGCTACAACGCCGCTGAGGAACTTTTAAAACACCTTGGCATGGATGTTCCGGAGGCTGGGCAGACTGAGAAAAAACTTGACCTGGATTTTTAAGACTGCGGATGTATTACGCTTACGGGGAGATATAAAATAATGAATATAATAGCTGATATGCATACACATACCATAGCCTCTACGCACGCTTACAGCACTTTGCAGGAAATGGCGCACGCCGCCGCACAAAAGGGGCTCTACGCCATGGCCGTTACGGACCACGGCTACGCCATGCCGGGAGCGCCCGGCGAATGGTATTTTATGAACCTTAAGGTGCTGCCGCGTTATATTGACGGCGTTTTGATCCTGCGCGGAGAAGAAACGAATGTAACGGATATGGACGGCGGCACTGACCTGGTTAAAAAGGAATACGGCTCTCTTGAGTGGGTGGTTGCGTCAATGCACGACAGACCGCTCGCAAACTGCAAAATTTCGGAAGAAGCGGTAACGCACGCGTGGCTCAGCATAGCCCGTAACCCTAAAGTGAACGTGATAGGGCACAGCGGCAGCGAGCAGTTTAAGTATGACTATGAAAAGGTGATACCGGAGTTTAAAAGGAACGGCAAGCTCGTCGAGCTGAACGAGGGGACGTTTTACTGCCGCAGGGACTCCATACCTAACTGCGTGAAAATCATGCTCATATGCAAAAAACTCCGTGTGCCTATAATAGTAAACTCGGATGCGCATTTTTCATCGCGTGTGGGTGACTTTAAAAATTCACTCAACCTTTTAAAAGAAATAGACTTCCCGGAGGAGCTTGTCGTAAATTCGAGTGTAGTGCGCCTGCAATCATATCTCAGGCAGCGCGCAATAGAATTTTAACAGGGGTTACCGCGTGAGCGTAAACACATTGTACCTAAGTGATTTTTTAATGTCGGGTGGGTTTGCCTATGGATAAAAAGTACGGACTCGGTGAGTTTGCTAAAAGCCTTGGCTGCAGGGCCGTGTATGACGAGCCTATGAAGTGCCACACTTCTTTTAAGACAGGCGGCGGAGCCGACGTCTTTATAACAGCCGACAGTGCTGCGAACCTTTCGCGTATCTGCCGCATGGCGCGTGACGAAAGCATCCCGGTTTTTATACTTGGGAACGGTTCAAACATACTTGTTGACGACAGCGGCATAAGGGGAGCGGTTATAACGCTCGGCGGCGGCTTTAAAAACATATGCCGCGAGGGCGGCGAAAGGCTTGTGTGCGGAGCCGGCGCTTCACTTTCACGTATCTGCGCTTTCGCAAGGGAAAACTGCCTTTCCGGCATTGAGTTTGCGTGGGGCATACCGGGAAGCGCTGGCGGCGCGGCGTTTATGAACGCCGGCGCGTACGGCCACTCGGTTTCGGAAGTGATAACCTCGTGCGAGTACATGTCAGCCGGCGGCACGCGCGGTACGCTGAGCGGCGAAAAGCTCTGCTTCGGCTACAGGCACAGTGCGTTTTCCAGTGGGGGATGTATCATAACAGGCATGCATATTAAGCTTAAAGAAGGCGGCATGGATGAGATATCCAGCCGAATGTCGGAACTGATGTGCAGGCGTAAGGCTAAACAGCCGCTTGAGTTCCCGAGTGCCGGCAGCGTCTTTAAGCGCCCCCTTGGCTCTTTCGCCGGCAAGCTCATAGAGGACTGCGGCCTTAAGGGCATGAGCGTAGGCGGGGCCGCCGTAAGCGAAAAACATGCGGGGTTTATAATAAACAAAGGCGGAGCGACTTCAGACGATATTAAAAAACTGATTGATATAATAAAAAACACTGTGTACTGCAGGACCGGCATAATGCTGGAATGTGAAATAAAGTTTATCGGATGAATTATAAAAGGATTGAGGGTTTATGGAATTTTTGATAGTTACGGGGCTTTCCGGTGCGGGAAAGTCAAGGGCAGTGAACGCGCTTGAGGATATAGGCTTTTTCTGCGCGGACAACATACCGCCTAAGATTATACCGACGTTTTACGAGCTTTCACAGCAGGCGAAAGGCGCGCTTTCACATGTTGCGGTGGTGACGGACGTACGCGGCGGGGATATGTTCTCGAGCCTTATAGAAACTCTCAATACAATGATTAAGGAAAATAAAGACTATAAGATACTTTTTCTTGACGCAAAGGACTATATACTCGTAAACAGATTTAAAGAAACAAGGCGAAAGCATCCTTTGGCGGAGAACTGCCTAGGTTCACTTGAGCAGGCTGTAAAGCTTGAGCGCGACGTGTTAAAGCCCGTAAAAGAACGCGCCGATTATATAATAGACACGTCGTTTTTGTCGCCGGCCCAGCTGAAAGAAAGGATATCGAGCCTTTTCCTCGGCGACGCTTCCGATGCCCTTATGATACACTGCGTATCCTTCGGCTTTAAGTACGGCATACCGCAGGAGTCAGACCTTGTTTTCGACGTAAGGTGCCTGCCTAACCCGTTTTACATTGAAAAACTCAAAGGCCTGACGGGGCTTGACGAGCCTGTAAGGGACTACGTTATGAAGTGGGACCAGACAAAAGGCTTTGTGCAGCGCTGCTTTGACCTTGTCGATTATATGATACCGCTTTACTGCGACGAAGGGAAAAGCCAGCTCGTCATAGCCATAGGGTGTACAGGCGGGCACCACCGCTCTGTAACGCTGACGCAGCTTCTGTACAGCCACCTGCTTGAACGCGGCCTGCGCGCAAGCGTCAGCCACCGCGACATACAAAAGCAGTAGGCGTAAAGGCGCTGGCGGGCAGTAAGCACAGCAAAACGGGGGGCGGTCAGGTTTGTCGTTTGCATCCGACACGAAAAACGGGCTTTGCGGCATTAAGCTTAAACAATGCTGCGCTAAAGCCGAATGTTACGGGATATTCCTTTTTGGCAGGAGCTTTTCGCAAAAGGCGGTGTCGTTTATAACCGAGAGCAGGCCCGCCGCTGACAGGGCTGCGCGCCTTGCCGCGGAAGCCGCCGGAGCCGTTATGGACATACGCCCGCGCAGCACGGGCGGCCA
>DHNP01000032.1:3018-3920 GCA_002409585.1 Ruminococcaceae bacterium UBA5413 | reverse complement strand
CGGGCGGCCAGTTTGTGGTTTCAGCTTTAAAGGAAAGGGACGTAAGCGCCATTTTGTCGGCTATGGGGCATACTGGGAACGAAGTGCATTTAAGGATAAATTACGGCAATATTGAGAACGACTGCTGCAGGAACGCCTTTCTCAGGGGCGTTTTTTTGTCGTGCGGCACGGTTACGGCGCCGAGTAAGGACTACCACCTTGAGTACGTAGTGCCGCATATGAACCTCGCTAAGGATTTGGCGGCGTTTATAAGCGGCATTTATGAGCTTGCCCTTGAGCCTAAGGTGACAAAAAGGAAGGGCGCCTACGTAGTCTATGTAAAGGGCGGCTCGCGCGTGGCCGACATGCTTGCGTTTGTAGGCGCGGGAAAGTCCGCGATGGAGATAATACAGGCAAAAATGTTTAAGGAACTTAGGAATGACGTGAACCGCAAAACAAATTTTGAAACCGCAAACCTTGACAAGACCGTGTCCGCCTCCGCGCGGCAGAGGAAAGCAATAAAAAAAATAATGGACTCGGACGGGCTTGATTCATTGCCTGAACAGCTTTGCAGGCTTGCTTCGCTGCGCTATGACAACCCGGAGCTTTCACTGAGGGAGCTTGGAGAAATGCTCGACCCGCCGCTCAGCCGTTCGGGCGTTAACCACAGGCTCGAGAAAATAGTCCTGATATCCGAAAAATTAAAGTAAACGGCATATCTGTATACGGATACGCGGGAAAGGCACATAAGTAATTAATGAAAGGTGAGGGCGAATGTTTGTACATCTCCACGTGCACAGCGAGTACAGCCTTTTGGACGGAGCGTGCAGGATAGACCGGCTTGTCGACACGGCCGCTTCACGCGGCGACAAGGCTGTTGCTATTACCGACCACGGCGTTATGTACGGCGCGGTCGATTTTTA
>DHNP01000032.1:2320-2847 GCA_002409585.1 Ruminococcaceae bacterium UBA5413 | reverse complement strand
GCGGTCGATTTTTATAAGGCGGCTAAAAAGCGCTCGTTAAAGCCTATAATCGGCTGCGAGGTTTATGTTGCTAAGCGTACGCGCTTTGACAAAGTCCACGGGCTTGACTCCGAAAACCGCCACCTTGTGCTTTTGTGTGAGAACAATAAAGGGTACCAAAACCTTATCGCCATGGTTTCAAAATCATGGACAGAGGGTTTTTACTCTAAGCCGCGCATTGACTTTGAGCTTTTGGAAAAGCACCACGAAGGCCTCATAGCCCTTTCGGCGTGCCTTGCCGGGGAAATACCGCGCGCTTTGGGCGCGGGTGATTACGAGGGGGCAAAAGCCGCCGCGTTAAGGTACGACGGTATTTTCGGCAGAGGCAGCTTCTACCTTGAGCTGCAGGACCACGGCTTAAGGGAGCAAAGGCTCATAAACCCGATGATTGTAAAGCTCTCGGAAGAAACGGGTATACCGCTCGTAGTTACTAACGACTGCCACTATATAAACCATGAAGACAGCGAGATGCACCGCGTGCTGCTGTG
>DHNP01000032.1:1526-2104 GCA_002409585.1 Ruminococcaceae bacterium UBA5413 | reverse complement strand
AAAACGGAAGAAGAAATGCGCTCATTATTTCCAGACCTGCCCCAGGCTGCCGACAATACCGTTAAAATTGCGGAACGCTGCAACGTTGAGTTCGAGTTCGGCAAAACGAAGCTGCCGCGGTTCGACACCCCCGACGGAAGTGACAACGTAGAGTACTTCCGCCGGAAATGCTATGAAGGCCTTTACAGGCATTACGGGGAAAAGCCCGACAGTAAAATAACGGAACGCCTTGAGTATGAACTTAATACGATAGAAAAAATGGGGTATGTGAATTATTACCTCATAGTGCATGACTTTGTGCGGTACGCAAAGGAAAGCGGCATACCCGTCGGCCTCGGCAGGGGCTCCGGCGCCGGAAGCCTAGCGGCGTACTGTATAGGCATAACCGGCATAGACCCCATAAGGTACAACCTGCTGTTTGAGCGCTTCCTTAACCCTGAGCGCGTCAGCATGCCGGACTTTGACATAGACTTTTCAGATGAACGCCGCCCCGAGATGATAGACTACGTTGTAAGGAAGTACGGCGCCGACCATGTCGCGCAGATAGTGACGTTTGGCACCATGGCCGCGCGCGGCTC
>DHNP01000032.1:1117-1352 GCA_002409585.1 Ruminococcaceae bacterium UBA5413 | reverse complement strand
ACCATGGCCGCGCGCGGCTCCATACGCGACGTCGGCCGCGTTATGGCTATGCCTTACGGCGACGTTGATACTATAGCGAAACTTGTGCCTATGGAGCTTAACATGACGCTCGACAAAGCTTTGGAGGTTTCACCGGAACTCAGGCAGCGCTACGACACCGACAGGCAGACGCACAGCCTTATAGACATGGCGAGAAAGCTTGAGGGCATGCCCCGCAACGCCTCGACCCACGCCG
>DHNP01000032.1:451-837 GCA_002409585.1 Ruminococcaceae bacterium UBA5413 | reverse complement strand
AAAATGGATTTCCTCGGGCTGCGTAACCTTTCGGTGATAAGCGGTACGCGTGACATGGTACGCTCGCATGAAAGCGGATTTAAAATTGAAGACATACCCATGGACGACAAGGCTGTCTACAAGATGCTGTCGGACGGAGAAACCGACGGCGTTTTCCAGTTTGAATCGGCCGGCATGAGGAACGTGCTTATGCAGCTCAAACCGGAAAACATAGAGGACCTCATCGCTGTCATTTCACTTTACAGGCCGGGGCCGATGGAGTCGATACCGCGTTATATAGAAAACAGGCATAACCCTGCTAAGGTGACGTACCGCCATCCGCTGCTTAAAAACATACTTGACGTCACTTACGGATGCATAGTCTACCAGGAACAGGTTATGCAGAT
>DHNP01000032.1:0-254 GCA_002409585.1 Ruminococcaceae bacterium UBA5413 | reverse complement strand
TTCCGCACGCTTGCCGGGTACTCCCTTGGCCGCGCAGACATAGTAAGGCGCGCAATGAGCAAAAAGAAAAAGGCCGTCATGGAGCGTGAAAAGAACGTTTTTATAAACGGGCTTGTTGACGGCGACGGCAAAGTAGAAGTAGAGGGGTGCGTGCGCCGAGGAGTTGACAAAAGTACGGCCGAAGCCGTTTACGGCGAGATGGCAAGCTTTGCGTCATACGCTTTTAACAAGTCGCACGCGGCGTCCTACGCGGT
>DHNP01000038.1 GCA_002409585.1 Ruminococcaceae bacterium UBA5413 | reverse complement strand
TGCACTTTTATCATACCACTCCACATACGGCTGGTACTGTAAAAGCTACTCAGAACGCTCGCCGTCCTGGAGCGGCGTGGAATTTTTTTATAATTTTTTCACGGGCAATAAATCCGCCGGCCCTTACGCCGAGCAGGTGGACTTAAGCGGTATCGAAGCCGGTGACCTTGTACAGCTTGGCACACAGGACGGGCGCTTTTACCATACGCCGGTAGTTATTTCAGTTGAGGGCGGCGAAGTGTTTGTCGCGGCGCATACTTTTGACACGCTGCGGCGTCCGCTTTCGAGCTACTCATACTCCATGCTGCGCTGCATACATGTTATAGGCGCGCGTAAATGGCAGTAGACAGAAGTCCACGCTGCTTTGGCAGCATAAAAGCGGGACGGCATTACCGCCGCCCCGCCATGCTGCATTTTAAGTTAAGGCTGAAAACACAAATTCACAAAATTTTACCGTAAACTTATTCGCCGTCGTCTGCCGCATTGCCGGAATGCTCGGCGCTGTTTTCAGTTTCTTCCTGATCCTCAAGCAGCGCGCGCATAGAAAGGCTGACACGGTGCTTGTCGAAGTCAATTTCCGTAATCTTCACGTTTACGGTATCGCCTATCTTCAGTACATCCTGAGGTTTCTCTATCCTGTGGTCAGCTATCTGGGAAATATGGATAAGCCCGTCTATACCCGGAATAACCTGCGCGAAAGCGCCGAAAGACGTCATGCCGACTATCTTGACTTCTATCTTGCTGCCTACCGGATAAGTGTTTTTCAGTATTTCCCACGGGTCGTCTTCCGGCTTTTTATAAGTAAGGGAAACCTTGCCTTTTTCCCTGTCGAGAGCTTTTATGCGCACCGTTACGGTATCTCCGACATTTACGACTTCAGACGGGTTTTTAATCCTTACCCATGAAAGCTCGGAAATATGAATCATGCCGTCGATGCCTCCGAGGTCTACAAAAGCCCCGTAAGAAGTAAGCGACTTAACAGTACCTGTGTACTCCTTGCCGACTTCGGCTGTCTCCCAAAACTTCTCTTCGAGTACTTTCCTTTCGTCCTTAAGTACTGAACGGATAGAGCCCACGGCGCGCTTGCGGCTGCGGTTAACTTCAATTATGCGGAACTTTACGTCTTTTTTGAGCATGCCGTCAAGAGGCTCGCCGCGTGAAACTCCGGAACGCGAAGCAGGTATAAAAACCCTTACGCCGTTTGTCACCGCTATAAGCCCGCCTTTGACAACCTGCGTAACAACTCCGTCGAGCACCGACTGGTCTTCGCTCGCTGAGACTATAGTGTCCCAGCCTTTGGCTGCGTCAAGGCGCTTTTTGGAGAGCATGATGGTGCCTTCCTGGTCGTTTGTGCGCATAATCAAAAGATCCATCTCATCGCCGACTTTAACGACGTCCTCGGGCCTTACGTTAGGGTCTGCCGAAAGTTCAGACGCCGGAACATACCCCGCCTGCTTACGGCCTACGTCTACCAAAACCTCGGTAGGAGTAACGCCGACAACTACACCGTGTACCTTTTCATCTGTATTTAAATTTTTAAGAGATTCTTCAAGCATCTCTGCAAAACTCCCGTCGGCAGGATTCTCCCGCTGGTTTTGCGTCGCATCCGAATTTATTTCTGACATGGTAACAAGTACCTCCTTTATAATGCTTGCCGGCGTGGATGCACCGGCAGTAATGCCTATAAGACCGGCTTTCTGCAAAGCCTTTAACGGAAGCTCGTCCGCATTTTCCACAAAATACGTACTACAATTTTTTCTGCATATATCAAAAAGTTTGGCCGTATTTGAGCTTTGCCTGCCGCCGATTACTACCATGGCATCACATTTGCGCGACAGGTCGGCCGCCTCTTGCTGACGTATTATAGTTGCATTACATATTGTATCAAAAATTACTGCGTTTGTATATACCCTTTTGATTATTTTTAAACAATTTTTCCATTCGCCTACGTTAAATGTCGTCTGCGAAACAACGCACACAGGCGTGTCTCCGCTTATATGCATTTTATCTATAATATTATTCAATTCACATGCGTTTTTAAAAACCTCACACCGTCCCGCGCAGTGCCCCTTTATGCCCTGTACTTCCGGATGGCAGCCGTCGCCGGCTATAAAAACTATTTTTCCCTCCGCCGAGGCCTTAGCCACTATATTTTGTATCTTTGCTACAAAAGGGCACGTGGCATCATAAAAATCGGCTCCGCATTTTACGGCTTCATCTAAAACAGCGCGGCTGACGCCGTGCGAGCGTATAACGAGCGTCGCGCCCTTTGGCGTTTCAGCGGGCGAATTCACTATGCGCACGCCCTTCGCCCCAAGCTCCGCAAGCGTCTGCGGGTTGTGTATTATAGGGCCGAGCGTGCAGACTTTACGGCCCTTTTCCAAAAGGCCGTAAACGGTATTTACAGCACGGTTAACGCCGAAGCAGAAACCGGCGGATTTCGCAACTTTTACTTTCAAAACACAGCCCCCAAAAATTCACCGGCGCGCAGCCCCGCTTTGCCTTAGACGTACCCAGGCATCCCCCTACGAAAGCGCCTTAACGTCCCTTTCCCGCAGCGCGGCTATGCGGTCCATTACAAGCCTGCTCGCCGCGCGGTACTCTGACGGTGTGCCGTTCGTAATGCCAAGTTCATCAGGACTTATAGGCTTACCGTAAGAAACAACGCTTTTGCTGAAAGCTTTCGGCAGGCGCCCTTTTTCAGGCGTTATGCAGCAGGGCAGTATAGACGCGCCGCATTTGCCCGCAAGCATTACGGCGCCCGACTTAGGCCGCTGCAGGCTGCCGTCTTTAGAGCGGGTACCCTCTATGAAAATGCCTAAGACCCCGCTGCCGCCGAGTATGCCCTGCGCCCTTTCGAGCGCGCTTTTGTCGCCTTTTCCCCTTGAAACCGGAAACGCGCCGAGCTTTTTAATGATAAATCCTACGAATTTATTTTTAAAAAGCTCGGCTTTAGACATGAAATATATCTGCCTGCGCTGGCTGTAAGCAAGCCGCAGAGGGTCAGTCATGCTCGCGTGGTTGCAGCAAATGATTACGCCGCCGCTTTGGGGCATATAGCCGGCGCCGTTTATATCCATAGGCACTATGAGCCTGAAAAGCCAGGGAAGGAAAAAGCGCGCAAACGTGTAGAGCGGTGTCCGTTTCATCTTCTCACCGCCCCAAACTTTCCAAGCGTTTTCCGACGGCGTCAAGTACTACGGCGACGGATTGCCCGAGCGTGTTGCCCGTTGTGTCTATCCTTACGGCGTCCTCCGCCTGCGCGAGCGGAGCGGCCGCGCGCGTAGTATCGTTCATATCGCGCTTTTTAAGGTCACTCAGCACGCTTTGGTAGTCAGCCTTTTCGCCTTTTGAAAGGAGTTCATCGTACCGCCTTTTCGCGCGCTCCTCCGGTGAAGCGGTAAGAAAGATCTTTACTTCGGCATCGGGCAATACTACGGTGCCTATGTCGCGCCCGTCCATGACGACGTTGTTTTCAGCGGCTATGCCGCGCTGTGAGTCGAGCAGGAAGCTTCTCACAGCCGGTATGGACGAAACATTTGAAGCCGCCATGGACACGCTTTCAGACCGCAGGCTGTCCGTAACGTCCCTGCCGCAGAGCATGACGCGCTGCACGCCGGAGGCGAACGCTATAGACACTGATATTTCATTAAGCGCGGCGCAGATACAGCCGCTGCCTTTCTGCAAAACACCGTTTTCGAGCATATAAAGCCCTACCGCGCGGTACATAGCGCCCGTGTCAACGTAAATAAAGCCGAGCTTTTCGGCAACGCGTTTTGCTATGGTGCTTTTACCGGCGCCTGCCGGGCCGTCTATCGCAACTGCAACCAATTTAATCCAACCTCACGATTTTACAGAATTTCCGGCAAGCCTGCCGGTGCAGAATGCTATCTGCAGGTTAAAACCGCCGGTGTAGCCGTCTGCGTCTATCATCTCGCCGGCAAAGTAAAGCCCGTTAACAAGCTTTGACTCCATCGTTTTGGGGTCTATCTCCCTGACGGATACGCCGCCCGACGTCACTATGGCTTCTTCGACCGGACGGAATGATTTTATCTTTATCTCAAACGACTTTAACAGCTTTACAAAGTCCCTGCGCACCCCGCGCGGAACGGAGTTGCATTTCGTGCCGGCGCTTACGCCCGAGCGTTTAACAGCTACGGGTATTATCTTGTGCGGGAGAAGGTCCTGCAATGAATTTATAAAGTCCCTGTTTTTATACTTTTCAAAGTCACGCAGCAGGCGCGCGTCAAGCTTTTCTTCGTTAAGCGCCGGTTTAAGGTCTATAAAAACGCTGTAGCGCCCCGGCGACATGTTTACCATATGGGAGCTTGCGCTCAATATGACCGGCCCCGAAAGGCCGAAATGCGTAAACAGCAGCTCGCCGAAGTCCGTATAGACTGTTCTGCCCGTTTTATTGTCTGCAGCCTTAATGGAAATATTTTTAAGCGAAAGCCCCATCATGCCGCGGCAGTCGTTCCCGTCCTCAACAAGCGGTACAAGCGAAGGCCGTATTTTTTCCACAGTATGCCCCGCTTCCGCCGCAAGCCTGTAACCGCTCCCGTCGGAGCCCGTAACAGGATACGAAGCGCCGCCGCAGCACAGTATCACGCTTTTAGCATGTATCTCGCCGCCGCCGCTTAGCTTTACGCCGTAAACCGAGCCGTCCTTTGTCAGCAGGCCGCAAACATTGCCGTTTTTAACTTCCACGCCTGAGCTTTGCACATAGCCGACAAGTTTTTCAGCTACATCGGCGGCCCTGTCGGACTGCGGAAAGACGCGGTTCCCCCGTTCAGTTTTAAGCGGGAGGCCTAGCCTTTCAAAAAAATCCATCGTGTCCCTTGGCGAAAACCTTGATGCCGCTCCGTAAAGGAACCTGCCGTTTGTCGGCACTGAAGATATAAACGTGCGAACGTCGCAGTTATTAGTCAGGTTGCAGCGCCCTTTGCCGGTTATCCTTATCTTTTTTCCGCAGATGCTGTTCTTTTCCACAAGGCAGACCTTAAGTCCCCGCCCGGCGGCCGTACCTGCGGCCATCATGCCGGCCGCGCCGGCGCCTACAACGATTACGTCATATTTCACTTTGATTTATCATCCACTTTTTCATATACGCCGTACTGGTCCCATATATTCTCAAGGTTTTGGAAAGTCTGCTTTATTTCGTCGGATTTTTTAAGCGACGTCGCCACTATAAGGGCGTTTATAAGGCTGAGCGGCGCGCATAAAGAATCCACTATGGACGCAATATCGCTGCGCGCGAGCAAAAGGTAGTCGGCGGTTTTGGCTATGGGAGCCTCGGTACTGTCGGTTATAGAAATAACGCGCGCCCCCCTGTCGTGCGCGAACTCCATTGCTTTGGCGACTTTTCTCGAATACCGCGGGAAACTTATGCCTATGACAGCGTCCCTTTTGTCGACGCGTATCATCTGCTCAAAGATTTCGCCTTCGCTTGTTGCCTGCACGAAAAGCACGTTTTCAAAGATAAGGCTGAAGTAATACGATAAAAACGTCCCCAGCGCCTGCGCGCTCCGCGCCGCCAGTATGTAAATCCTGCGTGAAGCTATGATGGCATCCACTGCCCGGTAAAAATCCTCGTGGGAGGTTTCTTCCATCGTCCTGCGTATGACGTCAATATCCTGGTTAAACACGAAGTCGAGCACGTCTGACTTGCCCACGCGCCCGGCCGTAACCTCCATACGCTGTACGGAAGTAAGCTTGTTCCTTATCATTTCCTGCACGGCGTGCTGCAGCTGCGGGTAGCCGGCGTAGCCTATTTCGGTTGCGAAACGCACGACGGTCGACTCGCTTACCCCCACCGTCACTCCAAGCTTAGAGGCGGTCATAAAAGCCACCTTGTCGTAGTGCTCGGTTATATACTCCGCAATCTTTTTCTGCCCTTTCGAAAAGGTGCTGTATTTTTCTGTTATCCTGTTCGCTAACAAATTATCCATTTTAACGCAAATTTCTCCCGCAAAAATTATTTATATTATTATTTTAATTTAAAATCTGAAAATAATCAACCCCGAAGCACGAAATATGCGTATAAAACAGGCGGCAAACTTTATTTTATATTGAACCATCTTTTGACCTTGCCGCTGAATCTGCCGCAGTACGTTATAACAAGAAGCGACAGCGCGTAGTCGTAAAGCAGAAACACAGCGTCGCCCAGCGCGAGCAGCGCCCAAGGTACGTAAAAACCGAACACGGTGAAGCTGTCCCGCGGCACGCCGAGCAGGTTAACGGCAATGAGAAATTCCATTACGGCGGTAACGTTAAAAACACAAAGTTTCACTGCAAAGCCCGCGGCTCGCCTGCCCTTTTTCTCCACGGCGGCTTTAAGCGCAGGGTAATAACCGAAAAACAAAATAAAAAACAAGACCGCCTCTTTATCCGCGGCAAGAAAAAACGAAAGCAGTGAAGATGCGGTATAAACGAGCATGCCCCAGCCCGCGCCGAACTCAACTACAACAGGTATCATAACGGCGCCCGCCAGCGCGGGAAGCGCGTAGGTACCTATAGGTATAATCCCCGTCATAAACATCACTGCGGAGCACAGAGCCGCCGCCACGGAACAAAACGCAAGTCTGACGGTACCGTTCAAGAAAAAGCCTCCATTCGCCAAAACGTAACTCAGCAGCCGTAGCCGTTCCCGCAGCAGTTGCAGCACATATTGGCAACGCACAGCGACGTGCATACGTCGCAGCCGTCACATCCGCCGTAGCGCCGCACGTTTGGGTCATACCCGCCGTACATGCCGCTGCGCTGGCCGGCAACACGGTTAAAGGCAGTGCGGTACTCAAGGTTGCCGGGGTCCATACTGCACGCGCGCGAAAAGTCGTTGTACGCTTCATCGAGCCAGCCGCGTTTGTAAAGCACCGTCGCTTTTAAGAAGTACCACTCCGCGTCGCGCCTTTCCTGCGGGGTTCCGTCCAAAATCTGCTCGGCGTCGGCTACACGCCCGGACATGACGTAGCTGCGCACGTCGCTGAAGTTTGAAGCCTGCGAGTACCCGTACGTACTGCCGCCGGCATAACCGCCGCCGCTGCTCCCCCTCGAACGGCGTTCCTTCATCACGGTATCGTACGCTTCGTTTATCTCTTTCATTTTTTCTCCGGCAAGGTCGGCAAGGGGGCTGCCGGCATATTTGTCGGGGTGGTATTTTTTGGCAAGTTCCCTGTACGCGGTCTTAACTTCGTCATCGGTAGCTCCCGGCGGCACGCCGAGAATCCTATATGGGTCCGACATTGGTTTTCTCCTTTTTAAACAATAATTCCTTCTGCATCTGCGGAAGCCCTTTCAGTATGACATTGCGCGTTATGGAGCCTAAGCTGTTCAGCCCGAGCAGATCCGCGGCCTCCGCTATCTGTGACAAAGACATGTTCAGTACTCCGTTGGCATATTTTTTCGCGGCTGAAATTTCATCTGCGCCGCTCTTTTTGCCAAGGCTGAATTTTACGGCAAAAGGGTTAAACGAGCCAGAGGCAATGTCACTTTCCAAGTCGTCGGCGGCATCTATTAAATATATCCACCGACCTAAATTGTACCCCATGCTGCGGAATATCCTCGCGGTGCTTTCCCCAGTGTTTAACTTTCCTGCCGAAACCTCCAGTATGCGGCTTATCATCTCAGCCGTAGGATGCGCGCACAAGTCTATGCCCGGCTTGTCCGATTTTTCTATTTTGGCCTGTGTTTCCATCGCCCCTGAGACAATCCCCTCAAACTCGGGAAAACCCGCGGCAGCTTTTTTATGCTTGCGAGCGGCCAAAGGATAAACGGCGCCGTATAAAAATTTTTTTACGGCGCCCGAATCGTGTATATTGTCCAAAAGCTTGTAATATGTCAAAATAACGGTCAGCGCGCATGCATCGGCAAAAATGTCCCCGTTGCCGCCGCGCCTGCAGTAGTAACACTTTTTCAGCGGATTCACACAGCAGCGCCCTTTGGTAAACGCAGCCGTGCCGTCCTTTCTTACGGAAAGCATAAGCACAGCGTAAAAGGTGCAGTCGTAGTTTAGGGAAAGCCTTGCCGCAAGGCCATAGCGTTTGCCAAGCTCCTTACAGAGCGAGCAGTACACCCCGCGGTATTCGTCGTATTCGCGCACGAGCAGTTCAAACTTCTGCGGCCTTACATAACCGAACAAGAAAACCATCCTTAATATAAACTTTCACATATTTATACTAATGATATTTTACTATAAAATACGGTACTATGTAATTAACATTTTATGAATTTTTAGCCGTATTATAATTTAAAACTGTAAAATAGCCTGTGCGGTACAGCCGGCTGAAGCCCGAAAAGATATTTTAAAAAAATATTGACAAATAACTTATAAAAGTATATACTCTTATCAATACGAGATAATGCGCGTACTTAAAAAATATTTTGGAGGTTTTTTATTATGGAAAAAATGAAAGTATCGTTCAATATCGACCGTGATCTCTACTCCGAGTACAAAAAAACGATGATTGACTTAAAGACTACCCCTACAGCCGATTTAAACAGGTATATTGCCCTTGTAGTTGATTCACCTGACAACTCTGCCACAGCCGGAACAAAAAAGGAAAAGGAGGTAATGTAAATGTTTACTGACGTACAGCTGTCAAACGCGTTTAACGAGTCCCTCAGCGTTATAAATTTTTAGGGAGGGTTCGATACGTTTACATTCCGGAAAGGGTTTGAGGGCGGTTTAGGCTTGTCGCCGGAGGAAAAAAATGAAATACTCGACTATTTAAAAACGAAAGTCCGCAAGGGTGATCATGTCTATCAGAAAGTCAAAGCACAAATTGACAAAGAGGAATTTTTGTCAGCAGACTACTACGAAAACCCAGTCAAAAGGCAGTTCAGGGGTTCATACTTTCCTGTTGTACTTAAAACCCTTGCCGGTATAATGGCGCCGGCCCTGCAGTAATATAAAGAATACTTACGTCATGCGCACGCAGCCTGCCGCCCGAGGGCGCCGCATTTTTCAGCGGCAGGGAACCTTCTCCCCCACATTAATTGACGGCTTTGTTAAATAAAGCGCCAACCAGAAGGCGTGTATTATTTTACTTCCATGTCATATATAAACCGTAAAAGTATATTATCAGGGGTGTCAAATGGCTACTTACATTATGAGCGACATACACGGTAATTTCGGCAGGTATAAAGAATTTTTACAATACAGCCGTTTTAGCGGCGACGATATCTTGTATATTGTCGGCGACGTGCTTGACAGAGGCAGCGAAGCCATACCGATGATTCAGGATATAATGCAAAGAAACAATGTTATAATGATTAAAGGCAACCACGAGCAAATGCTGCTGCCTATACTGGATGATTTAACATACCAAAGCCAAGAAGCGCAAAATCAAATTATAAGTGACGAAATAGAAATAGCCCAAATTGGTCAGGAGGATACGCTGCGGGATTTTTGTAAATTGAGCAGCCGTGAACAAAATAAAATTACATATTTTATCAGCCGGCTGCCTGTTTACAAGGAGCTTGCGGTAAACGGGATAAATTATATTTTGGTACACGGCGGTTTGCCCGACTTCAGTGATATGCCGCTTGAATATTATGACGAAAACGATCTCCTTTTCGGCCCGCATGACTTTTTTATAAACCATTACGGGGACGGCACTAAAATTATAGTGGGCCACATTCCGACGAAATTTATTGAAGGGGCCGTGCCTGATGAAATCTATCACATTAACGATACGATAGCAATGGATTGCGGCTGCGGTTTCGGCGGGCAGTTAGGTGTGCTGTGCCTTGAAACAATGGAAGAAATGTATTTTTGAAGACAGCGGTAAGTGAAATTTTAATAACGGGGCAATTACAAGGGAGAGTATAGGGGAGTATAAAGTGGGAGCTGTATTAGACTTAAATGAGATAACTAAAGGATATATCAATAAGCAGGCAGAATGGATTTTCATCAGGAATGCCATTAAATCAGCTATTGTTGATGAAAAAATCAAAAATGGCATAGATGTTGAAATAGAGTTTATTCAACGAAAAAGTGATAACCCAGCGTTTGACCTTGCGATTAATGGAACAGCAAATCGAATTCTCACTGAGTTTAGAAATTCATATTAAATTATCATCCGTTATTCTGACTAAAATAAATCTGTTGGATGCAAAACAGTTGCCTAACAGAAAAAGCCCCCTTAACACTGTGAACTGAACCAGTAAAAACGGACATTGCAAAAAAGCCTCCCATCGTAGGATAATTAAACTACGATAGGAGGCAATTTTTATGAAAAGAAGTTGGACGAATATAAAAGCATTTGAGCCAAAAATTCTGGCGATGAGGGCAGCAGGAAAAACGAGACGAGAAATTGCAGATGAATTAGGATTAAACAAAACTCAGATAAAGAACTGGATTAACCGACATAACAAAGAAGCAGATCGTGAAGAAGCAGGACTTTCACCAAAGAGACGGGGGCGTAAGCCTGCCGTCACATTGCAAGAATACAAATACGAGAACAAGCGGTTAAAAATGGAGAATGAGT
>DHNP01000041.1 GCA_002409585.1 Ruminococcaceae bacterium UBA5413 | reverse complement strand
CGGAAAAGCGCTGAAGCGCCTTTCCGGAATAATTACATTACCTCTTGGTCTTTACCGTCACGCGTTGCGTTTAGCAGCGGCCTCGGCAATCTTAGCCTTTTCTTCAGCGGCAAGCTTCTCTTTCATTTCCGCACGCGGCCTGCCTTCACTCTTATCCCATATTTCGTCCGCAACAACCTTCCAATTCTTGGCGGCATCCACGCATTTGTCTGTCAGGTCGTCAACGTTTTCAGGGTGTATAAGGTCTGTGGAATGTGCGCCGGACTTTTTAACCATTTGTGCCAGACGGCCCGGGTTGTCAAGCATTGGGCACGGGCGCAGCTGGTTATGGTTGAACGGCTGGTTCTTCCTGTACTGCATAAAGAGCGGCGACTGGTAAGTTTGGAGCAGCGTCTTCTCCCTTATGTTGGAGTCTGCATAATGTATAAAAGCGCACGGCTCTATATCACCGTTGGCGTTTATATGCAGGTACTGCCTGCCGCCGGCAATGCAGCCGTTGACATACTCGCCGTCGTTCCAAAAGTCCATTGTGAACAAAGGCTTTTCAGAACGGAACTTGCGCACCTGGTCGTACATATATTTGCGCTGCTCAGCCGTCGCCATCAGTTCAGGAACGGCATCTACGCCCACCGGTATATATGTGAAGAACCACGCGAACTTGCAGCCGAGATCTATAAGGAAATCATAGTACTCGCTGCTGCCTATAGTTTCGGCGTTTTTCCTTGTGTAGCACAGTGACGCGCCGAACGGAAGCTTCTTTGACTTGAGGAGGTTCATTGCCTTTATTACTTTTTGGAACGTGCCCTTGCCGCGGCGGAAGTCCGTTTCTTCCTCATGCCCTTCTATGCTTATGGCAGGGACAAAGTTTTTAACCCTCAGCATTTCGTCGGCAAACTTCTCGTCGATGAGCGTAGCGTTTGTAAACGCAAGGAATTCACAGTCGCTGTGTTTTTCACAAAGCTTTATTATATCGTCTTTGCGCACGAGCGGCTCTCCGCCGGAGTAAATGTACATATATGTGCCGAGCTCTTTGCCCTGTTTAATTACATTGTCGAGTTCGTCAAACGTAAGGTTAAGCTTGTTGCCGTACTCTGCGGCCCAGCAGCCGGTACAGTGCAGGTTGCAGGCGGAAGTCGGATCCATCAGTATGGCCCACGGTATGTTGCAGTTGTATTTTTCAACCATTTTGTTTTTCTTTACGCTGCCGAGTATGGCGGAATTTATAAGGAAGTTCGCAAACATCTTCCTGCGGACACCGTCGTCTATATCGGTATAGAGGCTGCATATGAGGCGGTTCCAGTTGTTGTCGGGGTCTTTCATAAAGCCGTCTATCATGTCGTAAGTGTTTTTATAGAGATCGTTTTTGTCTAACTTTCTAAGCCAGCTTATGACCTTGGGAACATTCTCCTGCGGATTTTTGTCCAAATAATTAAGGACCCTTTTTAATCCAAAAGCCTCAAGTTTCTCGTTGACCGTAGCCATTTGTTTCCGCTCCTTTTCATTATAGATGAAACTGCCCGGTTTGGTTTTATAATATTTATGAAATAACTCACAAATGAAACGCATCTGCAGTGTCCGTTTCAGGCAAATAACAATATCATCATACCATTTTTATGTTTTACTGTATCTATACATTTTCACCGGAATGTCGGAAAATGTAACAGTCGCAGCCTATTATCACAATCTTCGGTATTTCGCCTTAAAATTACCGATATGCTATTATAGCATTACTAACGTCCGCAATAATTCTCTAAACAATAATTAGTAATGGTTTTTGTTATCTTTTTACACATTATGCCATCTTTGCTTATTTTGAATATTGTTTTTTATTTTGCCCCATTTTGCCCTAATACATATGCCAATTTATGTATATAATAAAGTATACGCCAAAAGCAAGATTGACTTTACCCCGTGTGTATTGTATCATAAATTGGATTTGTTGTTTTTTGTATTTACCATACTTGTCATCCTACTTGAATATAAATTACGGCGGCGGAGGAATACGCATGATTTTAACTTCTCTTTTGGAAGGCTTGGATTACAGGGCGGACGGCCCCGCGGATATAGAAATAAGCGGAGTGGTTTACGACTCACGCAAAGTAAAAAAAGGATACCTTTTCATATGCCTTAAAGGTTCTTCGGTAGACAGCCACAAGTTTGCCGCAAAGGCCGCTAAGGCAGGCGCGGCCGCCGTGCTGGCCGAACACGGCGTTGAGGCGCCGGGCGCGCTCGTTGTGACCGTCAACGACACGCGCGCTGCCATGGCTTCCGTTTCAGCGAAATGGTTCGGCAGCCCAGCCGAAAAAATGAGCGTCATAGGCATTACAGGCACAAAGGGAAAAACGACCGTTTCATACATGATACGTTCCATACTTGAAGCCGGCGGGATAAAAACAGGCATTATAGGTACCATTGGCACCGTTATAGGCGATAAAGTAATAAAAACGGAAAACACAACGCCGGAGTCGTACGACATACAGCGTTACCTTGCCATGATGGCCGGCAGCGGCTGCAAAGCCGCCGTCATAGAGGCTTCATCCATAGGGCTTAAAGACCACAGGGTTTCAGGTTTTACTTTTGACTACGGCCTTTTCACCAATTTTTCACCTGACCACATAGGCGGCCTTGAGCACAAAAGCATTGAAGAGTACATGCGGTGCAAGAGCATGCTTTTCAGGCAGTGCAGAACTGGCATAATAAATATTGACGATGAGAACTGGCGCGGCGTTACGGCAGGCCATACATGCTCATTAGAAACATACGGCTTTTCGCAAAGCGCCGGGCTGCGCGCCGAAAATGAAGAGCTTGTCTCAAGGCCCGGGTACCTCGGGGTAAAGTTCCGCTTTGCAGGCAGTCTCAGCTTTGAAGCAGACGTCTGCATACCCGGCAGGTTCAGCGTTTATAACGCGCTTGCCGCCGCGGCCGTATGCCTGCATTTCGGGGTAAGCGAAAAAAACATAGCCGATGGGCTTAAAAACGTAAAGGTCAAAGGGCGCGTGGAGCCTGTAAAAGTACCAGGCGAATACACCCTGCTCATAGACTACGCCCACAACGCCCTCAGCATGGAGAACATACTCCGCACGCTGCGCGAGTACAGGCCGGCCCGCCTTGTCTGCATGTTCGGCGCCGGCGGCAACCGCGCGCGGGCGAGGCGCTACGAGATGGGCGAAGTAAGCGGGCGCCTTGCCGACCTGTCGGTCATAACCGCCGACAATTCGCG
Organism: Ruminococcaceae bacterium UBA5413; assembly: GCA_002409585.1. GTDB lineage: Bacteria > Bacillota > Clostridia > Oscillospirales > Acutalibacteraceae > Thermocaproicibacter. The sequence continues at coordinate 3,057 of DHNP01000041.1, read as the reverse complement.
GTTTGAAGACGTAAACGATATAATAAACGATATATTAACTGGAATGAAAAAAACGGACGGTAAGTATGTTGTAATCCCCGACCGCAGGCAGGCCATAAAATACTGCATTGAAAATGCCGGGCGCGGCGACATAATAGTCCTCGCCGGCAAAGGCCACGAAGATTACCAGGAAATAAACGGCGTGAAATACCATTTTGACGAGCGTGAAATCGTCCGCGGCATAATAGACGGAAAGTTGTGAAGCATATGGAAATGACGGTACGTTTTATAACAGAGGCATGCGGCGGCAGGCTGCTTTCAGGCGACCCTGAAGCCGCCGTCACCTCAGTTTCGGCAGACAGCCGCGGGATAAAAGAAGGCGCGCTGTTCGTGCCTATAGTCGGCGAAAAAACAGATGCCCACAGGTTCATACCCGATGTGTTTAAAGCCGGCGCCGCCGCGTCTTTCACGCAGGAACCGTCAAAAGCTTACGGTGAAAAAGCCGTAATCCTCGTAAAAGACACACTGCGTGCTCTGCAGGACACCGCCGCGGCTTACAGGCGGGCTTTCCATATACCATTTATAGGCGTAACAGGAAGCGCAGGCAAAACAACGACGCGTGAAATGACTGCCCTTGCCCTGTCGTCCGGCCTTAACGTTATGAAAACGCAGGGGAACCTAAACAGCCAGGTCGGCCTTCCGCTCACGCTCTTTACGCTCTCGGCACGGCATGAAGCCGCGGTAATGGAAATGGGCATGAGCAACTTCGGCGAAATGGGGCGCCTTGCCGGGATAGCAAGGCCGGACTTTGCTGTAATAACAAACATAGGCCTTTCACATATAGGCCAGCTTAAAACAAAAGAAAACATACTAAAGGAAAAACTCCATATAACGGACTTTTTCGGCAGGAGTTCGACCTTATTCCTTAACGGCGACGACAGTATGCTCGCCGCGCTAAAGGGTAGCCTGCCGTTTGACACCGTGTATTACGGTACGTGTGAAAACAGCGCCTTCCGCGCCGTTAATATAGAAGAAGGCAGTAATTCCTCCAAATTTCAATTTATCCCTGAAGGCGGCGCCAGCGTCAGCGTCACGCTCCCCGTGCCCGGCAGGCATTACATTTCAGACGCGCTCGCGGCTTTGGCCGTCTGCAGCCGCCTTAACGTGCCTCTCGGCAAAGCGGCTGCGGTGCTCTCCTCTTACAGACCGCTTGCAATGCGACAGCAGGTGCTTGACGTAAACGGCATAACAGTCATAGACGACTCTTACAACTCAAGCCCGGACGCCCTTAACGGCAGCCTCGACGTTCTCGCGGGCTTCAGGGGCGGCAGGCGCATAGCCGTGCTCGCCGACATGCTCGAACTCGGCGGACTGTCGCGCAGGGCGCATTACGAAGCGGGCGCATACGCCGCGCGCGCGGGCATAGACGGCGTCATAGCCATAGGTGACTACGCCGCTGACACCATCAGAGGTGCGCGCTCCGTGCTGCCAGGCATGCACTGCGGCGTTTCCGCCGGCAACACCGAAGCTGAAGCGGCCCTGAAAAATCTCCTCAGGCACGGCGATACCGTCCTCGTAAAAGGCTCCCGCGGCATGCATACAGACGAAATAGTAAAATGGTTAAAGGAAACATACTCCTGACGCGGCCTGCGGCGTATATTTTTTAATACAGTAATAAATCCCCGCTCCCCCGGAATAATAAAACCGGGGGTGTTTTTATGCACAACGGAAACCGCGGCGCCGAAGATATGCCCATCGGGCTTTTAATGGCGCTTGCACAGCATGAAAAAGCAATGGAAAATTTCAGCCGCCTCGACGCGCGGCAGATGGAACGGCTGCGTGAATTTGCAATAGGCTCCGCCACAGGATGCGAAGCAAAAAGGCGCATAGATACCGCCGTTGAGCGGCTCGAAAAAAATGATACAGATTTTATCGACTGACAAATGATATATTTGACTAATTTATTGTAGCAATTAACCATATTAGCCAATAATATTTTGTGTCAGGTTACGAAAATTCACTATTTAGCCAGTCCTCCGTTGCATTTGTTACAACTATGTGATAATATATTACTAAATTGTAACTTTTGAATCAGCGGCGGAGGAGAATGAAATGGGTAAGAAAATAAAATTTTTCGTTGCGGGAGTTATTTTTGCTCTTGCTGTTTCATCTTTAGGCATATCGCTTTCCGGCGGTTCAGCGGCGAAGGCCGCCTCATCCAAAACGGGTGCAGGGCTTGCCGAGCATGCTTTGAAAGCATACAGCGAAGGGTGGCAGTACAGCTACGGCAGCTACGGCCAGCTGCGCGGCGGTGTACGCTACAGTGACTGTTCGGGCCTCATAAAGTCTTACTTTTGGTGGACGGGCAGCGGCAGCGACCCCAACCCAAGCCTTGCCTCGGTACCCTCAAGCTCAAGTTCAATGCTCGCCTCCGCTTCCGAAAGCGGCAGCATTTCCGGTGCTTCATCTATCCCGCGTATCCACGGCCTCATACTTTACAGCCCGGGCCACGTAGGCGTGTACATAGGAAACAATATGGCGGTGGACAACCGCTGCAGCGGCCAGAACGTAAAGCTCGGTGCGGCGGCCGGCGGCCAGTACCACTGGACAAAGTGGGTCAAACTTCCGCAGCTTAGCTACCCCGACAACGGTTTTGTCAAGTTTAACGGCAGTACATATTATTATGAAAACGGCCAATACGTTGTAAATACTACAAAAACCATAGACGGCCAGTCTTATTCGTTTGGGCCGTCAGGCGCAATGACGGCAGGCAGCGTTTCTTCATCCGACGGCAGTACCGACATATCGTCATCCGGCACGCTGCAGGTCGGCGCGCGCGGCGACAGTGTGGCGCAGCTGCAGAACGACCTCATAAAGATCGGCTGCATGTCATACAGGGTCACAGGTTACTACGGCAGCATCACCCAAAGCGCCGTAGCCAAGTTCCAGCAGATGGCGGACCTTAAAGTAACCGGCATTGCCGATAAAGAAACACTTGAGGCAATTTCGAAATCCGTATAACGGATTTTTATTACGAAAATTCCCGTCAGCTCTAAGCTGACGGGAATTTTCGTAATA
>DHNP01000004.1:28810-45635 GCA_002409585.1 Ruminococcaceae bacterium UBA5413 | reverse complement strand
TAAATCCCCTGAGGTAACATCAGTTTTATCCGGAAAAGTTTTGAAGCCCTGCAGCTCCAGCGATTTAAGCCGCAAACCGAAGCCCCTTCCTTTTTGTTACACTACGGTAAACGATTTTTGTTTTACAGATTTGTCGGTTTTTATCTCAACGTTGTAACCGTTGTCGTAAAATTTTTGTATGTTTGATTTTTTCTGCCCTTTTGCCACAGATATGTCCTTAGGGTTTACAGCAACGGTCAGTTCCCCCTTTGGGACGCCGTTTAAAGCGGTGTAGGCCATAACTTTATTGAAAAAGCGACGGCTTTCGCACAGCTCACCGAAAGCCGGATGCCACGGACCCGAAAGCATATCGCGCTCAAGCTGGCGCGACGCGTGCAGGCCCAAGCGTATGACTTCTATGCCCCTGCTTTCAAAAAAGTCCAAAAGCCGGGCGCACAAACCGACAGTTTCATCAAGGCTCAGAGTTTTGTACTCACCTTTAAGGTACCTTTCACCAAGTTCAGTAGATCTAAGTATTATCGTGGGGTAGATGCGCACGTTCTGAGGCTTCAGCCCGGCAAGCTTTTGGGCAGTCATTACGGCGCCGGCGGCAGTGTCGCCGTAAAGGCCCGTCATCATCTGAAGGCCGAGTGTAAAGCCTTCGGCGCTGATAAGCTTTGAGGCATCTTCCACCTGCTTAGACGTATGCCCTCTGCCGTTGAGTCCGAGGACGCGGTCGTCCATGCTCTGCGCGCCAAGCTCAATGGTTGTTACGCCGTATTTTTTTAAAACCGAGAGTACTTCCACGTCTATATAATCAGGGCGCGTAGAGACCCTTATCCCTTTGAACCTTCCGCTCTTTACAAACGGATACGCAGCCTCAAGAAGCGAAACCATGTACGCCCTGTCGATGGCGGTAAAGCTCCCGCCGAAAAATGCTATCTCCGCATTTTGCGTTTCCGCCCCGAGGCTTTTCTCTGCGATTTCCGCGGCTTTAACCACGTCTTCCGGGGCAGGCTGTTCCTGCCTGCCGGTTATGGTCCGTTGGCTGCAGAAGCTGCACTGATGCGGGCAGCCGTTGTGCGGAACAAAAAGCGCCACGTTTGCGTGTTTCAATATCCCATCAGTCCTAACGCTTCGCGCGCGGCCTGCTGCTCGGCTTCTTTTTTGCTGCGGCCGCCGCCTTTTCCTATAACATTGTTGTCGAGCAATACCTCAACGGAAAAATGTTTGTCGTGGTCGGGTCCGCTTTCTCCCGTAAGGACGTACTCCAACGTTTCGCCCGGATTTTTCTGTATTATCTCCTGTAAAAGCGTTTTATAGTCCTTAAAGGCTTTTGGTTTTTCTTCCTCCAGGAGCGGTAAAACGAATTTCATTATAAATTTGCGTGCTTCTTCCATACCGCCGTCAAGGTAGACAGCCGCCGTTACCGACTCAAACGCGTCCGCAAGTATGGACGGCCGCTCCCTTCCGCCGGAGTTCTGCTCGCCGCGGCTCAAAAGCAGGTACCTGCCAATATCGAGTTTTCTTGAAAAGCCGCAGCAGGCTTTTTCGCATACCAAAGCGGCGCGTTTTTTGGTAAGGTCACCTTCAGGGAGGCTCGGGAATTTTTTAAACAGGTAGTCAGCTACGACAAAGCCCAGCACTGAGTCGCCTAAAAATTCAAGGCGTTCGTTGCTGTCCCCGCGGTTTTTCTTCTCATTTGCATAAGAAGAATGCCTAAGCGCCGTTTCAAGGTACTTCGGATTTTTAAAATGGTACCCCAGTTTTTCCTCAAGCTCTTTCATAGTGCTATACTCCGTCAATCCCAAGATAATGTTTTATTTTTTTCTTTATATAAAGCAACCGATGATTCTATTTCATCCACAACGTTGCCTTCCACATATGCCTTCGTGAGGCGTATGGCATTATAAACCGTCTTGGACTTCGCACTGCCGTGCGTTTTAAAAACAGGTTTTGCGCAGCCCATAAGCGGTGCGCCGCCGTATTCGTTGTAATCAAAATTCCTTTTAAGAGCTTTCATGTCCTTAAGGAGTACGCCCGCGGCCAGTTTGTTAACGGTATTCTTCGTAAAAATATCCTTGATTTTCCCAAGGAGCATAATCGCGACGCCCTCGTACATTTTTAAAATAACATTTCCGGTAAAGCCGTCCGCTACTATAACGTCGCCGGCATCGGTCGGGATATCCCTCGCTTCTATATTGCCGGTAAAGTTAATGCCTGAGTCCTGCAGCAGCGCGAACGCCCTGTGCTGAAGTTCGCCGCCCTTATGGTCTTCTGTGCCTATATTGGCGAGCGCTACGCGGGGATTGTTTATTCCCATTACCTTTTCCATATAAATTGAACCCATTATGCCGAACTGCCACAGCATTTCGGGCTTGCAGCCTACGTTGGCACCGGCATCTATAAGCATGAAACAGCCTTTGCTCTTCGGTATAACCGGCGCGAAAGCTATGCGGCTTATGCCTTTTATGCGCTTTACAATGAACGTCGAGCCTATGGTAAGCGCGCCGCTGTTGCCGCCGGAAACAAACGCATCGCCGTCGCCTACGGCAAGGCGCCTTAAGCCTTCCGCCATTGATGAGTTTGACTTTGACTTAAGTATCTCCCCGGCATCATCTTCCATGGTTATTACATCCGGCGCATCGGCAATCTCCATGCCGTCGAGCGGTATATTGCTGCCGTCAGCCGCGGAGCGTATCTCGCTTTCGCGTCCGGTGAGCAGTATATTTATCCCAAGGCCGCTTACGGCTTCGGCGCATCCTTTTATTATCTCAAGGGGAGCGTTGTCGCCGCCGAAAGCATCTACGATTATTTTCATTTCAGACATCTCGATTCAAAATTGAAATTTTATTATCATCTGTAAACGTGCCAAGATCTTCAAGCGACCTTTCGGACAAGGCGGCGTACCTCAGGCGCTTGTCCCTTATATGCTCTTTAAGCGGCGGGAGTATGCCGAAGTTAGCGCCCATAGGCTGAAAGGCCCCCGTGCCGCCGTAAGAAACGTAGCGGCTTAAAGCGCCTGTCATTGTAGTTTCAGGCAGAACCGCGGTACTTTGGCCGTTAAGCCTGCGCACCGCGTTTATACCAGCTACTATGCCTGAGGCGGCGGATTCCATGTAGCCCTCTACGCCTGTTATCTGCCCGGCAAAAAATAAACCTGGGCTGTTTTTTAAGCTGAAATCAGGCGAGAGTATCTGTGGGGAATTAAGGAACGTGTTGCGATGCATTACGCCGTAGCGCATATACTCAGCGTTTTCAAGGCCAGGTATCAAGCCGAACACGCGTTTTTGCTCACTGAATTTAAGGTTAGTCTGAAAACCCACGAGATTGTAAAGCGTGCCGGCCGCATTTTCGGGCCTCAGCTGCAGCACAGCCCACGGCCGGTGGCCTGTGCTTGGGTCGCGCAGGCCGACCGGTTTCATAGGGCCGAACCGCAGCGTATCCTCGCCGCGTGCCGCCATCACTTCCACAGGCATGCATCCCTCGTAAACCTTAGGGGAGCCGGCATCAAAGTCCCTTAAGGGCGCCCTTTCTGCCGAAACAAGTTCGGAGTAAAAGCTTAAATACTCCTCTTTATTCATAGGGCAGTTAAGGTAAGCCCCGCCCCGGTCATACCTTGAAGCGGCAAATATCCTGCCCATGTTAAGGCTTTCGGCGGTGACTATGGGAGCCGCGGCATCAAAAAAGCTAAGGTTTTCTCCAAACTTCTCAGATATGGCCCCTGCCATGGCATCCGACGTCAAAGGCCCCGTAGCTATGACGGTTACACCGTCCGCGGGTATCTCCTGTATTTCTTCCCTTATAACATTTATAAACCTGTTGCCGCTGATTTTCTCCGTCACCATGCGGGAAAAATCATCGCGGTCGACGGCAAGCGCGCCTCCGGCCGGCACGCGGCATTTAACCGCGCATTCCACAAGTAGCGAACCCATACGGCGCATTTCTTCTTTTAGCAGGCCTGCGGCGCTTTCAACACGCTCGGCCTTAAAAGAATTTGAACAGACAAGCTCAGCAAAATCAACGCTTTTATGCGCCGGTGAAAACTTCACCGGCTTCATCTCGTAAAGGGTTACGTTTACCCCCCTCTGCGCCGCCTGCCATGCCGCCTCACAGCCGGCGAACCCGGCGCCTATAACACGTATGCCGTCTTTCATTCGTCCTCCGTCTTTTCATAGCCGCAGTCCGGCGTCGCGCAGTAGTATTTTGGATGTTTGCCCTTCTTTTTAAACAATGTTTTCCCGCATTTCGGGCATTTTTCTTTCGTAGGTTCGTCCCATGTCATAAAATTGCATTTAGGGTAATTGGAGCAACCGTAAAAAGTGCGTCCTTTCTTTGTACGGCGTACTATGATCTTACCGCCGCACGCGGGGCACTCCGCACCGGTATCCTCAACGTACTTCTTTACGTTTTTACATTCCGGATACCCAGGGCACGCAAGGAATTTCCCATAACGGCCGACCTTAACGACCATATGCCTGCCGCATTTTTCACATATGACGTCGGTAACGTCTTCCTTAAGCTGTATTTTTACGCCTTCCATATCCTTTTTGGCCTTTTGGAGGGTTTCGTCAAAATCGCCGTAAAAATGGTCAAGCGTTTCAACCCAGCCGGCTTTGCCCCTTTGGATATCGTCGAGCTCGTTTTCAACCTGTGCCGTAAACTTGACGTTAACTATTTTTGGGAAGCGCTCCTCCATCAACTTAGTAACTGTTTCGCCAAGCTCAGTCGGTTTAAGGCTTTTCCCGTCGCGGACAACATATTCCCGCGAAGTAATGGTTGAAATTGTCGTCGCGTAAGTTGACGGCCTGCCTATGCCGTTTTCTTCGAGCGCCTTTATTAACGAGGCTTCCGTGTAGCGCGGAGGCGGCTGTGTAAAGTGCTGGTTTCCCGCTATTTCTTTCAGCTTAAGCGGCATGCCGTCCTCAAGCTGCGGCAGCGCGCCCACCTTTTTTTCTTTTTCTTCTTTATCATCCTCGTAAAGCACGTTGAAGCCGTCGAACGCAACGGTGTAGCCGGATGCCTTAAAGATATACTTTCCCGCTTTTATGTCCGCTTTTACAGTGTTCTGCAGGCAGTCCGCCATCTGGCAGGCAAGGAACCTGCGCCATATAAGCGTGTAGAGCTTATACTGGTCGCTTGTAAGGCTTTCTTTTACTTTATCCGGCGAAAGGCTCGGCACAGTAGGCCGTATTGCCTCGTGCCCGTCCTGCGCGTTTGCGCTCGACTTATAGCGGCGCGGTGCCTTAGGCAGGTACTTTTCACCCCAGCGCCCGAGTATATAGTCGCCTGCGTCGCGGATTGCGTCCTCCGAAATACGCAGCGAATCCGTCCTCATGTACGTTATAAGGCCTATTGCCCCCATACCCTTTATATCTACGCCTTCATAAAGCTCCTGGGCCGCCTTCATAGTGCGCCTTGCCTGAAAGCCGAGCAGCTTTGAAGCCTCCTGCTGCATGGTAGACGTAGTGAACGGCGGTGCCGGCGACCTTTTGCGTTTGCCGCTTTTGACCTTGTCTATGGCGTAATCAGCGCCGTCAAGCCCGGCTAATATCCTGTCGGACTGTTCTTTATCCTTTATTTCTATTTTCCCGTCTGTGTCGCCGTAAAAAGATGCCCCGAAAACCTTGCGTGAGCCTTTCGGCGTAAACTTGGCATCTATGGACCAGTACTCCTCAGGCTTAAAGGCGTTTATATCTTTTTCCCTGTCGACGATAATGCGCACGGCGACGGACTGCACCCTGCCGGCGGAAAGGCCGCGCCGTATTTTCTGTGATAAAAACGGGCTTAGCTTATAGCCCACAAGCCTGTCTAATATTCTGCGCGCCTGCTGCGCGTTGACAAGGTCTATGTCAAGGCTGCGCGGGTGCTCCATCCCGTTTGAAACGCCGGTCTTTGTTATCTCATTAAAGGTTACACGGTTTTTATCTTCAATATTCAGCCCTAAAAGATATGCGAGATGCCACGAGATTGCTTCCCCTTCCCTATCAGGGTCGGTGGCAAGAAGGACTGAATCGCTTTTTTCCGCTTTTGACTTTAGTTCTTTTACAAGTTTTTCCTTGCCTTTTATAACCTGGTACTTAGGTTGGAAATTATTTTTAACATCTACGCTAAGCCTGCTTTTCGGCAGATCCCTCACGTGGCCCATGGATGCAATAACGTCGTATCCGTTTCCAAGGTATTTCTGGATTGTTTTGGCTTTTGCCGGGGATTCTACTATAACGAGTTTTGACATACAACCACCTCGAATTATTTATCCGCTTAAAAATAAAATAGACTTTCAATAGTCATATACTGTAACGGCTGCCCGGATATGACTTTACCTTCCCCGCGATTTCAAGTTCTGTAACGGCGGAGAGCGCCTGCGCTATACGCAGCCCAGAAAGTTTGCATAATTTAGATACGTGCTCCGGCTCGTCTGTCATAAACGGGAAAAGCCTTTTTGCGTCGTCCGACAGCCCCTCGAGAGAGGCTTCCGGTGCAGGCGCCGTTTCAGTGTTACTTCCTTTTATGATAACATTTATTTGCGTGTCGTCAAGATTAAATTTTCCCGGGTACTGTTCTGTGTACTCTTCAAGTATATCATTTACACTGCTCACAGGCTTCGCCCCGCTCTTTATAAGGCTGTTTACGCCTTTGCCTACGGGGTTATAAATGCCTGACGGCACGGCAAAAACATCCTTGCCCTGGTCAAGCGCGCAGTCCGCAGTTATGAGCGAACCGCTTTTAGCGGCGGCCTCCACCACGAGAGTCCCCGCGGAAAGGCCTGAAATTATGCGGTTACGTATTGGAAAATTAGAACCCATTGCCTGTGTTGACGGCGGGTACTCTGACAAAAGTGCGCCCTTTGCGGCTATGGCCTCACGCAGCGGCGCGTTTGCCATGAGGTAATTGGCATCTATGCCGCAGCCTAAAACGCATACCGTCTTTCCGCCTGCCTGCAAAGCGCCGCTGTGGGCGGCGGTATCTATGCCCAAAGCCCCTCCGCTCACTACTATGACGCCTTGCTTTGCAAGCCCGAAAGCAAAGCTGCGCGCGGCGGTTTTACCTGCCTCCGTCGCTTTTCTCGTGCCGACAATGGAAACTGAAAGGCATGAACCGAAGTCCGGCAGTTCACCCTTAACGTAAAGGGCGCACGGAGGGTTAGGTATCTGCGTAAGCTGCCCGGGGTATTCTTCGCTTTCGGGCGTAATAATATTCTGCCCTATATCTTCACAGTAGCTTACAAGCAGCTGCGCATCAGCTGCTGAGTACGAGCTTAATTTATATATTTCCTTGCGGGTAAAGTACCCTTCAAGGAGCCAGCTTTCTTTTCCTGCCAAATAAAAATCTTTCACCGACCCGTAATTTGACAAAATCCTGACGGGCTTCGAGCTTCCCGCACCAAGTGCCTGCTGGAGCCACACCCAGTAAGCCCTGCCGTCGTAATCAGCCGTCGTTAACGCCCCCTGCCTCTTTGCCGCGCATCATTTCCCACATCAAAACAGCCGCGGCCGCGGAAGCGTTAAGCGACTCCGCCCTGCCCGACATTGGTATTGTAACACATTTTTTGCATTCGCGCACTGTCTCCGGCATAATGCCGTTGCCCTCGTTGCCTATAACCATTACGGAGCTTCCCCTGAAGTCAATATCCGTAACTTTAAGCGCAGACCTGTCGGGCACCGCGGCGAAAGTAGAGAAACCCATCGAGTTAAAGTCCCGTACAGCGGACGGCATGTCGGCGCTTGTATAAACACCGAGCCTGAAAACCGCCCCCATGCCGGCGCGGAGGGCTTTAGGCGAATAAGCGTCGCAGCACGCCCCGCCGAAAACAACGCCGGATATGCCAAAGGCCTCGGCTGTCCTTAACGCAGCGCCGAGGTTGTCGGGGTTCTGTATATTTTCAAGCGCGAGGAAATTGCCGCTGCGCGGTACACCAGATAATTTATTCTCTGTATAAGGAATATCAGAGATAGAAAAAACGCCCTGCGGGTTTTTGGTATCGGCAAGGTAATCGGCTATGCTTTGGTCTATGACATAAATTTTATCCTCAGGGCATTTTATGCGCATTATATAGTCTTTGTACTTTATTTCGGCTTTTGGGGTAAAAAACAAAGCCCTGGTTTTGTTACCGCTCATTGCCGCATCCGCGCACAGGCGCGCCCCTTCTAAAAAACAAAGCCCCTTTTTTTTACGAAAAGAGGACGATTTTGAAAGGCAGTAAGCAAGTTTTACATGGTCGTTGCGGCGGCTCGCGATAATCTCACGCATGTTATTCCCCTTATATAAAATTTGCGCCCGGTAAGTCCCGAACGCAATTTTAAGCTTTTTATTATAAAGAAGATGCTTTTGCTTTTTCCACAAGGCTTTTAAAAGCATTTTCGTCAGCTACCGCAATTTCGGCAAGCATCTTGCGGTTAAGGGTAACTCCCGCTTTTTTAAGTCCGTTTATAAACTGTGAATAACTGATGCCGTCGGCGCGGCATGCCGCTGAAATCCTTGTAATCCACAGGCGGCGGAAATCCCTCTTGCGGGCCTTGCGTCCGATGTAGGCATAGTTGCCGGATTTCATAACGGCCTGTTTGGCCATTTTAAAATGTCTGCTCTTAGAACCAAAATAGCCTTTTGCAAGCTTTAAAGTCTTTTTTCTTCTTTTGCGCGTCATAATTGCGCCTTTTACTCTTGCCATTTTATATATACCTCCAATAAATGGTTAAATTCACTGTAAAACTAAACATTACTTATACGGTATAAGCTTCTTCACAGCCGCCGTATTTGTCTTATCGGCAACAGTAGTCTTACGCAGGCCCCTTTTGCGTTTAGTGGTCTTTTTATTTAAAATATGCGACTTAAACGCATGCGCGCGAATGACCTTACCATTTTTGGATAACTTAAAACGCTTTTTCGCGCCCGTATGTGTTTTGATTTTAGGCATAAATGCCCCTCCTTACTTTTCAAGTACTTTCACTTAATGGGTTTCGGTGCAAGGAACATAAGCATATTGCGGCCTTCCAGTTTCGCAGGCTTTTCTATGTTAGCGATTTCACTAAGAGCCTCCGCAAACTTTTTCATTGTTAAGTAGCCGTGTTCAGGGTGACCCATTTCACGTCCGCGAAAACGTATGGAAGCTTTTACTTTATTGCCGCTTTGTAAAAATTTCTGCGCATGGGAAACCTTAGTCATAAAGTCATGTGTATCAATATTGAGTGACAGCCTAATTTCTTTAATTTCGACTATATGCTGCTTCTTTTTTGCTTCTTTTTCCCTTTTTGCCTGTTCAAACCTGTACTTGCCGTAATCAATGATTTTGCAGACCGGCGGCACCGCCTTAGGCGCAACTTTAACAAGGTCAAGATTAAATTCCACGGCTTTCTGCCGTGCCTGCATGGACGTCATAAGTCCCAGCTGTGAACCATCCGGGCCTATTACGCGCACTTGTTTATCGCGGATATTCTCGTTAATTTGTAGTCCCTTGCTGCTAATAATTAGCACCTCCAAAACGCCATAGTAAAATTTTAATAATAAAAGAATAAAAGCGCGGGCTTATACTCCGCCCGCGCATCAATACAATGTTGCAGCCGCCGTAAGTAAGGCGGCTTTCTGCGTATTGACCCGTGACGGACGATACCCCACAGGTGGAAGTACACGCCGAAGGCGCGTATTCCGCTTTCTTTTACTGTTTAATTATAATAGCGTATATATATTTTGTCAAGTTGAAACGTAAAATTCAATTAATTTTTTAAAAAGGCGCTGACCGTCCGGCCGTTTGAAGCTTAGGGCGGCTGAACGCCGCGCAGAGGCTTACAGCTTTTCGGAAAGAAGTTTTTCAGCAGCCGCAAGTTTTATAGCCGTGCAGAACAAATCCATTGCCTGCTCAAGTTCTTCAAGCGGCGGATATGTAGGAGCAAGCCTTATGTTGCTGTCTTGAGGGTCTTTTCCGTAAGGGTATGTAGCGCCTGCCCCTGTGAGCGTCACGCCGGCGTTTTTGCAAAGCTCCACTACGCGCTTTGCGCAGCCTGGCATTACGTCTACGCTTATAAAATAACCGCCCTTCGGAGTTGTCCACGAGGCAGTGTTAGTGCCTTTGACTGCCGTGTCGAGCTTTTTAAGCGCGGTTTTGAATTTAGGCGCTATTATTGCCCTATGCCTTGCCATCTGTGCTTTTACCCCGTTAATATCCTTCAAAAAGTATATATGCCTAAGCTGGTTAAGTTTATCCGGACCTATGGTCATAACGGAGTTATACTTCCTTATGTCGCGCAGGTTTCCGTCGCCCGCGGCCATCGCCGACACGCCCGCGCCAGGGAAGGTTATCTTGCTTGTTGAAGAAAAGAAAAATACGTTTTCAAGCGTTCCCTCTTTTTCACATTCGTGCCAAAGGCTCAACAGCCTGTCAGGGTCGTCAGTCAGGTCATGCACGCAATAGGCATTGTCCCAAAAAATACGGAAATCCTTTGCCGCGGGTTTAAGGCGCGCAAAGCGTTTAACCGTTTCATCTGAAAAAGTAATGCCCGTAGGGTTTTCATACTTAGGGACGCACCATATTCCCTTTACCGACGGGTCGTTTTCGGCGTACTTCTCGACGGCATCCATGTCCGGCCCTGTTGGAGTCATGGGCACGGTCACCAAGTCAAAGCCGAAGTACTCAGTCACCTTGAAGTGCCTGTCGTAACCCGGCGCAGGGCAGAGAAACTTAAGCCCCTTTTGGCATCCCCACGGTTCGCACCCGGCAAATCCATGGGTTACACCGCACGACACGGTGTTAAACATCATATTAAGGCTTGAGTTTCCGCCAACTATGATATTGTCGGCGGAAACCTCCATCATAGCCGAAAAAATATTCCTAAGTTCCGGTATGCCGTCGGCCAGGCCGTAGTTACGGCAGTCCGTCCCGTCGGATGATAAAAAGCTTGATGAAGAATTCAGCGTGGCGAGCATGTCGTTTGAAAGTTCAAGCTGCCTGCACGACGGCTTGCCCCTGGCCATATTCAGGCTCAAATGCTTTTCTTGAAATCGCCTGTAATCTTCCTCAAGTTCAGCCTTTGTCCCCTCAAGCTCCCGCTTTGATAAGGCCGTAAAATCCAATATGAGCATCTCCCTTATTGTTAATGCACTATTTTATTAAAATCCTTATTGATTTTAATATAATTAAGACTAAATTGCAAGTATAAATTTATTATAATTCAAAAAAATATCTTTTTAGTCCTAACAAGAATATAGTGCGTTAAGTACGGGAGAAACAAACCGGACGGTTAAAAGTCAGCCGCCCTCATCTTCCGACTTTATTTCCTTTAAGTAACGCGCGGCGGCGAAGCGCTTGCTGTCATCTATAAAATGCCTGAGCCTGCCCACAAGCTTTTCCGGTGCTTCTTTCATGCCGTTTCGCACCCACTGGGCGATTATGCCCACAAGGCCGTATGTATAAAATTCGACTATAAAATTTTTATCGTCGTCCTCTATATCTTTTGCCTCTTTCATAGTATCAAGTATTTCGGATATGAGCCCTTTTGTAACGTCGAAAAAATACTTTTGGAACGTATCCTGCCCAGCGGAGTTGAAAGCCTGCATGTAAAAAGGCTTTTCGCTCTCCATCACACCGAGCATCTTGAGCATCATACTGTCCAAGTCATCGTATGTTTTCCTGTTAGACACTACGGACTTTATCACGTCGTTGTAAAAAATCCAGTTTATGAGGTCGTACTTATCCTCAAAGTGATAGTAAAACGTCTGGCGGTTAAGGCCACAGTTCCGTACAATATCCGAAACGGTTATTTTCTTAAGGCCGCGCCTGTCCATAAGCTGCTTAAGGGAAACCGCTATGGCTTTTTTCGTAATCTGCGAATCGGACATATTACCCTCCTCTAAAAATTACAAATTAAAAATCGTCCCGGTTTGCTCCGGTACCCCGCCCGTCCTTCCACCTTAAAGGCTGTTTTACCGGCAGCCGTACCGGCGTTTAAAAACAGCAGCGTAAATTGCCGCACACCGCAAAACCGGCTCCGTAACTATGGATTTCCTGCCGCATAAGCCGCTTTGAAATGCGAAAAAGGCCGGCAGCAATACGCATTGCTCTACCACAGCTTTAACTCTGCATACGGCCGCCATACTCGATTTAATCCCTGAAAAGCCAATACACATTATATTTTATACCATATCTATCGGCTTTGTATTTGTTATTCTATCAGAATCACGGCCGTTTTTCAACATGAAAACTTATTAATAAAATACCTCTCTATTTTTTAAAACAAAAAACCGACTTAAAGCGTACATAATACCGCCCCGTTTTTCAGCGCATATGACTAAATACGTGCTTTACTTTTACAAATAAGCAATTACAAAAAATTAACTGCGTCAAAAAAACGTTTTTAAAATACTTGTATTTTTTTTGATATACGATATAATATATAGAAATGCTTAATTGGGGATGTGAATTTGGAACCTGATATGCTGTCTGCCATGACGTGTGCCGGCTATAATTTATGCGCCAAAGGGTGTGCGGGTGTTTCAGCCTGCACCGCAGATATTGTTTTTCCTGTTTTAAATTCACCGGACGTATTTCCCGCCGCCGAAAGCGTTTCTTTTCCTTTCGTGTTTCCGGATATTACGGAAAAGGGCATTATTAAAAGCTCATATGTTTCAGGCGGCCTCGGCTCCACGTTTAACGTGCGGCCGGACGGTCGGGCGTTTCCCCTTTACAGCACGCAGGAAACGGCGTTTAAACAAATAAATGAATATCAAAGCTCGTACCGGTAAAATGAAATTACCGGTAGGGCTTTTTTTTTGGGCATTCGCGTTTAACGCCGGTTTCAATATAATTTTTATATATCAGGGAATGGAGAGAGAAAATGAAAAAACGAATTATCCAAATTGATGAAAAGCCGCCTTTCTTAGAAGCCGTGCCGCTGAGCATACAGCATCTGTTCGCCATGTTCAGCGCTTCGGTCCTCGTGCCTAACCTTTTGGGCATAAACCCTGCCGTCGTACTTTTTATGAACGGCGTAGGCACGCTGCTCTATATCTTGATAACAAAGGGCAGGGCGCCGGCCTTCCTTGGCTCAAGCTTTGCCTTCATAGCGCCGGCAGGCATCATAATCGCAGCTAAAGGGCTCGGCTACCAGTATGCCCTCGGCGGTTTCGTCGTTTCAGGCGCAGCGCTCTGCGCCGTAGCGCTAATTATAAAATACTTCGGTACAAAATGGATAGACGTCATACTGCCGCCTGCGGCAATGGGTTCAGTCGTAGCGCTCATAGGGCTTGAGCTTTCCGGCACCGCGGCAAGCATGGGCGGGCTCATACTAAGCGGCACGTACACACAGATAGACCCTAAAAAAGTCGCCGTCTTCACCATAACGCTCTGCGTGGCCGTTTTCGGCTCCGTACTTTTCAAAAAGTTTTTGTCAGTCATACCTATCCTTATAGCTATAATAACAGGGTACATAGCTTCGGCGTTTTTGGGAATTGTAAACCTCGACGCGGTAAAGTCCGCGCCCGTGTTTGCCATACCGAATTTTCAGCCGGCTAAGTTCGACCTTACGGCCATATCAATCATTTTGCCGGCAACGCTCGTTGTCGTCTCGGAGCATATAGGCCACCAGATTGTAACAGGCAAAATCGTAGGGCGCGACATCATAAAGGACCCTGGCCTTGACAAAACTTTACTTGGCGACGGGCTGTCAACCATGCTCTCAGGGTTCTGCGGCTCTGTTCCGACGACTACCTACGGTGAAAACATAGGCGTCATGGCCATGACAGGCGTGTACAGCGTATGGGTAATAGGCGGAGCGGCTGTGCTTTCAATATTAATATCATTTTTCGGTAAAGTGTCCGCGCTCATACACTCGATACCAGACCCGGTAATGGGCGGCGTAAGCTTTCTGCTTTACGGTATGATTGCCGCCTCGGGCATAAGGCTGCTCGTAGACCAGCGTGTGGATTACGGACGTTCCCGCAACCTTGCCATGACAAGCGTTGTGCTTGTGACAGGCCTTTCGGGGGCTTTTGTGCAAGTAGGGAAAGTAAAGCTTACTGGCATGGCCCTCGGTGCCGTAGTTGCCATGCTTATGGGCCTTATTTTCTGGATAATAGATAAATTCCATATTGCTAACGACTACGATGATGTAACCAAAGACGAGGCGTAGCGGTTAAGGCATGGCGCCGCACCGGAACGGTGTTGCGTAAAAAGCGGATTTTGTGCTGTTAAGAAATAAATAACACGTCATATATACTATAATATATATGTATGATAATTTTTAAACAACCACTTCCGCGGGGCTAAAACGTCCGTCCGCAACTTTATTTATTTCAATTTTACAGTAACCGTATTTAATAGGAGGTTAGTATGACTAAGGAAGAAAAAAAGGAACTCCAGGTTGCCGCTTGTAAGATACGCAAAGGGGTAATAGAAGGCGTACACGCGGCAAAGTCCGGCCACCCAGGCGGCGCGCTGTCATCTGCCGAAATTTTCGCGTACCTTTACTTTAAAGAACTGCGCGTTGACCCTGCAAATCCGAAAGATGCAGACCGCGACCGTTTCGTGCTTTCAAAGGGTCATGCGTGCCCGGGGCTTTACGCCGCGCTCGCCCTTAAGGGCTACTTCCCGTGGGACGAGCTGAAAAAGCTGCGCCACATCGGGGCCATGCTGCAGGGCCATCCCGACATGAAAGGGACTCCCGGCGTAGACATGAGCACCGGTTCACTTGGGCAGGGCGTTTCAGCCGCGTGCGGCATGGCCCTTGCAGGCAAGCTTGACGGCAAAGGTTACAGGGTTTACTCCCTCTTGGGCGACGGCGAACTCGAAGAAGGCGAAGTTTGGGAAGCCTCCATGTTTGCCGGACATCACAAGCTCGACAACCTCTGCCTTATAGTCGACAATAACGGCCTTCAGATAGACGGCCCTGTAAGCGAAGTCGGCGGTCCCGAGCCTATAGACGAAAAGTTCAAGGCGTTTGGCTTTGACGTACAGAAAATAAACGGCAACAGCCTTGACGACATTGAAAAAAGCATAGAACACGCCAAAACCGTAAAAGGCAAACCGAGCGTCATCATCGCGTCAACGGTTAAAGGCAAGGGTGTTTCATATATGGAAAACCAGGTAGGCTGGCACGGAAAAGCCCCCAATGACGAGCAGTATGAAACAGCGATGTGCGAGCTTAACAAACAACTTTCTGAATTGGAGGCGGAATAAATGTCAGAAATGGTTAAAAAGGCAACAAGGGAAAGCTACGGCATGGCGCTTACAGAGCTTGCCGAACAGTTCCCGCAGATAGTCGTACTCGACGCAGACCTCGCGGAAGCTACAAAAACCGCGATGTTTAAGAAAAAATATCCAGGGCGCTTCATAGACTGCGGCATAGCCGAGTGCAATATGATAGGCGTGGCTGCCGGCCTTGCCGCCTGCGGCAAGATTCCGTTCGCAACGTCGTTTGCAATGTTCGCTGCCGGGCGCGCCTACGAGCAGGTGCGCAACTCCGTAGCATACCCTAAGCTCAACGTAAAGATAGTCGGCTCCCACGCGGGCATCTCCGTCGGCGAGGACGGCGCCACGCACCAGTGCCTTGAGGATATTGCCCTTATGCGTGAGCTTCCCGGCATGGTAGTTCTTAACCCGTCAGACCACTACGAAATGAAAGCCGCCGTTAAAGCGGCCGCCGAGCATTACGGGCCGGTTTATATACGCTTAGGCCGTTTGGCTGTTGAGAGCTTTAACAACGGCGACGATTATAAATTCGAATTGGGTAAAGGTATAACCTTGCGCGGCGGCAAGGATATCACGATTATAGCAACCGGCCTTATGGTTTCACGCGCTTTGGAAGCTGTAAAGGCGCTTGAAAAGAAAGGCATAGACGCAAGGCTTATAAATATCCATACTATAAAGCCTATCGACCGTGACATCATAATAAAAGCCGCAAAGGAAACAGGAAAGATAGTTACGGTAGAGGAACACAGCGTTATAGGCGGCTTGGGCGATGCCGTTTCGAGCGTACTGTGCGAAGAATACCCCGCGCCAGTCGTGAAGATAGGCGTTAACGACCAGTTCGGGCACTCCGGCCCTGCCGACGACCTTCTTGAGCAATACGGACTGTGCGCATCACACATTGAAGAAGTAACCGAGAAAGCCCTCGGAAAATAAGATATAAAATAATACAAAATCGCGCCGTGCCGGCAATGCTGCCGCCGCGGCGCTTTTGTTTTGGCTCCGGCGGCTTCAAAGTTTAAGCCGCTTTTTTTATATGGAACATTTTTCTAAGTACAAAGCTCCAAAAGCCAGAACTTCTGAATACTACTACTTTCATAACGAAGCCCCCTTAAGTACATCAGCAGTGGAAAAGCGCTATGCCAAGTCCGACGATTATTACGGCTATGATAAACATCATAAGGCCTGTCGGGCAAAAACACGAGATTATAAGCCCAAGCCCAAACGCTATGGCATACCGCCCGAAACAGCTGTTACGCTTGTTTTTCACACAGCCCACCGCCCTTTACCTCCTGCCGGTTAAATCTTACTACATTATATACGCGGAGCCGGTTATGTGTGAATATAAAATTATCTTTCAACAATAATCAGGGCACTGCCGCTGTGTACGGTTATCTGCGCGCTGGAGCCTACAACCACGTTGCTCGTACCGCGCGGGTTGTCCGACGTCAGGACCGCCCGCGTAAGCGGATACTTGAGCCCCATGTAGCTCACCATGCACGAAGCACCGCCGAAAGGATATACTGAAACAGTCTTGCCGCTTACCCCGCTGAGTATAAGCCTGCCGTCGTTTATAAGGAACACGCGGCAATGCCCGTCGCATATAAGCGCCTTGCACCCGTTTTTAACTAAGTACTGCAAAACGCATAAATTCGCGAAAGAGTGGTCGAAGCG
>DHNP01000004.1:0-28696 GCA_002409585.1 Ruminococcaceae bacterium UBA5413 | reverse complement strand
CGCGAAAGAGTGGTCGAAGCGCTCCCCGCCGAGCGCCCCGTACAGAACAAAATCCCTGTACCCGCGCTTTAAGCCCTCCATAACGGCCGCGAGCATGTCCGTGTCGTCTTTTTCCGTTTTAAGCCTTATGGTTTCGACGCCTGCGGGCGGCGACTCCATCTCCGTCGAGTCAAAGTCCCCTATGACGAGGTCGGGCTTTAAACCGTACTTTAAAGCCGAGTCCATTCCGCCGTCGGCACATATGACGTAACTTCCCTGTTCCATTTCATCAAAAACGCTGCCGTCTGTAACAGGAGCGGCGCCTATTACGGCGCATTTCCTTATTCTTTTTTCCATTTCCTCAGTTCCTTTATTTTCCGGTAAATAGCATTATAGCTGTCGTGCCTTGATTTGCTTATTTCCCCGTTTTCGACCGCCTGTAAAATCCCGCATCCCTTTTCACAGGTGTGCGAGCATGACGTAAACATGCACCTGCCTAAATACGGCCTGAATTCGCGGAAAAAATACTGAAGATTGTCTTTATTTATATCTCCGTAATTTGAGATATCTATAGACGAAAAACCGGGCGTGTCGGCTGCATACCCGCCACCGCCTGTCCTTAGCAGTTCCACCTGCCTTGTCGTATGGCGCCCGCGGCCGAGCTTTTTGCTTGTTTCGCCTGTCGGAAGGTCAAGCCCTTTGAAAACGGCGTTTAAAAGCGATGACTTCCCCGTTCCCGTGTTGCCGGCAAAAGCGGTAACCTTTCCGCTCAAAAACGGTTTAATGTCTGAAACGCCCTCACCCGTTGAAGATGAAACGCAAAAACATTCAAACCCCGCGTGTTTATACTCCTCATAAAGCAGCGAGGCGTCCTTTAAATCCACTTTTGAAAATATCAGCGCTGGTTCTATATTCCTGCTTTCAGCCAAGGCAATAATTGTATCGAGTACCAAAATGTTAGGCTTCGGGTCGGTAACGGAAACAACCACGGCAAGCCGGTCGATATTAGCGACCGGCGGCCTGTCAAAATAATTTTTTCGCGGCAATATTGAACAAATTGTTCCGGTATTGTCCGGCATGACGGAAATCTCCACTTTGTCCCCCGCAAGGGGCGTAACGTGGTTTTTACGGAAAATGCCCCTTGCCCTGCACTCATAGACAGTGCCTTCACCGGACTCAACGTAATAGAAACCGTCTATGCCTTTGACTATAATACCGGCCTTAAGGCCTAATTCATCCATATCAGTCGCCCGGGGTAATGTTCTGTGCCTGCGCAGTAGTGGTTTCGGAAGTGCTGTCCTGCGAAGAACTGCCCGTTGAATCAGGGTCAACGTAAGGCGACGACTGTGTAAGACCGCCCTTGCCCGTATCGAAATTCAAAGAGAAAACGTTATATTCGCTGTCGTCAAGCGTTACAACTACCGAGTGCTGCCCCGTAGTGCCGGTGAAAGAGAGTGTGCAGATATCGTTGTACTGCGGGTTAACGGTCTTTTTCGTCGTCATGCTGCCGTCAAAGTAAGCCTTAAGCTGAATGTCGTGCTTTACGGTCTGCGGCAGGTTCACGTTGACCGTTATGGTTTTTTTGACTTCATTGCCAGAACTTACGCTCAGATTGACAGCTGTGCCCTTTTCAAGCTTAACGCCGTTAAGAGGGTCCACAGACAGCACGGTATCCTTTGCCTTTTCGCTGCCGTCCACCTGCTCCACGTTGCCTACTGTAAGGCCGGCTTCTTTTATAGCTTTTTCCGCTTCTGTAAGCGTTTTCCCCACTACGTCGGGGACAGCGACCTTTTCTTCCTCGTAGCCCGTGCTGACGTAAATTTTTATCTCGGTAGTATCGCCGCTCTGCACCTGATTGCCGGCGGCCGGGTCTGTATACACTACTTTGCCGGCGGTGACGCTGTCGCTTTCAACGTTATAGAAAGTATAATTTGTAAACCCTGAGCTTTTAAGCGACTGCTCAGCTTCGTCCTTCGTCATGCCGGAAAGGTCGGGCATTTCCACTGTTTGGCCTCCGGTGCTTACTGTAAGCGTTACCGTAGAGTTGCTTTTTACCTTTATACCCTTTTTAGGGCTTTGAGCTATGATAATACCGGCCGCGTGCGTTTGGTCGCTTTTTTCTTCTTTTTTAAATGTGAACTGGTATGAAGTGTCGTTGACTACGTCTGTGTAGTTTTTGCCGACAAAATTATCAAGAGTAACCTCTGACGGCCCAGTGTTAAAACTTTTAACAAGGGCTAAAACGCCGAAAATCACCGCGGCTATCAAAAAACCGGCGGCAATGCCCGCAACTATTAAAACAGCCACGGGCTTTTTCTTCTTTTTAGGTTCTTCGTCGGGTTCTTCCAAGTACTCGTAATTATCGTTATAATACGGCCTGCCGGTATTTTTAATATCGCCGATGGAGTCTACGTACCTCGTAGGTTTTTCATCCACAAAATACCTGTAACCGAACTTTATCCCGGGATTCTTTTTAAAAGACTCTATATCGCCGAGCATTTCCCCCGCCGACTGGTACCGCTGCCCCGGGTCTTTGCGCATTGCCTTAAGCGTTATCTCCTCAAGGCCCTCGGGGATGGCCGGGTTGATGTCGCGCAGAGGTTTTGGCTCGTTCTGCAGCTGCATTATGGCAACCGAAACCGCGCTGTCAGCTTCAAACGGCAGCCTGCCGGTCAGCATCTCATAAAGCATGACGCCGACCGAGTAGATATCGGTCTTTTCGTCCGTAAGGTCACCGCGCGCCTGCTCCGGCGCTATATAATGAACGGAACCTATGGCTCTGCTTGTCATGGTGCGCGTTTCACTCCGTGAGAAACGCGCTATGCCGAAGTCCGTTACTTTTATGGTGCCGTCTTTGAGCAGCATTATGTTCTGCGGCTTTATGTCGCGGTGGACTATGCCTTTCTCATGCGCGTGGCGCAGGGCCTGCAAAATCTGTGTGGTAAAAAAGATAGCTTCCTTCCACTTTATTTGTTTCTGCTGGTCGAGGTACTCCTTTAACGTTATGCCGTCTATATACTCTTCGACGATATATTGTATCCTGTCGCCGAAGCTTACGTCGTAAACTTTAACTATATTAGGATGTGATAACATGGCGATTGCTTTAGATTCGTTTTTAAAGCGGCGGATAAATTCCTCGTTGCCTAAAAATTCGTCTTTTAAAATTTTTACCGCTACCGTACGCCTGTCTATCCTGTCGTATGCCCTGTATACGACCGCCATACCGCCTATACCGATAATCTCATGTATTTCATAACGGCCGTCAAGCCTTTTGCCAGTATATTTATCCATGCAATCAACTCCTTCCTAAATACGGCCTAATTTTCTATAAGGGTAACCGTTATGTTGTCGCCGCCTCCAGCTTCTTTAGCCATTGCGACAAGCTTCGCCGTAAGCCCGTCGCCGTCGAGCTTCTGCGCCTCTGCGTTTATCTGTTCGTCGTCAAGGTAGTTTGAAAGGCCGTCCGTACATATGAGCAGCCTGTCATCCTGCGAAAAAGGTATGTCAAGGTAATCTATGCGGATAGACGGCTCTGCGCCGAGCGCCCTTGTAATGATATTTTTCTGCGGATGTATTCTCGCCTGCTGTTTAGTTATGTCGCCCTTGTCGACCATTTCCTGCACCATGGAATGGTCAGTCGTAAGCTGGCGTATGCCGCTGCCCGGGCTAAGCAGGTACGCCCTGCTGTCGCCGGCGTGCGCTATGTGCGCCTTGCCGCTGCCTACAACCGCGACGACTACGGTAGTGCCCATGCCTGTAAGCGAAGCGTCGTCTTTCGCTTTTTCCCTTACAGCTGCGTTTGCCCTCGTTATAGCGCCTGTAACCGCCGACTTTATCTCGCCGTCGCCCATGCCCGCGCGGCATACGGCTATGATACCGGCGGCAATTTTTTCAACTGCTATGCCGCTGGCGACGTCGCCGCCGTTTGCCCCGCCCATGCCGTCACAGACGACCGCCCATGCAGAACCGTCGTCAAAGACGCCGCTTCTGCACGCGTCTTCATTAAGTTTTCTTACAAGGCCGATGTCACTTTTGCTGTATATTTTCAACACCAGCCACCTCCTCCCTGTATCTGCGTCTGAGCTGCCCGCAGGAAGCGTTTATGTCAGAGCCGAGCGTCCTCCTTACGGTTGCCGTTACTCCCCTGTCCGAAAGGATGCGGATAAAGTTTTCTACCTGCACGCGCGGGGTCCGCTCATAGCCCGACCCTTTCACACTGTTTGCAGGTATAAGGTTTACGTGGCAGAGCATCCCTTTAAGCCTTGAAGCAAGCTCGCGGGCATTTTCCGTACTGTCGTTTACGCCTTTTATAACGGCATACTCAAACGAAATGCGCCTGCCTGTGGTTTTTATATAAAAACGGCACGCATCAAGAAGCTCGTCAATGCCCCACCGGCGGCTCACCGGCATAATACGCGAACGTATCTCATCATTGGGAGCGTGAAGCGAAACCGACAATGTCAGCTGATATTTCTTCATAGCAAGGTCATAAATTTTATCCACTATGCCGCATGTCGAAAGTGATATGTGCCGCATGCCTATGTTCATGCCGTCAGGCGATGAAACAAGGTCTAAAAAGCGCAGCGTGCTGTCGTAATTGTCAAGCGGTTCCCCCATGCCCATCATCACAACGTTTGATATCCTTTCGCCGGCGTCGGCCTGAGCCGTCTGTATTTGCGACAGCATCTCTGACGGCGACAGATTGCGTGAAAAGCCGCTTTTACCCGTTGCGCAGAACGAGCAGGCCATTTTACAGCCCACCTGTGTTGAAATACATACGGTACGCCCATACTTGTAAGACATAAGGACGCTCTCCACAAGCTCCCCGTCATGCATGCTGAACAGGTACTTTACCGTATCGTCTGCTTTGGAGCAAAACTTTTGTTCAACAGAAGCGGTGGCTATGTAGTACCTCTCCTTAAGAAGCGCCCGGAAACTTTTCGACAAATTTGTCATTTCGTCAAACGAGCTTACTCCGCCGTGCAGCCATTTGTAAACCTGCAGCGCGCGGAAAGAAGGCTGGCCCATCCTGTCGAAGTCATTTTTTATTTCTTCTACGGTCATTGACTTTATATCATTAAGGCTCAAATAACTTTCACTCCCGCGTTTTTATAAATGATGCGATAAAAAATCCGTCCGTACCGTGTAAATATGGCATTAGCGTAAGCTGGTTTGCAGGCTCATCAACCGCATGTACCAAATTTTCCGGCAGGCACAGGCCCAAAGGCTCAAAGCCTTTGTTTTCGAGCAGGAAACGTTCCGCTACACCGGAGTTTTCCATGCTGTTAAGCGTGCACGTCGAGTAGAATAAAATTCCGCCTTTTTTAACAAGTTTTGATGACCTACACAAAATACGGTACTGCAAATCCGGCAGACTGTCAAGCTCTGATTTGTTTTTATATTTTATTTCAGGCTTCCTGCGCAAAACGCCAAGCCCCGAACATGGGGCATCGCACAGCACCCTGTCCGCAAACGCCCCGCTTGTTTTCC
The DNA here is from genome assembly GCA_002409585.1 of Ruminococcaceae bacterium UBA5413. Taxonomy (GTDB): domain Bacteria; phylum Bacillota; class Clostridia; order Oscillospirales; family Acutalibacteraceae; genus Thermocaproicibacter. Next base: position 23,227 of record DHNP01000004.1, on the reverse strand, counting down.
CCGAAAGCGCATCGCGCTCAGAAGCGTTTACAATGCTTAGGCCAAGCCTGCGCGCGCCTTCCGTTATGAGCTTAACCCTCGCCTTATACTTGTCAAATGAAAGCACAGTCCCCCGGTTGCCCATACGCTCGGCGGCCGTAAAGGTTTTGCCGCCGGGAGCTGCGCAGACATCGGCGACAGTTTCGCCGCCTTCGGGTGAAAACAGGCGGCAGCATATTTGTGAGGACAAATCCTGTACATGGAAAAAGCCCTTTTTATAAGCCTCCGCCGCCGCTAAGTTTCCGCCCGAAACACGCACCGCATTGTCAGGCCACTTAACAGGTCCACATTCAAATCCGGAAATTTTTAACTCCTCAAGTAATTTTTCCTCTGAAATAACCGTATTATTCACACGTATGTAAATATCGGGCTTTTGCGCCATGCTTTCGGCCAGCAGCCCTGCCGTACGCCTGCCGTAGGATTTTTCCCACAGCGTAACCAGCCACTTTGGCAGTGAATACTCAACGCTGAGGTATTTTTCAAAATCCTCATCCTCAGCGGGGAATTTCACCTTATCCTTGCCCCTGAGTAAATTCCTCAGTACGGCGTTTACGAAGCCTGACGCTTTCGCCTGCCCAAATTCTTTCGTAAGGCGCACCGACTCGTTGACCGCTGCGGAATCCGGTATTTTTTCAAGGTATATTATCTGGTAAACGCCCATCCTGAGTATGTAAAGGACAGAAGGCGTAATCCTGCCTACGGGCGTTTTTGAAAAAAAGCCTATGATATAGTCAAGAGTTATCCTGCGCTCTAAAACGCCGTAAAAAAGCGTTGAAGCAAGCGCTTTGTCCCGCGCGTCAAGGTTGTATTCCTTTAATACGCTGTTTAAAACGATATTTGAGTAGCCGCCCTTTTCCGTACGCAAAAGGGCCTTCAGCGCCGCAAAGCGCGCACTGCCCGTCAATCGTCCCTCCTGCGGCCCGCGGCGATGAAAAGGAGCCTGAGAAGCGACATCAGCGCTGTAAAGCTTGCCGCAAGATATGTCAAAGCCGCGGCCTTAAGCACCTTTTTCGCGCCGTCAAGCTCGTCAGGGTATAATATCCGCGACTCGTCAAGCGCCCTTACAGCTCTCATGCTCGCGTTAAACTCAACGGGAAGCGTTGCCAGCTGGAAAAGCACGACAAGCGCGTACATAGCAATGCCTATATAAACTACCGCATCATACTGTACTGGGAGAAGAAGCCCTATGATTATAAGCGGCATCGAAAGGCGCGACCCTATGTTTGTCACCGGAACAAGCGCTGTGCGTACCCTGTTAGGGAGGTAATCCTCGGCGCTTTGTATGGAATGGCCGGCCTCATGCGCGGCAACGCCGACTGCGGCTACGCTTGTGGAAGAATAAACGTCCCGCGAGAGGCTTATAACATTGGTGCGCGGGTCAAAATTGTCCGTAAGGCTGCCGTCAATCATCCGCGTCCTTACCCCTAAAGCACCGCCGCCTCGCGCTACCTCGGCCGCGGCCTGCGCCCCCGTCATACCGCGGCGCGTCATTACTCCTGAGTACTTTGCAAAAGTTGATTTTACCTTAAACTGCGCATACATGGTGATGATAAGCGCCGGCACTATAAAGATAAAGTATGTATAGTCGAAATAATAAAACCCGTATCCCATTTTTAACGCCTCCTTCTTATAAACAGCGGAGCTTTACCGCTCCAAAATATTATTGTCCGTATAAATACTTATTTTATAATTAACATAAAAGTTTTAATTGAATTTTTACAAATTATTAAATTACGGTTAATTATTCTCACATGCTAAGCTTTCGCCGGCGCAAGGCGGATGTCCCATCAAGAAGTCTCTGCCGCCCATCTGCTTGCCGCCCTCGGGCTTTACCTGCGTAAGCTCTATTGATGTATTTTCCCCGCACGCTACGATAAATTTGTTTTTGACGCGCAACACGCTCCCCGGCTCCGCGTCTGTGGAGCCGCTTAATGCGGAAGAATAGATTTTGAGCTTCTTACCTTGATAGGCTGAGCTTGCGACAGGCCACGGAACCATACCCCGTATGAGGTTGTGTATTTCTCCGGCGGTTTTTCCCCAGTCTATTACGGCAATGCCCTTTGTAAGCATCTTTGCATACGACGACTCATGGCTGTTCTGAGGCACCGGCTTAAGCGTGCCATTTTCCGCGGCGGAAAGGGTTTTAAGCAAAAGCTCCGCGCCGATATGCGAAAGGCGCTCCATGAGCTCCCCCGAAGTCTCGTCAGGCAAAACGGCAGTCTTTGCCGAAAGGAGCATATCGCCGGTGTCAAGCCCTTCGTCCATCTGCATTGTCGTAACGCCGGTCTCACTGTCACCGTTTATTACCGCCCACTGTACGGGGGCCGCGCCGCGGTACTTCGGCAAAAGCGATGCGTGTATATTGACGCAGCCGTATTTCGGTATCTCCAAAATCGACTTCGGCAGGATTAAGCCGTAAGCCGCCACTACTATGACGTCTGGCTTTAAACCGCCTATGGTTTCATCGGCGCAGCCGTTACGCAAAGTTGCCGGCTGGTAAACCGGTATGCCGTTAAGCTCAGCCGTAACCTTAACGGGAGGCGGCGTCAAGGTCTGCTTTCTGCCCTTAGGTTTATCTTTTCTTGTGAATACTGCGGCAACTTCATGCCCGGAGCCTATCAAGCTTTTAAGGCATACGTCCGCAAATTCAGGTGTACCCATAAATACGGTCCGCACATCAATCACCCTTTGACGCAATTTCTTTTATTTCGTCCACAGTGAGCATACGGCTTGCGCGTGACGGGAATAAAATGCCGTCGAGGTGGTCTATCTCGTGGCAGAACGCCCGCGCGAGCAAATCGTCGCCCTCACACTCAAAAGTTTTGCCGTTTCTGTCCTGTGCGCGTACCTTTACGTGTTTAGGGCGCTTGACTATGCCCCACTCACCAGGAAACGACAGGCAGCCCTCGGGGCCCTCCTGCTCGCCGCCTGCCTCCAGTATAACAGGGTTAACAAGCTCTTTAAGGCCGTCGCCGGCATCCACTACAACAGCGCGCCTTAAAATCCCGACTTGTATGGCGGCAAGGCCGGCGCCGTTGTCGCTGTACATTGTTTCTGCCAAGTCATCAAGAAGCTGAGCGAGCCTGCCGTCAAATTTTTCGACAGGGCGGCATTTTTTCAGTAAGAATCTGTCTTCCTTTGTAAGGATATTCCTTAAAGCCATTTCATTGTACCTCCAAATAATAAATAAATGCTGCCGGTAAAAGCATACACATAAATTAACATCACATTATATTTTCCGGGTTCATATCGGCAAATACCGTTACGCCGCAGTATTCCCTTACTGATGAAAACCGTACAAGCAGCCCCGACATCATCTCTCTGAAGCGTTTGTTGTCACGGCATTTTATAATAAGCTTATACCTGTACTTATTGCTTATTTTGCCGACTAACGCCGGTGAGGGGTTAAGTACGCGCAGCGGCTGGTCGCCGTACTCCACCTTAGCTGTGGAGCTGAGCATCTGTAAAAAGCTTTCGCTCGCTTTCATTACTGCTTTTTCCCTTGTGCCTACAAAGCCGACGACGCATATATCGGCAAAAGGCGGGTACAGCATCGAGCGCCGCAGCGCGATTTCGCCGTTGTAAAATGATGCGTAGTCCTGCTTTGCCGCGAGGGATATTATCTCGTTTTCAGGGGTAAAAGTCTGTATTATCGCTTTTCCTTTGTACTTTCCACGCCCTGAACGACCTACTACCTGCGTAAGCAGGTCAAAAGCACGCTCGTAACTGCGGAAATCGTCGCCATAAAGCGCCTGGTCGGCAGAAATAACTCCCGCAAGGGTAACATTTTCAAAGTCAAGCCCTTTTGCAACCATCTGCGTCCCTATTATTATATCATACTCTCCGTCCGAAAAACGTTTCAGTTTTTTATCATAAGAAAAGCGCGTCATTGTAGAGTCGGCATCAAGGCGCAGGACATGCGCCTCCGGAAGTATTTCGTGCAGTTCATCTTCGGCTTTTTGTGTGCCGAAGCCTGAGTAATGCATTTTTTTCTCATGGCACTCTGGGCATTCATCAGTAAACGGCAGTGAAAATCCGCAGTAGTGGCACATAAGCCTGTTGTTCGCGGCGTGGTATGTCAGGGATATGCTGCAGTTTGGGCACGTCATAACGTGGCCGCACGAACGGCATGAAACGTATGTATGGTAGCCCCGCCTGTTCAGAAGGAGTATGGACTGTTTTTTATTTTTAAAGTTTTCTGCGATGGCATCGGCAAGTTCCGTACTGAAAATGCCGGCGTTACCGTTTGGAAGTTCTTTGTTCATATCCACTACCGTAACTTCCGGCAGTGTGGCGTCGCCGTACCTGTGCTTTAAGACTTCAAGCCCGTACCTGCCCGAAAGAGCGTTGTAAAAGCTTACGACCGACGGCGTTGCGGAAGACAAAACCAAAAGCGCGCCGTGGTACGCTGCCCTGTACTTTGCGATGTCACGCGCGTGGTATCTTGGCGAGGACTCAGATTTGTACGTTCCCTCCTGCTCCTCATCCATTATTATAAGTCCTAAATTTTCAAAAGGGGCAAAGACGGCCGACCTTGTGCCGACAACTATGCATGCGTCCCCCGCCTTGACGCGCTTCCACTCGTCAAGGCGTTCCGCAAGCGTAAGCCCGCTGTGAAAAACAGCGACGCACGAGCCGTACCTATGCTTGAAAATTGAAACTGTCTGCGGAGTAAGCGATATCTCTGGCACCATGATTATGACGCCTCGCCCGTCGTTGTGCACGCAGTCTATAAGGCGTGTAAAAACGGAAGTTTTGCCGCTGCCCGTCACGCCGAAAAGCAGCGACACGGCGCCTTTTCCCGACTTATACTTACTAAGTAAGTCCGAAAACGCCTCGTTTTGTTCTGCCGTAAGCTTTATATCCTCAGGCATTGCGTCTTCCCCAGTATCCGCGTAAGGGTTCCTGTAAACCTCCGCCTCGTAATACTCCGCAAGGCCCTTATCCGCCACAGCGTTGACAACCGACTGCGTGACGCCCGCAAAATAGCATACTTCCCTGACAGAAGCGCAGCCGGCCTCATGTAATATATCATATACCCTTTTTTGCGCGGCTGTAAGCTTAGGCTCGCCGCCGCAAGCGGAAAAGCGCACCATTTTCTGGGTTGCATCGCCCACCTGCCGGACAGCGCCAGTAGTCTTTACTATGATGCCCTTTTTAACAAGGCGTTCCAAAAGGGCGCTGTCAGGCGGAAGCGAAAGGTCCTTAGTAAGCTTATCGCCACGCACAGGTTTTCTTCTGCCGATAAAATAGCGAACGGCTTCCCGTTCGTCATCCTCAAGTTCTTCATTTTCCAGTTGTGAAAGTGTCTTTACAAGGGCATAAAACGTTTTAAGCTTAAAGCGTATCCCCGCAGGGAAAAAAAGCTTTGCCGCCTCGAATAGCGTACAAAAGCAGTGTTCCTTTATCCAAAAAACAAGGCTTACGGCCTCATCGGTAAGCAAAGGTTCCCTGTCAAGAACAGAAAAGACAGCTTTCAGGCCTGCGGCACCGCCGCCGCAGATTTTAAGTATTACGCCCTGCCTTTTGGCGTTTGAAGCACCGAAAGGCACAAGGACGCGGCAGCCGGTCTTTGCTAAATCGCAAAGATTTTGCGGGACATAATAGCTGAATGCCTTATCAAACGAATACGCGGTGTTTTCCACCGCTACTTCCGCAATCAATGCCACCAGCCAACACTCCCCGTCAAGGCTACACAAGCCATTTTTACTGTTTTCCGTCCGGCCTTTGGAGCGTATACTTATGGTTTAAAAGCTCCTGCACGGCTATCTCTACCGGCTTATCGTCCAAAACTTCTTTATTTTTGCTTGCGTCTTCCGTTATCATGCGCGCCCTTTTAGAAACGCCTATCACGAGCGCGTACCTGTTCTGCTGTTTTTCTGAAAGAAGATCATCCGAAATCGGTTTAATCATTTTTAAGCACCCTCTCAATTAAATGTTCATTCCGCGCGGCCCTCAGCTTTTCCGCATCCATTATGCGGCAAACCATATCGGAAGCTTTTTCGATTTCATCGTTTACAACAACATAATCATAACTCACGGCTTTCGCTATTTCAAGGCGTGCCGCCGAAAGCCTGCTCTGCACCGCGCTTTCTTCTTCCGTACCGCGTTTGCGCAGCCTGTGCCCGAGGGCTTCCATAGACGGCGGCAAAATAAAAATACCAACCGAATCTTTTACTTTGTTTTTAACCTGGAAGCCTCCCTGCACGTCTATTTCCAAAACTACGTCAACACCCTTGGACGTCCAGTCCTTTATAGGCGCAAGCGGCGTTCCGTAAAAGTTGCCGCAGTACTCCGCGCTTTCAAGCATGCCGCCGTCTTCTTTTATCCGCAAAAATTTTTCTCTCGTCATAAAATAATAGTCGGCTCCGTCTTTTTCTCCGTCGCGCGGCTTGCGCGTCGTAGCTGAAACCGAAAGCATAGTGTTTTTACGTGATGACAAAACCTTTTTCAGCACCGTCCCCTTACCTGTTCCGGAAGGGCCGGAAAGTATTACAAGAAGGCCGTTCTCACTCATTTTCGATTATGTCCTCCCCGTCAAGGTCATCGTCCCTGCTGTTTGCCCTGTTTGCCACCGTTTCCGGCTGAATGGCCGAAAGCACGACGTGGCCGCTATCCATTATAATAACCGCACGCGTCCTGCGACCGTAAGTGGCATCTATCAGCATTCCGCTGTCTTTAGCGTCCTGTATAATCCTCTTTATAGGCGCCGACTCAGGGCTTACGATGGAAATAAGCCTCTCGAGCGAAACCATATTGCCGAAACCTATGTTGACAAGTTTCATAAATATACCCCGCCTTTAAATGTTATATAACGTATTTTATATGTTTATTCTATATTTTGAATTTGTTCGCGTATTTTTTCAATTTCAGATTTCATGTCTACTACATAATGCGCGATGGCCGCGTCAACGCACTTTGAGCCTATGGTATTGGCTTCCCTGTTCATTTCCTGCACTATGAAGTCGAGCTTGCGCCCTACAGCTGCATCAGACTCAAGCATGCTGCCAAACTGCTTTATGTGGCTGCGCAGGCGCACGGTTTCTTCTGTAACAGAAACCCTGTCGGCAAAAACCGCCGCTTCGGTAAGTATGCGCTGTTCGTCTATCTTTATGTCACCGAGCATGTCTTTAAGCCTCTGCCTGAGTTTTTCTTCGTACTCTGCAACTGTTTCCGGCGAACGTTTCTCTATTTCCGAAACTATGGAAAGTATTTTGTCCGCCCTTTTTGACAGGTCATCCTTAAGGCGCCCGCCTTCGGCCATGCGCATCTGCAGCATTGACTCCATTGCCGCGCCTGTGACTTCACGCACTTTAAGCCAAACTTCCCCTTCGTCCTCAGCCGGTTTGCCAATACTCAAAACATCCGGAAAACGGGCGATGTCAGCAGCCGAAATATTATCCTTCAGGCCGTATTCCTCACTAAGCCCGCGCAGCGCCGTAACATAACCTGACGCTAACGTTTTGTTGACGGAAACTTGCACTCCGGTTTCCCGTGACGGTTCGAGCGACACAAAAACATCAAATTTGCCGCGTTCGGCATACTGCTGCACAAAAGTTTTTATTTTGTCTTCCAAAAAGCCGTACCCGCGGGTTATACGTGAACTGAAATCAAAAAATCTATGGTTAACAGCCTTTATCTCAACCGTAATGTCATATCCGCCCACCACTTTTTCAGCCCTGCCGAAACCCGTCATGCTCCTGAGCAAAATCATCATCCCTGTTCCTAATTTTGTACACAAAATACCTGCCATAAACATCCGGGTATAAAACCGGCACTTTATTTTACCAGCTTATGGCAGCAGTTGTCAAATGCATGTTGTTACGCCAAAAGATCCGTCCTTTCAGCATGGCCCGAATACGTAGGAACAAGCCTGTGTATGACTTCCATCATCTTTATATTGTCAACGCCGGCTACCTTCCTGAGGTTTTCAATATCGGCGATAAAAGTTTCTTCGTTAAACGGTATCGGCGAGCCGATATAAATGAGCTCGTGCGATGTTTTGCGGCATCCGCCCTCGCTGTCAAGCAAAAGCTCCTCGTACAGCTTTTCGCCGGGGCGGAGTCCTGTGTACTTTATCTTTATGTCTGTGTCAGGCTCAAGCCCTGAAAGGCGTATCAGGTTCCTTGCCAAATCCACTATTTTTACAGGCTGGCCCATGTCAAGGACAAATATCTCCCCGCCCTTAGCCATGCCTCCGGCCTGTATGACAAGCCTTGAGGCCTCAGGTATGGTCATAAAGTAACGCACTATATCAGGATGCGTTACGGTCACAGGGCCGCCCTCGGCAATCTGCCGCTTAAAAAGCGGTATGACGCTGCCGCTGCTGCCAAGCACATTGCCAAACCTTACGGCAGCAAAGTCGGTTTTGCTCCTGCGGCTGTAGTACTGGATGATAAGCTCGCAGATACGCTTTGTGGCGCCCATTATATTAGTCGGGTTAACGGCCTTATCAGTAGAGATAAGCACCATATGGCCGACGCCGTACTTGTCGCATGCCTGTGCGACGTTAAGAGTGCCGAACACATTGTTTTTTACAGCTTCACCCGGGCTGAGCTCCATAAGCGGAACGTGCTTATGCGCGGCCGCATGGAAAACCACATCTGGACGGAACGTAGAAAAAATATGTTCTATACGCGCCTTGTCCCTTACTGAGCCGATGATTACCTCCATGTCAAGCTTGGGGAACTTCCTTAAAAGCTCGTTCTGCAGGTCGTAAGCGTTATTTTCATAAATTTCAAGTACAATGATCTTCTTAGGGTTAAAATGCGCTATTTGGCGGCAGAGCTCGCTTCCTATCGAGCCGCCGCCGCCTGTTACGAGTATGGTTTTGTTTTCAAGGTAATCGCTTACTTTTGCTATGTCAAGGTGTATCTCGTCACGCCCTAAAAGGTCGAGTATGTTAACGTCGCGGACCTTAAGCGGGTCTGCGTTGCCCTCAAGTATCTCATACAGGGCCGGTATGGTTCTGAGGCGGCAGCCGGTTTTTGCGCATATATTAAAAATCTCATGTTTGTCTTTGTTTGTAGCCGTGGCGATGGCAAGAATAATTTGGTCTATGCTGTACTTTGCCACTATTTTAGGTATGCTTTCACGCCCGCCGGCAACCTTTACCCCGTGTATGCGCGTGCCGCGTTTTTTCCTGTCGTCGTCAATGGCGATTACCGGTATTCCTTTGGATTTTGGCGAAGACTTCATGTCTTTTATGACCATAGAGCCCATCTCGCCGGCGCCTATTACCATAACGCGGCTTTGGGTATATTGAGAACCGCTCATCTGCTTTTTCCTCTTTACTCTGCGCATAAAGAGGATGCTGAAACGTGATGTACCCACAAAAAACAATATCAGTATCCAGCCCATGAAGTAAACGGTGTTTGGGAACCTTATGACATTGAGCGCTTTAGGGAAGATAACATATCCCGCGACCGTACATAAAACGCACGAAACCGTAGTCCCGTAAAATATCTGAAGCAGTTCGTCAAAGCTCGCGAACTGCCACATTGTGCTGTAAAAACGGAAAAGCGTAAAGACAGCTATGCATATGAGCGTCATCCACGGAATGGAAACGTTGAACGCGACCCTGTCGGCCATCGGGGTAGGCCAGCCTATACCTTCATAGCGCAGTCTGAACGCAATCCAGTAACTGAAAAAAACGCAAACGGCATCTATGATTATCTGCGGTATAATAGTTTTAAAATTTATTTTTCTGCTCTTCATATTACTTACTCCAATAAATATTCAAAATTGTGTCTATAGAATTAAGCCCCAGCTTATTGTTCATAACCGTGTAAGTATACCATAAAACCGTAAAAAAATAAAGTGCCGTGCTATTATTCATCGGCGTCAAATTAAATACCGACTTTTTTAACACCGGCAATACGCAGCGGAGGCCCGCTCAGGACATAAACCGTACCCGCAAGCCGCAGCGCTTCATCCATATCGTGCGTCACAAGCAGCGTAAGTTTCCCTTCGGTACGTCTCCGGAAAAGCTCCATAAGTTTCCGCTTGTTTTCACCGTCGAGTTTTTGGAATGGCTCGTCTAAAAAAAACACGTCCCCGCCGTATGCAAGCGCGCGTGCCGCCGCGGCCCGCTGGCGCATGCCCCCGCTCATCTGCCTTGGGTAAAGCGCAAGGGAGTCCGCAAGCCCCACCGCCCCAAGCCACTGCCCGGCCTTTGCGCAGCGCTCCTTTTTACCGCATGCCAGCACAACCGCGACGTTCTCTTGGGCCGTACACCACGGCAGCAGCCTGTCCTCCTGAAAAAGAAATGAGAGTTTTTGCCCTTTTACGCCAGAAACAGTGCCGGCGTCAAGCTTCTCAAGTCCAGCGATACACCTCAAAAGCGTAGTTTTTCCGCAGCCTGACGGCCCGAAAAAACACACAGTGCCGTTCTGCGGCAGTTCAAGCGATAAGCCGTCGAGGACGGGCTTTCCGCCGAATTTTTTAGATGCGTTATTTATACTGATTCCCATAGCCCTCACCGCCACGTTTTTTTCGTATATGTGAAGCCGCCTTACTTAGAGCGGTCTCAAGCGCGACGCTCGCAATCACGACTACCGCCGTCCACGCAAAAAGGTTTACCGTGTCCAAATATATCTTAGCGTCGTATATCTGCCCGCCTATGGAAAGCGGAAGGTTCGCGAGCACTTCGGCAGCGACGCCGGCTTTCCATGCAAAGCCGAGGCCGGAGGCGCATGCCGCGGTAAAATACGGCATGGTGCACGGCACGTAAATTTTGAGTATGGCCTTTACGCGGCCAAAACGGAAAATTCTCGCCATCTCAAGCAGGCCGGCATCTGTTTTGCGTATACCCTCCGAAACGTTCTCCCAGACTATGGGAATAACGATAAGCGCTGAAGTAATAGCCGGTACGTTTTCGGCCCCCGTCCATACAAGAAGTAAAATTATGAATGAAGCTACGGGAGTAGCTTTTATTATTTCTACAATCGGGTGAAATATATCATAAAGGAAACCCGAAACCGCGGTAAGCGCCGACAGCAGCGCCCCAATGGCCGCGCCGGCCGCGAACCCTAAGGCTACCCTTGCCAGCGTGCCTGAAACAGTAAGCCAAAACGCCGCGTCCTGCACAAGGATGCAAAGCCTTAAAAAAACGCGAACAGGAGATACCACAAGTATCTCCTGCTTTACCGCAGTGCACAGCAGCTGCCACAAGGCAAGCCAAAGCACGGCGGCAAAAATTTTACGGGCGGCTTTCGGGCCGGCTTTACTTTTTATAGTAGAAATTGTCATCCGGGAGTTTTCCTCCGATAGATTTTGGATTAGCTTTGTAAAGTATCTGCAAAAAAGCCGGTATTTTGCTCTGCATTTCATCACCGTCAATATAAACTATGCCGCAGTTGGGGATGGCTTTTTCAGCGACGGTCTTTTGCATTATACCGTATTTTTCCGAAAGCGCGGCCGTTTCTTCGGTATTTGTATCGGCATATGAAACAGACGCTTTATATTCATCCAAGAACGTGTCGAGCGTGCCCTTATTTTCCGCGGCAAATTTTTTACTTACTACAAGGCATCCCATGGAAAGTACGCTTTCCCCACCGGAAGCTTTGTCCCATTCTTCAGTAATGTCTAAGGAACGTTTCACATCTTTATTTTTCATAAGTACCTGTGTTACAAAAGGCTCCGGCAGTACGGCAATCTTTACGCTTCCCGCTATCATTTTTGCGGCAAGCCCTGCGTGCTCGGACTCATAAACTGTTTTCACATCGCTGCCGGCAGTAAGGCCGTTTTGTTTGAGGATATAGTCAAAAGCATACTCCGGAGTTGCTCCGCGGCCCGTAAGGTAAACGGTTTTTCCCTTAAGGTCTTTTATACTGGAAATATCTTCGCCGCTTGTAAGCAGGTACAAAACGCCAAGCGTCGTAACCGCCGCCATCCGCACGTTCCCGCTTGTTTTGTTGTACAGCGCCGCGGCAAGGTTAGTCGGTAAAGCCGCCGCGTCGGCTTTGCCGCCGGTAATCATCGACACCATCTCGTCGGGTGAACTTACGAGGCTTATATTATAATTTACCTTTGTTTTTTTACTTTTGCTGTCGTCCATAAGTTTTGCCATGCTGAGGCCGGTAGGGCCTTTAAGCGCGGCCACCGCCACGGTCTTTTCTGACTGCGCGGCCGCGGACGAAGCCGATGAACCCGCTTTACTGTTCGTTACATCAGAAGAAACGTTTTGTTTACTTCCGCAGCCTGACGTTGAAAGCGCGAAAAGCAATGCCAGGAAAAGTGACGTAAGCTTTTTGGTAGTTCTCATCTTTTTACGCTCCTTATTATATTTTGCAGTTCCCCGCGAAGCTATTATATACGGGCAGGTTATTAATTGTCAATATATTAACAACATCAGCCGGGCTGCGCCAGTACTGCCGCACTGCCGCAGGCATTGCTTTTCATGCGGCAGTTTACAGCGTTCAATTCCCTGTAGTCACTATGCCTATTATATTTCCGCCTGCTGTTTTAAGCCTTTCAAATGACGTCTTAAGTTCGTTATAAGGGGTAAAGCCGCACTTCGCCGTAAGCACGACGCATCCGGGAAACGCCGCCATGCTTTGCGCATCCGGATATTTGTTTTCCGGCGGCGCGGATATTACTACGCAGTCATATATGCTTTCAGCTTTTTCAATCAGCTGTTTAAAAGTTCCGCCTAAGAAAAGGTCTGACGGGTCGCCGCCTGTGTATTTAGCCGCCGGCAGCACGTCTATGCCGCCGGAACTTTTTACCGCATCGGCAAATGGACACGCGCCCTTAAGTACGTCAATGGCATTTTTACCGCTTTTAATGCCGAAAATCTCAGACGCGCCAGCTGCCCTGAAGTCAGCGTCCAGCAGCAGCACGTGCCTGCCGCCGAGCGAAAGCGCTTTTGCAAAGCCCGCCGCCACCGCAGCCGCCGAGGAATGGCCGCTTGCGTCGGTCACAAGGAAGCTTTTCCCCTTACCGCCCTGCTCAAGGGCCGACGAACGCATACGCCTGAAAGAGTCGTCTTTCCTTTTTTCCGGTATTTCCGCTAAAAGCCTCGTATGGAGGTTTTCCGCCGCAAATGAACCGCTGCGTACCGTTTTGTCATTTATTACAGCTATGATACCGGCGCAGCCATAAATTATAAAGCCGACTATGAGCCCGAGGATGCCGTCTTTAGCCATCACGGATTTTCTTGACTTTGCCGCGGCAGGCACGGCTTTGTCTACAACGGTAGCCGTAAGCTTCGGTGACGGGAATTCATCCACCATCTGCTGCGCTAAAATTTCAGCGGCAGCATCGGCTAACGGCGCCGCCTTTGAGGCATCGGTAGACGTAAGCGTCAGCTTTACGACCGGCGAGGAATTTTCCTGCTCGGCTGTTATGCTGGAAACAAGCGATTTGTTTACACCTACCTTCTGTGCCGCTTCGGCGGGAAGGTTGTTGCTGAGCGCAAGCGCCACGGCGCTCTGCACACGGCTGTAAAGTATGTTTGTATACTGCAGGTGGTAGTCGCTGTCCACACCGTCAGGCACGCCGCAGTACATGACAAAAGAAGCGGTCGCGGTATATTTCTGTTTTACAAGCTTAAGGGGTGCCAAACCGAAAACTATGCCAAAAAGCAGCACTACTATGACAAACCTGAGCTTTGTCCTTTTGAAGAAATGTTCAATTTCAGTAAAACTTACAGACATCTCCATATGTCATCCTCCGAAAAATCTTTTAATTTATGTTTATGCCGGCAAATGCCAGCACACGCTCCATAATAGGCACCCAGTCGTAACGGCTGCGCGCAAACTCTTTTTCCGCCTTGCATATAAGCGGGTCAGCCCTGCACGCCGACACCAGCGCGGCAACTTTATCTATGTCTATAGGCGTAGGGTCGTTAGGGAACTTAAGCGCGAAAGGCAGGTCCCCGTCAAGGTCGTCGTCCTCATAAGCATAAACAAACGGCAGCCCTGCGGCACAGTACTCCCTCGCTTTAAGCGACGAACAGTACTTAAGCCCCCGCCGGTAACAGCCGAGCGACGATATACCCACGTCCGCTCCGGAATATATGCTTTTCAGTTCAGCTCCCGACTTAAACCCGGGGCAGTCTACGTCGTCCTGCAGGCCGTACTTTTTTACCTGTTCCCAAAAAGCCGGCATTTCCTTTTCATCCCCGCCGACAAGTGTGAAATGGATGTCCGGAGCGCCGCAGGCTTTATTCTTCTTGTACTCGCACATGCCCTCAAGCACGCGGTCATACGCCTGCCACCAAAGAGTGCCCGCTACGCCTACCATGACTATGCCGCCGGAATCCTTCCTTTTAACGCATGAAAACTCTTCGGCGTTTATGCCGTTGTTTATATTGACGGCCCTCACTCCGAAAAAGCTCTCCGCCTTGTCTCCTATAAGGACCGCGGCGTCAGCCGCTTTTCTGAGGAAAAGCCCCGACAGCCTGTCCCCTGCGGCCGTAGCGATAACTTTAGCGGCGTTTACCGCGCGGCGCTTAAAAGGCTTAACATTTTTTATATTCCTGATATAATCCTTTAAATAAGGGTAATTCGGAATTTCTATTATAACATGTCCCGTACCGTTATTTTTTGCAAACCGGCACAAATTTATAACACCGAAGCTTATTCTGTCCAGCCTGAAATATATAACGTCGAAAGCGTTCTTTGAGATGTAGTTTTCAGCTATGCTTTCAAAGGTTTTCATCATTTTGCGTGAAGAAGTTATTTTAACCTCTTCTGTTTTTCCGCCCGAATAAAAGCGGAAACTGCCGCCGCCCCACAGCGTGTAAGTGACGTCGAAGCCGAGTTTTTCAAACGCGCGCGCCTGGCCGGCGATTTTTCTCGTCACGCCGAGGTAAAGCGGCGCATCTTCCTGGAAAGTAAGATATAAAAGTTTCATTTAGCGAGCACCCCGTAAAATTCGCCGTAATTCTTTTCCGCACTGAACCCGTCCTGCCATATCAGCCGAGATTTTTTGCACATACGTTCATACTCCGTATCGCTTAAATCCCTTACCGCCTTCAATTTATCAATGAATTCATCTGCGGTAAAGTCCTTATCAAGTAAAAAGCCGTTTTCACCTTCGCGTACTATTTCGCGCGTGCCGCCTACGCCTGTCGCCACAACAGGTATGCCGAAAGAACAGGCCTCCATAATGGAAACAGGTATGCCCTCGCTTGAACTTACGTTAACAAATACGGAAATATCGCTTTTTTTATAGTAGTCCATTATTTCGGCGTTTTCCATAGCGCCTTTAAATTCGCACCGCACGCATTCAGGCAAAGCCGCGGCGGCCGACCGAACCTCTTGCTCAAGCGGCCCTGAACCGATATGTGTCCAGATTACGGGAAAATCAGCTTTTCCGAGTGCTTCCGCTATAAGGTTAAGGCGTTTAACTGGGACGATATACGAGCATGATACAATGCGGAATTTTTTCCGTGAACCGTATTTTACGCCATGGTCTTCAGTGCCTAAACGGCTGACCCTTACTTTGTCAGCATAAGCTGGAAACTCTTTTTTGAGTACGGCGCCGCCGTCAAAAGAGCACGGGAAAACGCGGTCGCAGTTTTTGAAAAGGAAACTGCGCATGGGAAGGTACCCGTACTTCGCGCGTTCGGCGTGTATGTCGAACCCGTGGGCGCGTGAAACAAGCCTCACCCTTTTGCCGTGTTTTTCAAGGCAGCCTTTAAGGAGTGCGCCCGCGGCAGCTTCATCGTAGAACCAGTAGCTGTATATAGTCACGCTGCCAGCATCTTTTAAGTACGGAAGGTTTTTAAGCGAAGCATAAATATTGGCGGCGTTTTTAGCAAAAAAAAGCAGTTCGTGCGCGCGCCCGGCAGAAAACCTGCCGGAAAACAAAAGGGACGCCATTTCCTTAATAACATTTTTATTGAAAATAACACGTGCATAAGAACCGCCGCCGCAGCCTGACACAGGAAAACATTCCATCCCGCTTTTAAGGCGCTTTGTCTGTATGTCTCCTGGTTTTACTCCGCACGGGCAGACAACAGCCCTGTCAAAGCCGCTTATATAGTTTAATTCGTTAGCCAAAAACTCCTCCCCTTTCCCATACGGGAAAGAGGACGTAAGCAAAACGAGAAGGTTCAAGGCGCTTCCCCAGAAACTGCCGTTTCTTTACCTGTACCGTTAACCCGCCTTACGTGCGTGCCGCGTTTAACGGTAAAAAGCGCAACAATGTAAAGCGCCATGAAAAAGCATAAATAAGTTATGTTAAAAACATCTGTAACCCACAGGAAGGCAAAGCTGCGCGGAATGTACACGAGATCCTTTACGGCGAGAAGGCTAATGGCGACTACTACCCATGAACGTGAAAGCATGGAAGAAAAGAAACGGAAAATAACGCCTATAAGCGCGCTTACTGCAACAACCCCCGGCATGCCGTAGGCGACGTACGCTTCGGCGACAAAAGAAGTGCCGAAGCCGCCGCCGGCAATGTACCTGCTGCGGTCAACCATGTAAGTAAGCGCGTGGGCAAAGTTATGGGTAGTACGCGCGAAAAGCGGCGTCTGCACTTCTATTATAGGGCTTAACCCAAACAAGTTACGCGTGACTACATTGTTGTGTACAAAAAGTTCAAAAGGGTAGTAAAGGAACTTATACGAAACATTATGGTTAAAAAAGTCCCACCTGTTAACAGTCTGTATGACTACACGGAAGGTCGCGCCCTGCGAATTGAAAAAGTTCATCATTATATAGCCGAAACTTTTTTTAGGGTCGAAAAACCCCGTGCGCACTTCCGCAAAAATCTGTAAAAGGTAAACAACAGGTATGAGTAAAACCAGGGCAAGCACGACGGAGCGCTTTTTAAAAACGCGCCTGTCCTTCTCAAGCAGGTTGTCGCGAAGGACAAAATAAATGATTATCATAAAAGCTTCGCACACGAAAGTGTTCCTGCGCCCAGTAAGAAGCGACACGAACATGTAAATGATGTAAACGGCAAAAGGAAAGCGCATCTGCTTTTTGTCAGGCATAGTCGCGAGAAAGACAGCGAACGACGGTGGAAAAAACATGGAGAGCCTGCTTATGACCGTCGGTATGCTCTGCGCTTTCTGCGTAAAAGAGCCTAAATACCCGTTCTTTAAAACGTTCATTATAGCCGCAAGCAAGATATAAAAATACGCAAGCGAACTTACAAGCAGGACTATAACGCTAAGCTGCCTTACAACCGGTACGTAGTCCTTCTGCGGGAACGCCCTGAGCCCGTCGCTTTTAAGCAAATGCTCACGTTTTGAGAAGAAAGGCGCGGCAAGCTTGTACGCAGCATAAACAGCTAAAAGCGAAATGGTTACTACCTGCAGCGCCTTGTAAAGGTTCCCGTAATTGTCGGCCTCAAGGTAATACAGCAGGTCGGAATGGTGCCCTAAAAAAGAAACGTATACGCGCCCTAAAAGGAGGACGTCGAACGAGCATACAAACATTAAAAGCGGGAAATCCCGCCGTATATTGCAGAGAAGGTCGGTTATAATTGCTATATTAAGAAGAATATTAGCGAAAAACATCATGTCGCACGCCGTTTCAAACGAACCGGCGCCCGCAACCGCCGGTATGCCGGCCGCCGCAATCGCCGTGAGCGCAAGCCCGAACAGCACGGTGTTCCTGAGTGTGCTTTTGACTTTAAAACAGGCCATTATTTTTCTCCCGTTAATGATTATATAAAAAGCATTTATAAAAGAAATTCGGCTAATTCTGAGGTGAAACAAAAACCGTTTTGTTTTTAACGTAAATAACCATGCCGGGCTTAGCGCCCCGAGGTTTGCTTACATTTCTTACTTTTGTGTAGTCAACCGGCACGTTTGAAGAGCCTTTGCCCCTGCTGAAGCGCGCCGCAAGGCGCGCGGCTTCGTTTACGGCTTCCTTCGTCGCTTCGCGCCCGTCGGATAAAAGTATGACATGCGAGCCGGGAATATTTTTCGTATGGAACCAAATGTCGTCTTTTCCCGCGCGCTTTAACGTAAGTATATCGTTTTGGCAGTTATTACGCCCTACTAAAATTGTAAAGCCGTCTGACGACACAAACTCCATCGGCTTCTGCGCAGGCGCTTTTTTAGCGCGGCGCGCGCCGGCACCCACCGCGCGGATATAGCCCTGCCCTTTGAGTTCATCGCGTATCTCCGCAAGGTCGTTTTCGCTTCCGGCACGGCTCAGCTCGTCAAAAACAGTGTCTATATACTCAAGCTCGCCCCTTGCCTTTTCAATCTGCACCCGCAGAACATTCTCGGCGGTCTTGGCTTTCCTGTATTCTTTATAATATTTCTGCGCATTCTGCGCCGGAGTAAGCAGAGGGTCAAGCTTTATATTTACCTTTGGCAGCAAAGGATCGTAATAATCCTCTACCTCAGCTTCGTTCTGCCCTTTTTTCAGGTTATATATATTTGCGTTTATCAGGTCGCCCAGCTTGCGGTAGTCGCCGCGCTTAGAGCAGTTTTTAAGCTCGGCCGACTGCGCGTTTATTTTACGGCTAAGCCTTTCGGAAGCCGTTGTAAGCACGCGCAGCAGGTTCTGCGCCCTTGAGCGCATACGCGCCATGCTGTCGCGCCCGTTGTAAAACTCCTCAAGCAGCTCGGAAAAGCTTTCTTTCCGGCTTACGGCAGCGCCGCTCCCGTACTGCAGCATATTTATAAATGAAAAATCAAGCGGCTTTTTCGTTGCGGCATCGACCGCCATATACGGTACGCCGCTGCATGACCGCACTGTTTCAGCAAGCCGCCCTAAAAAAAAGCCGAGCCTTTCAAACTGCGCTTCATCCATCCCGCGCACGTCAAGCTCCGATCCCCTGCCTGTTATGTACTGCAATTCGCGGCATACAACAGGTGAAATGCCCTGCGTGGCCGAAAGGAGGGCTTTAGGAAGTTTCATATCCGACGGTATGCTTTTTATCCGCTCTGCTATGCTGCCTGCATCTGACGAAAGCAGGCAGACCTTACCCTGCGGAGGCGGCATTTTGTACGCAAGCCCGGGCAGCACAAGACGTTCGGAGCTCATACCCGCGTCCACGCGTTTTATGGCATCGATTATTTTACCATTTTCATCTATAAGGATTATATTGCTGTACTTTCCCATGATTTCTGCGGCAAGCGACTTTGTCACCCTGTCGCCGAAGTCGTTTACGGTGTCGAAGTCAAGTATAAGCATGCGCTCAAGTTCAGGCTGCCTGACGGCTGAAAGCCTCGCACCTGAAAGGTGCTTTCTCAGCAGCATGCAGAACATAGGCGGCTGTTTCGGGTTTTCGGGCGAAGAAAGCGTAAAGTTTATGCGCGCCCCGCCGGCACGTGCCGAAAGGAACAGCCTGCGGCAGCCCGACTGTGAACGCAGTACAAAAACAAGTTCTTCCTTCCCCGGCTGGTATATCCTGTCTACACGTGTGCCGATGGCGCCGCCCTCTATTTCTTTTTTCAAGTGATGCAGGAACATCCCGTCCAAAGCCATTATTAATCATACCCCCTAAAAATCATATGAATTTCACGGGGCACCGCATCCGTTTTGACTTGATAAAATTAACGTCCGTGAACTGCTTTTTCAGTTTATTCATAAGCGGCTCAATGACAACGTCTTCAGTGTAAAAATGGCCCGCATCCACAAAGGTTACACCTAACCTGCAGGCGTCTATTAAAATGTTGTGTTTGCTTTCCCCTGTGACAAAAGCCTGGCAGCCGCGCGCGGCGGCATCGTAAACCATGTCGGCGCCGCCTCCGCCGCACAGGCCGACCTTTGTTATTTTACTGCCGCCGTCGGTGTAGGAAAGGCCGCCGCAGCTAAGCGACTGCTTAACAAAGCCCGCAAATTCATCAGGCTCAAAGGCGCACGCTGTTTCGCCGTACAAAGCTTCGGGCAGGCCGGAATTCTGCGACAGAACAAGCGGTTTTATATTTTTAAGCTTAAGCCGTGCGGCAAGGCAGTCGTTCACCCCGCCAGGCGCCATGTCAAGGTTTGTATGGGCGCAGACAGCCGCTATGCCGGCCTTTACAAGCATAAAAGGCGCTGTCCCGGGGACAAGCTCCTTAAGTGGGTTAAAAATAACCGGATGGTGGCTTATAATAAGCTGCGCGCCGAGAAGCGCGGCCTCGTCCACCACATCCGGCGTAATGTCAAGCGAAAGGAGCGCTGTTTTTACGGCGGTGCCTCCGCTCCCGACAAGCAAGCCCGGATTGTCGAAGTCCATAGCTGTCTTAAACGGCGCGAAACCGTCTATAAACACGTAAATATCATGTACGGTACTCAAGTTAAACACCACCCCGTAATTTATTGATTTCCGAAATTATTTTTTCCGCTTTTTCAGCTTCAGGCAGGCTGCCGGAAACTCGAAGGCCGTCCGCGCGTTTTTGCAGCCTGTGCAGCTGTTTAGCGATATACGCCCTGTTTGCGCGCGTGTCAGGCTTTACTTTACCTACGTAAGGGAATATCTCGCCGGTTTGGATATTTTCAGGCCCGAAAGCTGCAAGCATAGCCGTATAAACGTGCCTGTCCTCCGCTGCGGCCATTTCTTTTTTAACGGCAAAACCGTTTTGAGACAAAAATAAACGAAGCTCAGGCTCCGAAGTCATAGGCTGGATTATCAAATGCTTTGACCTGTCCTTAAGCCACGGAGCGTTTTTTATTATATTTATTATACTTTTCCCGCCCATGCCGGCTATGATTATATCATCTGCCTCATCCGGCAGGATATTCGAGAGGCCGTCGGAAAGCCTTACCGTAATGATATCACTTTTAAAACGTCTGATGTTCCTTGCGGCTGTTTTAAGCGGCTTTTCACGCACGTCCGAAGCGATAACCGAGGATACAAGCCCGTTCTGCACAAGGTATATAGGCAGGTAGGCATGGTCTGTGCCTATGTCCGCGGCCCTGCTTGAACGGCGCACCATAGAAGCGCACAAAAGCAGCCGGCTGCCTAAAGATACCATGCGCACGCTATCACTGCCTTTTAACGGCGAGATGCTCATTTATCCTCTGCACCATTTCATCGGAATCCACGCCGTGGACGGCGCAGGCCTCCTCAAGCGACTCCTCGCGCGCCGCGGGACAGCCGAAGCAGAACATACCCATTTCCATAAAAAACTGTGCGGTGCTTTCATCCAGATCGAGTATTTCACCGATAGTTGAAGTTTTTGTTATCACGCTTTTTTCCTCCGTTTTAATTAACTGTACTTACAAATTGATATACATCTACAAGTATATATTATAATACCCGTTATAATATTTTGCAATAACAATAAAGCCGTCCCGCGGCGGACAATTTGTATAAACGCACGGCTAAAGCGCATCAGCCGGTGCTTTCAGTTTCGGCGGGGCCTTTGCTCACGACAATGACGACCTGCGAACCGTACGGCTTTTCATCGCCTTCCTTTACGTCCTTATACCCTACGGCATACCCTTTCGGCACAGTCTCGCTGTACTCTTCGTCCTTTGTCGGGACGAACCCCTCCGCTGTTACCAAAGCGGAAGCCTCCGAAAGCGTTTTCCCCGTTACGGCCGGCAAAGTCCTCACTGCCGCCCCTTCGCTTACCACAACGACCACTGCGGTTCCCTTTGACATTTCAGAGTTTGGAAGCGGGTCCTGCGAAATTATGCATCCCTCGGGCATAGTGTCGCTGAACTGCTTAGACGAAAGGAGCACCTGGTAGTCGGCCGCGCCTGATGATGCAGAAGACGACGAGACCAGCTTGTTATAGTTCTGCCCCACAAGGTCCGGCGCCGATATGGTGCCGCCTGACGCAGCCGTAAGGCCGCCGGAAGCCGTTGCGGAAGAAGCAGCGGCTGAAACCACCTCCGCGTCGGACTGCCGCTGCTCCTGAGCGCCGTTATGATAATTTGCCGCCCAAAAAAATCCTATTACAGCGAAAACGGCAAGCATTATGATGCAGGAAGACAGCACCCATACAAAATTAGGCACTTCTTTTCTGCGTTTACGCTTTTGCCCTTTCGCGGTGGGTACGCCCGCGTCCCGGCGGCTTTCGGGCGCTTTCTTACCCGTTTCGGCAAGAAGCTCCGTTTTAAGCCTTACAAACGTCTGCGTCCTGTTTTCGGGTGAAACTTGAAGCGCGTCGGCCAAAGCCGTAACGGCATTTTCAGGCAATGTACGCAAAACAGAGTTTGATATCGGCAGGCGTGAATTCGCGCGGCGCTTTTTTGAGTCCGCCGGCGGTCTGCCCGTAAGCGCGAAAAGCATTGAAGCGGCAAAGCTGTAAACGTCCGTAGGCTCGCCCGGCGTAGAACCGGCGACATACTGCTCTATCGCGGCAAAGCCGGGCACCAGGTCGGGCGCGGACTGCGGCTGGGCGCAGCGAACTGAGTCTATCGCAAACCCCGAAAGCACCATCTGGCCGTCGCCGGTTATGAAAAGCGTGTCAGGTGAGATGCCGAGGTGGCTTATGCCGTGGCCGTGCAGGAGGCACAGCGCCGAAAGCACAGGCATAAACAGCCTGCGCACGGCGTTCCAGCCAAGTTTTCCCCCGCTGTGCTCCGTAAAATAGCGCAGCGTCACGTGCTCTACCCACTCAAAGGCAGCGTATGCCGTGTGGTTTGCTTCGAAAACGTCGGTTACATGCGTAATGGCTTCGACGTCCTGCAGTTTATTTATTTTATTCGCGTTATTAATAAATTTTGTAAAGCATCTGTCAAACTCAACTTCTTTTCCGCCGGTTATACGTATATCACCGGTTTCACCGTCGCGGTACGACAGCGACTGCGGAAAAAACTCGTGCAGCTCCACGGGGACGTCGCGCTCGGTGTCGTAGGCAATATACGTAAAGCCCTCGCCGTTTATTTTTTTTACTCGGCCGGCCACGTACCTGCCTTTGAGAAGCGACCTGAACGGTAAAGCGTTTTCAGTCTGCCGTTTATTTTTTTGAAAGCCACAGTACGGGCATTTCGTATTTTCTCCTATATCGGCCATGCAATTCATGCACAAGTTGTCAAAAGCAGCCATACTGTCACCTCGCGATACGGTTATCTTACAACATATATAAATGCCGGAAAGCTATTTATGTTATTATTGTCTGTTTTTACTTTATATTATGTATTTACCCAGTATACCATAACAATATAAGTATTGGCAAGCATGTCTTAAGTCCTTACGCGCCGAGTTAAGAACGGGCACAGACTTTTGTATTATTTTTTTACGGTTTGGTATTGATTTTTCCAGCCTGGTATGCTATTATTATAAAGCTGTTTAAAAAACGCATGGGGTATTAGCTCAGCTGGGAGCGCAGGGC
>DHNP01000020.1:29020-29590 GCA_002409585.1 Ruminococcaceae bacterium UBA5413 | reverse complement strand
CTGGGAGGTTCTCGAACCAGTCCTTACAAGGCGCCTTTATTCATTTTTATTACCTATTATTATATCAAATAATTTTTTAATTGCAAGCCCGCCGCACAGGAAGCACAGCGGCGGATGCAGCGGTAAACGCATAAACGGCGCGGGAAATTAATTTTTTGCAAACAAAGGAAAGCGCTTGCTTTTTTATACCGTTTATGATAAACTAACCATATTGTTATTATGATGCCGCAAAGTGTGTACGGCCTTTATTTTACAATAAATCCAATGTATATTTTAATATATCCGGAGGTATGCTATGTCTGCTGTTGAAATTGTTATAGGTATTATCCTCATCATCTTTTCCATTTTTATAACGGCTATTGTGCTGATGCAGGAAGGGCACGAGCAAAACGTAGGTGTTATAACCGGAGGGGCCGACACTTTCCTTTCGAAAAACCAGGCGCGTTCGGTAGACGCTTTCCTTGCCAGGTGGACGAAGGTCGTCGCGGTAGGTTTTTTCGTTTTAGTCATAGCCATAAATATTTTCATGTATTTTAAAAAGTAAATCATTCGGACCGCCCCGCTTGAAAA
>DHNP01000020.1:0-28885 GCA_002409585.1 Ruminococcaceae bacterium UBA5413 | reverse complement strand
TTCGGACCGCCCCGCTTGAAAAAGCGGGGCGTTTCTTTAAAAGGGCAGTCCTGCCAAAAAGGAGGGAGACGGCTTGAAAAAGGAAAAAGCTCAGATACTGCAGTACATCAAAAAAGTTCCACAGGGTTCGATGGCGCACAATATATATAAAAAGCTTGGCATGAAGGATAAAAAGGAATTTTACAAGGCCCTTGACGAGCTTAAAAGCGAAGGCTATATCACCATAGGCAAAAAGCACAGGGTGCATTTCATCGGCAAGAGGAACAGGGTAGGCGCTACGGTCGTCTCGCTCTCACGCGGGTTTGCGTTTGCGGACCCGGACATAGGCAGCGACAGCGTATTTATACACTCGGATAAGCTCGGCGGCGCGTTTGTAGGCGATAAGGTGCTGCTGCGAAACGTGCAGGAGGGGCCTAAGGGACTTAACGGTGAAGTTGACTCTATTTTAGAAAAAAGCAGCCGCCTTATAACGGGCACACTGAAAAAATGCTCCGGCGGTGGCTTTGAGCTTTTGCCTGACTGTGCCGTTCGCTACCCGCTCAAGGTGGCCGGCAAAAAGAAAAGCGCCGTTGTGCACGACGGCGATAAGGTTCAGGCCATGGCGAGGCGTACTCCCCATTCATCTGAAATAGAGTGCAGCGTAGTTAAGGTTTACGGTAAGGCGGGGAGCGCCAGGATCTGCGCCGACGCTATACTCGACAGGTACGGCATACGCACGTCGTTCCCAAGCGGCGTTGCCGCCGAGGCAAAAAAAGCCGCGTCGGCGGCTATTGCGCCCGACGACCTTAAGGGCAGGCTTGACCTGCGTAAAACTTCCATATGTACTATAGACGGAGCCGATGCAAAAGACCTCGACGACGCCATATCAGTAAGCAGGACGCACAGCGGGTATAAACTCGGCGTCCATATAGCGGACGTGTCGCATTATGTCAAAGAGGGCGGCAGGCTTGACGGTGAAGCTTTTGCGCGCGGGACTTCCGTTTATTTTGCCGACAGGGTTGTGCCAATGCTGCCGGAGGAAATATCTAACGGTGTCTGCTCGCTTAACGCGGGTGAGGACAAGCTTGCGTTTTCAGCTTTAATAGAGCTTGACAAAACGGGAGAGATACTTTCGTATAAATTCAGAAAAAGCGTTATACGCTCGAAAGTACGTGGAGTCTATTCCGAAGTAAACAAGATTTTCAATAAGACCGCCGATAAGGAACTCAGGGAAAAGTATTCGCCTGTAATACGCTCTTTAAACGCGGCGAGGGAGCTTGCCGGCCTGCTTAAGCAGCGTGAAACGGAAAGGGGATACTTCGACATAGAAACAACCGAGCCGGTTTTTACACTTGACAAGCGCGGCATATGCGTGGGCGTTGAGCCAAGGCAGAGCGGCGAGGCTGAAGAAATGATAGAGTACCTTATGATAACGGCGAACAGGGCAGCCGCGAAGCTTGCCAAAGCAAGCGGCATACCGTTTATTTACAGGGTGCATGAGCCGCCGGATCCGGAACGCGTGGAAACGCTTGCGGCGCTTGTTGATGCCCTGGGGCTGAACTCACGTTCCGTTAAACACAAGGGCAACGTTACGTC
The DNA here is from genome assembly GCA_002409585.1 of Ruminococcaceae bacterium UBA5413. Taxonomy (GTDB): domain Bacteria; phylum Bacillota; class Clostridia; order Oscillospirales; family Acutalibacteraceae; genus Thermocaproicibacter. Next base: position 27,310 of record DHNP01000020.1, on the reverse strand, counting down.
GGCCGACTTTTCAGCTGTAATGGACCAGGCAAGGGGTACGCCCCTCGAAAAAGTAGTCTCGCACCAGCTTTTGCGCACTATGGCAAAAGCGCGCTATGACACTAAGCCTATAGGGCACTTCGGCCTGGCGCTCGATGATTACTGCCACTTTACTTCCCCTATAAGGCGTTATCCCGACACGTCAATACACCGCATACTCACTTCATTCATTGAAACAAAGGATAAGGCGGCGCTGAAAAAGAAATATGAAAAGTTTGCGGCCGAGTCGGCAAAAGCATCGTCCGCAGCCGAAATAAAGGCTATGGGCGCTGAAAGGGACTCCGAAGACTGCTACATGGCCGAATATATAAGGCAGCATATAGGCGAGTGCTACGATGCTATTATCAGCGGAGTGACACAGCGGGGCGTTTTTGCCGTACTTGAAAACACTGTCGAAGGCTTTATCCCCATAGAAAGTTTTGGCGGAAACTACAGGTTTGACGGCATGGTTTCACATGTGGACGAAACGGCCGGAAAAAAACTTACCATAGGCATGGCCGTAAAGATAAAAGTCGCCGCCGCAGACGTCGCGTCGGGGCGCATAGACTTTGAGTATGCCGGCCGGTGATTTTTTAAGTTACCACTACAAAAGAAGGAAAAATTCCCCTGTCGCTGGCGGGTATGCCTGCCGGCGGAAGGGGATTTTTTGTTATTGCGCGCATGTTGCTTGAAAATATATTTTAAATAATCAAAAATATTATAAAATATGTGAAGAATTTTGCTGATATGCACGATTATTAAACTCTGAACGGAGCGGCGTGAATTATGAAAATACTTAACCTTGGTTCTTTAAACATTGACAAAGTTTATGCTGTCGGCCATTTTGCGGCGGCGGGCGAAACCATAAAAGCTGAAAGGCTGGATTTATTTCCCGGCGGCAAGGGCCTCAACCAGTCCATAGCGGCGGCACGCGCCGGCGCGGAGGTCTACCATGCCGGTGCGGTAGGCCGCGACGGAGGCGGGCTTTCAGAGCTGCTGCGCGGCAGCGGCGTTAACGTCGGCCTGCTGCGGCAGCTTGATGGCGAAAGCGGGCACGCCGTTATACAGGTAACGCCGTCTGGGCAGAACTGCATCATCGTTTTCCCGGGCACAAACGGCATGATAACACATGGATATATAGATTCAGTTTTAAAAAATTTTGCGAAGGGCGATGTCCTCCTCCTGCAAAACGAAATATCGTGTGTTGACTATGCTATGGAAAAAGGCAGCGAAATGGGTATGAGGGTAGTAGTAAACCCGTCGCCGGTGACAGACGCGCTTTTGAACTGCCCGCTCGGCCTTGCTGACTGCTTTATACTTAATGAAACGGAAGGCATGGCGCTGGCGGGTACAGGCAGCAGCGCCAACGCTGATATCCTAAGGGCCCTCGCAAAGCGTTTCCCTGCCGCCGATATAGTGCTTACGGTGGGGAAAGACGGGGCTTTATACTCAGGACGCGACGGCACGTTTTTAAGCCACGGCATATACGACACTGACGTAAAGGACACTACGGCCGCAGGCGACACTTTCTGCGGGTATTACATTGCCTGCACGGCTGCCGGAGAAAGCCCTCGGGAGGCGCTCGAAAAAGCATCGGCGGCTTCATCTATAGCTGTATCGCGCAAGGGGGCATCGCCGTCAATCCCTGTAATGCGTGAAGTAATGTCATTGATTGGGAAGAATGCCGGCTGACGGGTTTACAGGATAACGGAAGTAAGGTCTTGTATGTAAAAGGCGGCACGGCCGGTTTAAGGGCTGTGCCGCCTTTTACAGTACCGCGTTTATGCGGCGCCTTAAGCACGCGGCGCATCTGGGTAAGCGGTTATAAATAAGTATGATAGTTAGTTGACAACAGACTAAAAAGAGGTTAAAATATAAGCTAAATGCAGGTTAAATAGTTGGACATTACATATGTTGGGACGTGTTACCGTGAACAGTGAGAAGCGCGCGGAGAAATGCAGCAGCTGGCTTAAATATGACGACAACGATTTTTCTGAGATTTTTGGGCACGGGAAAAACCATGGCATAAAACTACTTATGAGCCTTTACAAAGGCCACTATAAAGAGCTTGCCGTGTCCATACTGTTTTTCATCATAAAACATTCGCCTACGTGGATTTTTCCTATAGTGTCGGCAAATATCATCGATGCCGTGACGGAGCACGGGCCGGATGCAATGCACAGAATCCTTGTAAACTCCGTTGTTATGGCGGTCTTTATAGTGCAGAACGTGCCGACTAATTACGTGCACGTTTACTTTTACTCTAAAGTCATACGCAAAGTAGAGCTTGACCTGCGCGGCGCTTTGGTGAGAAAACTGCAGCAGCTTTCCATAGCTTACCACGGGCATATGCAGTCTGGGCGCCTTCAGTCTAAGATAATGCGTGACGTTGAGCAGATAGAAACGCTTTCAGAACAGATATTCATTTCAATGCTCGGCATAGTGGTAAGTATAACCGCGGCACTTATAGTAGTCGCGATTAAAAACCCAGCGGTGTTTTTGTTTTTCCTCGTTACCGTGCCTATAGCCATATGCCTGATGGCTTTCTTTGACGGTAAGATAAAGTCGTACAACAGGGACTTTAGGCAGACTATGGAGGAAACGTCCGCAAATGTCATGGAAATGGTCGAGCTTATACCAGTTACGCGCGCGCACGCGCTTGAAAAAAAAGAAATAAGCAAGATGGACGGCCAGCTGCGGGAAGTAGCAAAAAAAGGTATGAAACTTGACGTCTTTCAGTCTTATTTTTCATCCATAAGCTGGATAGTGTTTATGCTGTTCCAGATTATATGCCTTGCGTTTACGGCGGGTATTGCGGTGAAAGGAAAAATAAGCGTCGGCGACGTAGTCATGTACCAAACGTACTTTATGGCCATAGTGGCACAGGTTTCAAGCGCAGTGACGCTTATACCGATAATAGCAAAAGGGATGGAGTCTGTTAATTCCATAGGCGACGTGCTTTCGTGCAGCGACATTGAGGACAGCTCGGACAAGAAAAAGCTTTCGTCTGTAAAAGGGGAAATCAAATTTGAAAATGTCGGTTTTCAGTACCGCAACAGTGAAAAGAAAGTACTCGAAAATTTTAATTTCACTGTGCACAGCGGCGAAACCGTAGCCTTTGTAGGGGAGTCCGGAGCCGGAAAAACAACCATACTGAACCTCGCGATAGGCTTTTTTGCCGCTTCGCAGGGGCGGGTGCTTATTGACGGCAACGACATCAAGAGCATTAACCTGCAGAGTTACCGCTCGCATATAGCGGTCGTGCCGCAGAATTCGATTTTATTTACAGGCACGCTGCGTGACAACATAACATACGGCGCAGAAAACGTGCCGGACGAGTTCCTGCGCAAAGTCGTTAAGGCGGCTAACCTCGACGCCCTTGTGGACTCCCTCCCAGACGGCCTCGACACAAAGATAATGGAGCACGGCGGTAACCTTTCCGGAGGGCAGAGGCAGAGGATATCTATAGCGAGGGCTTTTGTGCGCGACCCTGAGATACTGATACTTGACGAGGCGACGTCGGCACTTGATAATATCTCTGAAAAGAAAATACAGGAGTCTATAAACAACCTTGTCAAAGGCAGGACAACGCTCATCGTGGCACACAGGCTTTCGACTATAAGGAATGCCGACCGCATAGCGGTCATAGGCAACGGCGGCCTTGAAGAAGAGGGTACATACGACGGGCTTGCTGCCAAAAAAGGCGAATTTTTTAAGCTTAAGCAGCTTCAGCTGTAACTCATAATACTGGAGTATAATATTTTGTGCGGAGGGGCAGTATGCCGGTACAATACTTTGAAAGCGACAGGATATTTAAACTTGACACTTTAAAAACGAGTTATATAATTGCTATTGTAGACAATGAAAATTTTATAGGCCACGCATACTACGGCAGAAAAGTCCCCGACCATGACCTTGCTTATCTGCTCCGTACAGGCGAACCGCCCTTTGTGCCTTCACAAAACAACCGCGACAGGACGTCTTTTTTAGATACGTTTCCGTCTGAGTACTCCGGCAGCGGCCTCGGCGACTACCGTGAAAGCTCGGTCTGCGTAAAGACGGAAAGCGGCTTCTCAGCGGCGCAGCTGCATTATGTGTCCCATAGGGTATATAAGGGCAAGCCGGCGCTTGCCGGCCTTCCGGCAACGTTCGGTGGGAAAGGCGAGTGTACGACCCTTGAGCTTATATGCCGCGATGACGCGGTTAACCTTGAAGCCACGCTCCTTTACACCGTGTTTGAGGATGTGGACGCTGTGACGCGGAGCGTGAGGTTTAAAAACACAGGCAAAGGGCCCATTTACATTACGAAGGCATACTCTGTCTGTATGGATATGGACAATGAGGATTTCAGCGTGCTGACGCTTCACGGCTCGTGGGCAAGAGAACGAGTTATCGAGTGTAACAGGTTAGGCCATGTAAGGCAGGGCGTGCGGTCGGCCCGCGGGGAAACAAGCCACCAGGAGCAGCCGTTTCTCGCTCTTGCCGCCGGCGGCGCCGATGATGAGCACGGGAACGTGTACGGTTTCCACCTTGTTTACTCGGGAAATTTTTCGGCTGGGGCGGAGCTTGACCAGTTTGACAGCGTGCGCGTGACGGCAGGCATTAACCCTGAAAATTTTTCATGGAAGCTTGAAGGCGGCGAAACGTTCCAAACGCCTGAGGCCGTCTGCGTTTATTCGTCTGAAGGCATAGGGCAGATGACAAGGTGCTTCCACGACCTTTACCGGAAGCACCTTATCAGGGGAGAGTACGCCGGCAAAGCACGGCCGGTGCTTATAAACAGCTGGGAAACGGTATATTTTGATTTTACCGAGGAAAAATTACTTGAAATAGCCCGCAAAGCTTCAAAACTCGGCATAGAGATGCTTGTTTTGGACGACGGCTGGTTCGGCCGCAGGAATGACGACAACAGCAGCCTCGGCGACTGGTACGTAAACATGGAAAAGCTGCCGGGGGGCCTCGGCGGCTTTGCGTCAAAGCTGAACGGCATGGGCATGAAGCTCGGCATATGGTTTGAGCCTGAAATGGTTTCGCCTGACTCGCAGCTTTACAGGCGGCACCCGGACTGGGCCATATCCATACCGGGGAGGGCGCCGAGCCTCTGCAGGAACCAGTATGTCCTCGACATTACGAGGAAAGAAGTACGCGACTATGTTTACGGCTGTGTTTCGGGTATACTCCGCAGTGCAAACATAGAGTACCTTAAGTGGGACATGAACCGCCAGCTGAGCGACCTTGGCAGCGCCGCCCTTCCGCCCGACAGGCAGGGCGAGCTTTCTCACCGCTATGTGCTGGCCCTTTACGAGCTGCAGGAGCGCCTTGTTACGGAGTTCCCGCATGTTTTGTTTGAGAATTGTTCGGGCGGCGGCGCGAGGTTCGACCCCGGCATGCTTTACTACAGCCCGCAGATATGGTGCTCTGATAATATGGACCCAGTTGACCGCCTTGTCATACAAGAGGGGACGGAGCTGGTTTACCCGCTCTCGGTTATGGGCGCGCACGTGGCCTCAAGCCCCAACAACATCACCGGCAGGAAAACGCCGATCGAAACGCGCGGGTACGCGGCCCTTGCCGGTACGTTCGGCTATGAGCTCGACGTGACAAAACTGTCTGATGCGGATTTATCAGTTATACCAAAGCAAATAAGCATGTACCGCAGGTACGGCGGGCTTATACGCGGCGGAGACTATTACCGCATAGCCTCTTACCGCAGGAACCGCAGCTTTGACTGTATAGAAGTAGTTTCTAAAGATAAAAAAGAAGCTTTGGTAATATTTATACAAGTGATTGGACGGCCGAATGTGCACAGCAGGAAAATATTTCTTAAGGGGCTTTCTCCGTCAATAAAGTACACTGAAGAAAGTACTGGCTTTTGCCGTCATGGCGCGACGCTGATGGATGCGGGTTTCCTTGTCCCTGTTATGCGCGGCGATTTTAAAGGGCATTTGTTCCATTTTACGGCTGCGGACAGCTGAAGCATTTAACGCGCGTATACTTTTTGCCGCAATTACGCAATTAATTTTATACAGTAAAGGCAGTGGAAATTATGAAAAAATCTGTAAGGCTGGCCGACATTGCCAAGATCCTCGGGGTAAGCGTCGTAACGGTATCGAAGGCGCTTTCGGACCAAAAGGGCGTAAGCGACGAAATGCGCGGCAGGATAAAGGAACTTGCCGATAAGATGGGCTATGTACAGCCGTCGCTGATGAGGAGGCAGGCTTCAGGCAAAAGCTATAACATAGGCGTTTTGGTTTCGGAAAGGTACCTCAATTCACACGATTCTTTTTATTGGGAGCTGTACCAGTGCGTAGTAAAAAAAGCGGCGCAGAAAAAGTGCTTCACCATGCTTGAGGTGCTGAACGACGAAGAAGAAAATGCTGCTCTGGGGCCTAAGCTTTTGCAGGAGCATAAGGTGGACGGCCTTGTCATACTCGGCGTTTTGAAGGAAAATTACCTGAAAAAAATAAGCGATAAAGCCCAGGTGCCTTATGTGTACCTCGACTTTTACGATGAAAAGCATACAGGCGACGCGGTCATTTCCAACGGCTATTTCGGTTCTTACATGATGACAAATTACCTTTTCGATATGGGGCATACGAAGATAGCGTACGTAGGCACGCTGCTTTACTCCAAAAGCATTACTGACAGGTATTTCGGTTACGCAAAGTCACTTTTGGAGCACGGGCAAAACATACGTGACGAGTGGGTAATACCTGACAGGGACATGGAAACCGGCGTGATAGGCTTTAAAGGCAAGTTCGAAAAATTAGAACAAATGCCAACGGCATTTGTCTGCAACTGCGACCTTACGGCGGGTTTCCTTATAAACGAACTTGAGGCGCAGGGCTACCGCGTACCGGACGATTTCTCCGTAGCAGGGTTCGACAATTACCTGTACCCCGGCATATGCGACGTTAAGGTAACTACTTACGAAGTGGATATAAGGGAAATGTCACGGCGCACTATAAACAACCTCCTTAAAAAAATAGAGGGTGAACGTGAAAAGCAGGAAATAGCCATTGTAGACGGCCACCCTGTTTACAAGGACAGTGTAAAGCGGCTTTAAAATAATCCCTCCGGAAAAAGTTTCCATTTAAATCTTAAACAGCCGCCCCGCGTCACAGCGTGGGGCGGCTGTTTAAGATTTGGGATTAATAAGGGTAAGGGCATTAAGACGCGCTTCTATGCATCCGTACCGCCTTTAGCCGAAGACTGCCTGAACGCCATAGGGGTTTTATTCGTATATTTTTTAAAAAGGTTTATAAAGTGGTTGGTGTTTTTTATGCCTACGGCGGAGCCAACGTCGTGGACCTCCATGTTTGTCATAAGGAGCAGTTTTTTTGCTGTGTCAATGCGCTTGTTTGTCAGATAGCGGAACGGCGGCACCCCGAATTGCTTTGTAAATTCATGGCAGAGGCTGTACTTGCTTACACCGAGCGTATCTTCAAAGTACTGGAGTGAAAATTCCTTAAAATATGACTGGTCGAAAAAACTTTTGACTTTCATTGCGTAGTCGGCGGCGGGCGCCTCGGCACTGCCGCAGATGTTCTCGCATATGCAGAGAAGCGTAAGGATATTTGTAAGGTAACAGTTATCGAGGAATTTGTTCTGAACTTCGGGCGTCCTTTTATTGTGAAGGAGAAGAACGAAGTTTTTTTCTATATCATGGCGGTTTTCTATGTTTGTAACGGGCGACGCAATGTACCTGTAGTAGTACTGCGCGTTAGGCCCGTCAAAGAAAAAGGCCGCGAAGTCCCATGACTCTTTGTCTATGCCGAGCTTAAACGGCTGCCTGCAGTCAAAAAACAAAAGCGAGCCTCCGTCAAGCTTAAAGCATTTGCCCCCGGCCGATAATTTTCCCTGGCCGGACTTCGTGTATAAGAGCATGTAATAGTCAAAAGACCGAAAATCGTAAGAAAAAGGCGGGGCGCATGACACTTCCCCGCCGGAGTATACTGTCAAAAAATAATTTGCAACGTTTCTTGGAAATTTATATATGTTTCCGAGCAGGCAATTAGCTTTTACGCCGCCGCGCAAATCAGGCTTTGATGACAGTGCATTAAAAAAAGCCGTATGTATGTCCATACACATTATTCCCCCATGGCAGTGTATTTAATTTTAAGAATTAAAATGTTAAATTTAAGTTCTACATTAAAAACAGGTTAAATAAATACCTGCTCACACCAAATATACATATTAAAAATACTAACAGTGGCATCAGTATTTGTCAAGTATAAGCGTATAGTATTCACATCATACGTGGATATTATAGCTATGTGTTTTAAAAAGCAAATTTAATATTTAACTTTAAAATGACAAAATAAAGTTTAATTTAAAGCTTAATATAAGTAAATAATAGTAAAATATATAAAAAAATATATAATAAAGCATAAAAATAATCAAAACACGCAATAAAAACAATAAATAGTTATTAACTGCAAGAAAATATGATTGAACTAAAAATAAGAATAATGTATAATAAATTTAGTTAAAAATTTTTTTACTGTTAAAGGAGGAAAAATTAATGAAAGCAAAGCGTATATTGGCAGCCGTACTGGCTGTGTCAACAGTATCGCTGTTCGGCTGTTCACAGCAGAAGAGCACAGACGTTTCGAGTTCCGGCGAAACTGAAAGCGGCACTTCGTCGGCGCAGTCGGAAGACCTCAGCTACGCAAACGTAGAACTCGGTACAAGTTATAAGGACTTAAAGGCGGATATCAAATTTATTTCGCATAAGACGGACTTAGTAAATGCGGATTACAATGGAAAAAAGTTTGCGGATTATTTTGCGGAATTTAACAAGATGTACCCAAATATCAAAGTCAATGTCGAGACAATTACAAATTATGTGAGCGATACTCTCCTTAGACTTCAGGGCGGCAATGACTGGGGTGACGTTATGATGATTCCGGCAGTAGATAAAGCTGATTTAAGCACATATTTTTTATCTTACGGAACTCTTGACGAGATGGAAAAGCAGATAAATTTTGCCCGCACATGGGAATATAAAAATGAAGTATATGGCGTGCCGTCGGCCGCTAATGCGCAGGGACTTGTTTATAATAAGCGTATCTTTAAAGAAGCAGGCATAACGGAGCTTCCGAAAACACCGGATGAATTTATAAATGATCTCAAACTTATAAAGCAGAAGACAAAAGCGACACCGCTTTACACCAACTACTTCGCACAGTGGACAATGGGTGCGTGGGATGCATATGTCAGCGGTTCGGCTACCGGGGACTCAAAATATATGAACCAAGTGCTGCTACATAAATCAAACCCGTTTACAAACCCCGGAGACGGCACAGGCCCTTACAATGTCTACAAAGTGCTTTATGATGCGGCCAAAGACGGATTGATTGAGAAAGACTATACGACGACAGACTGGGAGAGCAGCAAGGCAAAACTCAACAACGGCGACATAGCGTGCATGGCGCTCGGTTCATGGGCGTTCTCACAGATTGTCGGTGCCGGTTCACACGGAGATGACGTGGGCTATATGACTTTCCCGATTACCATTAACGGCAAACAATATGCGACCGCTGGCGGTGATTACAGCTACGGCATAAATGTTAACTCTTCTAAGGAAAAACAGGAAGCTTCCATGGTATTTGTAAAATGGATGACGGAAAAATCAGGTTATCCTTTTGATCAGCAGAGCCTTCCAATTAAAGCCGGTGACACGAAATACCCTGAGGTGTTTTCTTCTTTCGAGGATGTTGAACTTGTTGTTGACGATCCCGCGGCAGACGGGGAAGAGGATTTACTTAACAAGTTAAACTCTGACTCGGAGTTAAATATAAATGCCGGTGGGAACGATAAGATTATGAAGATAGTCGAGCACGCTTCCAACGGGGATGAGTCGTTTGACGATATTATGAAGGACTGGAACGAGGCTTGGACTAAAGCCCAGCAGAAAGAGAATGTCACAGTATCATAACAAATACATAAGTACAAAATATAAGACGTAGTGTGTTCCTTGGCGGGGCCGGGAGGCGTGCCTCTTCGGCCCCCGCTTTTTAACTAAGTTTGGAGGCGCAATATGGAAACAAATGCACTTGGCGCTAAAAAAAGAAATGCTTTTAATTTTAAAAAATGGTCAAGAAGCAGAAACGGGCAGCAGACGTTTATCATTATCGCTTTTATGATTATTCCTCTTCTCCTGCTTTTTGTTTTTACATATCTGCCGTTTGGGGAAATGGTCAAGTTCAGTTTTTACGATATGAAATACGTCGGCAGAAGGACGTGGGTAGGTTTACAGAACTATAAGGATGTTTTCCAAAGGACAGACTGCTTTGCCGCGCTTAAGCTTAGCCTGTACTATTTATTGGGCGGCGTATTACAAATAATTTTAGCATTGTACCTTGCCACTATATTAAGTTTCAAAGTAAAATTAGGAAATTTATTTAAGGGATGTATGTTTTTTCCTTTCCTTATAAACGGCATAGCCGTGGGCTTTATCTTTAAATTCTTTTTCACGCGCGGATATGTCTTCGACACCGTTCTGCAGTGGTGCGGTTTCAGCCTCCAAAACCTGCCTTACTGGCTCAAGGACCAAAGTGTAAATAACTTTTCGCTTATGGGCGCTTCAATTTGGAGGTATTTCGGACAAAATATGGTTCTGTTCATAGGCGCCATAATGTCTGTGGACGGCAGCATGTACGAAGCGGCCGAGCTTGACGGGGCAAATAAATTTCAGCAATTCATATACATTATTTTACCTAATATCAAAAGTATTTTTGTACTAAACATTATGCTGTCTGTCTCGGGTTCTTTAAGTGCGTTTGAGCCGCCGTATGTTATTACTGCAGGCGCCAACGGCACTGCCACGTACTTCGTAGTAATGGACAGGATAGCGCATACGAGCCAAAAGGTGGGTCTTGCGTCCGCCATGGCAGTGGTGCTTTTGGGGATAATACTTATTTTAACTTTGTTACAAAAATTATTTTTTAAATATGTGTTTAAAAATGCGGAAGATGACAATCCTAAAAAGTTTAAAAGGGAACAAAGAAAATTGGCGGCGGCCAAAGGAGGCGCAGCTCAATGACAACAAAAGAAGCTAAAAAAAGAGGTATTTTGTGGCCCATAATAAAGTATATATCGTTAATATTCTTTTCATTTGTCGCTCTACTTCCAGTGGTTTCCTGTGTAAATACGTCGTTTAAATCAATGGACGAGTACAGGAACACGAATGTAATGCAGCTGCCGTTAAACGGAATTGACTTTAGCAATTATGTGAAAGCATTTAAAGAAGCAAACATGGGGCGCGCGTTTATAAACTCCGGCATCATACTCGTGTGCGTGCTCGTAGGGTCAACTATTATAGGCACGCAGCTTGCGTACGTGCTCAACAGGTTTAAGTTCCCCGGGAATAACCTTATCAGGAACCTGTTCCTGTTTGCGACACTGCTTCCCGGCATAGCAATGCAGGTGCCTGTCTATAAGATAATGCACGACCTTGGCTTTATAAACCACCTGTACGGTTACATAATTATGATGATGGGAACAGACGTTATTTCTATATATATATTTATCCAGTTTTTTGAGAACATACCCGTTTCGCTTGACGAGTCGGCCATACTCGACGGGGCGTCGTATTTTACAATTTACCGTAAAATACTTCTTCCACTTTTAAAACCGGCAATAGTGACGTCGATGCTGCTTAAGGGCGTGGGAACATACAACGAGTATTACTGCGCAAACCTTTATCTACAGGATAAAACCAAGCTGCCTACGGTCGCGACTTCGCTTTACACTTTCGTTGGACCGAGGGGCAGCGAGTACACATTGATATGCGCCGGCGTTATCATTTCGCTTCTGCCGGCACTCGTAATTTTTATACTTTGCCAAAAGCAGATATACAGCGGTATTGCAATGGGCGCAGTAAAAGGCTGAAACTGCCCTTTGCCAATACTTAAAATAAAGCCGACGGCAGGCTTTGAGGTGGTTTGGTATGATAAATGAAGCAAAACAGCATTTGACCGGTACGATAATACCGTTTTGGAAGAACCTGCGCGACGATGAGTACGGGGGATACAGCGGGTATGTCGGCTTTGACTTAAAGACAGATAAAAAAGCCGTAAAGGGCTGCATACTAAACAGCAGGATACTTTGGTTTTTTTCCCAGGCATATATGCTTTTAAAAGATGAAAGCCTGCTTGAAGAAGCGCGTCACGCTTACGCATTTTTAATTCATAATTTTACAGACCAAAATTACGGCGGCGTTTACTGGTCGGTGAACTTCGACGGAACTCCGGCCGACACGGCAAAGCACACGTACTGCCAGGCTTTCGCGGTTTACGGGCTGGCGGCGTATTATATGGCATCAAAAGATGAAAAAGCGCTTGATGAAGCTCTTGCACTGTTTGACATCATCGAGTCGCGCTGTACGGACGAAAAAGGATACCTTGAGTCGCTCGACCGGCAGTTCGGGCAGACTGAAAACGATAAATTGTCTGAAAACGGCGTTATGGCTTCAAAAACCATGAATACGCTTCTGCACGTTTTTGAGGCTTATGCCGAACTGTACCTTGCCTGCCGTAAGCCTGGGGTAAAAAACCGCCTGCTGCATATTTTGGATATTTTCGCCGATAAAATTTACAATCCAAAGCTGCAGCGCCAGGAGGTGTTTTTCGACGGGAATTACAACAGCCTGATAGATATGCAGTCGTATGGCCATGACATAGAGACGTCGTGGCTTATAGACAGGGGCACTGCGATTGCCGGGGAAAAGGCATACGTTGAAAAGATGGCGCCTATTACGTCTGCCCTTGCTGAAAAAGTATATAAAAAAGCTTACGACGGACGTTCTATAGACAATGAGTGTGTGCGCGGCGTAACGGATACCGCGCGTGTCTGGTGGGTACAGGCGGAGGCCGTTAACGGATTTTTGAACGCTTACATGAAAAACAATGAAAAAGTTGAATATTTGCACGCCGCGGAAAACATATTTGATTTTATAAGGGAATATGTGGCTGACAAAAGAAAAGGTTCGGAGTGGTTTTGGCGGGTAGACCGCGAGGGCCGGCCGGACACCGCGAAGCCGATTGTGGAGCCATGGAAATGCCCGTACCATAACGGCAGGATGTGCATGGAAATTATAAGGAGCAACGTCGGATGATTCATGCTGAATATTTTGAAGAATTAAAAAAGTACAATGAATTGATACACCGGAAAAATAAAAAAACGGATTTTTACAACGGCATTTTTGACAGGTATGAGTATCCGGTGCTTACAAGGGAGCATATCCCGCCGTTTTGGAAGTATGACCTGAACGAAAGCACAAACCCGTACTTTATGGAGCGGCTCGGCGTTAACGCGGTGTTTAACGCCGGCGCTATAAAACTTAAGGGGAAATATTACCTTGTAGCGCGCGTTGAGGGGAACGACAGAAAGTCGTTTTTTGCCGTCGCGGAGAGCAAAAGCCCTGTCGACGGTTTTGAGTTTTGGGATTACCCTGTGGTATTCGACGGGATACCGGAAGAAACAAATATATACGATATGCGCCTTACAAAGCATGAGGACGGCTATATCTACGGTATATTCTGTTCCGAGAGCAAAGATAAATCAAGCCGGGATTTGTCGGCGGCGGTAGCGACGGCAGGCATAGTAAGGACCAAGGACCTTAAAAAGTGGGAAAGGCTCGACAACCTTGTGACGCTTCATTCGCCCCAGCAGAGGAACGTCTGCCTGCACCCCGAGTTTATAGACGGCAAGTACGCTTTTTACACGCGGCCGATGGACGGCTTTATAGAAACCGGCAGCGGCATGGGCATAGGCTTCGGACTGTGCGGCGACATAAAACATGCCGTCATAGACGGCGAGCGTATGACAAGCGTAAGAAAATATCACACTGTAACCGAAGGTAAAAACGGCGCCGGCGCGCCGCCTATAAAGACAAAAAAAGGCTGGGTACATATAGCCCACGGTGCCCGCAGCACGGCTGCAGGCTTAAGGTACGTTATATACGCTTTTGCTACCGACCTTAAAGACCCGGGCAGGGTTATCGCCGAACCTTCCGGTTTCCTTATAGCGCCGCGGGGCGGGGAACGCGTAGGCGACGTTTCAAACGTCGTTTTTACAAACGGCGCTGTGGCGGACGAAGACGGCGGCGTGTTTATTTACTACGCTTCATGCGACACGCGGCTGCATGTTGCGGCGACTACGGTTGATAAGCTTACCGACTATGTTTTCAGCACGCCCAAGGACCCGGGTGGATGGGCAGGATGTGTAAAACAGAGATGCGGACTTATAAAGAGTAACTTGGAGCTGCTAAAAAATTATAAATGAAAAAGAGGTATGCTGATATGGGAAAATATACTGCGGCAGGGCCGGCTGTTAAACATATACCGTGGCAGGAGAAGCCTGCCGGCCTTGTCAACGCCCCTGTCTGGCGGTACAATGAAAACCCAGTGATAAAAAGGAACCCGGTTGAAAACGTGGCGCGTATTTTCAACAGTGCGGTGCTGCCTTTCGGCGACGGGTTCATCGGAGTGTTCCGCGGCGAGCAGACGGACGGCGTCCCTTACATATATTTAGGTACGAGCGGCGACGGCATACGCTGGGACATAAGCAAGGATAAGATAAAATTTTCAGACAGTGACGGCCGGCCGGCCATGCCACTTTACGCATATGACCCGCGGCTTGTAAAAATAGACGGAACGTACTATATAATCTGGTGCCAGGACTTTTACGGCGCTTCCATCGGCATTGCCGAAACAAAGGACTTTAAGACTTTTACAAGGCTCGAAAACCCTTTCATACCTTTTAACCGCAACGCTGTTTTATTTCCAAGGAAAATAAACGGGCAGTTTGTTATGCTCTCCCGCCCATCTGACAGCGGCCATACGCCTTTCGGCGATATATTCCTCAGCGAAAGCCCCGATATGGTCTACTGGGGCAGGCACAGGCACGTAATGTCGAAGGGTAAAGAGTGGTGGGAGTCACTTAAAATCGGCAGCGGAGCGGCGCCTATAGAAACTTCCGAAGGGTGGCTTTTGTTTTACCACGGCGTGAGCGGCACTTGCAACGGCTATGTGTACTCCATAGGCGGAGCCATACTTGACACAGACAACCCGTCCATAGTCAAATACAGGTGTAAAAATTTCCTGCTTACTCCGCAGGAGTGGTATGAAGAAAGGGGTTTCGTGCCGAACGTATGCTTCCCGTGCGCGGCTTTGGTTGACCCGCCGTCGGGGAAAATAGCCATATATTACGGCGCGGCCGACAGCTATGTCTGCCTTGCTTTTACAAACCTCGACTATATAATAGACTATATAAAGGGAAACAGCGACGTAAACGAAAGCGATACGGAAATAGGGAAAAGATAAAAGAGGGAATATAAAAATGCTTGTATATCCCGACGATAAAAACCTGCAGTACTCCGGAAGGATAGACTTTGACGACGCAAAGCATCCGAAGCTTGTTTATCCGTGCAGCTATGTGAAAATAAAGTTTACCGGCAGCTCATTAAAGGCTGTCGTTGAGAACAAACGCTCCTGCTGGGATAATTACATGGGATACATCGTGGACGGGAGGCAGGGGAAAAAGCTTCTGCCGCCTTCAGGAAAAATAACGCTTGAACTCGCTAACGGTTTAGGCGGCGGAGAACATACCGCCATGCTTTTTAAACGCATGGATTCGTGCCATGTCGTGACTTTCCACGGCTTTATGGCAGACGGCTGCGCAAAGGTTTGCGCGCTGCCGCCTAAGCCGGAAAGAAAAATTGAAGTGTACGGCGACAGCGTTTCCGCCGGCGAAGTGTCGGAGGCTGTGGATTATGCAGGCCTGCCTGACCCCGAAAATAACGGCGAATTTTCCAACAGTTTTTACTCCTACGCGTGGATGACGGCAAGGAAGCTTAACGCGCAGATACACGACGTCGCGCAGGGCGGCGTCGCCCTCCTTGACGGGACGGGATGGTTTGCAGCGCCTGATTATATAGGGATGGAAAACGTGTACGATAAAATAGAATATTTCCCCGAATTAGGTCCTGTAAAACAATGGGACTTTAATTTGTACCGCCCGCACGTTGTGATAATAGCCATAGGGCAGAACGACAACCACCCGGAAGATTACATGAAAGAGGACTATAACTGTGAAAAAGCCGTAAAATGGAGGGCGCATTATAAGGCTTTTGTAAGGAAAATACGCTCGATATATCCAAAAGCGGTGATAATCCTCGCGACTACCATACTTGAGCACGACAGGTCGTGGGACGACTCTATTGAACAGGTAACACGTGAATTGAATGATAAAAAAGTCTGCCACTTTATGTATACTGCCAACGGCTGCGGTACAAAAGGCCATATACGCATACCGGAAGCTGATAAAATGTCCGATGAGCTTGCCGGTTTTATAGGCTCCCTCGGTGAAGACATATGGCATGATGAAAAAGGGTGAGAAATATGGACTTCGGGATTAATTTTGAAGAAGGTATTTTTAATACCGGCAATCTCTGCCGCTTGAAAAAGCTTATGAAAAAAGCTGAAAACGGCGGTGCGTTTACCATAGGCTTCATAGGCGGGTCCATAACGCAGGGCTCGCTTTCGTCAAAGCCGGAGACATGCTACGCATACCTTGTTTATAAGTGGTGGAAGGGAATGTTTCCCAAAGCTGATTTCAAGTACATTAACGCCGGTATCGGCGCTACGTCTTCGCAGTTCGGCGCGGCAAGGGCAAAGTCAGACCTCCTTAAGTACAGCCCGGATTTCGTTGTGGCCGAATTCAGCGTAAACGATGAAAATAACGACTTTTTTATGGAAACTTACGAGGGGCTCATACGTAAGATATATTCGTCTGCAAGTAAGCCGGCAGTCCTTATTTTTAACAATATGCGCTATGATAACGGCGTGAGCGCACAGGAACGCCACATAAAAATAGGGAAGCATTACGGCATACCGTGCATAGGCATAAAACCCGTAGTTGATAAAATAAGAGACGGAAAAATACGCATACGGGATATAACTCCTGACGGGCTTCATCCTAATGATGAAGGCCATCGGCTGCTCGCGGAAAGCATATCGCATTTCCTTGAAAAAGTTTATAGTAGCAGGAATACGGATGAAAGTGAACCGCCGTACCCTGCGCCTCTTACCGCCGACATGTATGAGAACGCCTCCCGCCTTCAAAATTATAACTACTCGCCTGCGGCCGATGGGTTTAAGGCGGACAATGTAAAACAGGACAACATAACGCAGGTTTTCAGGAACGGTTGGACAGCCTGCAAAAAAGGCGCTTCCGTAACGTTTGAGGCAGAGGGCACGGAGTTGGCGGTACAATACCGCAAGTCCGTAAAGAAGCCCGCGCCGGTTGCGCTGGCGGTTGTGGACGGCTGCGCGGAGCATGCCGTAAAACTTGATGCTAATTTTGACGAGGACTGGGGCGACTGCCTTTACATGAGTACCCTGTTAAGGCACGGAGAACTTAAGAAACATACGGTAAAAGTAACGTTAACCGACGTTGATGAAAACAACGCTGTACCGTTTTACCTTGCGTCATTAATATTTTCTTGATTAAACTATATATGATAAGTTGAAAGCAGCAGCTGAAGTAGTTTTTATTATAATATTAAACCTTTCTCAAAACACTATAAGTGTGGTGCTGTATATGCCATAGGTGGAAAATTTTTTATAAAAAGCCGTAAAATAGTAATTGCTTATTACGAGAAAGGGCGGAGTTAAAGGTATGAATAAATCTTTAGGAAGAAAATTCATGGCTTCATTATTAGCTACCTCTATGTTGGCGGCTGTACCGTTCAGCTTTCAATGCAACGCGGCTGAACAGACGAGTGACACTTATGCAGAGCGAAGTATATTGCCAGTTAAACAAACCGTTATAACGCCGGAGACACTGACAGACTTACCTAAAAGTGTAAATCTAGTAGATGCACATGCGACTGAAAAAACGGTAAAATTGTATGCCTATTTAAAAGGTATAGCTAAATCGAACTATGTAATATATGGGCATCAGGATGACACTACGCAAAAGACCGTCCTTAGGGACAGCGGGACAAACTCAGATACTAAGGATGTTACAGGCTCCATAGCCGGTGTCTTCGGTATTGACGGCCTTGCTATGACAGGCGCCGAATTAGAGCTTAAGGCACCGTATAAAGACACAGTTACCCAGACGGCTGCCGTTTCAATCAGCGCGGCAAAAGAAGGAGCGGTAGTAACTTTGTCGGCGCATATGCCGAATTTTGCCGGCGTTAAAAAGAAAGGCAAGAAAAACGGCAAGTATGATTACACGGGGTATACTCCTAACGATACGAGCGGAAATGTTGTAAACCGCATTTTGCCTGGCGGTGATCTTAACGATGTATATACAGGCTACTTGGATATGGTAGCACAGTATGCAGGCGACTTAGCCGCGGCTGACGTGCCAGTGCTGTTCAGGCCATTCCATGAAAACAATGGCAGCTGGTTTTGGTGGGGAGCCGGCCACTGCGATGGCGCTGCTTTCAAAGATGCATACAGGTACACGGTTAACTATCTGCGTGATGTAAAAGCAGTGCATAATTTTATTTATGTATATTCACCAAACGGGCCATTTGAAACGGAAGAGTCCTACTTAGCTACATACCCCGGCGACAATTACGTAGACGTACTGGCGTTTGATTATTATGACACTGAAAATGATAAGACCGGTAAATGGTTTTCATCATTTTCGAAAACCGCGGATGTAGTATCCGGCTTAGCCGAAAAACATTCTAAGCTTTCTGCGGTGGCGGAGACAGGGCTTATGTCTAATGGAAGTTTCATGTCTGTTTCTAATAACGCTGACAAGGACTGGTTCAACAGGGTACTTAAAACCATAGAAGGCAAAAACATAGCATATTTTATGACGTGGGCTAATTTTAATGAGAAAGATGGTTTTTTTCAGCCATACATGGTGAGCAGTACAAAAGGCCATGAAATGATAGACAATTTTACTGATTTTTACAATGCTGAGAACTCGGTCTTTGCTGACGGAATAGGCGATTATGCCGGTATAATCGCAAACAACACAAACACCGGCGGAAATATCTCAGGATACATAAAGGAGCCTGTGTCAGGAGGAAGAATTATAAGCGCACCATCGCACATAACGGCATCTGTTAACGCGCCGTTTGGAACCGACGTGGACTTTATTATAAAAAACAATGACGGGACTACAATAGCCGACCTTAAGGGGCAGGAACAAAACGGTGATTTTTCTTCAGAAATAACACAAGAAATCTTGGATAAGGCAGGTAAGACTTATGGCTCTATAAGCCTCAGCATTGCCGGCACGACTTATGATAAAATAAACATAATTTTCAATATACCGGAAACTGCCGATAAAGCTGATGTAGTGGACGACTTTGAGTCGTACGGCGGAAGCGGGGATTTATTAAAGTTAAAATGGAGCTGTAATTCTGGCTCGGGATGCAGTGTGTCTCCAGCCTTAAGTACGAAATACCGCAGCGGGGGACAGTACGGTCTCGCATTCGCTTACAAAATCAACACTGAAAAAATACCGGAGGGATATGCAGGCATAACAGTCGATAAGGCTGTCGACTGGTCGCAATATGACGCCGTTCAACTTTACTGCAAGCCTGATGGCAAAGGGCAAAAGCTGGTCATACAGATTACGTCTGGCGGAGAGGACTTTGAAGTACACCTGCCGGAATTTGCAGCAACAACAGAAGCTAAGGTATTAACACTGCCGTTTAGTAAATTTGTAGGCAAAAATAAAGGCAAATTTGATCCGTCCAAAGTAACGAAGTTCGGCATTTGGTGCAACACAATAGGCTCAGACGTAAGCGTTGATTCCGTAATGTATTTTGATGATATTAAAGCGGTAAATATGTCGTCACCGTCGTCAGGAGAAAATGAAAAGACATATGTAGTCAAAAAGGGTGATACCCTTTGGAAAATAGCAAAAGAAAAACTTGGGTCAGGCAGCAAATATATGCTGATTTATAACCTTAATAAAAATAGTATGAAAAACCCTGATACAATTTACGCGGGAGAAACTTTAATTCTCCCCTGACTGTATGTGACATGAAGCAGTAAGAGGCACGGCTCAGAAAAACTAAAGCCGTGCCTTTTTGCCGCAGAGCACAGGTTTATCATCTCCCAGCACTTTAATCCCGCGCGGTTCCACCGGTGTGGAAAAAACAATTTGCGTATCGGTATTGCCGAATTTTTGCAGGCGGCCGATAAATTCATCGAGTTCCATAGTACTGTGGTACGCGACTTTTATAAGCATGGAGTAATTTCCGGTTACGCAGTTACATTCTATTACGTTCGGGCATGAACGTATAAAGGGGTAAAAATCTTTTTTTTGGTTAGGAGTCATCTGCAGGTTTATAAACGCCTTTATGTGGTAGCCGAGTTTATACTGGTTAATGCTTGCGTGGTAGCCGTTTATCAGCCCTTGCTTTTCAAGCTTTTCTATCCTTGCCGAAACGGCCGGCGACGAAAGGAAAACCTTTTTTGCCAGAACTTTTATGGGCGAACGCGCGTTGTCCTGCAATGCCGATATAAGCGCGGCATCTATTTTGTCCATAGTAATCACCTCGTCACAGTTGCACCTTAAATGGGAAAAATACAAAAAGAGGCATACCGACATAAATCGGCATGCCTCTTTGCATAATATTATTATACCCTGTCTTATGCGATATGGCAATAGATTGGATGTTAAAATAATAAAATAAATTTACACGGTTTAAAACTTAAATTAAGTAAGGCGCGGCACAGGCTGTTATATGGCCAAAACTCCGGCGCGTACAGGCGCCGCGGCCTTAATGCTTTTAACGGCCGCCATTGGCGGCATGGGCAGATGGCGGACTTCAAGGTTGGAAAAACCGCTTCCGTCGTTGGCGCTGCGGGCTATAGCATAGTTAAGGCGGCAGTTTTCTTTTATGATGCTTTCCGGCATGACAATGCAGTTTTTGACGCTGGCGCCTTTTTCAACGCGCACCCCGCTGAAAAGCAGGCTGTTTTCAACGGCACCTTCCACGAGGCACCCGTCGCCCACGAGTGAATTTACAGTGCGGCAGCCGTTAATGTAACGTGTCGGCATATAGTCTGATGTTTTAGTGTAAACCGGACGCCCGCAGTTAAAAAGGCAGCTGCGCGCGTTTTCGTTTAAAACGGACATATTCGCTTCGAAGTAGTCTTTTTCAGAGTAAATGCTTTTTGAAAATCCGTGCAGCGTGTAAGCACAGGTCTTTAAACGTGAAAAATTCCTTAAGAGCAGCCCGTCGTTAAAGCTGTAAATACTGCGGCTTATGCAGTCTGCCACAAGCTGCATAAGGAGCGTGCGCCTTATAAGCATGATACCGGCGCTGTAGTATGCTTTGCTTTGCGGCGGCGGTGTATAAAGGCCCATGCCGCGGACGCGCGTATCAGGGCCAACGTCCACAGTGACAGGCTCCGGCATATTTTGGGGTACTCTGCCGAAGCGGCAGGCAAGGGTAATGTCAGCCCCGGTACGCTCATGCTGGGCAAAAAGACCCTTATAGTCCATGTTGCACACGGTGCAGCAGTTTACAAGCAGTATGTATTCCTCCTGCAACTTTTTAAGGAAATTCCCCGCCATGTGCAGCGACTTTATCCTGCTGTTTTCACAGTTGTAGCCCGAGCCGTACGGCGGCAGTATAAACAGCCCCTGGCGCTTATGCGACAGGTTCCATTCTTCGCCGGAGCCGACGTGTTCCAAAAGCTGCCCGTAGTTGTCGTCTGTTATTATGCCGACCTTTTTTATGCCTGAGTTAACCATGTTTGAAAGCGTAAAATCTATTACTTTGTACTTTGCCCCGAACGGCAGCGCGCCGATGTTGCTTTCGCCGATCATCCCGCCGCCGCCGAAGGTATATGTAAAGATAAGCCCAGTTACGTTACCGCCCAACATTGTTGTGGCACCCCCCCTGTGATTTTTAAAAAATCATGCCGGCTGCGGACTGCCGGCGGCAGCCGCGGGAGGTTGTCCCTGGCGGATTATCTGCGCCTGCGCCCGGCTGAAGCCGGTTTGTCCAAACATTTTACGGACACCGGTATTTGGCTTAAAGTACAAATGTGCATATGACGTTTACCTCTCTGTTAAAACATCGCCTTTTATGTTATGGCCCTGCTTATATTTTCTGTTTACTACCATAGTATAGCACAATTACATAAAAAGTCAATATTAATTTAATAAAAACTGTATATTTAGCTGTAAATAATTGTACGTAGGCAAAAAAGTTACCCCCGGCACGGCCGGAGGTCCCTCATATGCGGGCAAAGCCCTTCGTATTCATGGAAGCTTGCCTGTGCTGCTTTGAAACCGCAATCAGCGGGATTGTGTGTCAGAGTGAAATTACAAAAAAAGTGCGGCACAGGCTTTACGCCGGTGCCGCTTAATTTAAACGGGTGAAGATGTTCAGGCACATGTTTCCTGGTACCGGTTTATTGTCCGGTATATTGTTTTGCATATTAACTCGTGGCCGGCCTTGTTAGGGTGTATGCCGTCTTCACAGATAAGGCTGCTGTAGTCAGGCTTTTCGAGGAAAGCGCTGCTTATGTCTATGAAAGGCACGCCGCACTCGTTAGCCAGCCTGCACGTGGCAAGGTTATACATTTCATGCCAGCGGTAAATGTACCCTATGTCGCCGAGCCAGCGAAGGATGTTTTTCGGGTTCAGGTTCTTTGAAATCCACGCGAAGTAGCGCTTGGCATCTATCGGCGGCAGGGACAGCACGACTGGATGTCCGCCGCATTCTTTTATTTTTGCTATAAGGCTCTGATATTTGCGCTCGAAGTCGTCTACGGGCGTTTTGGGCAGATGGGCCTTGTCAGGCTGCGCCGAAACTTCCGCCCAGTTAAAGTCACAGTCATTGCCGCCGAACTCAAGTACCGTGTAATCGTAATTCTTTACTTCGTCTTTATGCCGCCCGAAAATTTCAAGTCCCTTTGTAACAGTGCAGCCGAAGAGGGAGTAATTTTTGACGGAAACGTTCGTCCGCCCTTTGAACATGTTTACAAAGTTATCCTTTAAGAGGGTATACTTGTTCATCATGCTGTCGAATACAACGCCTTTTGATATGGAATCGCCTATCATACAAATAGAACCAGGCATTACACCAGCGCCCCCTTTAGCGGTAACGAAAATTATTATATCTGTTAATGAAAACTATATAACACAATAATAGATATGTCAATAGCGTGCGGAGAAATATCTGAGTTTTTTCTGATGCGGCGGTTCTGTGCTGCCGGAAAAGCAATTAATTATGAATTAGGTGAAAACTTACGGTGTAAAAGATTGAAATTAACCTTAAAATTTAATACAATATAATAATACAGGCCGACAGAGGAGGTCTTGATATGGATTATAATGGATTGAAATGCCCTGTCTGCGGAAAAACGTTCACAAAGGACGACGATATTGTAGTATGCCCGGAGTGCGGCGCGCCATACCACAGGGAATGTTACGCGAAGGCGGGCAGATGTGTTTTTTCAGAGAAGCACGGCCAGCCAGGTTCGGCGTGGAAGCCGCAGAAAACAATAAGTGAAAACGGCCCTGCAGGTGCAGACGAAACCACGCACTGCCCGCGCTGCGGCTTTATTAACCGCGGAGATGCAATGTTTTGCCAGCACTGCGGGCTGCCGCTTGGCGAAATACACAGCCAGTACACCTACGGCGCGGCCGGCGGCCGGCAGCCGCCTTACGGGCAGGGGCAGCGGCCTTTTGGCGGCCAGAGGCAGCAGCCTTTTGGTCAGGGACAGCAGCCGTACGGCGCCGGACAGCCGTTCTTTTTCGACCCGCTTGGAGGGGTAAACCCAAACGAAACCATTGACGACATTCCCGTAGGGGAAGTCGCCAGGTTCGTGCAGGACGGAACGCAGTACTACATACCTGTTTTTATGAACTTAAAAAAATTTGCCAAGAACAGGTTTAACTTCAGCGCGTTTTTATTTCCCGGCATTTGGATGCTGTACAGAAAAATGTACAAACTCGGCTCCGTCATTACGAGCCTGGCGGCGGCGCTGTACGTGCTGTCGGCTTATGTTACTTATAATTTCATACTTCCGATTTTTAAGGATATATCGGGAGACATAGGCGGAACTTTGGACCCGTTTTCAATGACAAGCCAGCAGATGAGCATGTTTGCGATGAAACTTGAGTCGCTTTCGGGCGGGCAGAGGTTTTTGTGCAACCTTCCCGGCATTATCCTGCTGCTGCAGATTGCCATTATGGTGATATCGGGAATTTACGCCAACAGGGTGTACCTTAAGCACAGCGTTTCATCCATACAAAGCATACGCAAAGGCGCCGGCAGCGCGGCGCAGGCCGAAATGCAGATTGCAAGCACAGGCGGCGTCAATACATTTGCCGCGACGTGCGCGGTAATAATATATACGATTATTTACTATCTGATTGCATCATTTTAAGGAGAGAAACATATTGAAAAAAGTAACAAAAGCGGTCATACCGGCGGCGGGCCTCGGGACGCGGGTGCTGCCTGCTACAAAATCCATGCCGAAGGAAATGCTGCCTATTGTAGACAAGCCCGCCATACAGTATATAGTCGAAGAAGCCGTCGAGTCCGGCATAACGGATATCCTTATTATAACCAACCGCGGCAAAGGGCTTATAGAGGACCACTTCGACCGCGTGCCGGAGCTTGAGAGCCGCCTAAGAAACGCCGGCCCTGAAAAAGAGAAGATACTTGATGAGATAGTGGGCATAGCGCATAAGGCCAACTTTTACTTTGTCCGCCAAAAAGAAACGCGCGGGCTTGGGCACGCCGTGGGCTGCGCGCGTTCATTTGTTGGGGACGAGCCTTTCGCCGTGCTGTACGGCGACGACGTGATAATAGGTAAAGACCCCGCGTGCGGCCAGCTCATACGGGCGTATGAAGAGTACGGCAAAGGTGTTCTCGGAGTAAATAAGGTGCCGGCTGACGCCATCTCGAAATACAGCTCTTTAAAGGTCGAGCATCTGCACGACAATTATTTTAAATGCACGGATATGGTTGAAAAGCCGTCGCCCGATAAGGTGATGTCGCTTTACTCCATACTCGGGCGCTGTGTTCTGACGCCGGAGATATTCGATATAATAAGCAGCACGGCTCCCGGAGCCGGTGGTGAAATACAGCTGACGGATGCAATGCGGACCCTTGCCCGCAGGGACGGTATGATAGCCGTTAATTTCACGGGCAAAAGGTATGATATGGGCAATAAACTCGGCATAATGAAGGCTCAGGTCGAAGTCGCGCTGAACCATCCGGAGATTGGCGGGGAGTTCAGGGAATACCTTAAGGGCATATCAAAAACGTTATGATAACCGTACCGCGCGTGGGCAAAAACCACTGCGCGGCTGAAATTGAATACGGGGTGTTATTAAAAGTGCAGCTTTTTAATATGATAGACCTTGAAAGGCTTGGAAAAGATGAGATACATGAGCTTATAACGCTTGCCGGCAGTATAAAAAACAACCCGTGGGCTTACAGGGAATCATGCCGCGGCAAAATAATGGCTACGCTTTTCTATGAGCCTTCCACAAGGACTAAGATGTCTTTCCAGACTGCCATGTACAGGCTTGGCGGCGAAGTGATAGGCTTTGACAACCCTGAAAATTCATCGGTTTCCAAAGGCGAAAGCCTTAAAGACACCGTGACCGTCGTAAGCGGTTACGCCGATATAATCGTTATGCGCCACCCGCGCGAAGGGGCTGCCGAGGCGGCTGCCCTGTACTCAAAGTCGCCTGTTATAAACGCGGGCGACGGTGGCCACCTGCACCCTACGCAGACCCTTACTGACCTTGTTACCCTTTACAACGAGAAGGGCAGGCTCGACCACTTGTGCGTCGGCCTTTGCGGCGACCTTAAATACGGGCGCACCGTACATTCGATTATAAAAAGCCTTGTGAGGTACGAGGGAAATTCTTTTGTGCTTATATCAACGCGTGAAATGGCCCTGCCAAGGTACATAAAAGACGCTATGGACGCGGCAGGCTGCAAGTATACCGAAGTTTCAAGTTTGGAGGAAGCCATGCCGATGCTCGACGTGCTCTACATGACGCGCATACAGCGCGAGCGTTTTGCGAGCATGGACGAGTATGAAAGGCAGAAGGGGATTTTCGTGCTGAATGAGGCAAAGCTGCGGTCCGCAAAGCCCGACCTTAAGATACTGCACCCGCTGCCGCGTGTTGATGAAATCGCCGTCGGCGTTGACGACGACCCGCGCGCCAAATACTTTGACCAGACGGTTTACGGCATGTACGCGCGCATGGCGCTGATACTTACTGTTTTAAAAAGCGGCCCGCTGCCGCCTAAAAAGTCGGTGATCAGCTCTTCACACGAATGTATATGCTCCAACCGCAACTGCATTACGCACAGCGAGCCGTACCTGCCGCACCTGTTTACAGAGGCCGGCGATATGCTTATATGCGGGTACTGCGACGGGCGTACGCTTATATGACGGATGCTTGATAATCGGTTGAAATTATGCTATTATAAATTACAAATATTTTTTTAACGCGGTAATGTTTCCTTATGGGGGCATTGCTGCGCGCTGTGGATTTTCATTAATCAAATTATCTGGGAGGGCTATAAATGTCAGGCCATTCGAAATGGAATAATATAAAGCGGAAAAAAGAAAAAGCCGACGGCGCAAAAGCAAAGGTTTTCACGAAAATAGGCAGGGAGCTTGCTGTAGCGGTAAAAGAAGGCGGCGGGTCAGACCCTAACGCGAACTCCCGTTTAAAGGACTGTATAGCGAAAGCAAAGGCCGCAAACGTGCCTAACGACAACATAGAGCGCATAATAAAAAGGGCTGAGGGAAGCGACGACACTAAGTACGAAAACATCACTTATGAGGGATACGGCCCAAGCGGCGTGGCGGTCATAGTCGAAACACTTACCGACAACCGCAACAGGACGGCGGGCGACGTGCGGCATTATTTTGACAAATTCGGCGGGAACCTCGGCACCAACGGCTGCGTTTCTTTCATGTTTGAGAAAAAGGGCGTCCTCGTGGTTGAGCGCGAGGGCAACAATGAGGATAAGGTCATGGAAGACTGCCTTGAGGCGGGAGCTTCCGACTTTGAAGCCGACGACGACGTGTTTGAAATCTACACGCAGCCTGACGACTTCAGCGGCGTACTCGACGACCTGCAGAAAAAAGGGTATGATTTCGTTTCGGCAGAGGTAGAGATGATACCGTCTACTTATGTTTCCATAACGGATCATGCTGCGGCCGAGAAGATGCAGCGCCTGCTTGATGCCCTTGAGGATAACGACGATATCCAGAACGTGTGGCATAACTGGGAAAACGCGGAAGAATAA
>DHNP01000018.1 GCA_002409585.1 Ruminococcaceae bacterium UBA5413 | reverse complement strand
TTTGGTGGGAACAATAGGACTCGAACCTATGACCCCCTGCTTGTAAGGCAGGTGCTCTAACCAGCTGAGCTATGCTCCCGTACTCCTGTCAGCGACTTTATTATAATACTATATTACACTGCAAATGTCAATACATATTTTAATTTTTTTGCCGCTGCGCAAGGCGCAGAGCGCTTGTACGCTAAGTATGCCCGTCTTGCCGCGCAAAGTTTCAGCCTTTGTTTTTGCCGTCGTTAAGGCGGTTAAAGACAAGCTCGTACCCGTCGCAGCCGTAGTGCAGCGAACGGTTTACGCGGCTTATGGTTGCCGTGGAAGCGCCCGTCTCGGCGACAATCTCGCTGTAAACTTTTTTAGTGCTGAGCATGTGCGCCACGGCAATGCGCTGCGACATCGCCTTCAGCTCCTGGACCGTGCAAAGGTCCTCAAAAAAAGCATAACATTCGTTTAGATTATTAAGCTTAAGTATTGCTTCAAATAAAAAATCGACCGATGCGTCTTTGATTTTTGAATTGGACATTGTTATTCCTCCTGGACGGCAGGTTAACCAAATCACGTTAATATATTACCACTAAAAAGCAAAAAAGTAAAGCGCGCCTGTTTAGCTATAAATACGCAAAAAATCCGCCGTGCCGGCATAAAGCCGCGCGGCGGAAAAAGTAAAAAAAGCCTAAGTCAAAACGGGCTTTTTTGCACAGGGGCAAATTTTTCGGAGGAAGGGTAGGCCGCGCTTAAAAACTTTACACAGCTCTCCGTCAAGTCGCCGGTGCCCTGCGCGGGCAAGGGAGCGCTTTCGGCGCAGTCCGCTTCTGAGGCGGGCGACGAAAGGACAGCCGCTTCGGAAACTTCACCGCCGGGGTTCGCGCCGCCTGTGCTTTGTACGTCTGCCGCCGCAAGGCTTTCACCGGACGGCTTTTGCGACGCAAGGAAAGAAATAATGTATGCGCCCGCCAATATGTTAAGCATCTGAAAACCTATGGGGAGAGTGTCCGGCGTACCTTTACCTGAAAAGTACAGTATGCAGGCTGAGATGCCGTTTATAAGGGCGAGAAAAGCTGCCGGCATGCCGAAAGTGTAGATGCGCTTCCGGCTTCCCTCGCTTTCCACTCCTGTAAAGAACTTTGCCTGTGAAAACATGAATAAAAGTACAAGCGCCGCAGTACATGTATTGTAAGCGCTTGAGAAGGAATTTACCACTGCCGCGTAAAGGATAAACAGCATTATGAGGTACATACATCCCCAAACTGAAGGCAGCAGCGCAAAAATGGGATGCTTTGCGAGCTTTTGCGTCCCCGAGGCCAGGTCGTACGCCGTCACAAGGAACACGGCGCCTGTGGGTAGGCCTAAAACCGAAAGGATGTAGTACGATGCCGTGCCCGCCGTAAATCCGCTTTGTCCTGCGAAAGCCGACACTGACTGCACAACTATGAAAACACCGGTAAAAGCGCAGAAAGCCGCCGCCGCCGTGCTGCTTGACGGCTGATACCTGCTTTCGGCCGAGTCGGCGTACGCAAGCACTGCCATAATGATGGCCGCGGCGGCCGTACATGCCGACAGTATGCCGGCTTTAACGCCGCCGTCGGAGTAAAACCCCGTTTTGGTATCGAGAAAATTTTCCATTACATATACCGACGCGGGGAGAAGCACGGCAAGAGAAACGGCAAAGATTATCCACACACGCTTTTTTTTCATATATTTCCTCCGTAAAACAAATCGGGATTATTTCCTTTGGTTTAAAGGTACGTAAGGCTTTGACTTTGAAAGCGAACGGTACGCAGGGCGCATTATCTTGCGGCACGTTTCCATTTCTTCCATGCGGTGCGCGCACCAGCCGGCAATGCGTGAAACGGCAAAAAGCGGCGTGTACAGGTCGCTTGGTATGCCGAGCATTTCATAGATAAGCCCCGAGTAAAAGTCCACGTTGGCGCACATAGTCTTTGTGCTGCCGGTAACCTTCAAAAACACGCCGGGGAAAAGCCGCTCAACACGCTTAAAGAGGTTGAACTTCTTTTCCATACCGCACTCGGAGGCGAGCTTTTCGGCGCGCTGCTTCAGTATGACGGCCCTCGGGTCCGAAAGGGTGTAGACGGCGTGTCCCATGCCGTAAACAAGGCCGGAGCGGTCGCCGGCCTCGCCGCGGAGGATTTTTTCAAGGTACGCCGAAACCTCGTCCTCGTCTTCCCAGTCATTTACGTGCTCCATGAGGTCGTTCATCATCTTCATGACCTTGTGGTTCGCGCCGCCGTGGCGCGGCCCTTTAAGCGAGCCTATCGCGGCGGAGATGGCGGAGTAGATGTCTGTGTTTGTTGACGAAAGCACCCTTGCCGTAAACGTCGAGTTGTTGCCGCCGCCGTGTTCGGCGTGGAGTATCATGCATGTGTCGAGCAGCTTTGCTTCCTCGTCTTTAAACACCCTGTCGGGCCGTATGGCGTTCAGTATGGACTCGGCCGTGCTTTGGTTGGGGTCAAGCGGGTGGAAGTACATGCTTTCCTTGTCAAAATGGCGCCTTTTTACCTGGTAGGCGTAGGTCATGATGGTAGGCAGGCACGCTATGAGTTTTATAGACTGGCGCATGTTGTTTTCGAGAGACGTGTCGTCGGGGTTGTCGTCGTAAGAATAAAGTGCAAGTACTGAACGCGCAAGTTTGTTCATAACATTTTTAGAGGGGGCTTTTATTATCATGTCTTCCGCAAAATATTCAGGCAGCTCCCTGTACTGGCTCAGCACCTTGCGAAAAGAGTCGAGCTGGCTGCCCGTAGGCAGCTTGCCGAAAAGCAGCAGCCATGCGGTTTCTTCGTAACCGAAGCGGTTTTCTTTTACACAGCCTTCGACTATTTTGTTTATGTCTATGCCGCGGTATGTAAGCCTGCCTACGTCAGGGACGCGCTCACTGTCGTTTATAAGGTAGCCGTGCACGTTGCATATGAGCGTAAGGCCGGCCATAACGCCGGTGCCGTCAGGGTTGCGCAGGCCCTTTTTGACTTCATAGAGGTCAAATTTGTCAGGCGATATTTTATTATTCGCGCGGAATTCGCTGCATAAATCCGCTAAGGATGCGGACATTGCGCTGTTAGATGAATTTTCTGCCATTTACCATCATCCCTATACAAATTTTATCCGTTAAACAAAAGCCGGCCGCGCGGCTGCCGCGGCGGCGGGTGGATACTTTATTTAATTAAGTACAAGCGCCGCCGTAAACGGTAAAAAGACGGCTGCGCGGATATTAATGAGGCCGTGGCCATATGCTGTAAGTAAACAATATAGCCATTCTATAACATACGGGCATTAAAGTCAAGCCGTTTTGCAGCATATGAGCTTTATGTTTCATTATACACGCAAAATTTTTAAATTTTGATATTAAAAATAAAAATTATGCATAATTTAATTTAGCCTTATTTAAAAATGCCGAATGCGCGGGGGAGGACGAAGGAATGTCAAAGTACAGGGGGAGCATAGCTTTGGGCGTAATACTGTTCATATTAATGTTTTTAGTGCCCTTTTTGTCAATGGGCGGTAAGGGCCGTAATGAAGAAAGTACGGGGCAGAGTGCATCCTCGGGGAAAAAAGCCGCCGTGCAGTCGTCCGCCGACAGCTTCAAAATACTTGACAAGCAGAGCGGCGAAGTGCTCACCGTCGGCGGGAAGGACTTCGTCTGCGGGGCGGTAGCGGCGGAGATGTCGCCGAACGCCGAGCAGGAGGCGCTTAAGGCGCAGGCCGTGGCAAGCTATACATATTACGGCAGGCTGCGTGAAAAAGCGAGGAAATCTGCGGACTCCTCGCTTAAAGGGGCGGATTTTGAGGCGGATACGAAGAACTGGCAGCTCTATGTGACTGAGGACGGCATGAGGGAAAAATGGGGGGATAATTTCGATGCGTACCGTAAAAAGATTGCTTCGGCAGCCGATGCTGTTTACGGCCAGACTTTGACATGCGGCGGCGAGCTTATAGATGCGACTTACTATGCCATATCGTCCGGCAATACGGAGTCGTCGGAAGACATCTGGGGAGGCGTGCGCAGCTACCTTGTGCCGGTTGCAAGCCCGGGCGATGTTTTTGCCGGAGGGTACAAGACCTCCGCTTCTTTTTCTCAGGACGAGTTCAGCTCGCGCATACTTAAGGTTTCGCCGTCGTCGTCTTTCAGCGGTGAGGCATCGTCGTGGGTTGGAAAAATAGAGCGCACTAAGTCCGGCTCTGTCAAAAGCATCGCCATAGGCGGGCAGGACGTGGCGGGCAGCCTTGTGCGCTCGGCTTTAGGACTGCGCTCGTCGGACTTTACGGTTGACTTTAAAGACGGCGCATTTTTATTTACGGTCAAAGGGTACGGGCACGGCGTCGGCATGAGCCAGGCCGGCGCGCAGTACATGGCAAAGCAGGGGGCGGGCTATAAGGAGATACTTTCGTGGTATTACCCTACCGCCGAACTTACCGCGGCGTAAAACGCGGCCTTGCGCCGTACTGAAAAAAGCAGCCGCCCCGCGTGCGTTTTACAGGCGGGGCGGCTGATGAGTTTAAAGCATAACATAGGCTGCTTTAGCCGCGCGCAAAAACCCGGCGCGGGCAGACGTATATTAACCGATGGGAAAAGGCGGCGCTTTCCGGTGCAATTCCACGTATGGCGGGACAGCCTACCTTACTATCAGGTTTAAAAGCAGGAGCATGGTAACTCCGGAAATGCCGCCTACTCCGGAAATGCCGACGGTCAACGGGCTTAAAGGCAGCGTCACGCCCGTAAAGCAGCCGGTAAGGTTAACGGCCGCAAGCGCGCACAGGCCGGTTAATATGCCGCCTATAGCCCGCCTTACCGGATGGCGCGCTTTAACAATGACCTGTATTATAACAAGCATAATAAATACCGCCGCGGCGCATACGATTGCAACAATCCTGCTCAATTTACCCTCTCCGTCCTTCCTCTGCAGGGCGGCTGATGCCGCACTGCTTAGCTTCGTTTATCAGGTAGCGGTACCTTGAGTCGAGTTCGGCGCGCTGGTAAATGCACGCGTCTATCATGTTACTGTCGGACTCCGACTGGAACCAGCATTCGTTGTACATTATAAGTTTCGAAATTTCCCTTATTTCATCCAGAATTTTTTGCTGTTCGGCAGGAACTTCCCGCTGCCCGCAGCTGCTTTTCTGTAGGAATTTCGATACAGATTCCATGCAAACACCTACTTCCGGTTAATATTATGTTAGTATAATGGACAAATATTCCAAAGATTATACTAAGCTTTTTATATTTTGCATGAAAAAGCCGGTAAACCCAGCGCAATTTTCCGTGCGGGATTTACCGGACGATATTATTTTATAAAACGGCGCCGTTTCAGATGCTTGGCGGCCGGCCTGCCGGGCCTGTGTCTGCTTTGTGCTTTGCGCCGCCGCCGGGTTCCGCGTGCGGCACGGCATCAAAGTTCTGGAAAGCAAGGTATAAGGACGCCAGCGCGAAAATGCACGCCGCCGCCCCGCTTATAAGCGACAAGTCGGTTATACCGAACGGCCCTGTAACCATGGAGACAAGCATGGCGGCAAAGCCTATATAGAAAAGGATAAGGGCTAACTTGTTGTCACTCATTTAGCGGCCTCCGCTTGGCACAGCGCGTCTGACAGCGCCGAAAAATTTTCAAGGGTGAGCTGTTCGGCCCGCAGGCCGGGCTTTATGCCTGCCGCTTCAAAAGCCGGCAGTAAAGCTTTTTTGTCGGCGCATATGCCGGCGGAAATAGAGTTCAGTATGGTTTTTCTCCGCATGCAGAAGGCGGCCTTTATCAGCGCGAAAAAAAACTTTTCATTTTGCGGTTTGACGGGCGGCTCTTTCCGTACGTTAAGTTTTATGACAGCCGAGTCTACATTAGGCTGGGGGTAAAAAGACGCGCGGGGCACTTCAAAAAGCACCCGCGGTTCTGAAAAATAATGCACGGCCGCGCTTATGGCTCCGCATTCACGCGTGCCGGGTTCGGCGCAGAGGCGCGCTGCGGCTTCTTTCTGTACCATTGCCGTTACGGAGGCAACGCCTGGCCGTTCCTCTAAAAAACGCATGATAACGGGCGTCGTTATATAATACGGAAGGTTTGCACAGACGATGGTGTTTTCCATGCCGCCGAATTCGTTTTGTATAAGCCCTTTAATATCTATTTTAAGGGCGTCGCCGTTTATTATCTTCACGTTTTCAAGGCCCGAGAGCGTTTCGTTAAGTACCGGTATAAGGCGCGTGTCGAGTTCTACGGCGGCGACTTTTCCGGCGCGCTTCGAAAGGCTGGCCGTAAGCACGCCGAGGCCGGGGCCTATTTCTATGACGCCAGTCCGCTCCGAGGCGCCGCAGGCTTCCGCCATCCTCGGGCATACGGCGGGGTCGGTGATAAAGTTCTGGCCGAGTGATTTGGATATTTTAAAGCCGTGCCTTTTAAGTATAGGCATGATTACGCCGGGGTCCGACAGCTGCATGTTTGCCTCCCGCTTTTAACATGGTTTTTGTACTCTGATTATTATACCATACGTCAAGGCTTATTGCCATCGTTTTGCCGGCGGTTAATTTAATAGTATTATACTGTGTTTCCGGCCAGCTTACCGCGCGCCAGGCCGGCCTGTAAAAATAATATTTTATGCGCGGCGTTAACGGAATTTTTACCTTTTAGTGCCGAGGAAGAAAAGCGCCACGGTTCCGGGTCCGGAATGTGTGCCTATGACGGGGCCTACGTAATTTATGAGTACGTTTTTAACGCCCATGCGGCGTTTTACCTCGGAAGCGACGTACCCGGCATCGCCTGAAGTGTCGCCGTGGCTTATAAAAACGGTTTGGCCTGCGGGTTCAATGGCTGTCTGCTCCATATGGTTTACGAGTGCATCGAGCGAAGCGCGGCGGCCTCGTACCTTGCCTACAGGAATCAGGTGGCCCGCATCGTCAACATGAAGCACGGGCTTTATGTTAAGCATGGTTCCTACGAGGGCTGCCGCCGCGCTTATGCGGCCGCCGCGTTTTAAGTGGTCAAGGTCGTCTACCGTGAACCAGTGGCACAGGTGCAGCTTGTTTTCTTCAAGCCAGCCGCGTACCTGCGTTATGTTTTCGCCGGCCTGCATTTTCTTTGCCGCAAGGTAGACGAGCAGCCCCTGCCCGAGTGAAGCCGACAGTGAGTCAACCGCGAAAACCTTGCGCTCCGCGTACTTTTCGGCAAGCTCGCCGCAGGCTATCTTCGCGGCGTTATATGTGTTCGAAAGCCCCGATGAGAAAGAAATGCAGAGGACGTCTTTACCCTGTATAAGCAGTTTTTCAATGGAATCTTTAAACACTTCAACATTTACGGCAGATGTTTTGCACAGCGCGCCTTTGCGCATGCGGGCGTAAAATTCCGCGGGCTGCATGTCGCGCCCGTCGGGATAGTCTTTATATTCTTTGCCGTCGATTATAAAGGTGAGGGGGAGAACCGTAAGCCCGAGTTCCCGTACGGTTTCCTCCGGTAAGTCGCAGGAGGAGTCGGTTACTATAGCGAAATCGTTCATTTGTTTCTCCTTTGCAGGCGGCCGCCGTCTGAGCATATTATTTATACCGGTACGGAGGCAATATAACTACGTATAAATTATTAACACGTGCCCGCTGTTTATACTCCGCCATTTTACCATACGGCACCCGTATTTGTAAATACATGCAGTGCAGGCCAATGCGGATAATTAAAACTGTAATTCATGCTTTTACAAGATATGTGAGCGTGGGTAAAAATAAAAAGGCCGCGGGCGGGCCCTGCGGCCATACCCACGGCTGTTTTATTCGCGCGTTATCCCATTATGGCTTTGACGTTATGCTTTTTGCCGTCTGAGCATACCGGCAGGACGCTGCCGCCAACCTTCTGCCCGTCGAGAGTCAGCTCCTTAATGCCTTTCTGCACGCCGGCGGAATTATCCACCTCGATAATGTAATCCGCCCCGCGGAATTTCCTTTCAACTTTAAAGCCCTTCATTCCTGACGGTATGCACGGGTCTATTTCAAGGCCGCCGAACTGCGGGCGTATGCCTAAAATAAACTGTGAGATAAAGTAAAACGACCATGCGGCTGTGCCCGTAAGCCACGAGTTTTTGGCCTCGCCGAAGCGCACGGCGTTTTTACCGGCTATCATCTGTGAATAAACATACGGCTCTGTGCGGTGCAGGCCGCTTACGTCTTCAAGGTACGCCGGACATGTTTTGCGGTAAACGTCAAAGGCCCTGTCGCCGTGGCCGAGGACTGTTTCGGCTATGCCTATCCACGGGTTGTTGTGGCAGAAGATGCCGCCGTTTTCTTTGTACCCCGGAGGGTAAGACGAAATCTCACCGAGGTTAAGCATGTAACGGGTGTACGGCGGCCAGTTGAGCATAATGCCGTACTTGGTGTCGAGTAGCTCATGCACCGAAGCGAGGGCTTTTTCCGCAAGGCCTTCTTTAACGCCTATGCCGGCCATTACGCAGAAGCCCTGCGGTTCGATGAAGATTTTACCCTCGTCGCATTCGTTTGAGCCTACCTTATGGCCGTAAGCGTCGTACGCACGCAAAAACCAGCTGCCGTCCCAGCCGCTTTTTAAAACGGCTTCGTTCATTTTCCCTACTTCCGCTTCAGCGTATTCCGCTTCGGATTTTTTACCGGTTTTTTTGCATATATCTATATAAGCCGGCCCTATGTAAACAAACATGCCGGCTATGAAAACTGACTCGGCGATGCCGCTCTCGATATTTGTAACCGTCTGGAACGGTTCTCCCGGCGTTTTTGAAAAGCAGTTGAGGTTCAGGCAGTCGTTCCAGTCGGCACGGCCTATA
This sequence comes from Ruminococcaceae bacterium UBA5413, assembly GCA_002409585.1. Lineage (GTDB taxonomy): Bacteria > Bacillota > Clostridia > Oscillospirales > Acutalibacteraceae > Thermocaproicibacter. The sequence continues at coordinate 14,342 of DHNP01000018.1, read as the reverse complement.
AGCGGCAGCCCGTGCGGGCCGAGATTGTCTGTAACGTGGTCGAAAGAACGCTTCATATGCTCAAAAAGCGGCGCGGTATTTTGTGGGTCGTTGTCGAAAGGCACGTTTTCGTTAAGTATATCCCAGTCGCCGGTTTCTTTTATATATGCGTTTATGGCGAAAATAAGCCACAGCGGGTCGTCATTAAAACCGCTGCCGACGCCGAGGTTACCGCGCTTTGTAAGCGGCTGGTACTGGTGGTAGGCGCTGCCGTCCTCCATCTGCGTCGCGGCTATGTCGAGTATGCGCTCGCGCGCATCCGACGGCAGCATATGCACGAACCCTAAAAGGTCCTGCGCAGAGTCGCGGAAGCCCATGCCTCGGCCTATGCCCGACTCAAAGTATGAGGCCGACCTTGACATATGGAAAGTAACCATGCACTGGTACTGGTTCCATATATTGACCATACGGTCGAGCTTTTTATTACCGCTCTCCACTTGGTAAGTGGAGAGTATGCCGCTCCAGTATTCTTTGAGGCGCGCCATGGCATCGTCAACCTGCGCATCGGTTTTAAAGCGCGCGAGCATTTTTTCAGCCGGTTCTTTGTTTATCACGCCGGGCGCCGCCCACTTTTTGTTTTCCGGGTTTTCACAGTAGCCGAGTACGAAGATAAAGCTCTTTTTTTCGCCCGGCTTAAGTGTTACGTTTATAAAATGGGAGCCTACCGGCGACCAGCCGCTTGCGATGGAGTCTTTCGCGCTGCCTTCCATAACGGCGTCGGGCCTGTCAAAGCCGTTGTAAAGCCCCAGAAAGGACTCACGGTCGGTGTCAAAGCCGTCTACGGGCGTGTTTACCGCGAAGACGGCGTAGTGGTTACGGCGCTCGCGGTACTCCGTCTTATGGTAAATCGCGCTGCCGCATACTTCTACTTCACCGGTACTGTAATTCCGCTGGAAGTTAGTCATGTCGTCGTAAGCGTCCCAAAGGCAGAACTCCACAAAGGAGAAAAGTTTTATATGCTTTTCGGCGCCGGACTCATTTTTCAGCACGAGCCTGTCGACTTCACAGTCGCTGCCGAGCGGTACGAAGGACGTCTGCTCGGCTGCGATGCCGTCTTTTGAAGACTGTATTACAGTATATCCAAGCCCGTGGCGGCAGCGGTAGGAGTCCAGCTCTGTTCTGCACGGCGCCCAGCCGGGGTTCCAGACGGTCTGCCCGTCGCGTATGTAAAAGTACCTGCCGCCGGCATCGGCCGGCACGCTGTTGTAGCGGTAGCGCGTGAGGCGGAGCAGGCGCGCATCCTTGTAAAAGCAGTAACCGCCGGACGTGTTTGAAATAATAGAGAAGAAATTTTCATTGCCGAGGTAATTTATCCACGGATATGGGGTTTGCGGCTTCAGGATTACATATTCCATGCTGTTGTCGTCGAATTCTCCGAATTTCATTGTAAAGTATCCCTCCAAATTTTTATGATGATGGCCGTCCCGCGAAAACAGATATGCTGAAGGAGCAAATTACCCGCGGAAATCCATGAAACAGTCATTTTTTCTAAAACGTTTTAGAAAAGAAGAAGCATGCGCCTTACGTAGTATTATAATACCTTAAGTGTATATTTTTTTTGCCAATAAATCAAGTGCTTTTCATAAATTAGTCATTAAGTATATAATAATTTAAAAATATATATGTATAATACACTAATCCGCGCGGCAAAACCGGCCGCCTGCCAAAATACGCCGGCAAACGAAAACTTTCGCCGCAATCCGCATTTTGCTTGTTAAAGCGAAAACGTATTAGAAATATTATACGTAAAAGAAATTATATACATATATATGGCGTAAATAAGAAAATATTTTTAAAAAATATCAAATATTTTTCTAAAAAGTATTGTAATTATAGTTAATATAGATTATAATAGCTCTTGAAAACGGTTTAGATAAATAAAATTTAGGCTTTTGAAAATACAAGGAGATAAAAACGTGGCTAACATAAGGGATATAGCCGAGAAATGCGGCCTGTCTGTTTCGACTGTAAGCAAAGCGCTTAACAATTACAGCGACATAAGCGAGACAACAAGGCACAGGGTAGTGGAGGTCGCCGAAAGCTGCGGGTATTTTCCCAACTCTTTCGCGCGGGCACTTAAAATAAACAGTACGCACAACATCGGCGTGCTTTTCGCGGACGAGGCGCGCAGCGGCCTTAGGCAGGAGTACTTTGCCGCGGTGCTTGACGCGTTTAAATCCGAATCGGAAAAACATTCGTATGACATTACTTTTATAAACCATAATATAAATTTCAGGGCGCATCCCATGACGTACCTCGAGCACTGCAGGTACCGCAACTTTGACGGCGTATGCATAGCGTGCGTTGACTTTTACCAGAACGAAGTCCTTGAGCTTATAAACAGCGATATACCTGTAGTTACCATAGACCATATTTTCAACAACCACACAAGCATAAATTCAGCCAATGTCGATGGTATGAAGGACCTTGTCGAGTACATATACGCCATGGGGCACAGAAAGATAGCCTACATATACGGGAAAAAGTCGGACGTTACCGAGCAGCGCCTCACAAGCTTCTGCCGTACAATGCGCAACCTGGGTAACGACGTCCATGAAAATTACCTCGAGCTTTCGGCGTACAGGGATATAAGGGCGACTAAACAGTGTACGGAAAATCTGTTGAAATTACCCGATCCGCCTACCTGCATTATCATGCCGGACGACTATGCCGCGCTCGGCGGGATAGAAGCGATAGAGTCTATGGGGCTTAAGATACCGGACGACGTCTCCATAGCGGGCTACGACGGCATACCGCTTTCGCAGATGATAAGGCCGAGGCTCACTACCATAAGGCAGAACACGGAGGCTATGGGGCGCGAGGCGGCAAAACGCCTTATAGAACAGATAGAGAGCCCTTTAACGACGGTGATAGAGAACATAACCATAAAAGGGCAGCTTTTAGAAGGAAAATCAGTTAAAAGCATACCTGTAAGCGATTAATATGGTAAATCGCGTTATTTAACCGGCTTGCCGGATGAGTTTTACTCATCCGTTTACAAATTATTTCCTAATATTAATTAAGGAGGATCTTTATGAGAAGAAAAACAACTCAGGTAGCCGCGCTGACTCTGACGGCGGCTATGGCTCTTTCTTTCGTAGGCTGCAGCGGAGGCAGCGGCTCCAGCAGCACCGCGCAAAACGCAGCAAAAGAAAGCACGTCAAGTGCTTCAACAGAACAGGCAGAAGGAAAAGTCCTTAACATTTGGTGCTGGAACGACGAATTCCAGGGCAGGTTCAATACTTATTACCCGGAGGTCGCTTCTGTTTCAGACGACAAGACAACTACAACGCTTAAAAACGGCATAACGGTAAAATGGACTATTAACCCCAACGAGCACAACAACTACCAGAACAAGCTCGACCAGGCGCTCATGCAGCAGGAATCAACCGAAACGGACAAAAAAATCGACATGTTCCTCATGGAGGCCGACTATGCGCTTAAGTACGCAAACAGTGACTTCTCGCTTGACGTTAAGAAAGACGTCGGGCTTACGGATGACGATTTATCTGAACAGTACCAGTATACGCAGGACATAGTCACGAGCAAGGACGGCGCTATAAAAGGCGTGTCATGGCAGGCAACGCCGGGCGTTTTCGCTTACCGCCGCTCTTACGCAAAGGACATACTCGGTACAGACGACCCTGAGAAGGTTCAGGAGCAGCTTTCTGACTGGGATAAGTTCGATGCAGCAGCCCAAAAAGCAAAGACAAAGGGTTACTATATGCTGTCAGGGTTTGACGACAGCTACAGGACTTTCTCAAACAACGTGTCATCACCGTGGGTCACAGGAACGACAGTCACAGTTGACCCTATGATAATGAAGTGGGTAGAGCAGACAAAGACATATACCGACAAAGGCTACAACCACAAGGCAACCGGACTTTTCGACTGCCAGCAGTGGACGGCAGACCAGGGGCCGGATTCGAAGGTTTTCGGGTTCTTCTACTCTACATGGGGCGTTAACTTCACGCTCGAGGGCAATTCCCTTAAGACACCTGTTGCAGAAGGCGGAAAAGAAGAAGCCGGCAACGGCGCTTTCGGCGACTGGGCTATATGCACCGGCCCCGCGAATTACTACTGGGGCGGCACATGGCTTACGGCCTGCAAAGGCACCGACAACATGGCGACTATAAAAGACGTAATGCAGAAGCTTACATGCGACAAAGATATAATGAAGAAAGTTACAAGCGACACTTTGGACTATACAAACAACAAATCCGCTATGACTGAACTCGCAAACAGCGACTTCAAGTCCGACTTCCTTGGCGGGCAGAACCCCCTTAAGAGCTTTACGGAAGCCGCTCCGAAGATAAACATGAGCAACAACACGGCTTATGACCAGGGCTGCAACGAAGCCATGCAGACACAGTTCGCGGACTACTTCAATGGGACCATCGACCTTGCAAAGGCAAAAACTAACTTTGAACAGTCCATAAAGGAAACTTATCCTGAAATAACAGAGGTAAAGTGGCCCTCATAATAACACTGCCGCACAGTTTTTGAACCGGTCGCACGGCCGCGCGCAGCCAACCCCTGACGTGGCCGTGCCATTTCTTGAAAAGAGGTAGTTCCCGTTGAAAGAACAAACCGAAAGCGTAAGACGCAAAAAGGGACATATAAGTTATGCAAAATGGGGATACATCTTTATTTTACCGTTTTTTATAACTTTCCTTATTTTCCAGTTCATTCCTCTTTGCTCGACGATTTATTACAGCTTTTTTGAATATTTCAGAAGCGGCCTGACTATAATAGGACCTAAATTTATAGGGCTGGCCAATTATGCTAAAATATTCCAAACAGACCTTCCTAAATACTTTGGCAATACCCTGCTGCTTTGGTTCGTGGGTTTCGTACCACAGATAATCATTTCGGTGCTTCTTGCGGCGTGGTTTACAAATTTAAGGCTCAACCTTAAATGCCAGGGCTTTTTTAAAACGGTAATTTATATGCCTAACCTTATAATGGCGGCGGCGTTTGCCATGCTGTTCTTCCAGCTTTTCTTCGATAACGGGCCTGTGAACGCAAGCCTTATGTCAATGGGGCTTATAAAACAGCCGGTGCGTTTTTTGGAAACGGTCGGCGGTACGCGCAGCCTGATTGCACTTATGAATTTCCTTATGTGGTTCGGCAATACTACGATACTCCTTATGGCTGCGATAATGGGCATAGACACTTCCCTTTACGAAGCCGCGGAAATAGACGGAGCTACTTCAAACCAAATGTTCTGGCGCATAACAATGCCGCTTATAAAACCGATTATGGCGTTTGTCGTTGTGACGTCGCTCATAGGCGGCCTGCAGATGTTCGACGTGCCGCAGATACTTACAAACGGCCAGGGGACCCCAGACAGGACCTCTACAACCATGGTAATGTACATAAACAACCACATGTACAGTAAAAACTACGGGGTGGCCGGCGCGGTTTCAACCATACTGTTCATAGTCTGCGCTGTTTTGTGCGTGATTGTTTATTTCTGCATAAATGACGAAAGGGAACCAAGGAACACAAGGGAGAAAAAAGCCAAAAAAGAAAAGAGGCGCGCATAAAAATGTCAAAGAATAAAAGCACGGGTAAAAAAGGCAGTATGACTGCGGCAAGGGTAGGCTGTTACATAGTGCTGATTATACTTTCTTTTTTGTGCCTGTTTTTTTTCTATATGCTGCTTATAAACTCAAGCCGCAACAATTTCCAGATACAACAGGGATTTTCAGTTATTCCAGGCAAGTCGTTCGGCGTTAATTTCAGGAACCTGATAAATAACGGCAACATACCTGTTGTAAGCGGGATAGTAAACAGCCTGATAGTTTCCGCGCTGAGCGCGGGGCTGGCCATCTATTTCTCAACACTTACGGCCTACGGCATCTTTGCGTATGACTTCAAGCTAAAAAAAGCCGCGTTTGCGGTTATACTTCTTATAATGACAATGCCTACGCAGATTTCGGCAGTAGGCTTTGTAACGCAAATGGACAAATGGGGGCTTATGGATTCGCTTATCCCGCTGTTCCTGCCTTCAATAGCATCACCGGTAGTCGTTTTCTTTATGAAGCAGTACATGGACAGCACGCTGCCGATGGAAATAGTAGAAGCCGCGCGCATTGACGGCAGCGGCGAATTCCATACGTTCAACTCTATAGTGCTACCCGTAATGAAGCCAGCCCTCGCGGTGCAGGCCATCTTCACGTTTGTTGCCGCGTGGAACAATTACTTTATACCTGCTTTGCTGATAAACGATGCGCATAAAAAGACGCTTCCGATACTTATAGCCCAGCTGCGCAACGCCGATTTCCTCAGGTTTGACTTAGGGCAGGTTTACATGCTGATAAACATTTCGATTATACCGATTATAATAATCTATCTTTTCCTGTCTAAATATATCGTGCGCGGCGTAGCGCTCGGCAGTGTAAAAGGATAAGGCGCGTAAAAAAGATAAAAGGGTAAAAACTTTTTCAACATATCCTCTTTTATTACATTTAACGGGATAGGAGCTTTGTCCTGTCCCGGTTTTTTAATAAAAAGGCATAAATGAAGGCGCTGTTGATATGAGTATCGAAAAGAAAACCGTTGGATGCCTTGCCGGCGGCGGGGTGGTAACGTCTTACGTTTTAAGGAACAAAAACGGCATGGAGGCCGTTATAATGACTTACGGCTGCAGGCTCGCGAGGCTCTACGTGCCTGACAGGTACGGTAAACCGGAAAACGTGGTGCTTGGGCATCGCACACTTTCTGAATATGAAAAAGGCGAAGATGTTTTCGGGGCGGTAATCGGCCGTTTCGCTAACCGCATTGCAAAAGCTGAGGTGGAAGTCGGCGGCGCCGTTTACCGCATGAATAAAAACGACGGCGAAAACTCCCTGCACAGTGCGCCGGGCGGGTACCAAAGCAAAAATTGGCGTGCTGTCTCGCGTGAAGAAAGCTGTGGCTCGCAGGCGGTCACATTCTACTATTTTGACAGGGGCGAAAGCCGTCTGCCAGGCTGTGTTAAGGTCTATGTTACGTACAGGCTTACGGACGGCAACGAGCTTTCCATAAGCTATGAAGCGGAGACCGACGCCGAAACGCCGTTTAACCCTACAAACCATTCTTATTTTAATATTACCGGCAGCGAAGGCAAAAGCATCTGCCCGCTTGAGGCAAAGATATATGCGGACTATATAACGGAGGCCGGAAGCGGCCTTATACCTACGGGAAAACTCATGCCCGTTGGGGGCACGCCTTACGACTTCAGTACATATAAAGCCATTGGAGGCGGCATCTCGGCAGACGAATATTTACTGAAAGCGTGCGGCGGATATGACGTTAATTACGTGCTTAAGGGTACTTACGGGCGTGTGAGGAAAGCGGCGGAAATCACGGATAAAGAGAGCGGCAGGGTGATGCAGGTTTTCACGGATATGCCCGGCATGCAGCTTTATACGGCCAACAGCTTTCCCGCAGGAACATTGGGTGTTGGAGGCAAACCGTTAAAGCCGCACTGTGCCGTATGCCTTGAGACGCAGTTTTTCCCCGACTCGGTGCATCATCCGTCGTTTCCATATGAAAATCTAAAACCGGGGAATAGGTTCCGGTCGGAGACCGTCTACAGGTTCTCTGCAGTGTGAAGTTTAAATTATAAAAAGGTAAAAGGCCTGCAATTTGATTACACAAAAAGCAGGCCTTTTGATTGCCGGGCTAATGAAAATTCACCCAATATTATTATTTGTCTTGCCACAGGTTGGAATTCTCAAAATGTTTGTCTAAAGTACTGCTGAACCAACGGCCGTTTAATACTTTTTTAATTAATTCGGATTTACTTGCCTCTGAAATTGTTGTATCCTGTTCCATTTGTTTTAGTACGTCATCGTAGGAGATTGAACGGTCTTCCATCTTGACGGCCGCGTTATTTTTATCGGCATCTAAAACAAGTGTCTGCCCGTAATCAGCGGCGGAGAAAGACTTCCATTCTGTTAGGGATTCCCCGTTAGGATCTCCGTTATAAAGGAAGTTTTTAATATATTCCCGTAACTGCTTTCCTAAACTTTGTACCCCTTTGGTAGAATAACCGTCGGCAAACATTTTTTGATATGTTGCATTATTCTTATCTATCAATGGAACAAAAACACCGTGGAAAGCACCGAAATTTGCCATCGCTGTTCCTACAACAGAAGCATTTTCCCCGTATGTTACGGTACAGTTATAAATTTTTGCTTTATAATTACTGCACATTTTCTGGGCTGATTCCTGTGCGTTAAATAACTCGTAAAGCAGGCTGCCGTATTTTTTGGCAAAAAGGTATTCGCTGTGTTTTGTAGAATTGGTGAACAGGGTGCCATCTTTATAAGAAGCTGAAAAATACGGATCACCAGCTGCAAATAACGAGAATTCGGAAGTGCCTGTAAGCATCAAAAGATCAACGGAATTATAATTTTTAGTGTCGAACCCTTCTTTAGGCAAAACCGTTCCGTCTCTAAAAAGATGCGGGAAGGCACTCATACGTATTCCGGCGTTTTGCATTACAGTTGTCAAACGTTCTGCGGAAAGGCCGTAAAGGTATGTTTTGACTGATTCATCGCTTGACTGCAGCCACTCTGCGGCCTCGTTGGTTGTTGCCTTTACTTTATCCTCTACGACAAAAGGAGCCAAAGCCTTTGCGATTACCGCAGTACTGTCGGATATATCCGACGTTGTCATGCCGCCGCTGAATGAAATCGCCTTATTGAATTTTCCTTTAAAGATAGGCGAGATTAACATAGCCATAACATCGCGCCCGCCTGCTGAAAAACCAGAAACCGTTATATTGTCGGCATTTCCGCCGAAGACGGAAATATTTGACTTAACCCAATCCAACGCTTTGGCAATATCCAATAAAGAGTAGTTGCCGGAGTCCTCCTCTGAGTTACCTGTTCTAAGCGCCGGCAAACAGTTAAAGCCAAGGACTCCAAGCCTATAATTTAATGAGACGAAGATGCATTTCGAATCGTTCGCCAAAGTCCTGCCGTCGATTTCCGACGACTGGCCGGTTTGGTTATTGCCGCCGTGTATGTAAACAATAACCGGCAAATCCTTATCTTCGGTATCAGGACTGTAGACATCTAAATTTAAGCAGTCTTCACTGCCTACGGTTTTTCCGCTGGTATATTGTATGCCTATCTGTCCTGACTTTGTCGCGTCGTATGTTTTCGTCCATTTATCCGGATCTTGCGGTGCTTTCCAGCGTAAGTTACCTACCGGCGCTTTTGCATAAGGAATTCCTTTCCAAATGTAAACATTGCTTTTATTGTCTTTATAGCCCTGTACCGGTCCAAATGACGTTTCGCGTATGGTGTTGTCCGTGGAACCCTGTGATGATTGTGAAGATGCAGAACCTTCAGATGAGTTTTTGGTTCCGTTTGAGTTGACGCATCCTTTAAAAATAGATAAACATATTATTATACTAAGTAAATACACTACAAGTTTTTTCATATAGTAATTCTCCTCTGTTCTAACAGCGTACAATTAAGAGTTTTTTGAAAATATTTTCAAAGATTCTGCCGTGAAGTTTCTGCTGTCCCCGCTGGTGCAGACAGTAAGGCGGCCGCCTTTTTGGGCGGCAAGGCCCAAAAAAGTGGCAGGGTGTTTAAAGCCGCTTTTTACGCTGCATGCGATGAAGGCCTGCGGTTTTTACTTTTGGGCCTCCTTAACAGGCAGCCGCGGTGTTTGCGTGTGTTCCGCGTACTGCTTCTTTTTCAGTCAGACAGGTCCGCGCCGTTGCTGCCTATGACTTTTTTGTACCAGTAAAACGAGTCCTTGCGGCTGCGTGAAAGGCTGCCGCTTCCGTCGTCATGCTTATCTACATATATAAAGCCGTAACGCTTGGCCATTTCCCCGGTAGAGGCGCTTATAAGGTCTATCGGCCCCCATGAAGTATATCCGCGCAGGTCAACGCCGTCGCGCACAGCCTCGCGCATTTGCTCTATATGCAGCCGCAGGTATTCTATCCTGTACTGGTCGTGTACGCTTCCGTCGTTTTCAACGGTATCTGCCGCGCCGAGGCCGTTTTCAACTACCATAATCGGTATGCGGTATCGGTCGTAAACTTTTTTTAGTACATAGCGGAGTCCTTTTGCATCTATCTGCCAGCCCCACTGGCTTGCTTTAAGGTATGGGTTTTTACAGCCGCCCATTATGTTCCCGCTGATTTTTTGCCCTTCGCCAGCTTTTGCTGTTATGCAGTTTGAGGCGTAATAGCTGAATGTATAGTAATCAACAGTACCGTTTTTAAGTGTCTGTATATCTTCAGGAGGCATATCAAGAGTTATACCGTGCTTTTTAAAGTAGCTTTCCGCGTACGAAGGGTACTCGCCGCGTACGTGTACGTCACCGGCAAGGCAGTTGTGCATTTGGTCAAACGATTGTGCAAGCAGTATGTCGTCGGGTGAGCACGTAAGCGGATACACGGCCATGTAGCATATCATGCAGCCGATTTTAAAGTCAGGGTTTACGGCATGGCCGGACTGCACGGTTTTTGCGCTTGCGACTAACTGGTTGTGCAGCGCCTGGTACCGTGCGGGTTCGCTGTTTTCGCCTGGTGACGGCAGCATCCCGCCGCCGAAGTATCCGCCGAACTCGGTCGTCAGGCAGTTTATTTCATTAAAAGTAAGCCAATACCGGACTTTGCTGCGGTAACGGCGGAAGACTGTTTCGGCGTAGTGCTGGAAGAAATCTATAAGTTTCCTGTTGCGCCAGCCACCGTATTCTTTGCATAAACACATGGGCAGTTCATAGTGGGAAAGCGTCACGAGCGGTTCTATACCGTACTTATGCAGTTCGTCAAATACGCGGTCGTAGAACTCAAGCCCGTTTTCGTCCGGTTCAGTTTCGTCGCCTCGCGGAAATATACGGCTCCAGGCTATTGACATACGGTAGGTTTTAAAACCCATTTCGGCAAAAAGCTTTATATCTTCCTTATAGTGGTGGTAAAAATCAATGGCTTCATGGTTTGGATAAAACGCGTTTTCCTCAAGCTCCGGAGTTATACGCCGCCGCGTGGTTTTGCTGCCGCCGGTTATATGGTCCATAATGCTTTGGCCTTTCCCGCCGAGGTTCCACGCGCCTTCAATTTGATTTGCGGCCGTAGCGCCTCCCCAAAGGAAACCGTTAGGGAAAATATCTGTTTCCATTCAGTATTCCTCCTGTAAATATATTTTAAAACGCGTCATGTTTACATATGGTACTCTATAACGCATGTCCGCCCGGCTGTGGCATTTATGCCGCAGTGTGCCGTCATGGCGCCTGGCTCAAGGTTTGTAACTAAAATAATAATGTCAGTATCATAGCCCCTGCTTTTCAAAAGGCCGAGGTCAACGTAGCACAGGGGGTCGCCGGCGCTGAGTCTATTGCCTTCACTTACCCGGCTGCAAAAGCCCTCTCCGTTCAGGTCAACCGTGTTTACGCCGATATGTATGAGCACCTCAAGCCCGTCGTCGGTTTTTATGCCGTAGGCGTGAAGCGTGTCGGCAACGGTGACGACTTCGCCTCCGACAGGTGAAACGACGGCGCCTGACTCCGGTTTGATGGCGACGCCGTCGCCAAGCACTTTTTGGGAAAATACTTTGTCGTTAACCTGCGTAACGGGTATGACTTTTCCGCTTTGCGCGGCAAAAATTATGCCGGCGGTTTTCTTTTTTGTTTTTTCCTTCTTTTTATTTTTAAAAAACATAGTTTTTATTTCGACCTTTCCCAAAGCAGCTGTAATATGAAGTACTGTATGATGTCAGTAAGGGTCAGCCAACTTGCTTCTGCAGCGTTTCCTCTTTTTTATTCCCTGCAGGTACCGGTTCATCGTGGTATGTAAGGAATGTCATAACAAAAGCGATAACCATGGCGACGAGTGTGCCGATTATTACCCAGTACATGCTGTAGGCACTGTTGGTTTTCGCGTCAATGTAACTTGGAAGGCCAAAGAGGCCTAAGCCGCCCATCATGTAGCTTTTTACTCCTGCAAAGCCTATGATGCCGCCGCCTATGGAAGCGGCTATGCATGAGATGACAAAAGGCTTTTTCTTAGGCAGCGTCACACCGTAAATGCACGGCTCGGTCACGCCGAAAATCCCGGAAATAAAAGCCGGCAGGGCTATGCGCTTAAGCTTGCTGTCCTTTGTTTTGAGGTAGATAGCGAGCACTACCATAGTCTGTGCAAAGGATGCGGCAAAATATGGCGAAAGAATAAAGTCGTAGCCTAACGAGGAATAGTTTATCATGCAGAGCGGAACAAGGCCCCAGTGCAGACCGAAGATAACGAGCACCTGCCATATCGCGCCCAAAATCAAACCGGCAACCAAGCCTCCGACTACAGGCAGGTTGTACATTGCTTTGAAAGCCGCGCCTATGAGCGAGCACAAAACCTGTGCGACAGGTCCTATGACAAGGTACGTCAGCGGGACGATGATGCCGAGCGTCAGTACAGGAACTATAAACAGTTTTATGACGTCAGGTATAACCTTCTTCCACATATGCTCAAGTTTTGACGCGACAAATACTGCGAGTATGATTGGTACGACGGTGGAAGGGTACTTGCTGTCAGGTATGAGTATCGGAATACCGAAAAATGTAGCGTAATAGCTCACCTGGAAAATTGTACCCGCAAATGCAGTGCCTATCGCTTTGCCGGTTACCAGGTTCACCATGTCGGGGTAGCAGAGCGAAGCCCCTACGGCCATGCCTATAAATTTATTTGATTTGAATTTTTCCGCCGACGTGTAACCGAGTATTATAGGAAGGAAGTAGAAGAAGCCGTCCGCAACAGAGTACCAGGTCATATAAGCTCCGCTTGTAGTATCTATAAGTTTGAAAAACGCGAATAAAGCAAGTAAACCCTTTATAATGCCTGCGGCCGACAAAACGCCTAAGACAGGGTGAAAAACTCCGGAAATAACGTCTATAAGTACAGCGCCGGCCGACATCTTCTTTTCCGGAACAAAAGTGCCGGTTTCGTTGCCTTCGTCGTCAACAATCTCAGAGTCGGCGCCGAATTTCCCTATCCTGTTGACGGCTTCAAAGACGTCGTCGACCTGGTTGCCGATAACTATCTGGTACTGCCCTCCGCTTTGCATTACAGTGACTATGCCGTCGGTGTTTTTAAGGATATCCGTGTTTGCCTTTGATTCGTCCTTAAGTTTAAACCTGAGCCTCGTTATGCAGTGTGACAGACTGATTACGTTTGACTTTCCGCCGACGTTTTGAATGATTATCCGTGCTAACCCGTCGTATTTGCTTGCCATACAATTTTCCCCCAATTTTTAATATTATGATATCTAAAATGCGCGCACATTTTATCCGAAATTAATTTTATAAAAAAGCAAGGCCCACGCCGGCTTTTTAGGCCGGCACGGGTCTTGCTGGACTTAACCATAACAATCCCTGATTAAAAATATTTTAAGTTTTACCAGGCTTAAAACCCGCTGCTGCTTCGGCGCGGCTTAACCGCCGCCGCGCGCCGGGCTTTTGCGTGTTACGCGTTTGATATGTACCGCGAGGTAGTAGAGCTCTTCTTCCTGCACATGCAGGCGGTATCTCTTTTCTATAAACTCGGCGATTTTCTTGCTGCATCTGTATTCAGGTGCAAACTGCTGTTCTATGAGCTCCCTGAAACCGCTGTCCTCGACGTCGATGGTCTCGTGCTTAAAAATGCGGAAAGCGAAAAACTTTAAATGCGTGAGGAACCTTTCAAAGTCGAGTGACTGTTCGTCGATTTGAATATTGAAATACTTTTCAACTATATTTAAAATACTGCTTATAAGCCGTGTAACGCTTGTCATTTCATCTATTTTGGAATCATATTCCGCATTTACAATATGAAGGGCGATGGAAGCCGCCTCATCTGCGGGCAGCAGTGCCCCCACGCGCTCGTTTATCAACGACAGGGCATATTCGCCTACCGCAAACTCGTTTTTGTAAAACAGCTTCACCTCATGGAGGAGCGGGTTTGAAAAGTTCATCCCCTGGCGGTAGCGCTCAATGGCGAAGTTAACATGGTCTGTAAGGGTTATGTATATGTTCTTGTTAAGTTTCTTACCTATTTTTGCCTTCGCGTATTCGATTATGTCGGAACAAAGCTGGAAATGCTCCATTGGTATGTCTTTTAAAAGCTCCTGCAGGCGGTCGGAGGAATTTTTACCGTCCATTTTAAAGATTTTCTGAATCCTGTCCGGAGGGATATCCATGCCCGGCCTTGCCTGAAAACCGACGCCGCGGCCCATGACGATAACTTCGCAGCTATCGCTGTCCAAGGCGCTTACAACGTTGTTATTGATGACTTTTTTAATTGGCTCTATAATAAAAGTTGG
>DHNP01000017.1:35036-133046 GCA_002409585.1 Ruminococcaceae bacterium UBA5413 | reverse complement strand
AATGGGAACGGGTGTACCCTCATTGTAATCGGCGCCAACTCTGCCCGCCAGGACGCACTCTGCCTGACAGCTCTCATTTCCTTGAGACGACTTATTTATTATACAACGGTTTTATCGGATATTATATTAAAAATAGAATTATATTGAATTTTTCAGATTTTCATGCATTTATATTATTCGCCACATTGCTTATTTGTATATTATATTCAGTATATGCCTTGCATCAAATGTTATATTGCTATAAACTATATGGCATGCGTTAAAATGCCGCAGGCGGAGCAAAGTCTCCGGTATACTGTTTGGACGATATATAATTGTTATTAAAAATATCGCCTTAAGGCCGTACTTACAACGGATATTTTATAGTAACGGAGTGGATTATTTTTGCAGCAGACAGAAAAAAATAAAATGGGCACTATGCCGATGTTGCGACTTATACTTTCAATGTCGCTTCCCGCCATGCTGTCCATGACAGTACAGGCCATGTACAATGTTGTGGACAGCTATTTTGTGGCGCAGGTAAGTGAAAATGCCCTCACGGCTGTGTCGCTTGTATTTCCTATGCAGACTTTTTTAATCGCAGTAGGCGCAGGCACGGCAGTTGGACTTAACTCTCTTATTTCACGCAGGCTTGGTGAAAAACGCCAGAGTGATGCAGATTCGGCGGCGACGCACGGCATTCTGCTCGGCGTCCTGAACTGGATTCTATTTATTTTTATAGGCGTGTTCTTTTCGGAGCCTTTCATACAGTCATTCAATGCCGCCGGGGAAGTCCAAAATATGGCGGTACAGTATATGAGCATAAACTGCATTTTTTCTTTGGGTGTTTTTGTGGAAATAAACATAGAAAAAATACTGCAGGCAACAGGCAATATGATGTATCCTATGATTTTTCAAATGATAGGGGCCATAACAAATATTATACTTGACCCAATATTTATCTTCGGACTTTTCGGCGTGCCCAGAATGGAAGTGGCCGGCGCTGCCATAGCTACCGTCATAGGGCAGAATGTCGCCATGATAGTTTCGCTTACGGTAATCTTTACTAAAGAACATAAAGTTAAAATCGACTTAAAAAATTTTAGACCAAATAAATCTATAATCAGAGATATTTATGCAGTAGCTTTCCCATCTATCATCATGCAGGCCATAGGCTCTGTTATGGTAGTTGGTATAAATGCCATAATCATATCTTTCACTGAAACCGCTGTGGCTGTTTTTGGAGTCTATTACAAACTGCAGTCTTTTGTTTTTATGCCTGTTTTCGGCCTTATGCAGGGTGTTATGCCGGTCATTGGCTATAATTTTGGAGCAAGAAAACATGGCAGGCTCATGGATGCAATAAAAATAGGCTGCGCCATAGCTCTCGTCATAATGTTTATAGGTACGGCTGTTTTCCTCCTTATACCCGAAAAGCTGCTTTCGATTTTCAATGCTTCTAAAGATATGCTCGCTATAGGAACACCGGCATTAAGAACCATTTGCCTATGCTTCCTGCCTGCAGCCATAGGCATAAGTTTTTCAAATGTTTTCCAAGCGGTCGGTCATGGCTTCATGAGCCTTGTCATTTCGCTTTTAAGGCAGCTTGTGGTTCTGCTTCCGGCAGCGTATTTTCTTTCAAACATAGGCTTACACGCCGTGTGGTACGCGTTTCCTATAGCAGAGGGAGTCTCACTTGCCGCAAGTATTATAATGTTCTGCCGCCTGAACAGCACAGTCCTGTGTAAAATCGGCAGTGGGGAAGAAACATAACAAGCCACCTGCGGATTACATAAGTTTATCTCCCTGTAAGCATAATGCGCATGAAATGATTTTTTTATTGACACAGCCCTTGAAATAATGTATATTATATACATTATTTATCAGCTAAAAGCTTTAAATCGCTAAAGCATTACTTAGGAGGGTTATTAATGGGAAAATCAGGGAGATTTGCGGCATTATTTCTTTCGGCGGCACTTGTGTTTTCATGCACCGCGTGTTCTGGCGGTTCGGGCCAGTCCTCACAGGCGGCTTCTTCACAGCAGGCTGCGGGAAGCGGTTCATCCGCGGAAAGCGGGAAGGTCTATAAGATAGGCATAGTACAGCTTTTAGAGCACGATGCCCTTGACAATGCCTACAAAGGATTTGTCGACGGCCTTAAGGCAAAAGGCTATGAGGACGGAAAAAACATTGAAATCGATTACGAGAACGCGCAGAATGAGCAGGCTAACTGCGTCACTATAGCGTCAAAATTTGCGAACGGCGGCTATGACCTTATCCTCGCCATAGCGACGCCGGCAGCGCAGGCCGCGGCTAACGCGACGTCCACCATACCCATACTTGTCACGGCCGTTACCGACCCCGCCGACGCGAAGCTTGTCAAGTCAAACGACAAGCCGGGTACTAACGTAACGGGGACTTCGGACCTTACTCCGGTAAAGGAACAGATAGACATGATAAAAGAGCTTGTGCCTGACGTTAAAACGGTAGGGCTGATGTACTGCTCAAGTGAAACTAATTCCGTTTACCAGATAGGCCTTGCTAAAAAAGAGTGCGAGGCCCTGGGCCTTAAGTACAAAGAAGGCACCGTTTCAAGCTCTAACGAGATACAGCAGGTGGCGCAGTCGCTTGTAAGCGGCGTGCAGGCCGTGTACGTGCCTACGGACAACATGCTTGCCGCCGGCATGCAGACGGTTACAATGGTGACTAACGCCGCAAAGGTACCGGTAATAGTCGGCGAGTCAGGCATAGTAAAGAACGGCGGGCTGGCGACTTACGGGATAAACTACTACAAGTTAGGCAAGCAGACTTCCGAAATGGCCGTAAAGATACTGACGGGCGAGTCAAAGCCCGCGGATATGCCTATAGAGTACCAAAAAGACATGGACGTAGCCGTAAACGAAAAGTCCGCCGCGGCTGTAGGCATAACGCTCCCCCAAAGCCTTTTGGACAAAGCGGCCAAATCCAGCAACAGCTGATTTATATTTAATTTAATCGGCGGCGGGCGTACCCCGCCGCCTTACGGTGTTTAATAAAACTTACGGAGGCGGCTATAAAGCAATGAATATAACTACTTTACTGCTTGACATGAAAGGCGCCGTATCGCAGGGGATGCTGTGGAGCATTATGACGCTCGGCGTTTACATATCCTTCAGGCTTTTGGATTACGCCGACCTTTCGGTAGACGGAACTTTCGCAACAGGGGGCGCGGTCACGGCAGTACTCATGTCAAAAGGAATGGACCCGTACCTGTCGCTCGTTTTCGCGCTGCTCGCGGGGCTTGCCTGCGGAGCCGTAACGGGTATACTCAATACCAAGCTCAAGATACCGTCGCTGCTCGCGGGCATACTCACGATGATTGCCCTTTACTCGGTAAACCTTCATATTATGGACGGCAAAGCCAACATACCTCTTTTAGGTACTGACACAATAGCGACTAAAGCGGCGGCTCGCCTGCCGGGCGGCGATAAGGTCATCGCGGGCATGGTGATAGGGCTGGTTTTCGCGGCGGCCGTCATAGCGTTCATGTACTGGTTTTTCGGCACTGAAACGGGCAGTGTCATACGCGCGACGGGCAACAACGAGTACATGGCGCGCGCTTTCGGCGTAAACACGGACACAATGGTTATCTTAGGGCTTATGATAAGCAACGGGTTTGTATCCCTTTCGGGTGCTATGGTCGCCCAGTGCCAGGGCTATGCCGACGTAGGCATGGGCATAGGCACAGTGGTAATAGGCCTTGCTTCGGTTATAATCGGCGAGGTCATAATGGGCGACAGGTTTAACTTTGCGTACAAGCTGGTTGCTGTTGTAGTCGGTTCAATCATTTACCGCATGATAATCGCGCTGGTGCTGTTTTTGGGGCTTAAGTCATATGACCTTAAGCTGTTTACGGCTATAATAGTAGCCGCGGCGCTTGCTATACCAGTCGCCGTAAATAAATTTTCGAGCAAAAAGAGCATAGCCGAACCCGACGTTTCCGATACCGACGGCGGCCGTTCTCCGTCCGACGTATAAGGGGGGGTATGTACAATGCTTAAAATGACAAAGATATACAAGACGTTCAACAGGGACACGATAAACGAAAAAAAGGCCATAAGGAGTGTCAGCCTGCATCTGTACCCCGGTGACTTCGTTACCGTCATAGGCGGCAACGGCGCGGGCAAGTCCACTCTGCTTAACCTTGTGGCAGGCGTCTACCCGTGCGACGGCATAACGGGCAGCTCCATAGTACTCGGCGGCAATGACATAACAAGGGCGCCGGAGTATAAACGTGCGAAATATATGGGGCGCGTGTTCCAGGACCCAATGCGCGGCACAGCCGCCAATATGGAGATAGAAGAAAACCTTGCCATAGCCTACAGGCGCGGCAAACGCCGCGGCCTCAAGTGGGGCATAACAAAAAAAGAGCGTGAGTTTTACCACGAAAAGCTCAAGATACTCGGCCTCGGCCTTGAGGACAGGATGACGAGCAAAGTCGGGCTCCTTTCAGGCGGGCAGCGGCAGGCGCTTACGCTTCTGATGGCTACACTTAAGAAACCTGACTTGCTGCTGCTGGACGAGCATACGGCGGCGCTTGACCCTAAAACAGCGAAAAACATCCTGCAGCTCACGTATGAGCTTGTCTCAGGGCAGCAGCTCACCACCATGATGGTAACCCACAATATGCGCGATGCCATAAAATACGGCAACAGGCTGATTATGATGGACGAAGGTAAGATTGTTTTCGACGTCTCAGGAGAAGCAAAGGGGAAACTTACGGTTGAAGACCTGCTCGAAAAGTTCGAAGCCGTCAGCGGCGGCGAATTTGCAAACGACAGGATGCTTTTGGCGTAATTTTTCGCAGGCTCAATATCTTAAATTAAAATGGCCGCCCGCAGAGCTTACAGAGGCACTGCGGACGGTTTTTTGCAGCGTTAAAGCGTTTTTAGCGTAACATTATATGCTTATTTTTTGTCTGCAAAACGCATGTCGACAAGTTCCTTGTAAGAGTAACTGCCGTTATATATGCCGGTCTTTATGAGCATGTTCATGTCGTTTGTGACGGCCTTTTCTGAGATATAGCCGTCCCTGCTCCACAGGCTGTCGGCATACGCCCTGTCGAGCGATGCCTTTACCGATGCATCGCCCAAAGTCGGGAACTCAAGCCTGAGGTCCTTTTCGGCCGTGCTCTTATCTTCCTGCACTGTCTTTAACGCCTTGAGTATTGCGTTTACAAATTTTTGTACTGTTTCAGGCTCGTTTTTAACCGTTGATTTTTTAACTCCGAAAACGGAGTATGAAAAGTCCCCCATATCGGTGAATTTATAAAACGGTTCGTCCCATACGCCTTTTGCAATGCCTTCGTTTATCTGCGGCTCTGCGCCGTTGCCTATGTCGCCGCCGCCGTTCTGTAACATTGACACTACGGTCGCGGCGTCGCCCGGCTCGAGCAGTTTTACGTCTTTTTCAGGGTCAAGCCCAAGGTTTATAAGCAGGTAGCGTGTAAGCAGGTTAGGCGAGCCGCCGTGCCGTCCGGCTACTATGGTTTTGCCTTTTAAAAATGCCTTAAGGTCTTCATCGCTGCTGCTTTTGGGCGAAGTGCCTTTTTTTGACACGAGGTAAACGTTGGCCCTGTTGACGCAGTTTGCGACTCCGACTATGGGGTCGCTGTTGTTTTTGTTGCCAAGGGCTATGCTGTCTATGCCGCCGATTACGCCCCACGCGTCGCCGCTTACAACAGCCGTTATATGCGCGCCGCCTGTTGCCTGTATGACGTTTACGTCAAGCCCTTCATCTGCAAAATACCCTTCGCGCTGCGCAATGTAAAGCGGGAGGTAGCCTATCAGGTGGACAGGCTCGGCTATGACGATTTTTTTATTTCCCGCCTCTTTTCCCTTTGAACAGCCAGCCAAAGGCAGCGCGAGCGCGGCTGCAAGGATAACGCATGCGGTTTTTACACGTAAAGAAATCCGTTTTTTCATACGGAACACCTCCTGACGGAAATTTATAGCCGTTAACCCTGCCCGTTCATCCTTACGAAATGGCGGGACAGGAACTTTTCAAGCAGAACTACGCAGAAGTACATAACTACGGATAAGACGGACAGTACAAAGACCCCAACCCATACGAGGTTTATATCGAGTATAGTGCCGGCGTAAATGACCATGCGGCCGACGCCGTGTTCCGATGAAATAAATTCGCCGACAATGGACCCAGCGAGTGCAAGCGCTATGTTAACGCGCAGGCTGCTTATGATCCATGGCAGCGACGACGGGACGACGATTTTGGTAAATACCTGCCAGCGTCTTGCGCCGAGCGAATAAAGGAGCGTTTCCATCGCCGGGTCTACGCTTTTAACACCACCGTAGGCGTAGATGGCCGTTGTAACCACAGTCATAAGAAACGCGAGGACGGCTTTAGAAAAGAAGCCTATGCCGAACATAATGACGAGCACAGGGCCTAGGGCCAGTTTGGGAAGTGCGTTAAAAACTATAAGGAAAGGCTCGCTTATGCCGGCATATGCTTTTGACCACCAAAACGACAGGCCAAGCACAGCGCCAAACAAAGTGCCTGTAACAAAGCCTATAACAGCCGACGCGGATGTATACGCTATATCACCCGAAAGCGAACCGTGCGCAAGCTGTTCCCATGTGGTTTCCAGTATAGCTGACGGGCAGCTCCAGTAGTACGGGTCCATAAGTCCGATGTGCGTGAAAAATTCCCATCCCGCAAAAATCAGGACTGCGACGGCTATCCTGCCCGCAGCGATTATTTTTTTCCGCTTTTTTATCTGATGCTCGTCATCGTATATAAACCGCTTTGCCCTGGCGCAGGCATATTTTTTTGAAGGTTTAGTCAATTTCATCACCCCCTGCCGTTTCAGCCCCGTCCGGACTGGCGGAAAAGAGCAGCTTCAGCAGCGTGCTTTTAAGTCCGGCAAATTCGGGCGTAGTCATGTCGCCTGCGGAACGCGGGCGTTTTATGGGTACTTCTATTTTTGCT
Organism: Ruminococcaceae bacterium UBA5413; assembly: GCA_002409585.1. Classification (GTDB taxonomy): domain Bacteria; phylum Bacillota; class Clostridia; order Oscillospirales; family Acutalibacteraceae; genus Thermocaproicibacter. The sequence continues at coordinate 126,083 of DHNP01000017.1, read as the reverse complement.
TTTATCTTTCCGGGGCGCTTAGTAAAGACGTAGATTTCGTCGGCAAGGTATATCGCCTCGTCTATGTCGTGCGTTACGAAAAGGATGGTTTTGCCGAAATCACGCCATATTTCCAAAAGCCAGTTCTGCATTAAAAGCCTTGTCTGGGCGTCAAGCGCCCCAAACGGCTCGTCAAGCAGCATGATATCCCTGTCGTAAAGCAAAGTCCGCAAAAGTGCGGCACGCTGGCGCATACCGCCTGAAAGTTCGTCAGGGTAATGCTTTTCGAAGCCTTTAAGCCCGTACTTTTCAATGAGCGGCAAAGCCCGCCCGACGGCTTTCTTTCGCGGTACGCCGCGTACTTCAAGGCCTAAAATTATATTGTCAAGTATATTGCGCCACGGCAGCAGCATATCTTTTTGGAGCATGTAGCCTACGTACCCCGCCCTGCCGGCAATGCTTTCACCGTCAGCGAAAACATCACCGCCGGTAGGCGGCGTAAGCCCTGCTATTATATTGAACATCGTGGATTTTCCGCAGCCGCTTGGGCCTATGATGCTGACAAATTTACCGTCTTCGACGGTGAGGTTAACATCGTCCAAAGCAGGGAAAACCTTTCCGCCGCTTGTGAACGTTTTGCTCACGCCTTCGACTTTTATTTTATAAGGTTTTATCACCGCGTTTTCACCTTCCCCGGTAGCTCTTTCTGCGGATACAGTTTATTTAATCCGCAATAACATGATATGCCGAAGACGTAAATACGGTAATAACCGATTATAATGAATAAGCGTTTTTGCTTTCGCCGTAAAAACACTGCGTTTAACGCTTTGCCCTTTTAAGGCGCTCCGTCCCAGGCGTTAACATCCAATCTGCTTTACGGCCGCACATAAAAACGGGCCGCTGCAAAACTTCCGTCCTGCAGCGGCCCGTTAGCCGTTTTAACTTTCGCCGCTTATCCAATTATCGGCAGGCGTCCTTTAAACCAAAAAGAAACCCGAAAGCCATCAACGTGAAAGCTTCCGGGTTTCTTTTTGGAGCTGGTGGTCGGAATCGAACCAACAACCTGCTCATTACGAATGAGCTGCTCTACCATTGAGCCACACCAGCATATCAAAACCATCAACCATGTTATTATACTAAATATTTCTGTAAACGTCAAGCTTTTTTACTTTCAAAATTGCAGCCTTGAAGATTGCAAGTTTAATTGCCCAAGATTTTTAAAAAGTATACAGTTAAAATTAAGCAGCCTTTTCGTTAGCGGACTTGAAAATCTCGCGCGTGCCTATATTTTGTTGACATGGCTGATATATTATGCTATAACTATTATTATAAAGCACTTTAGTAAAACTATTTAATATATTCCTTGAATCTTCTTGAATCTTTAAATGCTTTATTTAAACGGAGGAGAAATGATATGAACTGTATTCTTGGAATCGACGTTGGCACGTCCGGCTGTAAAATAATCGCGGTTGACGGGCACTGCCGGATACTTAAATCTGTTACAGAAGAATATTCGTGCTATTCGCCTGAAGCCGGCTGGTCGGAGCAGGAGCCCGGTGACTGGTGGGACGGCGTCTGCAGGGGGCTTAAAAAGATAACCGCGGCATTAAAAGACACGAAAATCCTCGCAGTGGGCTTTTCCGGCCAAATGCACGGCATGGTGGCCCTTGACAAAAATAACCGCGTTATCCGCCGCGCCATACTGTGGAATGACCAGAGGACTGAAAAACAGTGCGCCGAAATCACCGCCGCCGCCGGAGGGGACGCTTCCCTGCTGGCGGTAACAAACAACCGCATGCTGACGGGCTACACCGGCGGAAAAATACTGTGGATGAAAGAAAACGAACCTGAAAATTACGCTAAAACCAAAACGGTTATAAACCCCAAAGACTACATAAGGTTTAAACTTTCCGGCAGCATATGCACCGACGTTTCCGATGCTTCCGGCACGGGATTTTTTAACGTCGAAAAACGCGAGTGGGCGGTTGGACTCATAAAAAAAGCCGGGCTTGACCCGGCCATGTTCCCGCGTGTTATCGAGTCCACCGAAGCCGCCGGCCATGTTACAAAAGAAGCGGCCGCCCTCACCGGCATCCCCGAGGGAACCGTACTCTCAGGCGGAGGAGGCGACGCCGTTATCTCAATGGCTGGGCTCGGCCTTATAAAGCCAGGGCGCGTAGGCATAACCCTCGGAACATCAGGCGTAGCTGCCGTAAACCTGCCATCTTTTGCCGCTAACCCAAACGGGATGCTGCAGGTTTTCTGCGGAAACGAACCCGGTACATACTCGGCTATAGGCGTAACACTTGCGGCGGCGGGTTCTTACCAGTGGTTTAAAAACGCCTTGGGCGACTATGAAACAGAAAAGGCAAAAGCAGAAAATAAAAACGTTTTCAGTATCTTAGACAGTGAAGCCGAAAAAGTCCCCGCGGGCTCCGAAGGGCTTATCTTTCTCCCCTACCTTACCGGTGAACGCGCCCCCGTAAACGACCCTAACGCCAAAGGCGCTTTTCTCGGCATTACCTCAAGGCACGGCAAAGGACACTTCGCGCGTGCCGTAATGGAGGGCGTCGCGTTTTCGCTTAAGCAGGTGTACGGTGTCATAGCGGAAGCGGGAAAATGCGACGGTTCAAACGAAATTGTCATTGCCGGCGGCGGTGCCAAAAGTAAAGTCTGGCAGCAGATATTTGCAGACACTTTCAACCTGCCGGTAAGGACCGTATACGGCAGCTCGGAGGGAGGCTCTTTCGGCGCGGCGCTTGTCGCCGGCGTCACCGCCGGGCTTTTTGAAAACCTTTCGCAAACCGTACCGTTTATAGAGTCAAGCGGGAGCAGCATGCCCAATGCTGAAAACACCGGAGTTTATGACCTGCAGTACCAAAAATATGTAAAATTTTACGATGCGCTTAAATGGAGCTACAGATAATGCAAACCGCAAAACAATATAAAATAATTATTGTATAGAAAGGAAAAAACAGCATGTTAAAAAATATTCCCGAAGTAAAATTAGGGCTTATCGCCGTAAGCCGCGACTGCTTTGTCCTCTCCCTTTCGCAGAAGCGGATGGAAAACGTCGTCAAAAGCTGCTCTTCCATCGGCGAAAAAATCTACGCGGCAAAAACAATAGTGGAAAACGAAAGCGATATGCTTAAAGCCGTAAACGAAGTAAAAGAAGCGCAGTGCAACGCGCTTGTAGTCTTTCTCGGCAATTTCGGGCCAGAAACGCCTGAAACGCTCATAGCTGAAAACTTCGGCGGGCCGGTAATGTTCGCCGCGGCCGCCGAGGAATCTTACGGCGACCTCATAGGCGGCAGGGGCGACGCTTACTGCGGCATGCTCAACTGCTCATACAACCTCGGCCTGCGCAATATACCGGCCGTAATACCTGAAAATCCCGTCGGCACTGCAGATGAAGTAGCACATATGATTGCAGGCTTTGTTCCGGTCGCACGCGCCGCTATAGGCCTTAAGTCACTTAAAGTCATCACGTTCGGCCCGCGCCCGCAGGACTTTTACGCATGCAACGCGCCCATACAGCCTTTGTATGACCTCGGCATAGAAGTACAGGAAAATTCCGAACTTGACCTGTTCGTTTCATACAAGGCGCACAGCGGCGACAAGCGCATTGAAGCCGTCGCTGCCGACATGGAAAAAGAGCTTGGCAAAAGCGGCAACACATACCCCGCCCTGCTGCCCCGCATGGCGCAGTTCGAGCTGACGCTGCTTGACTGGGCTGAGGCAAACAAAGGCTCGCGCAGTTACGTTGCATTTGCCGACAAATGCTGGCCGGCATTTCCTAAAGAGTTCGGTTTTGAACCGTGCTACGTAAACAGCCGCCTTACAAGGGCAGGCATGCCGGTAGCCTGTGAAGTCGATATTTACGGGGCCGTAAGCGAATACATAGGCGCCTGCGTAAGCGGCGACGCCGTTACGCTTCTTGACATAAACAACAGCGTGCCGCGCGACCTGTACGAGAGCCGGATAAAAGGCAGGTTCGACTACGAGCAGAGCGATACTTTCATGGGTTTCCACTGCGGCAACACGCCTTTCTGCAAGCTGAGCGACGGAAAAATAAAGTACCAGCTGATACAAAACAGGCTGCTTGAGGGCGGCAAAACCCCTGACTTCACACGCGGTACGCTTGAGGGCGACATTATCCCCGGCGACGTCACGCTTTTCCGCCTCCAGGGAACGGCGGACTCAAAAATACGCTGCTACATAGCGCAGGGTGAAATACTCCCGGTCGCCACCAAGTCGTTCGGCGGCATAGGCATTTTCGCCATACCAGAGATGGGCCGGTTCTACCGCCACGTACTTATAGAAAAGCGCTTTCCGCATCACGGCGCCGTCGCCTTCGGCCACGCCGGCAAGGCAATCTACACTTTGTTCCGTTACCTCGGTATTGACGACATTTCTTTTAACCAGCCTAAAGGCCTTCCGTACAAAACGGAAAACCCGTTTTCAAAATAAGGAGGAACGTTTATGGGCATAGAAAAAGAACCTTTCGGCTTACTGCCCGACGGGCGCAGCGCCGACAAGTACACTATGAAAAATTCAAACGGTATGTCCGCCGAAATATTAACCTACGGCTGCAGGGTCTACAGGCTTTTCGTCCCAGATAGGGACGGCAAAAGCGAAAACGTGGTGCTTGGGCACAAAACGCTCCCCGAGTATGACAGGGACGACGATTTTTTCGGTGCTGTAGTAGGCCGCTGCGCTAACCGCATAGCAGGCGCGGAATTTGCAATAGGTAAAAACACTTACCATCTCGTTAAAAACGAGGGCCGCAATTCCCTTCACAGCGCGCCCGGCGGTTACCAAAACAGGATATGGTCGGTAAAAGAGACAACCGGCGGCGGTACGCCCTCCATAACGCTCTCATGCCTTGACAAAAACGGCGAATGCGGCTACCCGGGCAACGTCGCGGCCGAAGTAAAGTACTCCCTCTCCGCCGGCAATGCGCTCAGTATATGCTACTCTGCCAAAACCGACAAAGAAACCATCTTTGCACCTACAAACCATACGTTCTTCAACATAACCGGCAACCCCGGCAGAGACATTCTTTCCCTTACACTTCAAATTGATGCAGACTGCATAACCGAAGCGGACAAAGAGCTTATCCCCACAGGAAAGCTTCTGCCTGTAAAGGGCACCCCTTATGACTTCCGCCGCGCAAAACCTGTCGGCAGGGATATCTTTGCCGACGATGCATTTCTGAAAATCTGCGGCGGCTATGACAACAATTTTGCGCTGAACGGCGAACCGCGCGCCATGAAAAAAGCCGCGTGGCTCTATGATGCCGTAAGCGGCCGCAAAATGGAAGTAGCTACCGACATGCCAGGGCTGCAAATCTTTACCGCGAACTCATACCACGAAGGTTCGTTAGGGTACGACGGCCAGGAAATGGAAAAGCACCATGCCATATGCCTTGAAACACAGTTTTTCCCCGACTCGGTACACCATCCGGACTTTCCGTTCCAAACATTAAAACCCGGCGCGGAGTTCAAAAGCGAGACGATTTACAGCTTCACGGTTGAAAAAGCATAGCGGCGATTTTCCGGCGCCAAAGCAGTAAACTAAAAAACACTTTAAAAAAAAATATAGACAGTAAAACGCAAACAGCCGTATCAGTATCTGTAACAACGCCAAAAGACTGCCGGTGCCTGTACTTGGGTTCCGGCTTTCTTTTTTTGCAGGATTGTTTTTATTTTTAACGGCATGGTACGGCGGTACTTGCGCATCTGCCTTTTATGTGCTAAACTTTTGCCAGAGAATTTTATTATCTTTTTAATGCCTCACCCGCATTACATAGCAGGCTCCGTTTCTGGCTTAAGTTACGAAGCACGGCCGTACAGGCCCGCTTAAAGCATGTTCCCCGCGCAAAGTAAGATTCCATACATTTATGTAAAGCGGCTGTATTAAGATAATAGTTTCAACGGAGAGTGATACGCCATAAATAACTTTGAAGTCAGAAACACAAATAAAAAAAGGATTATAAATTTTTTATACTCAAACGACAGCGCAACAAAGCACGACATAGCGCAGGCATTAAACCTCAGCATGCCTACCGTCTTGTTGATTTTAAAAGGCCTTGCCGAGAACGGCCTTGTTAAAAAGTCCGGCACTTTGGAGTCTTCAGGCGGGAGAAAACCAGCGGTAATCTCGCTCGCATACGATGCAAAGCTGTCTGTCGGCATAGAAATTACGCAGAACCACCTGCGCTTTGTACTCATAGACCTTAACGAAAATGTACTGCATGACAAAAAAGTACGCGAGCCTTTCCGGAACGACGACACATACTTCAGACAAATAGGCGCATACCTTAAAGCTTTTTTAACGGGGAGCGGAGTAGACCCTAAGTCCGTCATAGGGGTGGGGCTTTCGGTTCCCGGCACGGTCGACACTAAAAACAATATACTCGAGTACAGCCCTACTTTAAAAACTAAAAACCTGCCGCTCGATATAATGGCTAAATATATACCATACCCCGTTATGTCTAACAATGAGGCAAACCTTGCCGGCTTCGCGGAAATATGGAAAATAGACAACATAGAAGACGCGGTGTTTTTGTCCGTAAACAAAGGCGTCGGCGGCGCCATAATAATTGACAATAAGCTCTACAACGGCATAAACGGCCGCTCAGGTGAATTCGGCCATATGACAATAGTAAAGGACGGCCTTACATGTTCATGCGGCAAAAAAGGATGCCTCGAAGCCTACTGCTCGACGCGCGTGCTGACGGAGCCAGGCTTTAACGACGTTGATGAGTTCTTTGATGCGCTGAACTCCGGCAGCCGCATCTGCATCGAAAAGTGGAAGACATACCTTGACTACCTTGCCACCGGCATAAACAATATCCACACAATATTTGACTCCGACATCATTGTAGGCGGCGAGATAAGCCGGTACCTTGAGCAGTACTCCGAAATGGTATACCAAAAGCTGCTGCCGCTTAACACTTTCGACGAGCGCCGCAACTACCTGCATTTCAGCAAGTACGGCTCGGATGCAAGCGCCATTGGCGCCGCGCTTTTATGGGTGGATATGTTTTTAAGCGACTGATTCCTAACCCCAATATTTTATTACTGCAGGGCGTCCTGCTTACATACGCCCCGGCTCATGGCACATAGAGGCGCACGGACTAAGCTGCAGTCCGCGCGCTTAATTTATGTAACCCTTACTTTCCGTTACGGTTTATAAATTTTTTAAAAATAAATCTTAAATAACACTCATGCCGCCGCATAAAGATTAAACAGTGCTTACGGTCAAATTCACGGCGAACATAAAAACGGTTTGCACATAACATGTAAAAGGCCGGCATGGCATTATACCCGTAAAACCGGCGCCTTACAAACGGATATGTGAACCCCATACCGCTGGAACAGGAGGCGGCACTTTGGACGAAATCATAGGTCGCGACTGCCTTGAACATATAAGCGACGTGGACCTGTCGCCTATGGCTGGCAAAACAGTCCTCGTCACGGGGGCAAACGGGCTTATAGGCGCATATATCATCTGTTTTCTGCATCTTTCAAACTTATGCGCGAACCTTAACATAAACATTGTGGCCGTCAGCAGGCATATGCCGTCGGGTAAATTTGGCGATATTTTTGACGTTATGTATAAATTCTACCCGCTTGACCTCATGTCAGAGGGTACCGGCGACCTGCCTAAGGCCGACTACATTATACACTGCGGTACATGCGCGCCAGGCGGGAATCTTTCTGACACCGTCCGGCTCAACGTTTTCGCCACCGAAAATTTTTTACAAAAAGCAAAAAGGGACGGCGCTAAATTCCTTTTTGTAAGCTCGTCTGAAGTGTACGGCGACATGATACCCGAAAATATACCTATAACGGAAGCATGCCCGTGCCTTTGTTCCACGCAAGTGGCAGGAGCGGCTTTCGCAGAGTCAAAGCGCCTTGGTGAAACCGCCTGCCGCACCTTCCCCCGGCATAAAACGGTGGAAGTAAAAATAGCGAGGGTCTTCCCCGTTTACGGTCCCGGTATGACTGTTTTTGACAAAAACATTATGGGGCGCTTCATAGGCGAGGCCCTTTTCAGGCGAAAAATAAATGTGAGCGGCAGCTGGAGCGGCCTGCATACGTTCTGCTATGCTGCCGACTGCATTGTCATGCTGCTTTATGTGCTGATTTACGGGAAAAGCGATGTTTACAATATAGGCGGCCGTGAGGCCGTTTCCGCAAGGCACCTCGCCGAAGAAATATCATTCCTTACAGGAAGCCCGCTCTCGGTAAAAAATGAAGAAAGCAAAGCTGACAGCCCCGCATGGCTGTGCCGCGGCGGAATAAAGCCCGATATAACAAAAATAACGTCGGAGTCAGGCTTTAAATACTTTACGTCGCTTTGCGCCGGCCTTCAAAGGACAATAGTTTGGAACATACGCCAGTTTCTCTGAGCGGCTGCCATACGGCGCTTTAAACCGCAAAAGCCCGGGATGTTTTCCGCTTGACAGCGCGGGAGCGCTGATTTAATATATTAATGTGCCGCAGGCTAAACGCAGACACGTACACCGGCCGCGCCTTACGACACATAAATATTACAGCGCGGACAGCCGCCGGCATGGTACCGGCGGTGTAAAGCCGCATATTTTGGAGAATTAAATATATGAAAAAAACTGTTACGGCAGGCGGAAACGACGCCGGCCAGCGGGTGGACAAGTTCCTTTCAAAGTCATTTCCGAACCTGCCCTCATCAATGATGTACAAAAGCATTAGAAAAAAGGATATAAAGATTAACGGCAGGCGCTGTGAAATCTCCAGCCGCCTTAACGAAGGCGACGTGCTTACACTGTTCCTTAAAGAAGAATTTTTTCAGACAGAACCGGAAGCTTATGACTTTTTGAAGGCGCCGTGCAGAATAAAAGTGTTATATGAAGACGATAATATACTTATAGTAGATAAAAAGCCGGGCCTTATAGTGCACCCTGACGAAAATTACCACTTTGACTCGCTTATAGCACGCATACAGCATTATTTGTATGACAAAAAAGAATATATACCCGAAAATGAAAACTCATTTGCCCCGGCCCTTATAAACAGAATAGACAGGAACACCGGCGGCATAGTCATGGCCGCCAAAAACGCCGAAACATTGCGCATAATGAACGAAAAAGTCAAAAAGCGCGAAATGTCAAAGCTTTACCTCTGCGTTGTTTGCGGCAGTATGGAAAAGAAAGAGGACACCATAGAGGGCTACCTTGAAAAAAATGAAAAGCAAAACCGCGTGTATATAAAAGACAGGCCCTTCGGCAGCGCTAAAATCATAAGGACGCGTTACCGCGTACTTAACGAGCGCGGCGGTTTCAGCCTGCTTGAGGTGGAGCTTTTAACCGGACGCACCCATCAGATAAGGGCACATCTCGCGTCCATAGGCCACCCTATCGCCGGCGACGGCAAGTACGGGAAAAACGCAGTTAACAAAAAAATTAATTTTCCCTACCAGGCGCTGTATTCATACAAACTTGAGTTTAAATTCACTACCGATGCAGGCCCTTTGAACTATTTAAACGGCAAATCGTTCGAGGCAAACGATATATGGTTTCTCGACGAATTTTATGATTTTTCTTAGAAACGCTGGCGGCATTACAGTCACCGTGTTATACGCTGCATCAAAGCGCGGTTCCGCATAAAGGAGCCGCGCTTGTTTATTATAGCCTAAAAATCCGCCTCTTGCGGCATATTTTCATACGCATATACAGTAAGTTATTTTCTATTTGACTTATCTGCGATGCGATAGTATCATGTATACTGGAAAAGGTTTTGAATAATTATATCATCGTTTAAAACGGCCTGCAGCCATACTGAAAAGCATTCGGTACATTCCTTATCTGCCGCTTAAACCCGCCCCTTGCGCCTGATATAATATCAAACTTTTATCCTTAATATAAAATGCCGTTGGCGGCTGTTCCGCACATCCGGCATTGTTATTCGCTTAACAAAGGATTTGTATAAATTTCGGAAGTGAGGATTTTATTATGCGGAAAACAAAAATTGTATGTACTATCGGGCCTGCGGTGGAAGACGAAAAAATTTTAAAACAGTTGATGCTCGCCGGTATGGACGTGGCCCGTCTTAACTTTTCACACGGCACGCATGAAGAGCAGAAAGGGTACGCGGACTCCATAAAGAAGCTCAGAAAAGAGCTTGGGCTGCCCATCGCGCTTCTGCTCGATACAAAAGGCCCTGAAATACGGCTGAAAGAGTTTGCCAAATCCCCCGTGACATTAAAAACCGGCAGCGAGTTTACGCTTACCAGCCGCGACGTAACCGGCAGCGAAGAAATCGCCTCCGTTACGTTCGAGCGCCTTCCGCGCGAAGTTGTCCAGGGAACCACCATACTCATAGACGACGGCCTTATAGAGCTGAAAGTAAAATCCCACACCGACACCGACATCCTTTGCACTGTTGAAAACGGCGGTCAGGTCTCGTCGCACAAAGGTGTAAACGTACCCGGCATGCATCTCTCACTCCCGTTTATAAGCGAGCAGGACAAGTCCGACATAGCTTTCGCCGTACACGAAGATTTCGACTATATAGCCGCATCTTTCACGCGCAGCGCCCAGGACATAATAGACCTTCGGACCGAGCTTGAAAAGCTCGACTGCCATGATATACAGATAATAGCAAAAATTGAAAATTTCGACGGTGTAAACAATATTGACGACATTATAAAAGTTTCGGACGGCATAATGGTCGCGCGCGGCGACATGGGTGTCGAAATACCGTTTGAAGAAATACCGAGCATACAGAAAAAGCTTATCAAAAAAGCTTCCGCCGCCGGCAAACAGGTCATAACGGCTACCCAGATGCTCGACTCCATGATTAAAAACCCACGCCCGACACGCGCTGAGGCAACCGATGTGGCAAACGCTATTTACGACGGTACCGGCGCAATAATGCTCTCCGGTGAAACAGCAGCCGGCCTTTACCCGATAAAGGCCGTGCAGACTATGGACAAGATTGCCCGCTATACCGAAAAAGACATAGACTACAAGCAGCGCTTCAAAAAGCAGGAGATAAGCCGCACACCGAGCGTTACGTCGGCTATCTCACACGCCACGTGCACCACCGCGCACGACCTCAGGGCCGTAGCCATAGTAACGGTTACAAAGTCCGGGCGCACCGCCCGCATGATATCCAAGTTCCGGCCGGCTTGCCCCATAATCGGCGGTACGACAGACCCAAAGATTATGCGGCAGATGAACCTCTACTGGGGCGTACTGCCTATACTCCTTGAAGAAAAGAAAAACACGGACGAGCTTTTCCAGCACGCCGTGTGCATGGCTAAAAAAAGAGGGTTCCTGCAGAACGGCGACCTCGTCGTAATAACCGCCGGCGTGCCGCTCGGATTTTCAGGCACTACAAACCTGCTTAAAGTCCACTTAGTAGGCGACGTACTCGTTTCAGGCACAAGCGCCGTCCGTGGGGCTGTCTGCGGGAACCTCTGCGTCTGTAAAAACGAGGCGGAGGCCCAGCGCAACTTTAAAAGCGGAGACGTCCTTGTAATAGATGAAACTACAAACGCCCTCATGCCTATAATAAAATCAGCTTCCGCCATAATAACCGAAAAGGGCGGGCTTAACTCGCACGCGGCCATAGTAGGGCTTTCGCTCGATAAGCCGGTTATAGTAGGCGCGTATAACGCCACGCACATACTTAAAAGCGGGACTACCGTAACGGTTGATGCATTCCGCGGCATAGTTTACGCAAGCACCGGTATGTACGATGACAAAAAATAACCCGTGCGGCGCCATATTTATGCAGTAGGTTAAAGTACCTGCAAAGCGTAAGGCTCCCTGCCCGCAAAGCGGCAGAGAGCCTTCTTTTATCGCCTGTGCCGGTTTTTTATCGGCAAAAACCCGCTCACGGCATAACATTGCACGCGAAAGCCCGTACACAGCCCCGCCGGCACACACTTGAAAAAATTATGCATAAGATATACTGTAAAAAAGTAAAGGTAAAATTGCTTTCTTATGAAAGGAGTATATCTATGGACAATTATTCTAATAGTTTATATACTATGCAGAATTCCAGCGCATGCCAAAACAGTGCCCTTGCCCCTTACTGTACCGGCAGCACAAGTTGCCCTGTTTCCGACAGGCATTCGGCCGTTATAAATTGCGGGTCAGGTTCGGCAGGCCCTCTGCCGATAATGGACTTGGCGGGCGCCAGCATAGTAAGCCCATACTCTGTAGCCAGCGTTAACTTAAACCTGAAGGGTTTTAAAAATCCAACGGTCCTGATAACCTTCACCGGTTTGATAAACGTGCCGGCAGGCGCACTGCCTAACATTTCATTCAGGCTGAAAAAATCGTGCGGCGGCTCGTCGCAGGCAATCGGCGGAAGCTACAACTACAGTTCAGCCATAAACGTCCTCCAAAGCCAGACGTTTGCCTTCCAGGTATGCGACTGCGGCGAGTGCTGCGAGTGCGTCACCTATACCGTTGAAATCTCTAACGCTACATTGGCCCAGGCCGGAACAACCGTAAGCGGCACTATTTCAGCCATAGCGGTGGATAACTGCAGCATCTGCTGCTGATAACAGCTGTAACTTCAAAAATAAACACCCGGGCCGCATAAACGGCACGGGTTACTGCCAGGCAATTTAAAAAATGTACAGCAGCGCATACCGGCGTCTGTTAAACGTACGACATAATGTGCGTTTATATGGCTCTGCCGGTATGCGCTGCTTTATTTATCCATATATCAATAACTGCGGCTGCTTTACCTTCCAACCATGCCGGTTTTCCGGTACAATAATTGCAGAGCATATCGGCGACCTTAAAATGGTTGTTTAAACAATACCCATTTCAAAGGTTATTAACCGAATATGCTCTGCTTTTTCAGGCTCTGCTCTTAATTTTAGCAGAGTCTATTTTAACTTTAAAACAAAGTTTGTTTACATATAAGTTCCGGCGCTGCTTACCGAAATATATAATAATGCAGCGGTTATGCACATGCTGGACTTTGCATTATGCAATTAGGCTTTCGCCGCGTTCTTCTTAGATACAATGTCAAAAACCACTGCAGCTAAAAGTACAAGACCTTTTATAACCTGCGTTATGTCACTGCCGACGCCCATGATTGACAGTCCATTGTTTATAACGCCCATTACCAAAGCACCGACGACCGCTCCCAAAACAGTACCGCTGCCGCCCATCACTGCCGCGCCGCCAATGTAACACGCAGCTATGGCATCCATTTCAAAGCCGTTACCGGCTGTCGGTGTTGCCGACTGCAGGCGCGAAGTAAATACTATGCCCCCAAGCGCAGCTAATACCCCCATATTAACAAACGTTAAAAAAAGTGCCTTTTTGGTATTGATGCCCGACAGTACAGCCGCCTTTTCATTGCCGCCCATGGCATATAAATGTCGGCCTGAAACAGTTTTGTTTGTAAAAAACGAGTACGCTAAAATTAACGCCAGTAAAATCAGCAGAAGTATAGGGATGCCCTCATAAAGTGAAAGCCAAATTGAAAACAAGGCGATAACAGCCAATATTACAATAAGCTGAACCATAAAGGCTCCTATAGGCGCAACATCGTAGCCGCTTTTTTTCCTGTGCCTGTACATACTTACTTTAACCAGAGCGTAAAGCAGCATTGCGGCCGCCCCAAAAATCAAAGCAGATATGTTAAGCGCACCTGCTTTTGCGCCAGGCAAAAAGCCGGAACTTATGGCCAAAAAGTCACTGGGAAAAGGCGACAACGTCATGCCCTGCAGTATGTACAGCGTCAGTCCTCTGAAAATAAGCATCCCTGCCAAAGTTACAATAAATGCCGGTATCCCCACATATGCAATCCAAAACCCCTGCCATACCCCTATGAGCGCGCCTACTATAAGTGTGATAATAACCGCCAGCCACGGGTTCATGCCATTTTGCACTATAAGCACCCCAAGCAGCGCACCGGTTATAGCAACGACGGAGCCGACGGATAAATCGATAGAGCCGCTGCTTATAATGCAAAGCAGCATACCTATCGCAAGTATAATAACGTAACTGTTTTGAAGTATAAGGTTCGTTACATTTTGTGGTTTGAGAAATACTCCCCCTGTAAGTATTTCGAACAGCACTATCATTACAATAAGGGCAATAAGCATGCTGTACTGCCGTAAATTTACCGAGGATTTTTTAGATTTGTAGTAACCCATAATTCTATTACGCTCCTATCTTTTTATTCGCCATTATACATTGCATGACCCTCTCGGGTTTTGCCTCATCCTTTGACAATTCCCCTACAATTTTTCCGTCATTCATAACGTATATCCTGTCACTTATCCCAAGGATTTCAGGCAATTCTGAGGAAATTATAATAACGCACTTGCCGTTCTCGGCAAGCTGGTTTATTATCGTATAAATTTCATATTTAGCGCCAACATCTATGCCACGCGTAGGTTCATCCAAAATCAATATATCAGGGTTTGTCAATATCCACTTGCCAAGGACAACTTTCTGCTGGTTCCCTCCCGATAAACTGCCTACGGTCTGAAATACATCATTTGACTTTATGCCGAGTTTGCTCCTGCACTCGTCTGCGGTCCTGACTTCAAGGTCTTCGTCCAAAACATGGTGTTTTGAAAAATGCCTGAGATCCGCGATTGTTATATTCATACATACGCTGCCTGACAAAATCAGCCCCGCTGATTTGCGGTCCTCTGTCACATACGCTATTTTATTGTTAATAGCATCCCGCACGGTGCCGGTGTCAATCTCTTTTCCGTCTTTTACAACCGTGCCATGTATATTTTTACCACGTAATTTTCCAAATACGCTCATTGCAAGTTCAGTCCGCCCTGCGCCCATAAGGCCTGCCAAACCTACGACCTCGCCTTTGTGCACTTTGATATTTATATCATCGAGCAGTTTTTTCCCTTCAACAAGTTCATTATCCGCAGTCCAGTTTTTTATTTCAAAGCCTACTTCTTCGCTGACTTTTGACTGGCGTTCCGGGAAACGCTCCGTCATTTTTCGTCCAACCATGCCTTGTATGATATGGTCTTCCGTAATGTCGTCCGTGCCCTTAACTAAATTTTCAATAGTCTCACCGTCGCGTATCACGGTAATACTGTCAGCCACTTCGGTTACTTCGTTTAATTTATGTGAAATCAGTATAGACGTTAACCCATTTGCCTTTAATTCTTTCATCAAGTCAAGTAAATGCTGGGAGTCCGTTTCGGTAAGCGCGGCCGTCGGTTCATCAAGGATTAAAAGCTTTGCACTCTTTCCGAGTGCCTTCGCTATTTCAACCAGCTGCTGTTTTCCTATGTTTATGTCCTTAACTAAAGTATGCGGGTCTTCGTTCAAACCTACTTTGTGTAAGAGCCGGCCAGCTTCTAAATAAGTCTCGTCCCAATTTACCATGCCGTTTTTTTGATATTCGTTTCCCAAAAATAGATTTTCGCCTATCGTGAGGTACGGTACGAGCGCTAATTCCTGATGTATTATGGCTATACCGGTTTTTTCACTGTCTTTTATATTTTTAAACTTGCACTCGCTGCCTTCAAAAATGATGCTGCCATCATATGTACCGTAAGGGTAAACACCGCTTAAAATATTCATAAGGGTAGATTTACCTGCCCCGTTTTCACCAACCAGGGCATGTATCGTACCTTTTTTTACAGACAAATTGACTTTTTTAAGGACGCGCACTCCCGAAAATTCCTTTATGATATCATGCATCTCTAAAATGAAGTCGTTCGTAAGCAAATTCACCACTCCGTTATTATTCAATTCACCCGGATGAATAATTCACCCGGGTAATTGAAAAAATTTTATTCTTTTATCCGGCTATATCCTGTTCACTGTAATAGCCAGAGTCTATGAGAACTTCTTTGTAATTGTCCTTTGTAACGACGGTAGGGTCACAAAGGTATGTAGGCACTACTTTGCTGCCGTTATTGTACGATTCTGTATCGTTTATCTCAGCGTCTTTATTCTGCAGCACCGCATCCACCATGCCGGCGACTTTGTCGGCAAGCACGCGCGTATCTTTAAATACTGTCATTGATATCTCACCATTTTTTATATCAATAATATTAGCTTTCTCTGCATCCTGGCCAGTTATTATCGGCAGCGGTTTGTCCGAAGACCCATATCCTATATTTTTAAGAGCCGCAAGCACTCCGCGTGCAATAGCATCGTTAGGGGCAAGCACGCCGCTTAACTTAACGCCGCTGGCATAATGTGCCGACAGCAAGTTATCCATTCTTGACTGTGCGACTTCTGTTTTCCAGTGTTCAGTAGCGCACTTGTTGAAATCCGTCTGTCCGCTTTTTACTACCAGGCTCTTCCCAAGGTATTTGTTTAAGACGTCCATAGCTCCTTTATAGAAAAACTTGGCATTGTTATCATCCGGCGCACCGGCGAATATTTCAATATTGAAAGGGCCTTTGCCGTCACTTACGCCCAGCTGGTCTACAAGAAACTGCCCCTGCATTTGGCCTACTTTATAATTATCAAATGTCGCGTAATAGTCAACATAAGGTGAATTCATCAGAAGCCTGTCATATGCTATGACCTTTACATTATTTTGATGCGCCTGATTCAGCACATTTGAAAGGCTTGAGCCGTCTATAGAAGCGATAACCAAAACTGTACAGCCATTTGTTATCATATTTTCACATTGCTGCGCCTGCAGGTTTACGTCATTGTTTGCATACTGCAGTTCGCATGAATAACCTTTGTCTTCCAATACTTTTTTCATATTGCTGCCGTCCTGAACCCAGCGCTGCAGTGTCTTTTCCGGCATTGCGATCCCTATTTTCTTTTCTTTTGACGCCTCCTTGGACTCCTGCGAAGCTTCGGAAGCAGCTGATGAAGGTACTGCGTTAGCTTTCTCACCGCCTGAGCATCCAACAAACGTAAAAGCTAAAATAAACGTCATTATGGTCGAAAGAATTTTTTTCCATGGTTTCATAATCTTATCCTCTCCTAAAAATAAAATTTAACTGAACCGCAGAGCGGTAAATGCGCCTGCGGAAAGCAGCTGCAATGATATAAACGGCCCTTTAATCCGCCTACAATAGCCAACTATTTTTATAAAATTGTTTTAATAAAGTATGTATTAATGTAGTTATAACACAATAATTGTTATATGTCAACAAAATATTTTGATTTTAAAGCCTTTTGCATTGCAAAACGTTAGTAATAGCCCCGAACTAACGGCTACACGGTTAGCTGTACGTTCAATCCGCGGTTTAGCTAAGCTTAAATTAGTGATAATACAGAAATAAAACGCAGTTTATTAAAATACTTTTAATATTCAATTTATGTATAGTATTTAAATATATAAGATGTTATAATTTAAAAAAAGTAAGTATAAATTATATTTAGAAAAGGTGCAGTTATGAATAACCTTGAAGTCAGGAATACAAATAAAAAAAGGATTGTAAACTTTTTATACGCTAACACCAAAGCTACAAAACAAGATATCGCTAAGTCGCTTAACCTAAGCACACCTACCGTTTCACTAATACTAAAAAAGCTCTTTGCACAAGGGCTGGTTAAAAAATCAGGTGTTCTGCAGTCCTCCGGAGGAAGAAAGCCAACTGCTATTTCTCTTGTTTACAACGCAAAACTGTCCGCCGGCATAGAAATTACCCAAAACCACCTGCGCTTTGTTATAATTGACCTCAGCGGCCATGTTTTGCATTATAAAAAAATACGCGAGCCATTCCAAAACGACAATAAATACTTTGGGAAAGTCGCTGACTCCCTTGAACTTTTTTTTGAAGAAAACAGTATAGACCCGGCATCTATTTTAGGTGTAGGCATTGCACTGCCCGGCGTAGTCGACGTTAAAAACGGCATGCTTGAGTACAGCCCTACTCTTGGCGTTAAGAACCTGCCCCTTGAAGTTCTCACCTCATACTTTCCTTACGCTACCATGGCAAATAATGAAGCAAACCTCGCGGGGTTTGCGGAAATATGGACAATAGACAGCATTGACAACGCCATCTTCCTCTCTGTCAATAAAGGCGTAGGCGGCGCCATAATTATAGGTAACAAGCTGTACAACGGCTGCAACGGCCGTGCGGGGGAATTCGGGCATATGACAATCGTTAAAGACGGCCTTACATGTTCATGCGGTAAAAAAGGATGCTTTGAAGCTTATTGCTCTACAAAAGTCCTCACTGAACCTAACTTTAACGATATAGATGATTTTTTCGGCGCAATAAGTACCGGAGATAAGTATTGTATCGAAAAATGGAAGACATATTTGGGCTATTTATCCACAGGAATAAACAATATACACACAATATTCGATTCAGATATTATTATCGGTGGCGAAATCAGCCAGTACATTCAGCAGAGTTCAGAATTTTTAAACCGTAACCTCTCTTATGCAAATTCCTTTGACAGACAGTACGATTACATTCGCTTCAGTAAATACGGAGACAAAGCGAGTACCGTCGGCGCGGCTCTCCTTTTCGTTGATTCCTTCCTTAACGAATAATATTTCTGAAATGATATTGTTAGGGGGTCCATCACAGCCGTAAGCTGACGATGAGCCCCTTTTGGAATTAAAATATATATCCTTAAAAGAAATGTATGGCGCATAAAGATTAATTTTCTAATTATCTGACATATGCTTTTAAATTTATATGCGCAAAAAGGCAAAGTACCATATAAAGAGATACTTTGCCTTTTTGCTTGAGCTGCCGCGGAGAAAAACGCAGCCTGATTATTTAATTATGAGGTCTCTGCCTTTAGAATCTGAATTTAAGCACACTGCCAAAATTAAAATCATGCCTATGATAATGTCTTTCCAAAGCGCATTGCAGCCTATAATTTCAAGTCCCGACGTAACCGCCGTAATGGTTATAACTCCGACAAGAGTGTGCAGAATGCTCCCGCGGCCTCCTACCATGGAAGCTCCGCCTAAGGCTACCGCAGCTATAGACAGCAGGTTAAGGTCAAGGCCGACTGTAGGCACCGCGCTTTTTAATTTGTAGGCATAGAAAGCGCCTGCCAGCGCGCAGCACGCATCGCATATGACAAACGCGGCTATCTGCGCCTTATCTGTGTCAACGCCGGCCATGCGCGTCGCCCTCGTATTTGCCCCGACGGATAAAATAGTTTTGCCGAATACTGTATACTGCTGTATAAAATAAAGCAGGGCGGTTATCGCTAACGCTATCCAAAAAATAACCGGAAATCCGATTACATCCTTAGTAGCCCAGTTTACCATACTCCTTTTATTAAGAGGAATAATCTGTGAGCCGCTCGGCGAGAGCCTGAGGGCAACGAAATTCCAAAAGTTTGTCGTACACAAAGTAACAATAAATGAAGGCAGTTTAAGCTTTGACACGAGTATGCCGTTAATAACCCCCATTACACATCCTACAACAAGCATGAGCAGGATTATGGAATTTCCGACTTGGCTTACATACAGCCCCGTTATGACGCAGGTGCATGAAGCGATGGAACCTGTCCCCAAATCAATGCCGCCTGTAAAGATTACAAAGGAAATACCGCACGACATGAGCAGCATCGGCGCAGTTTCAAGGGCTAAGTTCTGCAGGCTGTAAAGGCTGAGAAACTGCGGTGACATAATGGTAAACACAAGGAAAACCAAAACGATGCTTACAATGTACATATACTTTGAAAAAGAATAGGATATATCGGAAAGATTAAGCTTTTTCGTCATTTTATCGACCTCTTACATCATCATCTTTACAATATCAAATTGTGAAGGCTTCTCCCCTGCCGGGAAGTCGAACTCGCCGCTTATGACTCCATCTTTTAAAACTATTATTCTGCTTGACATTCCTATGCACTCGTCAAGAGTGTCGCCAAGAAGTATTACCGAATTTCCCTTTTCAGTGATATCGCGGATCAAGCTGTATATTTCCTCTTTCGAGCCTACGTCAACGCCGCGCGTCGGGTGGTTTAGTATCAGTATATGGCATCCGCTTTCCAAAGCCCGCGCGAAAATCACCTTTTGCGCGTTGCCGCCTGAAAGCTGGTTTATGCGGTCATTTATAGAAACACATTTAATTTTCAGCTTTTGCACCCAGTCAGAAGAGATTTTCTTCATTTTTTTGCCGGAAACGTATCCTCTGCTGGATATCTGCTCCATATGGGAGATAACTATATTATCCGATATGGACAATATTCCAATGATGCCTTCGTCGCGCCGTTCTTTCGGAACGCATATTATGCCGGACCGTCTCGCTTTGCAGGGGTTCTTAAACGTTACCTCCCTGCCGTCCATAGACATTGTGCCGCTTGTCTGCCCCTCGTCGCCCATAAGTACCGAGCACAACGCTTCTTTGCCGGAGCCTTCAACTCCGCAGAGGCCTAAAACCTCGCCTTTTTTAAGTTTGAAACCCACATGGTTGAAAATACCGAATAAGCTTAAGTCGTTGACTTCAAGCACAACATCGTCCGATGGGGCTGTCTGCCTGTCTTCATGGTAAAATTCGCCTGTGGTGGAGCGTCCTACCATCTTTTCGTAAAGTACGCTCTCGTCGGCATCCTTCGTGTTCATATCCGCAGTGCAGGCGCCGTCTTTAAACACATATATGCGGTCGGTGACTTTAAGGACCTCATCCAGCCTGTGCGAAATAAAGATAACCGCGTTGCCCTCTTTTTTCATACGTTCTATCTGCTTAAACAGGTTTTCGATTTCCTCGTTTGAAAGCACGGTCGTCGGTTCGTCAAGCAGTATAACGGCATGGCCTTCAGCCGACTCTGTAACCACGTTAAGGACTTTCGCGATTTCAACCATCTGCCTTGCGGCAAAGTCCAAATCCCTTACTTTTTTGTTCGGGTCAAAATTCAGGCCAACCTGTCCGAGAGTTTTTTTAGCGTCCTGGTTCATGGCCGCCCAGTTGACAAACCCCGCCTTGGAGTATTTTTTTTCACGTCCCAAAAATATGTTCTGCGCTATGGTAAGAGCCCCTACAAGTGACTGCTCCTGAAATACCATCCCTATGCCCTGGTGGTTTGACTCCAAAATAGAGTTGCTGTGGTGCTCTTCGCCCCTCAGATACATTGAACCCATAGAAGGCTTTTCGGCTCCGCAGATAAGTTTCATCAAGGTCGACTTTCCGGCGCCGTTCTCACCGATAAGGCCGATGACTTCACCGCTGTAAACCTTCATGTCTATATCATGCAAAACGGTGTTGGTGCCGTATGTTTTGCCAATACCTTTCGTCTCAAATAATAGTTCTTTCATACTCCGGCCCTCTTCATTTCGATATCGTCTGACGGTTGCGTTCAATAGTAAGCGTAACGGCTATTATTATAATCAAGCCCAAAATAACTTCCTTGAAATAAGGGTCAACACCCATCAAAGTAAGCCAGTTGGCCAGCTCCGTGTAAATCAAAACGCCTATAAACGATTGGAACGCTCCGCCTTTGCCTCCGTAAAGGCTGCCGCCTCCGACGACAATGGCCGTTACTACCGGGAACATTTGGTCGGTGCCGAGGCTGGACTGCCCTATCTTAAGTCTTACGCACTGCAAAATGCCTGCAAGGCACGCGGTGCACGCGCAAAGCGCAAAGACCTTTATTTTCACCAAATCAACATTAATACCAGCGGAGCGTGTAGCCACCTCGTTGTCTCCTATGGCATATACGGCGCGTCCGAACGCGGTGTACTTTAAGATGACCGCGCCTATGAGGAAAATAAGGAAAGAGATAAGTGTTATATACGGGATCTGTAAAAAGCTTCCTCTTGAAATGCTGTCGAACAAAGGCTCCGAAACCTGTATGGGGTTGCTGTTATAGACAAGCACCGCAAAGCCTGTCATTATGCACCCTATGGCATATGTAACTATAAACGAGGCTATCCTTGCCTTTACGTGAAGTACCCCTGTGAAAGCGCCTACAAGCGTGCAGAGTATAATAACAAAAATAATGCCCCAAATACCGAAATTGTTGCTGTTGGTACGGTTTAAAACGAGGTAGGCAACCAGCGAGCCCGCAAAACCCATAACACCCTCGATAGAAAGGTCTATGCTGCCAAGCAGCAAAACATAAGTCAGGCCTACAGATATAACCAAAGGGATAGACATCTGGTACATGAGGTTAACGATATTGCCCCATGTAAAAAAACTTTTTTGGCTTGATGCACATATTATCGTCATAACTATAAGCAGGATAAGCGGGGCATACCGCCGGATTTTTTCATTTTTCGCGTCCAGTTTGACTTTATACGTAAACTGCTGGGCCACTGTTGAAGATCCCATATATTCAACCAATTTTTTCTTCATCTAAACAGATACCCTCCTTATTTGTACTTTTACCAAAAATTTGGGCTCACCTACGCTTGGAGAGCCCAAACTTTCATTTCATTTATCAAAAAGCCATGCTGCTTTTATGAGACTTTCTGGTAGCTGTCGATGCAGTAACTAAGGTCTGAATAATCGTATCCGGGATCGCCTTTCGTAATAAATTTGTCGATTACGTCATCTACGTTTGAGCTGTCTACATATGTCGTTTTGCAATAAATCAAGCGTTTAGCCGGATCCATGGATGAAACGTCCAGCGTGCCGGTAGCCGCCTGATAAGCATAGGAAGCACCGTAGCCGGCAATGCAGAAGCCGTTGTTTGCTATTGTGCAGAGCATGTTGCCCGCTTTGATTTCATTCAGCGCAGCTTTAGTTCCGTCGCAGCCGCAGACCGCAATCTTTGTGTTCATGCCTTTGTTTTTAAGCGCCTCTACAGCTCCGAGCGCCATCGTGTCGTTTGCGCTGTAAATCGCCTTTATGTTCGGGTGGCTTACAAGCCATTCTTCCGTAAGGCTCATCGCCTTGGACTGTTCCCAGTTGGCAACCTGCGTGTCTACGCACTTTATGTTCGGATACTTTTTAAGCGCAGCCTCAAAGCCCTTGTGGCGGTTTGCCGCGCTGTCGTCGCCAAGCTGCCCCTGAAGCTCACAGACCTCGCCTTTACCGCCGATGGAGTCAAAAAGCTTACATGCGGTTTTGTAGCCGTTGTCATAGTCTGAAAGCATAAGGCTTACAACAAAGTGCGGGTAATCTTTAGGGTACAGGCCGTCAGCCCTGTGGGCAAGTATAACGACATAGTTGCCGGACTGTTCACATACATCCGCGATATTCGCGGTGTTTGCCGTAGAAGACGGGTCAACTACAAAAATGGCCTTTTTGCCGTAACGCGCTATGTAATCTTTAATACCTTGAATCTGCTTGTTGTCGTCGCTGTTGCAGGTCAAAACATCGTATTTGCAATTTTTTACGCTTTTAGCGAAAAGCTCCGCGCCGGCCGCTTCCTGCGCCCAATACTCGTTGTCAAGGGAATGTACGCATATACCCAAGTGGTAAACGTCATCGTCAGACTCTGCCGAAGTATCAGACGCAGCAGAAGATTCCTTTGAAGCTGTGCTGCCGCTTGCCGCCGATGAAGCGGTCCCTCCCCCGGAGCATCCCGCTAATGTGGATATTAACAGAAAGACGCTAAGAACCGCGCTTACGAATTTTGCCTTCATTTTCATTTCTCCCTCTTTCATGTGTTGAATAGTGCCATTGTTCCTGAAACGTCTTTTTTAATAGACGTTTGTTGGTTTACTATTGTTTTGTCTCGTTTTGCTGTATTTGTACTGGGTTTCTAAGCAGATTAGTTTTGTTTTCTGTTGTTAACTGTATTTTACATCATATCACACTAAAAGTCAACAATAAAATTATATTTAATTATCACTTTTTAGTGGTTTGTGCATATTTCTTTTGTGAGTATTGGCGTGCAGTTCCGCAATCTTAATTTTTATTCTTAATTCGTAGTTTTTATTAACATTTTGAATCCGAAGCGGGAATTAATTACATTATAACGCAAAAGCACCGCCTGCCTTCCGCCGCTTAGCCCGCGCTGCTGCCCGCGGCGCCAGGGTACTCGGTGCAGAGCAGCCTGTAAGGCGGTTCGTCCTCCTCTATAACGGGGAACCTGCCTAACGGTTTTAAAAAACGGTTGTCGGTGTTGTCGTCGTTTGTCATGGAAACCTCACCGACAAGCGTCGTGCCCGAACCTTTTTGAATGGTAAACTCGTGGTAATAGTACGGATAAAGCGTCAGGCTCTCACCGGGGTGAAGAATAATCTCCCGCCCCGCTTTCACCTTGTAATTTCTGCCGTCCTGGAAAACAGTCACGTCGGTATCTGAAAGCTGTTCGTTTTTATCGGCATTATAAAGTTTAAAGACAATATTCCCGCCGCCCCTGTTTATGATGTCCTCCATCTTGTTCCAATGGAAGTGCATAGGGGAAACCTGGCCTTCTTCAATCATCATTATTTTTTCTGCAAAAACCTTAGGGTACAAATCTTTCTTATGGAAATTTCCGTTGCGCAGGGTAATGAGCGCAAGCCCCAGCTTGTCGTAGTGCCCCTCGCCGTAGTCCGTAACGTCCCACCCGAGCATATTGTCGCGTATTTCATCGTACTCACGGCTCTTTGACTGCCACTCTTCCGGTGTAAATTTGCAAAACGGGGGCAGTTCAAAATTATGCTGTGCGAGAAGTGCTTCGAATTTTTTAATAACCGCGTTTATTTCCGACCTTTTCATTTTTCAGTATCTCCCTTCAGTAATTTTTCAATTTTGCTTTCCGTCTCCAAACATTCTTCTTTTCCGTCAATGGCAGTAAACTTAAGGTTTATCGTTTCTTTGCAGAACGGGTCCAACGTGTGCAGGCATTTGTGTGCTGTATGATAAGGCCTGCCGTAAACGCTTGAATTAGCAGGCTCAAATCCAATTACATAGTCGCCGGACGCCACAGACTTCCATTCCATAAAGTACGGCAGGTATTTCCGGTTCCACTCTATTTTAAGTCCCATATATGTTTCCATATTTAAGACGGCGGCCATGGTATTGCCGTACATATCCGCGGCAAGGTCAAAAATATAGACGCGCTCCGGTTCGTTGTCCAAGGGCTGCTCCATCTTATTCCACGTTTCCATATGGCAGGCCGCCGCTTCATCCCTCGGCGTAACCTTTTTTGCCGGCAGAAAGACGCGGCAGTTCCCGTCAAGCAGCGGAAACCCGACATTGCAGTGGTACAGGAGCATCATAGGCTCAGGCCTGAACGACAGGTTTTCAAATTCATCATGCACTGTAACCGACTTTTCCCCGTACCTCGTTTCAATTTTCCTGCGGAGCAGCATGTTTTCCCCAAAAAGTTCCGCCTCACGCATTTCACCTGAAACCGTCAGGATGTAGCTGTCACCATCCCAAAAGGCATCGCCCGAGAGATGCTCGGCGGGTGTTGTCCTCATTCTGCCGTGCATAGGGTAGTCGTGTCCGCCCAACGTGCACGGCGCGCAGATGTTTTCAAGGCCGGCCGTAAAAAAAAGCCCGCCCATAATGCTTCTCTGCGCTTCGCTGCCTGCCGTGTCGAACGGGTTCCTTCCGTTCAGGCCTGGCTTTGACAGGAAATTAAAATTTATGCCTTTATATGACAGTTCCCCTATATCAAGGCATTTATCCGCCATAACGGTAAACATAAGGCTCCCGTTCTTTATTTGGAAAGCATCCATGGCGGCGCGGCCCTCGGTGTACCTCACAGGCCGCACGTAAGCGGCCTGCTGCAGGCTGCCGGTGTATTTCATAAGTGTTTTCTTGTCCACGGGCCGCTCCTATTCCAGATTGGCATGATATCTCCACAGGGCTTTCATGTCAATCTTCTTTTCGTCAATTATCATTTTTGCGACGATGTCCCCCAAAAGCAGAACCGTCTGTTCAAAAAGCGACGTCATAGGCTGTGCGGAGTCGATTTCATCGCTTAGGTAAAGCTTTGTCCGCACAGGTACCCTTACCATAAAGTCGGCTATACCTTTCATCTCGCCGTCAGGGTTAGAGCCTATATGTATTATTTTGCAGTGTATGCTTTTCGCTTTTTTTGCAATGCCTACCGGAAACAGGCTCGAGCCGCTGCCTGAGCCGACTATCAGAAGGTCGTTCTCGGTTATGGCGGGTTCGGTTATCTCCCCGACGCAGTGTGCCTTTACGCCTATATGAGCAAGCCTTTTTGCTACCGCCTGAAGCGACAGCATAACGCGCCCCACGCCTACAAAGAACACCTGGTCTGCGTCAAGCACCGCCTTTGCAAGCCGTTCAACCGACGATGGGTCTATGCTGCGCAGCGCCCTTTGCAGTTCGTCAATCACGCAGCCGCAGGTTTCTTCATATCTTTCCTCAAAGTCCATTGCTTTCCTCCCTCTTATGCATTTCACAGCTCTCCGCCTACAATGCTTCGGCGGATATTATTAAGGTTTTTAACCGAACCTTCAATATCGCTTTTCTTTATGCACGTGCTGCCGGTGACAAAGATGCCGACCTCACTTCCGCCGTACTTCTTGATATTTTCTTCAGATACACGCCCGTCAATTTCTATTTTTGTACCAAGTTCCCTGCCGCTGATAATATCACTTAACTGTTTTATTTTACGTTCAGCGTAAACAGCCTGCTTTTCAGACGAACTTGACGCGTACCCGGGATTTATCAGCATTAAAAGCACGGTATCGCACTTTTCAATAATAAAGTCCAGGCTGTCAAGCGGTGTGGCAGGTTTAAGGGCAACTCCCGCCCTTACCCCGCGCGCGCGTATTTTGTTTAAAAGCCCGTCCGCGTGCGGTTCAGTCTCAACATGAAAAACAATTTGCTGCACGCCTATGTCCAAAAGCTCATCTACAAAAAATTCATTGCGCGTTGTCATAACGTGGCAGTCAAATTCCATGTCGGTTTTCGCGCGCAGCTGCCTCACCGTGTCAAGGCCAAGCGGCATGCTCGGGCTGAAATGACCGTCCAAAATATCAACATGCAGGACTTTCACGCCCAAACGCTCCAGCGTATGTACCTGTTCTTCCAGATTGCACAAATCAAAACAAATAAGCGAAGGTGAAAAAATACACGGTTCCTGCCAGACGCTGTTCACTTTTAATCAAACCCTTTTTCTAAATATTTTTCTACCATGGCACGTGTGGGCAGCGACGATATGGCGCCTTTAGAAAGTATGCACAGCGAGCCAGCCACGTTGCCGTACTCCATTGCCTTTTTAATTTTTTCTTCCGTCAGATCCGAAACGCGCCCCATTCCCTGCATGACGAGTTTTGAGAGGAAGCCGGCCCAAAAGGCATCTCCTGCTCCGGTTGTGTCAACCGGCTTTGCCGAAGTCCCCCCCACCCTTAAGGTTCCGCCTTTAAAGTAGCACACAGCGCCTTCAGGTCCGAGTGTTTCAACAACGGCAGACAGGCCGTTACTTTCCATAAGGTTAAAAAAACCGTCCTCGCCGCCAAGCATCGCGGCTTCTTCTTCCGAAACTTTTAGTAAATCAACATACGGCAGAACCTCAAATATTTTTTCAGCCGCGGCTTTGCTGTCATTTTTCCACATGAGGTTCCGGTAATTAACGTCAAAGCTTACGATCTTGCCCATGCTTCCGGCAAGCCTGAGCGCATAAAAGGTAGCCGACGCCGCCGGCTCAGCCGAAAGCGAGCACGAGCCGGCGTGCACTACCGTCGCTGACTCTATGTCTGTTTTCTTTACATCTTCTTTTGTTAAGAACATATCAGCGCCGGGCTTGCGCGCAAAAGTAAACGAACGCTCCCCGCCGCCGGTAAGAGTTACAAACGCCATTGTAGTAACGGCACTGCCGCAGAAGCCGTCGCATAAGTACCTAACGCCATTTTCTTTAAGCGTGCTTACAAGAAAGCGCCCGAAGTCATCGTCGCCCACTTTCCCGCAAAAACCCGCCTCCAGGCCGTTGCGCGAAACGGCAATGGCAACGTTGGCAGGCGCCCCGCCTAAATTGCGTATATAGCTTGCGGGTTCCCCGCCCGGGAGAAAGTCAATCACCGCTTCCCCTATACAGAAAATATCCATGGCATTTTCCTCCGATATTATTCAGGCTTCCGCGCGCCCTTTACCAGATTTACAAGCCTGCTTGTCCCAAGCCTTGAAGCGCCGAGCCTGATGAATTTTTCAGCATCCTCAAAAGAGCGTATACCTCCGGCGGCTTTTATCCTTACGTTCCCGCCAATATATTTTTTAAACAGGGCTACGTCTTCAAAAGTGGCGCCGCCAGTTGAAAAGCCGGTTGAAGTTTTGATAAAGTCAGCGCCTGACTCCGTCACAACGCGGCACATACTGATCTTTTCTTCTTCCGTCAGGAGGCACGCTTCTATAATCACTTTCAATATTTTCCCGCCGCATGCCGCTTTTACCGCCTTAATTTCGTTTAAAAGGCTGTCGTATCTTTTTTCTTTTACCCAGCCTAAATTAATGACCATGTCAATCTCGTCCGCGCCGTTTTCGACGGCATCCCCCGTTTCTGCTTCTTTAACCGCCGTCGTGCTGTAGCCGTTGGGAAAACCTATGACGGTGCACACCGCCATACGGCTGCCCACGTACTTTTTTGCTTTACTTACAAAGCACGGCGGTATGCATACCGATGCCGTATGGTACAGCATTGCGTCGTCGCAGATCTTTTGTACCTCATCCCATGTTGCCGTCTGTGATAATATTGTGTGGTCAACGCACTTTAAAATTTTTTCTTTATCCACTTTATTTATTATCCTCCCTTTAACATTTTTTTTGCGGTATCCGCAACATATGAAGCGGACATATGGAACTTTTCAAGCAGGTACTCCAGCGTACCCACTTCACCTTTACAGTCCGGTACTCCCATGCGCTTAAAAAGGACGCCGCAGCTGTTTTCCGCTATTACTTCTGCGACAGCCGAACCGAGGCCGTTTAAAATATTGTGGTTTTCAAGTGTGATTACGGCACGTGTTTCCGCGGCAGCCCGCAGAACCGCTTCACTGTCCAGCGGTTTAACCGTGAACATATCAAGTATGCGCGCTTCTATGCCGTCTTCGTGTAAAATGCCCGCCGCTTTTACGGCTTCAGCCATACATACCGCACCGGCCGCTATTATGGTTACGTCAGACCCTTCCCTGTACACCACTGCCTTCCCTACTGTAAAGTTCTGCCCACTGCTGTAAAACTTCACCTTACTTTTCCTTGCAAGGCGTATATAGTAAATGCCTTTTTCAGAGACGGTATTCTTAATAACGCCCGTAAGCTGCGCCGCATCGCACGGATCCAGCACAACGGTCCCCGGCATTGAACGAAGAATAGCCATGTCTTCAAGGCTTATATGGGTGCCTCCGTTAGGGCCTGCCAAAATGCCCGGGTCACTGCCAACTATGCGCACCGACTGGCCGGCATATATGCCGGAAACAAAAATTTGGTCCGCTATGCGGCGGCTGCTGAAAGGCGCGAACGAGTGTACAAACGGCACCATGCCCTCGGCCGACAGGCCGCACGCAACACCCATCATGTTTGCTTCCTGTATGCCGCAGTCTATAACGCGCTCCGGAAAAGCTTCCTTAAACTTCATCATGCCGCTTGAAGCCAGCAGATCGGCATCAAGCCATACGATATTACCGTTGTTTTTTGAAAGTTCTATAAGCGTGCTGCAAAGCGATGTCCGCATATCAACGCTATATTCCGATAATTCCATAAATTCCTCCGCTTTCCTCAGGTTACGCTTTTGTCAAACGCAAACGCAAATTCTTTTTCCGCTTCAGCCATCATGCCGTCTGTCACCGCCATATGGTGTATGCCTGTTTTGCCTTCGGTAAGGCTCCACCCTTTTCCCTTGACAGTATCTAAAACAATGCACGAGGGGGAACCGCTGTGCCTGAGCACAGCCTTAGCCGCTGCATCATAAA
Organism: Ruminococcaceae bacterium UBA5413; assembly: GCA_002409585.1. Lineage (GTDB taxonomy): Bacteria > Bacillota > Clostridia > Oscillospirales > Acutalibacteraceae > Thermocaproicibacter. The sequence goes on along the minus strand of DHNP01000017.1, from coordinate 96,396 downwards.
CGGCGCATACGTCATTGCCGTTTATGATGCAGCTTTCCCAGCCGAAAGAAGTAAACCTGCCGCATAAGCCGCCCATACTGCATATATCCTCCGTATAACCGTCAAGCTGCTGATGGTTAAGGTCTACAAATGTTATAAGGTTGTCAAGACGGCGCTGCTTTGCAAACATAACCATTTCCCACACCTGGCCTTCATCGCACTCTCCGTCGCCTAAAATCAGAAAAACATTGCCCGGTTCGCTCTTCATCTTTTTCCCAAGCGCAAGCCCCGCCGCGGTTGAAGCGCCCTGCCCGAGGGAGCCTGTCGTCATATCTATGCCCGGCGTTTTACGCATGTCGCAGTGGCTCGGCAGGCGCGTGCCGTTTTTGTTCAGCGTAAGGAGCTCCTCCAGCGGGAAAAAACCCGACAGCGCAAGCGCCGCGTAAAGAGCCGGGCCGCAGTGGCCCTTTGAAAGGACAAGCTTATCCCGCGGTTCAGCCTTCGGGTTTTCCGGATTGTAATGCATTATGCCGCCGTAAAGTACCGCAAGCACTTCGGCGATGGACATACAGCCGCCTACGTGCCCGCCGCCGCTTGCGTGCATGGCCCTTATGCTTTCAAGGCGTATGCGCGCGGCTAAAAGTTCCAACTTCTTTCTGTCTATTTCTTTTTCCATAATAAATATCATCATCTTTTCCGCATTAAATGAATTTCTGCACCGCAGTTTATGCACATTGTTGTTAAAGGCTTGCCGCTGTTTGTCTGTTGCTGTATTGTATTATATAGTACTATTTATTAACGTATTTTATTATAATCAATAAATAATACGCGTGTCAAGTGAAAATATCTTAAAATATCGTATCAAATGCTAAAAAGCTATTTACAATAGCAGTTTACTTTGTTAAAATGAGAATGTACGGAATGGAGATGATAACATATGGATTGCGAGCAAAACAATACCACAATGTTTGCCGAAGAACGCAAAGGCAAAATAATCGAATTAATAAACAACCGCGGCAAAATTGTAGTTCCGGAACTATGCGATATCTTTGGAGTATCCGCCTCGACCATAAGGAACGATTTAAGGGACCTTGAAAACGAGCATCTTTTAACGAGAACCCACGGCGGCGCAATAAGCAACACAAAAACCAGCAGGGAGCTGCTTCCGGCTACAAAGGAATCAAAAATGCTGAACCAAAAAAGGTCCATCGCACGTGAAGCGCTGCAGCTTATTGAGGACGGCGACACCATAGCCATAACATCCGGGACGACGTCAGGAGAACTCATAAAACTGCTGCCGCAGAGAAAAAACCTGACCGTAGTATTGAACGATATCCATTTTGCTTCATGGCTGGAAGAAAACACCGACTACACTATATTTATACTTGGCGGTTTCGTCCGCAACAAATATCACAGCATAATATCGCCCATCAAAAGCGAATTGCTGGGACGGCTGAATATAGACAAGGCGTTTGTTTCCTGCAACGGCGTTACGCTTAGAAACGGCGTCACAACGCCTAACCTTGACAATGCGCTCGGCATACAGCAGGTGCTTACCTCAAGCTGCGAAATTTATGTCCTCAGCGACAGCAGCAAGATAGGCACGGTAACATTTGCAAAGATAAGCGACCTGCAAAGCATTACCGCCCTGATAACCGACGACGGCATCGAAAAAGAGGATGTCGACTCGTTCCAATCGGTTACAAACGTGATTGTAGCTTCTTCCCAAAGCCATGACGACTCTGATAAGGAAAGCCAGCCATGCGATTCTTACTGATACGGCATGCTGAAACCGTGTGGAACTCCGAGGGGCGCTACCAGGGAAGAAGCGACACCCCCCTTTCTGAGCGCGGAAAACTGCAGGCCGGGCTGCTTGCCGAGTCATTAAAAGGCATGCCTATCGATATAATCTATACTTCGCCTTTGAGCCGCGCGTATGATACCGCCCGCGCGCTTGCGGCAGGCAGGCCGGCCGGTATAACCGCCGACGGGCGTTTAAGCGAACTTGATTTCGGCAAATGGGACGGCCTTACAAGGGACGAGCTTAAAAGCAGCTTTGGCAATGATTTTTTAAATTACCGGCGCGAGCCGTTTTTCTACCCTATGCCTGGCGAGGGTTCTTTAGCCCACGCGAAGCTCCGCGTTGATGCCGCCGTGCAGGATATAAAAAGCCGTTACGGCGCTTCAGAAAAAACCGTCGCGGTTGTGACGCACGGCGGCATACTTAAATTAATTATTTTTTCCCTTTTGGACATGAGCTGCCGCTTTTACCGCTGCCTTGAACTTGACAACGCCTCAGTGACCATAATAGACGTGCTGAAAGACCGCACTATGTTACGGCTTTTAAATGACTCGCACCATTTAACGCCTTTGGAACACGCGCGCTCCTTAAACGGTGATTTACCGCCTGCGGGCACGGCAAGCGTGCTTTCCATCAACCACATAGCCATAAACGTTTCGGACCTCGGAAAATCTGAAAACTTTTATTCGCGGATACTCGGGCTTAAAAAATCAGGCTTTATAGACATGGGCGACCATACGCTGACCTACTTTGACCTTACAAATCAGACACGCCTTGAATTAATCCATTACCTTACACATACTGACGCGGCCTCTGTGCGTGAAACCAGCAGGGATATTTACCGGCATTTTTGTATCGAGACCGATAATATCAATTTAATTTACGAAGCCTGCAGAAAAAACAACGTCTCCGTGCGGAAAAAACCTTCTTACATAGATGCGTTAAAATGTGTGACCATGCTTATAACCGACCCAAACAACGTGGAAATAGAAATCATACAAAAATGAGCTTAAACGTTAAAATAAACATTTGCGGGTGAAAAAAATGGAGTATCTGGCCGGTATAGACCTCGGCACATCCAGTGTTAAAGCGCTTATTACGGATTTGGGCGGAAGGCCCGTCGGAAGCGGTAAATCAGGATACGAAATCCACATACCAAAAGCAGGTTACGCGCAGCAGGACCCAAGTCAATGGTGGGACGCTGTCAAGTCGGCCGTTGCCAAAGCGCTCAAGGCTTCATGCGTTCCCCCTGATAAGATCCTCGGCATCGGCCTCTCCGGGCAAATGCACGGCATGGTTGCGCTTGGCAGCGACGGGGCACCTGTTTATCCGGCAATTATCCATTTGGACCAGCGTTCCGCAAAAGAGCGCGATGACGTCCTACGCGCGGCCGGCGGCCTGATAAAGTCAGACTTGCTTAACCAGCCCGGCGCCGGCATGCTCATCTGTTCCCTTCTCTGGCTCAAAAACAACAGGCCCGCCGTTTACGGAAAAATTAAAAGCGTAATGCTTCCTAAAGACTATATCCGCTACCGCCTGACAGGCGCCATCGGCTGCGACTACACGGATGCATCGTCAACGTTCGCATACTCGGTTAAAAACAATAAATGGTGCATGCCCCTGATAAAAAAGCTCGGCCTTAAAACAGATATATGGCCGGACACAGCGGCGCCGTTCGACGTTGCCGGCCATATCTCGCAAAGAGCGGCCAAAGAAACGGGGCTTTCGCCTAAGACAAAAGTAGTAATGGGCGGCGGGGACTCCGCCATGGCATTAATCGGCAACGGTATTGTTAAAGAGGGCACTATGGTATGCAATATCGGTACGGCGTCGCAGATAGCGGCTTTTATAAGGAAACCGCCCGAAAAGCCAGACCTCAGATGCCAGACTTGGTGCCACGCGGTTCCGGGGCGTTGGTACGTGCAGGGCGGTACGCTTAACGGCTGCAACACTATTAACTGGCTGCGGGATAAAGTCCTGCATGACTCCGCTTCGTTTAAAGAGCTTGACGAAGGCGCCGCTGAAGTTCCTGCAGGGTCTGACCGGCTGATTTTCATTCCGTTCCTTTCAGGTGAACGCACCCCCTTTATGGACCCCGCTGCGAAAGGCGTCTACTTCGGCCTTGGCATGAACCATGACCTCCGTCATATATTCAGGGCGACGATGGAGGGCGTTTCCTTTAACTTATGCGAATGCGCAAAAGTTTTCGACAGCATGGGGATTTCAAGTCAAAAGCTGATTTTTTCCGGAGGCGGCGCAAAAAGCTTTTTGTGGCGGCAGATAACGGCGGATGTTTTAAACAAACCCGTCTACACAGTTGAAAATACAGAGGAAGCCTGCACCGGCGCAGTCATTATGGCGGCGGTAGGCACCGGCTGCTACGGCTGCATTGAAGAAGCGTGCGAGGAAATAGTCCATATCTGTAAAGAACCCGTATGTCCTGTTGCCGAAAACGTAAAAACTTATGCGGAACAACAGCAGATTTTTACTGAACTGTATAAAAATATAAAAAACATCTTCCCAAAACTGCAAAAATGAAAAACAGGTGAGTTCTTTGTACAATGCATTATATATACAATCCGGCGGCCCTACTGCCGTCATAAATTCATCGGCTTACGGAGTCATTACAGAGTGCGCAAAACACAGCGGCAGCATAGGCAAACTCTACGCAGCGGAGCACGGCTTAGCCGGAGCCATAAACGGAAGGTTGTTCGACCTTTCACTTGAAAAGCCCGCGGAATTTTCGCTTTTACAGCAGACTCCGGCCATGGTATTCGGTTCGTGCCGCCATATGATAAGCGATGTAGACTGCCACAAGTTTTTAGGCACGCTCAAACGTTTCAATATCCGCTGTATTTTTATGAACGGCGGAAACGGTTCCGTGCGCGGCTGCCTACAGCTTTACAAATTCCTTTCAAAAGTGAATTACAAATGCAGTATTGTTGAAATACCAAAAACGGTAGACAACGATATTTCAAATATTGACCACTCCCCCGGTTTCCCGTCGGCGGCAAGGCATCTTGTAATAAGCATTTCGGAGCTTATACAGGACATGATGGTTTACGATACCGATTTAATTATGGCGGCCGAAGTAATGGGCCGGAACTCCGGCTACCTCGCCGCCTCGACTTCAGCCGCCGGTTTAACAGGCTTCGGCCCTGATTTAATCTATGTTCCGGAAACCGTGTTTAACGAGGAGGCGTTTATAAACGACATCGGCAGGGTCGTCGCCCAAAAGGGAAAATGCTTTGCCGTCGTAGCCGAAGGCGTAAAAAACCAATCCGGCAGCTACCTTTTTGAAGAACCGGCTGCGCGCGGCGCAAACAAGCCGCCGCTTAACATGGGCGGCGTCACCCCATACTTAAATATGCTGCTTAAAAAGCGCTTCCCGTGCAAAATACGCTGCATAGATATGGGGCTGATGCAAAGGTGTTCAGCGCATAATGTTTCCGCAGTGGACCAAAAGGAAGCCGTGCTGCTCGGCGCGGCCGCCGTAAAAGCCTCTTTGGAAGGCGCAAGCGGAAAAATGGTGTCGCTGCGCAGGACATCAGAGCTTTCTTACCAAACCGAAACTGTCTTAATAGACCTTGAAAAAGTGGCGGCAAGCAATAATTTTCTTCCTACAGAATATATAAATGAAACACACAACGGCATAAAACCATCGTTTTTAAACTATATCGTTCCACTCATAGGCGATCTGCCCCGATATGCGTCATTAAAAAAAACAATCGCCCAATAACATACAAACACTCAACAAACATACTTAAGGAGGAATTACTTTGTACAGCTACAAGGACTTAGGATTTGTAAACACTGCCGGAATGTTCCAAAAAGCATACGGCGGCGGTTATGCCGTACCCGCGTTCAATTTCGTTACCATTGAACAGTACAACGCCATTATGGATGCCGTCATAAAGAAAAAGTCACCCATTATACTGCTTGTTTCCCCAAACCTCCACAGGCAGTTGGGGCATGAAATGCTCGCAAGGGTCGCGCAGTCTGGGGTTGACCGTATAAAAAACGAAGGGCTTGATATTCCTGTCGCGCTGCACCTTGACCACGGCATGACGTACGAGCAGTGCGTTCTTGCCGTAGAAAACGGGTTCTCATCCATTATGATTGACGGAAGCGCGCTTCCCTTTGAAGAAAATATAGCGTTAACTAAAAAAACCGCCGAGTATGCCCATAGCCGCGGCGTTACTGTAGAAGCCGAACTCGGCATCCTTTCCGGCGCTGAAGAAGGCGGCGGCGGTAACTTAGAAAGCCTCTACACCGACCCCGGTATGGCGTCGGAGTTCATTAAAAGGTCCGGCGCCGACAGCCTCGCCATTTCCATAGGCACATGCCACGGCATGGTAAAACTCAAGCCGGATGCCAACGGCAACCTGCCGGATTTGCGGTATGACATACTTGAAAAAATAGAAAAAAGCAACCCTGGATTCCCTATAGTCCTCCACGGTGCTTCAACCATAGCGCCTGAGTTCGTACAAATGATAAATACTTACGGCGGTCATATAGAGCAGGCCGTGGGCATACCGGAAGACCAGATATCCAAAGCTGCTAAAATGGCAGTCTGCAAAGTAAACATTGCCACCGACGGCTGGATATGCGCCCTCGCGCATACAAGGCGTATCCTTGCCGAAAACCCCGGCGCCATAGACAGCCGCGTCTTCACGCTGAAAATACGGCCGGAGCTTGAAAAGCTGTACCTTCATAAGATTGACGTTATGGGCAGCGCCGGCCGCGCCTAAAGCCGCGCCGCGCACTAAACAAAAGGAGTCTCCAACAGATGAAGTATTACCTTTGCATGGAAATAGGAGGAACCAATTTAAGATACGGCGCGGTAAGTGAAGATTTTCAGCTTTTGAGTTTTTCTAAAATAAAAACGGAGGCCCTTTCTGACGCCGTGCGGAAAGATGATTATATAAACGGCTTGCTTCAGCCTTTAGTAAAAAAATACGGTTCTGAAAACATACGCTGCCTTTCGCTTTCCATAGCTTCGCTGATGGACGAAAAACGCTCAATGTGCTACTCCTCCCCAAACATAAAGGGCTTTGACAATTTGCCGCTGGCGGATATCCTGCGTAAAAAAACAGGGATGCCCGTATTTATGGAAAGGGACGTAAACACTTCACTTCTCTACGACATATGGAAAAAAGGTTACGATAAAAGCGGAATTATAATCGGCATTTACATCGGCACGGGCCTTGGCAACGCCATGTGCATAGACGGCCGGATTTACAGGGGCAGCACAGGTTCGTCATGCGAGTTAGGCCACATACCGCTTTACGGGCTCACAGAGGAGTGCGGATGCGGCAAGGCCGGCTGCATTGAAATTAAAGCAAGCGGAAAAGCTTTGGAAAAACTTGCCGCTGAAAAATTCAACTGCCCTGTAAAAGAGATCTTTAAGCTGCATCGTTCAAGCGAGGAAGCAAAAAACACTGTAAACATGTGCGCCATCGCAGCCGCAACTGAAATCACTATTTTAGACCCAAAACACGTCATTCTCGGCGGAGGCGTGGTTGAGATGGAGGGCTTTCCCCTCGAAGAATTTATAAACGCCGTAAGAGTCAACCTGCGCGTCCCAAACCCGAGGAACGCTTTCAGGATAGAGCTTTCATCCTTCGACGCGCACGCGGGCATCGTCGGCGCGGCAATCAACGCTGCCGGCATCATGGGGCCTTTGCATTAAAGCGCCCCGCGGCAAAACACGGCGTTCCATCACACTCCATATGATATGGAAAAATTTAAAACGGTTAACGGCCTCCTTATACGGAAAAACTACTTTATGCACATAAAAATGATTTTGTTCAGGAGGCCGTCAGCATTATGTCAGACAATGAAAACAATGTATCAAAATTACCCGCAATGGCAATGGAAGATATTCCGGCCGCCAGGGCGGACGCTAAAAGGATAGTCGCGCTCGTAAGGGAAAAAGGCCGCGTCAGCGGGTACAAACTTTCCGACGGTAATATTGTAAGCAAAGAGGATGGCGTAAGGCTCGCCAAAGACGGCGGCATACGCGGCGTAGGCGTTGCCAAAAGAAAAGGCAGCGAATACCTCAAGTCCGTCCCGGACGGCAGCGAAAACAACAACCTCGGGAGCCTGCCCTCCGTCACGCAGTAAGCATGAGCAAAGCAGCCGCACGCCTTACGGCATTAAGCCGTCAAAGCCGCGGCTGTTTTTATTTTTGCAATATACTTAACAACCGCCCCGCAATATGGTAAAATTTAATTATACAATATAAAATAAGTTTTACGGCGTGCGGCCGAAAAGGGGAATCCGTATGAACGGGATAATAGATGCCGGCGGCGGCTTAAGGGGCATTTACGGTGCGGGAGTCCTTGACTACTGCCTTGATAAAGGTATAAAGTTCGACTACTGCATAGGCGTTTCGGCCGGAAGCGCAAACATGGCCTCATTTCTTGCCGGCCAAAAGGAGCGCAACTGCAAGTACTACATGGAGTACTCTTTCCGTAAAAAATATATGGGCTTCGACAATATGCTCCATACCGGTTCGTACCTGAACCTTGACTATATATACGGCGAGCTTTCGGCAAAGGACGGGGAAAACCCGCTTGACTTTGATGCTTTCAGCCGCTCTGAAAGCATTATGAAAGTAGTGGCGTTAAACGCCGAAACGGGTGAAACCATTTATTTTGACAAAAGCGACATGTCCCAGGACAATTACGATATCTTAAAAGCGTCCTCCTGCATACCAGTTTTCTGCGAGCCGTATACGGTAAAAGGGGTGCCGTGCTTTGACGGCGGCCTTGCCGACCCGGTGCCGGTAGAAAAGGCTTTTGCCGACGGCTGCGGCAAAGTCGTCGTCGTGCTTACGAAGCCGCGCGATTTCATCAGGAAACAAAAAAGCGACGCGCGTCTGGCAAGGATTTTAAAGCACAAATACCCCAAAGCCGCGGAAAGCCTCATGCTGCGCTACAAAAAGTACAACAGCGAAGTCGCGCTTGCCAAAAAATATGAGAGCGCCGGCAAGGCTGTTATTATAGCGCCGGACAACTGCTGCGGCATGAAAACACTCACAAAAGACAAAAAGCGCCTTGAGGAAATGTACGCAAAAGGTTATAAAGATGCGGAGGCAATAACGCCATTCCTGAAGCCCTGATGCCAAGTGAGGTTATATGCCTGGCCTTAAATAAATTTTAAAGCCGCTGCTGCGCGGCACACATAAAAAACCTAAGCGCGCGAAAGTACACCCTGTACTCCGCGCGCTTTTATGATGCCTTCCGCCGTCAGATTTTTATGCCTACCTCGTATGCCGTCCATATTGCGTGCATGATGTTTTCAACCTTGTTTGCATCTCCGACGACATAGGTCTCCGCAAACTTCCCGCTGAGCTTGTCGTAAAGGCTGTTGTCCCTGTCATAGCCTACGGCGGTTACTACTGTGTCGCACATAAGCTCGCACCTGCGGAAGCTTTCGTTTATAAGGATGACGCTGTTGTCTTTTACTTCAAGGAGAGAAGTACCGGTTATTACCCTTACATTGTAAAACTTTAAAAGGTCTATAAGCATTATCCTGTTCATATGGGGTATCGGGTTACCGGAAGAAAGGAGTATATCGTCAAGCATTTCGACGACTGTTACCTCTTTGCCCGCTTTTGCCATATAAAGCGCCGTTTCACAGCCTACAAGGCCGCCGCCTATCACAGCCGCGTGTTCACCCGCCGCGTCGATGCCGTTCAGTACGTCCGTCGCCGTTTTTACATGCGGCTTGTTTATACCGGGAACCGGAATGTGCTTATCGTGGGAGCCTGTAGCTACGACTACAGCGTCCGGTTTTTCCTTTTTTATCGTTTCCTCTGTAACTTCACTTTCCATATGGATATCAATTTTAAGGTTAAGCATTTGGTATTTGTACCAGTCGAGCAGCCTGCGGTCGTCAAGCTTGAAGTCCGGCTTTGAGCCTGGGATAACGTGCCCGCCGAGTTCGCCCGACTTTTCGTAAAGCGAAACTTTATGCCCGCGCAGGGACGCTGTGCGGGCAACCTCCATGCCTGCTATGCCGCCGCCGGCTACAAGCACGTTTTTAGGCTTTTGCGCAGGTTCTATCTTATATATCTCCTCCCTGCCGCAGGCGGGGTTTACAGCACATGAAAGCGGCTTGCCCTCAAACGCGCGCCCAAGGCAGCCCGCGTGGCATCCTATGCACGGGCGTATATCCGCAATGTCGTTTTCAATAACTTTTTTAGGCCAGTCAGGGTCAGTCAGCAGCGCCCTGCCGAGGCCTATCATATCCGCCTTGCCGTCTTCGAGCGCTTTTTCTGCCATCTCAGGCATATCGAGCTTACCGGCAACTATAACCGGTATGTGGACCGCTTTTTTAAGTTCCTCCGTATACGGCAGGTAGAGGCCGTGTTTCTGGTATATCGGAGGATGCGACCAGTACCATGCGTCATAAGTCCCCACGTCTGTGTTAAGTTCGTCATAACCGGCATCTTCAAGGATCTTTGCCGCCTCTATGCCCTCCTCAAGCCCGCGTCCTTTGTCACTGTACTCTTCTTCGGGCAGGCCGCCCTGCCGCCAGTCCTTAATGGCGCTCTTAACGCTGTAACGGAGGCCAACCGGAAAATCCGCACCGCAGGTTTCCTTAATTATGCTTAGTATTTCTATCGGAAGCGTGAGCCTGCCGCGCAGGCCGCCTCCGTACTTATCCGTGCGGTGGTTAAAGATGGCAAGCGTGAACTGGTCGAGCAGGTACCCTTCGTGTACGGCGTGTATCTCCACCCCGTCGAACCCTGCCTGCTTTGCTATGCCCGCCGACTGCCCGAAGCGTCTCACTATTGTTTCCACTTCTTCAGTGGAAAGCGGCCTGCACGTAACGCGCGGGTCCCAGTAGTTCGGTATGGCCGAAGCAGAAACCGGCGGCGCGGCCATAAGCGCCGGTGCCCCGCTGCGACCGAAGCCCATGGTAAGCTGAAGGAATATTTTAGTGCCGTAGGAATGCACCCTCTCGGTCATCTCAGCCGCCGTTTCCAAAAAATGAATAGGGTTTGTGGTAACGCACGGGAAAGCCGGCATTACAGTTTTGTCTATTTCGTTCTCAACTTTTGTAATGCTCGTTATGATAAGCCCCGTGCCGCCCTTTGCGCGCTCGACGTAGTAGTCTATGGCGCGCTGGTTATATGCCCCGTCCTCAAAGCACAGCCCGAAAGCGCCCATCGGCGCCATAGATATACGGTTTTTTATTTTTACTTTGCCGATAGCAATAGGTTCGAAAAGCTTTTTATACATATCGTCATCCTCCTGTATAAACAGATTGCTCTTATAATAATTATTTACAGTAAAAGATAAAAAATACGCCTTAACGCGTTACGCTAGAAGCCGCGCGCGAAAAATATTATTTACCCCAAAAAGCGCTCCGCCGCCCGCGTTTAACGGACGGCGTTTATTTTTCGGTTCTAAGCCCGCGGCTTTGTCCATATTTATGTTATGAAAGGAGAGGACAAGTCAGTGGAAACGGAACTGAAAACCAATGGAAGGTTTGACACGGCCGCAAACGCGCTCTGCGGAAAAATCGGAGACTGCCTTCACGCCCTTCCCCCTGAAGTAAAAAACTCGGCACAGGAGATACGCCTGCGTGCAGGCCGCCCCGTGTCGCTGTGCTGTACCGGCGGGATATATTTTTTAGGCAGGTCCGGCAGGCTTACACGCTGCCCGGCAGAAGCATGCCTTACGGCAACGAAAGAGGACTTGGACGGAAGTTTTAAAAACATATGCGGATACTCCGTTTACAGCCATGAAAATGAAATCAGGAACGGGTACATAACGGTTTACGGCGGGCACAGGGTAGGCATATGCGGCACGGCGGTATTTAAAGACGGGAACGTATGCGGCATGAAAGATATTTCATCCATAAACGTAAGGGTCGCGCGTGAAGTTATAGGCTGTGCCGATGCAATCATGGCAGAGCTTAAAAGCTCCCTTTCCGGCGGCCTGCTGCTTGCCGGCGCGCCCTCGAGCGGCAAGACGACTATATTAAGGGACATAGCGCGGCAGCTTTCATGCGGTGAAAACGGTGAAAGCAAAAAAGTGACTGTCGTAGACGAGCGCGGGGAAATTGCCGGCACATACCTCGGAGTACCGCAGAACGACTTAGGGCCTTGCTGCGACGTACTCGACGGGTACCCTAAGGCCGGCGGGATCATGCAGGCCATACGCGCGCTTTCACCGCAGTTCATAGTATGCGACGAGCTCGGTACGCAGGCCGAAGCATCCGCCGTAGAGCAGAGCCTCAACGCCGGAGCCGCCGTAGTCGCGAGCATACACGCCGGAAGCATAGAGGAACTTTTGAAGCGGCGGCAGGCGGCGGGGCTTCTCAGGACAGGCGCCTTCGAAAATATAGTCATGCTCGGCGGCAAAGTGCCGGGCACCGTCAGCGGTATATATAAAACGGGTGATTTGCTTGCTGAAGATTTTAGGCTCGCTGATACTTATAGCGTCGGGGACGCTTGCGGGATATATGGAATCGCATAAGCTCGCGCTAAGAGTGGAAAAGCTTGAGAGGTTTTTAATATTTATAACATCAGCCGGCGCCGAAGTGCGTTACTCCGCGGCGCCCGTTGACGAGATAGTCGCAAAGCACGGCGCCGGGCTTGATTTTTTATCAGACTGCATAAAGTACGGCAGGGACGGCTCATCTTTCGGTGAAGCCTGGATATCCGCCGTTAAGTCAGAAGCCGAAAACGAAGGGTTCAGCGCAAAAGACTGCGAGCTGCTCCTCGGTTTTGGCGAAGGTTTCGGGACAAGCGACACAAACGGGCAGATTTCCCACTGCCGGCTTTACTCCCAGCTTGCTGCGGAAAACCTGAAAAACGCAAAAGACGAGCAGGCACGCAAGTCGCGGCTTTACCAAATGCTCGGCATCTTCGCGGGGATATCGCTGTCGCTTCTGCTTATTTAAACCTTCACCCCGGTGCAAGCCGCATGGCGGCAAAGCCAAGGCCGCGCGGCCTTCAACGGCCGCATTAAAAGCAGGAGGAAATAAAATGGATGTGGATCTGATCTTTAAAATAGCCGCTATAGGCATAATAGTCGCGGTGCTTAACCAGCTGCTCACGCGCGCCGGGAGGGAGGAGCAGGCGCTTATGACAACGCTTGCGGGGCTTATAGTAGTCCTTATGATGGTGGTAAAGCAGATAAGCGTACTTTTTAAAACAATCAAATCCATATTCGGGCTATGAACATGAACATCATAGGTATAGCGGGCATAGCCATTTTAACCGCCATAATATCCGTCATGCTGAAACGCTACAATACAGAGTACGCCGTCGTGCTTAGCATTGCGGCGGGGCTTTTCATTTTATTTGCCGTCTTCGCAAACATAATGCCCGCCGTAAAGGAGATAAGCACATTCCTAAAGTCGGCCGGCCTTTCCTCAAAGTACACCGGCATACTGCTTAAAACGCTCGGCATATGCTTTTTGACGCAGTTCGCGGCTGACTCGTGCAGGGACGCCGGCGAGGATGCGCTGGCCTCGAAAACCGAGATTGCCGGAAAGGTCTTCATAGTCATAATCTCCCTCCCGCTTTTCGAAGAAATTGCAAAAACCGCTACGGAACTGATTGGTGGTAAAGGATGAAAAAAATCTTTTGTGCTGCCGCGGCGCTTCTTCTCGCCTTTCTTACCGCCGTTCCGGCGCACGCGGAAAGTACGGCCTCCGCGGAAAGCGGCGTTTACGCGGAGTACTACGGCGAGCAGCTCAAGGCAAGCGGCGCGGACAAACTTAAAGAAGAACTGCCGGCCGGCACAATGGACTCGCTTGAGGACATAGGCGTCACAGGCACTGATATAAACGAAATAAAATCGGTTACGCCGCAGAATTTTTTTGAGAAAGCGGTAAATATCTTTACCGACAAATTTAAAAGCCCCTTTTTGGTATTCTGCAAAGTAATAACCGTCATCCTGCTGTGCGCGCTGCTTAACGGCATGAAGCTCTCATTTGGGGAACAGCCCCTCGGCGGGGTCATAAGCATGGTCGGCACGCTGTGCATATGCACCGTCGTAGTCACGCCGCTCGTCACATGCATAAACGATGCCGCCAACGTACTTAAAGGGTCGTCCGAGTTTATGCTTGCGTGCGTCCCGGTGGTCACGGGGATAATGGTGGCGGCAGGCCAGCCTGCACAGGCAAGCTCATGGAACCTGCTGATGCTTACGGCCGGCAACGCCGTTTCAGTACTGGCTGCAGACTTTCTCGTACCTCTGCTAAACATACTGCTTGCCATGTCGGTTGTTTCTTCCGTGTCTCCAGGCATAAAGCTTTCCGGCATATGTTCAGCCTTAAATAAAGCGGCAAAGTGGATAATAGGCCTCTGCATGACGCTTTTCACGAGCCTTGTAACAATGCACTCCATAGCCGCTTCATCAATAGACAGGACAGGCTCCAAAGCCGTGAAGTTTGTCGTCAGCAGTTTTGTGCCTGTTGTCGGCAACGCACTCGGTGAAGCGATGAACACCGTAAACGGCTGCATCAAAATGCTTAAGTCCGGCGTGTGCGCCTTCGGGCTCCTTGCGGGCATATTTATTTTTTTACCTATAGTCATAGAGTGTATCCTTTGGATAATAATGCTCAACATCTGCTCCGGCATAGGCCAGATGTTCGGGCTTGACGAAGTAACGTCCCTGCTGAAGTCCTCGGCCGACGTTACGTCTACCATACTCGCCGTTCTGCTGTGCAGCATAACCGTGCTTATCATATCTACTGCTTTAATGCTGATAATAGGAGGCGCATCATGAGTGAAATACGCGAGTGGGCCTCGGTTATATGCATGTCCGCGCTTGCGGCGGCGCTGCTGCAAAGCCTCGCGCCGAGCGGAACCATGGAGCGCATGGCAAAGTTTGTCATAGGCGCTTTTATAATATGCGCCATAATCATGCCCCTCTCAAAGGCAGTCCCTAAGATAAGCATGAATATCAAAAGCAGCGGCGAAACCGCCTCCGGCAGCACGTCTTTAAACTCCGCCGTAAAAGGCCAGATGGAAACGGCCGCGCAGAGCAGCATCAAAAACCTTATAGCAGCACAGCTCAAAAGCATGAACGTCAGGTGCAAAAATGTTTCGGTTAGTATGGATACGGACGCAGACGGGCGCATATCAATTAATAAAGTGATTGTCACCATAGGAAAAGAAAATGCCGCGGATATCGGACGGGTTTCGGCAGGCCTTGAAAAAACACTGGGATTTAAAGCGGAGGTTGCTACAGATGACGGCTGATAAAAAAGCGGACAAAAAAAGCACATCGGCGGGCAGGCTCCTTGAAAACGGCAAGTACAGAAAAATAGTCATTTTCGCGGGCTTTGCCGGTATATTGCTTATCTTTCTCTCGAGCCTTATCCCAAGCGGAAAAAGCACCGGCGCTTCGGAGTCGCCGTCGTACAGCGCCGCGGCGCAGGAATACGAAACGCGGCTCGAAAGCAGCCTGACAGGTATTATAACGCAAATAGAAGGCGCAGGCAGCGCAAAAGTGATGGTCACCCTTGAGCAGACCGAGGAAAGCATATATGCGACGGAAGATAAAAAAAGCGGACAGACGGCCAGCGGCCAGTCGGAAGAGAGCAGCGAAAAAACCTACCTCCTCGTTAAAAACGACGACGGTTCCGAAAGCGCGCTTGCCGTAACACAGGTACAGCCCGTCATAAAAGGCGTCGTAGTCGTATGCGACGGCGGGGACGACCCCGCCGTAAAGCAAAACATAGTCAACGCTGTAACGACCGCGCTCCACGTTACTTCAGTGCGGGTGTGCGTCTTAAAAGCAAAATAAAACTTAAACAGGGGGAATAAAGGTCATGAGTATCGGAAAGCGGCAGCTCGTACTTGCGGCGTTGGTTGTCGCACTGGGCGCGGCCGTATATTTAAACTTTGCTTTATCAGGCAGCACAAAGCTGCCGGCGACCGATGCGGTAACTTCGGGCAGGCAGCTCGGCCAGACTCTTTTTGTAAACGCGTCCGGCAGCGCCATAACCTCAAAGCCGGCCGGTTCGTCAAAGGCGGCGGCAGCAGCGAAAACAAGTAAGAGCGACTACTTCGCCGAAGCCGAACTTTCAAGGCAGAAGGCAAGGGACGCCGCAAAAGAAACCATAAGCGACGTGCTCGGAAACGCAAAGTCAGACGACACCGCCAAAAAAGAAGCCGTAACAAAAGCAGCCGCCATAGCCGACAACATACTTAAGGAAAACAGCATAGAAAACCTCATAAAGGCAAAGGGCTTTGCGAACTGCATAGTTTCAATAGAAAACGGCGAATGTGCCGTCGTCGTAGAGCCTAAGGGCACGGCCCAGGACGACGCAATCATCATTAAAGACATCATATCCGGCCAGTCCGGCATTTCATATGACAAAATTAAGATTATAGAGAACAAATAAAAGCTTATGCTGTTGTTTTGAAAAAAACTGTGGTATAATATCTCAGTGGATGTTTGAAAATATAATTTATAAAAAATCGGCCTTCCACATACGCTGGAGGGCCTTTAATTTTAATAACATTCCGGAGGGAAACATGACAAGGCACAAGGCGCGCGAGCAGGCGTTCGCGCTTATATTCGAAAGCAGCATAAACAAAAGCACCGTTACGGAAAACATAGCCGGTGACGAGGGCGTTTACGACGGCGGCATAGACGCTTTCGCCCAAAAGACGGCGTGCGGGGTAGAGGCAAACGAGGAAGCTCTGGACGGCATGATTAAAAAATATATACGCGGCTGGTCCTTCGCCCGCCTTTCAAAAGTCACCCTCTCCGTTTTAAGGCTCGCACTTTACGAAATGATGTTTGAAAAGGACATCCCCGTAAGCGTCTCCATAAACGAAGCCGTCCTCATAGCGGGCAAGTACGGCGGGGCTGAGGATGCGCCGTTTGTAAACGGCGTGCTCGGTTCGGCCGCAAAGGAAATCGGTGAAAAGGATGCTTAGCACTCTCGGCATAGATACAAGCAACTACACTACTTCCGCCGCATTTTTTGACGGCGGGCAAATGCATATGTCAAAAAAAATGCTGCCCGTGGAACACGGCAGGCTCGGCCTAAGGCAGAGCGATGCCGTCTTTTACCATGTACGCCAGCTGCCCGAAGTGCTTGAAAGCCTGCGCTTCAGCGGCAAAAGCCTTACGGCGGCGGGAGTTTCGGACAAGCCGCGAAGCATGGAAGGCTCATATATGCCGTGCTTTTTGGCAGGCTGCTGCGCGGCTAAGGCCGTTTCACTTTCACTTGGGATACCGCTTTACACTTTTTCACACCAGCAGGGGCACATAGCGGCGGCTCTATATTCCGCCGGCAAGCTGGGCCTCTTGTCCGGACGTTTTATCGCTTTCCACGTTTCGGGCGGTACGACAGAGGCACTTTTGGTTTCGCCAGACGCGGGTAATATCATCAGTACGCAGATAGCCGCCCAGTCGCTCGACCTTAAAGGCGGGCAGGCCGTTGACAGGGTCGGCAGGATGCTCGGGCTCGGGTTCCCCGCCGGGGCGGAGCTTGAAAAGCTTGCGCTTAAATCCCGTGCAGAATTTAAAATAAAGCCTTGTATGAAAGGCGCCGACTGTTCCCTTTCCGGTGTAGAGAACAGGTGCGCCGCCATGCTCTCAAAAGGTTTCCCAAAAGAAGATATAGCATCGTACTGCATACAGTCCGTACTTGCCGCATTGGACGGAATGTCCGAAGCGCTTATAAAAAAATTCGGCAGCCTGCCGCTTGTCTTTGCCGGAGGGGTTACCTCAAATGCAGCCATACGTAAAGCATTAACGGAAAAATACGGTGCTTTCTTCGCGGCGCCTGAGTATTCTTCCGACAATGCCGCGGGCATCGCGGTGCTTGCCGCGGTTAAAAAAGGCGGTGTTTAAAAATGGCCGGCTCGTTTGTACTTACCGTAACGCAGCTTAACACGTACGTAAAGTCACTGCTTGACGGCGACGTAAAACTCGCGAACATTTTTATTGCCGGTGAAATATCAAACTTTACGGGTCATTACCGTTCAGGGCATTTATACTTTACCCTGAAGGACGAAAAGTGCGCCGTAAGCGCCGTCATGTTCTCACGTTACGCCGCGCGCCTGCGGTTCAGGCCGGCAGACGGCATGAAAGTCATAGCGCGCGGAAAAGTCAGCGTTTACGAGGCAGCCGGCCGTTACCAGCTGTATATAGAGGACATGCAGCCCGAAGGCATAGGCGCCCTCAGCCTTGCGTTTGAGCAGCTTAAAAACAAGCTTGAAAAAGAGGGGCTTTTTGCCGCCGAACGCAAAAAACCAATACCGCGTTTTCCCGAAAAAATAGGCGTTATAACCTCACCCACCGGTGCTGCCGTACACGACATAATAACCGTACTCGGCCGCAGGTATCCCGCCGCCCGTATAATCTTCTGCCCCGTGCTTGTACAGGGGGAAAACGCCGCCCCGCAGATAACGGACGCCATCGGGCGCTTTAACCGCGCTGGCTGCGCGGACGTAATTATACTCGGCCGCGGCGGCGGTTCCATAGAGGATTTATGGGCGTTTAACGAGGAAAGCGTTGCGCGGGCGGTAGCCGCGTCGCGCATACCCATCATTTCCGCCGTAGGCCATGAAACGGACTTCACCATATGTGACTTTGCGGCAGACCTGCGCGCGCCGACGCCGTCGGCCGCCGCGGAGCTTGCCGTACCCGACGCGGCCGAGCTTCTTTACTCTGTCCTTTACCAGAAAGACAGGATGTTAAGGGCTATGTCCGCAAAGACAGGCTCCTCAAAGGAAAGAATAGACGGTTTTATGAAAAGCCGCGTGTTTACAAACCCCCTCGGGGCAGTAGAAACGCGCAGAATAAACCTTGACGGCACCGTAAGCAGGCTCAATAAAGCCGTAAAAGATAAAATGTCAAAAAGCCGTGCACTTTTGTCCGAAACCGGCTTAAGGCTCAACTCCTTAAGCCCTCTTTCGGTACTTGGGCGTGGGTACGCCGCCGTCTACGGCAGGAACGGCAAATCCTTAAGCAGTGTTGAAGGCATAGGCACCGGCGACAAAATTACGGTAAAAATGTCTGACGGCGAGTTAGGCTGCACCGTAAACAGTAAGGCAGTGAAAAGGTCCGTAAAAAACAGTTTTGCATCGGAGGCGGAAAAGTATGAATAAGAAGATGACTTTTGAAGACGCGGCGGAAAAGCTCGGCGCAATAGTTGAAAAGCTCGAGGGCGGGGAAGAAACCCTTGAAGGCTCGCTTAAGCTTTTTGAAGAAGGGACGGCGCTCGCATCGTTCTGCTACAAAAAGCTTTCTTCCGCCGAGCAGAAAATAACAGAGCTTACTGCTGTTGAGGAGAAAAAAGATGGGCAGGATTAAAAGGGAAGATTACGTTAAAGCAATAGAAACATCACTCGCTGAATATGTTCCTGAGAAAGCATTGCCCCAGCAAAAACTTTTTAATGCAATGCGTTACAGCCTCCTTGCAGGCGGGAAAAGGATCCGCCCCGTACTGCTGCTTGAGTTCTGCGGCCTGTGCGGCGGCGACCAGGAGGCCGCGCTGCCTTTCGCGTGCGCGCTTGAGATGGTGCATACGTACTCGCTCATACACGACGACCTGCCATGCATGGACGACGACGGCATGAGGCGCGGCAGGCCCTCAAACCACGTTGTTTTCGGTGAGGCACAGGCCTTGCTCGCGGGCGACGCCCTTCTGACCGCCGCTTTTGAAACCATGCTCTCCGAAGAAAGCATAAACAATGCCGGAGCCGAAAAAGCGGCCGCCGCCGCGGGGACGCTTGCAAAAGCGGCAGGCGCTTACGGTATGGCCGGCGGCCAGGAAATAGACCTCGAAAGCGAAGGGCAGAGCATTTCAGCCGACATGCTGCTCAAAATGGACGAGTGCAAAACCGGCGCCCTTATACTGGCTGCGGCAAAGATGGGATGCATTCTCGCCGGAGCTGATGAAAAGCAGACCGCCGCCGCCGTTACCTTCTCCAAAGCAGTCGGCATATCCTTCCAGATAGTCGACGATATACTTGACGTTTCGGCAAATGAGGAAGCCCTAGGCAAGCCCGTCGGCAGCGACGCCGAAAAGGGCAAAAGCACTTACGTTTCGACAATGGGTATGGAAAAAGCGCAAGAAGCCGTCAGGGAGCTTACCGGAACGGCTGTTTCGGCACTTGACGTATTCGGTAAAGACGGGCAGTACCTTAAAAATTTTGCAGGGCGGCTTGCAAACAGAAAAAACTGATATAAAAATGCCATAAGCCCTAACTGCAGCGCACCCCTTTAGTCAGGCAGTATGCTATACTGTGATAACTAAAGGGGTGTTTTTTAATACGCCGCGCGGCGCATTTGCATTTATTAACGCCTGTTATAAAATATTATCCGGCGGCAGACGCGGATGTGTCGTCATATACCTCGCTCGGTATATCATTTTCGAAAATAAAATCAGCAAGTGTTTTTTTGCATTTAGCTAAGTCTGGAATCAGGACATCGCTTTTTTTGCCGGCAATAATCACATTGTCACTCGGTGTATATTCGCCGTCTGCGGGAATACGGCTCTGCGTTACCGGATAGTTAAGGTAAGTGAGCGAGTTAGAAGCCATGGACGTAACTTCACCCTTTGTCATATTGGTAGTAACAAGCGAAAGCGTGTCGGCCAATATACCGTAAATATCCGTTATGCTTGAACTTTTAAGCTTGCCCACAAGGCTTGAAAAGATTTTGCGCTGGCGCTCAGTGCGCCCGTAGTCGTCGCCTATAGCCCTTATGCGCGCGTAGTACCTTGCCTGCTTGCCGCTCAGGTTGTTAACGCCGTTATGCACTTTGTTTTTATCGCCCGAGTAAAGGTTTATAAGGTCGGCTTCCGTGCGGCCCCGCGAATCCGTTTTCGTTGTAAGGGTTATGGTAACGCCGCCGAGCCGGTCGATTATTTTTACAAAAGCGTTAAAATCTATTATAACGAAGCGGTCTATGTCCGTACCGAAATTTGCCTCAATAGTTGAAACTATCTTTTTGGCGCCTTTTACTTTTCCGCCGCCTAAGCTGTACGCGTTTGTGAGCTTATTGCTGCCTATGCCTGGTATGGCAAGGTACGTGTCGCGCAAAAACGACGTCACCTTCAGCTTTTGATGGCGCGTGTCAACAGAAACAAGCATCATGCTGTCGCTTCTCCCGCTGTCGTTTTTCTGGTAATCGTCCACCCCTAAAAGCAGTATGTTCGTTATGGCATCGTCATGGTAAAGCCCGCCAACCGTGCCCGCTTTTTCATTGCCCGTGCCGGCGGCGCTGTCGTCGGCGAAAAGGGAGCCTGTCTTTACCTTTGAAGAATCGTCCGGTGAAACATAGTTTATCTTGTTAAGCAGGTTGTCGGCGTAAAGGCACCCTATGCCGGCCACAAGCATTATAAGGCTCAAAACCAGTATGGCAGCGTTGCGCAGTATGACAAGTTTACTTTTTTTCACAGTATCAAACCCTTTAATTTTAATCAGTGAGCAGCTTTGCGTAAGCCCCGAACTTTATTCCTGCTCGTCAAGCGTGAGGCTGTATGACGGCAGGAATTCTTTTACAAAGCAGTCGGCCTCCGGCAGATGGAAGCCTGCAATGCTTTTTCTTAAAGAGACCTCCGCTTTTGAAAATTCCTTGTTGCCCATGCGTTTTTCCTCTACGCATTTTATAAGCGCCGATATCTTGTCGGCAGCTTTTACGAGCGGCATAAGCTCTTTATCTGAAGCTTCTTCAGGCTGCCCCAAAAGCGGCCGGTAAACGTCGGCCATATCGTCCGGCAGAAAGTCCAGCAGTTTCTCCCTTGCGACTTTTTCAACCTCGCCGTAAGCCGAACGGATATCCGCGCTGAAATACTTTACCGGCGTAGGCATGTCGCCGGTTATAATTTCGGTGCAGTCGTGGTACAGCGCGAGCACCGCCGTGCGCTCCGCGCTCACGCTGCCGCCGAAGCGCGTGTTGCGCAGGACGGCGAGGGCATGCGCTATGACGGCGGTTTCAAAGCTGTGCTCGCACAGGTTCTCAGGGCGCGTGTTCCTCATCAGGCCCCACCTGTTTATATTTTTCATACGTGAAAGCATTGCAAAAAAATGGAACATATCGCAAGTCCTTACATTAAGTTCCCCTGCCGGCAGAAAAAAAGCGGCGCGGCAGGTTATTCACCGAGAAGCGCCGCGCCTATTATGCCCGCATCGTTGCCGAGGCTCGCCTTGCATATGACTGTCTGCTTTTTAGAATTTTTCGCGTAATTTTCACGAGCTACGTACTCACGCAGAGGCGCGAGAAGGCTTTCGCCCTCGTTGCTTATGCCTCCGCCGATACACAGTTTATCCGGCTCAAGGATGTTTATGCAGTTTATGATGCCGCACGCAAGGTAATATATGTACCCGTCAACTACTTTTTTAGCGGCCGCGTCGCCCTTGCGCATGGCATCAAAGGCCGTGCGCCCGTCAACGTTGTCAAGGCTTCCGGCGGTTCTCCACATTTCCGAATTTTTATCCGTTTTGGCCATTTCTTCCTTAGTCATATTTATAAGGCCTGTAGCGGAAGCGTACGCCTCCCAGCAGCCTTTTCTGCCGCAGGTGCATTCCCTGCCGCCGGCGGCTATTACCATATGGCCCATTTCCCCAGCGGAAAAATTAGTACCGGCATATATTGCGCCGTTTATGATTATGCCGCTGCCTATGCCCGTGCCGAGCGTTATGGCAAGCGCGTTTGTTGCGCCTTTAAGCACGCCTGCTTTATACTCGCCGTAAGCCGCGGCGTTCGCGTCGTTTTCGATGATTACGTCTTTCCTTACGCGTTCCTTTAAAAGCTTTTGCAGCTCAAGGTTTGTAAAGTGCAGGTTGTTTGCATACTCCACAATGCCGGTGTCGCGGTTAACGGCTCCCGGAGTGCCTATGCCTATGTACTTGAAGCTGTCTACCGTTTCGCCCGCATTTTCTATGGCGTCAAAAACGGTTCCGGCTATCTGGCAGCAAATTTCGTCGGGAGTACACGGCACATGGGTTTTTCTGTTAGCACGCGCAATAATGCGGTAATTTTCGTCAACAACTCCGGCGGCTATGTTTGTGCCGCCAAGGTCCACACCGAGATAGTACAATTCTTAATACCCTCTTCCGTTAAATATACGGCGACAATATTTTTAAAGAGAAAAATTATATCTTTTCAATTTTATCAATTATATCATTTATATATGTAAAAAGTAAATATATCTTACAATTTTTTAAAAATTTAATCACACTTCCGCACAGCTTGTGTTCCGCTGAAACGTACGCCGCGCAACGCCCTGATGTCCTGACTTTGCGCGGCGCGTTTCCTGAGGGCAAAAAAGTGCCGCCGTACTTTAAAAAACGGCGGCGGAAAAAACTTAAAAACGCTCAGTCTTCCTTAAGCCTCTGCACCATACCGTATATGGCGGAAGCCGAGTTGAAATTTTCCGGCTTTATTTCCGTTGACGGGACGGTTATGCCGTAAGCGTCTGACAGTTCGGAGATTATGCTTACGATGTCGAGCGAGTCGATAATCCCGTCGTCTACCAGTGCTTTTTCCTTTGTGTAGTCTATGTTTGGTTTTACAGTCAAAAGAATATCTATCAGTTCTTCCATAACTAATACTCCTTCTGCCGTTCATACGGCTGAAACTGCCTGCTTTAAGCTTCCTTTAACTTGCTGCGCCATATCTTGCCGTTATATGTACGCGGGAGCTTGTCTATCTGTACTATAGACTTCGGCAATTTATACTTTTCAAGTTTTTCGGAAAGGTAGCTGTACAGGAGCGTTGTGTCCACCTCTTTGTCCGCGGCTATGAAAAGTTTAGGCACGCTGCCTAAAAGCGGGTCGCCCACAGGCACGCAGGCGCTTTCCGCAACACCGGGAAAACTGTTCGCAAGCTCTTCTATTTCACCGGGCGCGATTTTGTTGCCGCCTGTGTTGATGACGTCGTCGGCGCGCCCTATAAGGTAGATGAGCCCGTCGCCGCCGACATAACCGATGTCATTTGAGTAAACGCCGCCGTCCTTCATTACCGACTTTGTCAGGCAGGGGTCGTTAAAGTACCCTTTCATGGTCATGCCGCCTGAGCAAACGAGGCAGCCGGGGCGGTTCTCTTTAGCTTCAAAAATCCGTCCGTTTTCATCGGAAAACGTAAACTTTGAATTAACCGTCGGCCTGCCTATGCAGCCGGGGCGGTTTTCTTTGCTGTTAAAGTTCAGCACGCACGCGCAGCCGGCCTCGGTGGTACCGTAAATGTTGTAGAGGCGGCACTCCGGCAGAAGCTCAAGCAGCTTTTTCTTTTCAGTTTCGGGGATAGGCGCCGAACCGAACTGTATGTAGTCAAGCTGCTTACCGTACCTGCCGAGCCTGTCGCCCGACAGTTTAAGTATAATGGCAAGGGCCGCCGGAGCCATGGCAAACGACGTCGCCTTATACTCGTCCATCATATGGAAAAAGTTTTCTACAAAAACCGTGCCGTCAAGCAGCAGCGCCGTGCTGCCGTTTATCATATCGGCAAAATAGCGGCGTATGGCAAACGAATGGTTCATCGGCATCGGAATAATTTCCACGTTGTTTTCTTTCATTTCAACGCCGTATTTGACATTTTCGGCAACGGCCACTTCTGACGAATGTGTAAGGAGTATCCCCTTTGAGGCGCCTGTCGTACCGGTTGTAAAAAGTATCATGGAGTCGCCGTCTGCTTCCGGCAGCGCGCACGGCTCGCCGTCCCTGCAGAGCTTGGGCAAAGCCGCCGCGTCAAGCCGCGGGCATATGTCCACCGCCTCCGGCCCTATGTAGAGCGCCGCGCCAGTCCTTTCTATTATCTCGTTTACCCTGTCCGTACCGGCATTTTTTTCCAAAGGTACAAAAATTCCTCCGGCCATCTGCACGGCGTGGCAGGCGGTAAGGTAGCCCACGGTCTGCTGTGCGCTCATAACGACTTTGTCGCCGGCCTTTATGCCCTTTTTAAGTAAAAAATCCGCCGTGCCGCATATCCTGCCGTAGTACTGCGAGTAAGTTACTTTTTCGTCCATGTCGGCAAGGCAGAGCTTGCCGGGGGTTTTCATGGAAAAAAATTTTAATGCTTCAAGTATGGATTTAAACTTCATAAAATAAAATCCTTTCCTCAGTCGTCAAGTTTACGCCAGGCTGAACGCCGGCCAGAAAGATATAAGCGCCCACGCCGTAACACTCATTAAAATGCACGTGATAGCCCAAAGCGCGATTCCCTTTTTAAACATATACTTAGGTGAAAGGCCGTACCCTACCGGAATGGCCCTGATAGACGTAGGAAACACATATGCGAGGTTTACGCCTATGGTAGCAGTGTAAATATAAGGAATTGGATTAAGGTCAATACCGGATGCCACGCTTATAACAACGGGTATGCAAACGGCAGCTGTGGCAGTATTACTCGTTATATCCGAAACAATCATCACTAAAAGCATAATGGCAAATACGGTAATAAATCCGCCTTTAAGCCCCATTGAAGCGCACAAGGCTCCAAGGGATTTGCCGGCCCCGCTTTCGCTTATAAGCGTACCTACGGCAAGGCCCCCTCCGAAAACGAAGAAAAGACCCCATGTCATTTTTTTTTGCACACTGCTCCATACCATAATCCTTGTACCGTCAGGTCTGCGCAGAAAAAACGAAATTACGGCGAATATAATGAAAACATAGGCAGGCTTAAGGCCTGGCAGAACGGAAGCATAAAGGCTGCGTGTAAATGCCAGTGCTGTTGCCGATATAAAAAGCACAAGGCATGCAATCTCGCTGCGGCCCATCTTTCCCATTGATTTTTTAAGACGTGCAAAGTACTCTTTTGAGCCTGTAAGGTCTCCGCCTTTGGGCTTAATTGCCAGCAGATAGGCTATATTGCTTAAAACAAGCACAAGCATGACCGGAGCGAACTTAACCACCCAGTCCCAGTACAAGTACTCTTTTCCCGTAAGTTTTTGTATGTAATTTATTATGACAAGGTTCATCGCTCCGCCAAGCGGAGTAGCAAGCCCGCCTATGCCCGTCGCCCACGCTATGGTAAGCAGTATGACGGAACCGGTCTCACTCTTTGATATGTCAGTTATGCCCACATACTTAAGCATTGAAACGGCTATGGGTGTTATAACCGCGCAAACAACCGCATTCGGCAGAATAGATGAAAGGAACGCACAAAGCATAAACCAAAAGATAATCTGGTTTGTCAGCGACGGACCTATAAGGGCAAGGAAAGAAGATGCAATGCGCTTGTCGAGCCCCACTTCACCCCATGAAACTGAAAGTATGCAGGCACCGATAAGCAGCATGATAGTTTCATCTGAGTAGCTTGCTATAAGTTTGTCCATACTTACCATGGAGAACAGGGCATTAGCGACTATAGGCACAAAACCGGTCACGGCATAATCCACAGGGGCGGTTATCCACCAGTAAGCCATCCATGCCACAGTCGCCACCGCGGTCCTTTGGGCAAATGTAGTAAAAACGCCCGCGGGCAGAAAAACAGTAAAAACCACAAAAAGCGCAGGTCCCATAATCAGATTGGCCGCCCGCCTGCCTACCACCGACTTTGCCAACGTCATCATCCTTTTTAACCGTTTTGCAGGTAATTATTTATTTTTGCCGACAGCCGACTTTACCGCCTGTTCCTGTGCCGCGGCTATGGCTGACCAGGATTCATAAGCTTTATCCCAGTCTTTTGCTATGCTTTCGCCGTGGCTGCTCAAGACAGCGTAATTTTTCACTATGTAGTCGCCTATATAGCTTGTCACCTTTTCGGCGCCTAAAATATTAGTGTGCTGGCTGTTATAAAAATCGCTTGAAAAATCGACCCCTATCTCATCATAGAGGTAATTGCAGTTCAAATACCCGTACCCGTAGTTTTTTATGACTTCGGCAGCATAATTTTCCAAAGCGATATACTGGCTGTCCTCGACATAAGGTGTTGAAACAAAAAGCACGTTAAGCCCCCTGCCCTTGCAAAACTTCAGCAGGTTTACGAGTTTCTGCTTTGTTTTGTTTTCAAGCTCGAGCTGCTCCCCCGCATAAGACTCCGTCTCAAACTTTTGCAGCTCCTTCCAAGCGCCTATGGTGGTGGCGCTTTTGACGCTGCTCTTTTTATTGTAGAGCATCAGCCCGAACGATTTTGATGTAATATATTTCCAGTTTGAATGGTTATGTATTATGTCGATAAGCCAGTCCGTCTTGTCACCGTCTACCGTGCTGTTTATAAGCTGCGTCCTGTTACGTGAGTACTTCATGTTGTCCGCGACCTGGCGCAGCTGCGACTCCCTGTCAGATGACTCCTGATAAAGGTTGTTCTTAATGTTGTAGTCTTCCATTATCAGCCTCCGTATTTCAACTACATAGAGCTTGGGGCTCTGTGTTTTTTCCGCTTCGGCTATAATGTACGGCACGGTATCAAGCGGCTGGGCCGAAGTGGCGAGTACATACGAAGTAACGCCGTAATTTTTCCACAGCAGGGGCGGTACGAAGTAGCGGTACGCAGCGCTGCTGCCTATAAAGACTGTGTCAAGGGTGTTGTTCTCCTCAGCGTAAAACCCCGCAAAGGTCGCCTTTGTATGCCCGTCGTCAGGGCGGAGCAGATAAGACACCGGCAGCAGCAGCACGGCAAAAACGATAAAAAATATTAATATTTTAAGAGTTTCTTTTTTTCGCAATTAAGACCAGACTCCCGTTAAAATTTTTCATATATGAACGCCGTACCCGTATTAGACGAACCGTATACGCCGTAAATTATTACGGCGAAAAGCGCCGCGTAATAAACAGCCCACCTGACAAAAACGTTCTGCCGCGCTATCCTTTCCCTTACGCAGGTTTTTTCCTGCAGAATGCTCACAGAAAGCAGCAAAAGCACGGACAGCACGACAACCGTAAAGTCGAAGCGGTCAAGCCCTAACGAGAAAAAATTAACCGACGACGGCCATCCGCCGAACATTTTTGAAATAATAAGGACGGACTCCGAAAAATCCTTGGCCCTGAAAAAGATACGCGCAAAAGTGCATATGGCAAACGTGCGCAGCATCTGAAAAAGGCGCCACAAAAAGCTGTCTGTGTTTATATGCATGGCGGCGGTTAACTTTCTGCCGTAAGGCGCGAAAATAATGCCGGCGATAATGATGACGCCGTAATAAAGCCCCCAAACTATGTAATTAAGCTGGGCGCCATGCCAAAAGCCTGTCAGCAGCCATACGATTATAACAGGAAAACTGGCTGCGACGGCGCGGCTTACCGTACCGCCGAACCTTCGCCTCGCGAATTTGTTAAGCTTAAGCGACAGTTTAGAAGCAGAAACCGGGTAAAAGACGTAGTCCTTGAACCATCCGGAAAGCGACATATGCCACCTGCGCCAGTACTCAGGCACCGTCTTTGAAAAATAAGGGTGGTTGAAGTTTTTGTCAAGCGTAATGTCGAACATCTCCGCAGCGCCCGTCACTATGTCTATGCAGCCCGAAAAGTCGGCGTACATCTGTATGGAATAAAACGACAGTGTTACGACTAAAACAAGCCCCGAGTACTTATTGAGGTCCGCGAACACGGAGTTTACAAACAGGCCGAGCCTGTCCGCTATGACAAGTTTCTTAAAAAAGCCCCAAAGCATGAGCTGCGCGCCGGACTTAAGGTTTTTGTAGTCCGCCTTGTGCGGCTCGTAAAGCTGTGGCGCGAGCCTGTCGTACCGGGCTATGGGGCCCTCGGTTATCTGCGGAAAGAAAAGTACGAACAGTGCGTATTTGACAAAGTTCTTCTGCGCTTCGCATTTTCCGCGGTAAACGTCTACAAGGTACGCGACAATCTGGAAAGAGTAAAAAGAAAATCCAAGCGGAAAAATAATAGAAGCGGGTTTAAAGCGCCACGTCCCGAAAAGGCCGATGAACGCGTTAAGCCCGCTTATAATGATACGGTATGTCTTAAGAAAAACAAGCGAGCCTACGACTGCCGTAAGCGCAGCCGCGAGCACTTTCCTTTTTTTGCACGTCCAAAACGCCGCGCATTGCTTTTTCTCCGCTTTTTCCAAGTGCTGCGACTGCGCGCGCTGCTTTTCATGCATCCCCGAAATCGCGCGTGCCGCAAAATATGAAACGGTAATAAGCGCCGCCGCAAATAATATGTAGTATGGTCCTGCGTATATGTAAAACGCAACGCTCGCGGCAAAGAGTACGAGCCACTGCGCCTTTCCCGGGACTATATAATAAATAGCCAGTGTTACAGCAAGAAATAACAGGAATTTTAGTGATATGATTGTCATTCTGTCGTATCCTTTTCGTAATATTTTACTTAGCTTTAAATTTAATATATAAATTTAAATTTGTGATGAATAAAACATTAGGATTTGATGAGTTAAAGCCTCGGCGCATAAGGCGCCGGGCTTCCAATACATATCAAGTGCCGCTGCCTCTGACAGCCGGCACATAGTCGTGGTCCACGGTTATTACGGTGAAGTAATTAACGTTCAACTTTTTTATTTCCTCCGTAATTTTCTTTTTAAGTTCATCGTCGTCCAGCGGAAACCCGAACCGCACGCAGACGTCAAAGACTATGTTGGCATGCGTAGGCCCCCACACGACGCGGAAGTCATGCATCCCTATCTCCGGTGAAATGCCGGCGATTATGCCCTTCACCTTCGCCTTAAGTTCGTTTGTCCTCTCGTCGTCGGTTATTATCGGGTCCATGTGTATTACGAGATGTATGCCTTTCTTACTTAAAAAGTCACGCTCTATATTGTCTATTATATCGTGGCTTTCGAGTATATCCCTTTCGGCCGGCACCTCGCAGTGTACTGAGGCAAAGCACCTGCCCGGGCCGTAGCTGTGCACATTAAGGTCGTGTATGCCGAGTATGCCGTCGTACCCGCGTATGGTGCTGTAGATGCTGTCTACAAGTTCCTTAGGCGGCGCCTCGCCCAAAAGGGGGCCGCTCGTTTCGCGTATAAGCTTGTAGCCTGTGAACATGATGATGCCTGCTACGCAAAGCCCTATCACGCCGTCAGGGTTAAAGCCCGTATAATCCGTTATGAGTACGCCGGCCAAAACCGCCGCGGTTGAAACGACGTCGTTCCTGCTGTCTGTCGAGGCCGCCGACAGCGCCGACGACTTTATGAGCGAACCTGTTTTTTTGTAAAAAGCGCTCTGCCAAAGTTTTATTAATATCGAAACTATTAAGATAATAACCGCCAAAAAGCTGTACTTGGCGTCCTCAGGGGAAATAATCTTCCTTACGGAGCTTTCGGCAAGCTGAAGGCCGACTATAAACACTATGAGAGAAACTATGAGCCCGCTTATATACTCAAACCGCGCGTGGCCGTACGGGTGCTCTATATCGGCCGGCTTGGCGGATATCTTAAAGCCTATAAGCGTTATAACCGAAGAACCGCAGTCGCTGAGGTTGTTTACGGCGTCGGCCGTAATGGAAATGCTGTGGAACACCGTACCGGCCGTTACCTTTATAAAAAACAGCAGCGTGTTGGTAGCTATGCCGACAATGCCGGACAGCCTGCCGTAACTTTGGCGCACGTCTGTATTTTCCGTGTCGTTATAATTCTTGACAAACATGTGTATTAAAAACTTTGTCATGTCGCCCTTCCAAAAAGGCTGCCGCCGGCGCAGTCTATCGCTGTGATAAGCGGGAAATCGCGGAACTCCAGTTTTTTAACTGATTCGCACCCCAAGTCCTCAAAAGCTATTACCTCAAGCGAGCGTATGCATTTTGCCGCCAGCGCTCCCGCCCCGCCTATGGCGCACAGGTACACAGCGCCGTTGCGCCGTATAGCCTCGGTTACTTCCCGCGAGCGGTCGCCCTTGCCTATCATGCACTTAAGCCCAAGGTCCAAAAGCCTCGGCGCGTACGCGTCCATGCGCGCCGACGTAGTAGGCCCGCACGACCCAACGGGCAGCCCCGGAGGCGGCGGCGTAGGCCCCGCGTAATAGACGGCGGCCCCGTTTAAATCAAACGGCAGTTCACCGCCGCTGTCCAGCAGGGAAAAAATCCGTTTGTGCGCAGCGTCCCGCGCGGTGTAAACAGTGCCGCTCAGAAGCACCCTGCAGCCGGCGCGCAGCGTGCGCGCCGCCTCTGACATGTCACGAGTGTCAACCTTTAAAGTTTCCATATTAACAGCCCCCGGATTATAAAAAGGAAACCGCGGCGCAGTCTCCTTTTGTACAGATAAAAGCGGTGTAAAAACACGCCCGTATTAAAGCATATTCTTCCTGCGCAGGATAAAGTACCCTATAAGCATGCATACCGCGGTTATAAGCGTCGGAAACCAAAAGCTTGCCATCGGTATATTGCTTACGTTCATGCCGTAAAAGCCTGAAATAACCGCCGGTATGGAAAACAGCAGCGTTATGGAGGCGAGTACTTTCATAACTATGTTTAAATTATTGGAAATAACCGATGCGAAAGCATCCATGGTGCCCGAAAGTATGTTAAGGTAGATAGTAGTCATCTCGATGGCCTGCTTTACTTCTATAAGCACGTCCTCAAGCAGGTCCTGGTCGTCTTCGTACAGCTTTATCACGCGCCCGCGCATTATTTTTTCAAGCGTTATCTGGTTGCCCTTAAGCGAAGATGAAAAATAAACAAGGGACTTTTCAATATCCAAAAGCTGCAGAAGCTCCGAGTTTTTCATGGATGCGCGAAGCTCTGTCTCAACATAATTGCTTATTTTCTCTATTTGCTTAAGGTACTGCAGGTACCTTACGGCCACTCGAAGCATAAGAGCGAGTATAAACCGCGTGCGCAGGTTTGTTTCCGCGTTTTTTACGGCTCCGCCGGCAAATTCCTTTACTATGGAATTATCTTTAATCGAAACCGTTATGACGTTTTCCTCAGTAGCGATGATGCCGAGAGGCATGGTCGTGTAGGTGATGTTTTTTCCTTCTTTTTCGACTACCGGTATGTCTATGATGATGAGCGTGTTGTCGCCCTCGTGGTCTATGTGCGACGACTCCTCTTCATCCATAGCGGCGCGAAAAAAATCCGGCTCGATGTTAAAGTCGGAAATAAGGCCGTTTATCTCGCTGTCGGACGGCTCAACGCAGTTTATCCAGCAGCCCTTGGTACAGCCGCCTATACGGGTAATGCTTCCATCCACGGTCTTGTAGTAGGACAGCATTGTGTTCATCTCCTTTATTAAATTTTACTGTACAATCACCTAAAGGGTCAGGTTTCACAATGCCACCTCCGTTCATGGACAAAGACGCGCCCCGCGCAGTTTTATCCGTATCTTAAATACAGTTGTTATTATAACACAGAAACGATAAATTACAAGTATACGGCGCCATTTTCAGCGTATGCTCCAAACATGAATTTTAATGGATAGAACGCCCCGGATCGGCATAAGATTTAATAAAGGGCGCGCGCTGCCCGAAGCGAAAAAGCGGCGAAACGCCATCTTTATTTTTGGGGGTGCTTGTCTTGAAGCTCAAAAAAGCGGCTGCTTTTTCGCTTGCCGTTTTGCTTACGATTTCATGCCTGCCCGTAAGTGCGTCGGCACTTACAAACGACGAGGTGAACGCGCCTTCGGCCGTACTTGTTGAAGCAAACACCGGAAAAACGCTTTTTGAAAAAAATCCGCATGAAAAGCGCTGCTGCGCCTCCATAACTAAAGTGATGACGCTTTTACTCGTTATGGAAGCCATAGATTCCGGCAAAATAGGGCTTGACGACACGGTAACCGCAAGCGACCACGCATCTTCCATGGGCGGCTCGCAGATATGGCTCAAGTCCGGCGAAACCATGACTGTGGACGACATGCTGAAAGCAACCGTCATAGCGAGCGCCAACGACACGGCTACCGCCCTGGCCGAGTACGTTGCGGGAAGCGAGGACGAATTTGTAAAGCAGATGAACGAAAAGGCAAAAAAGCTCCAAATGAACGACACTACGTTTAAAAACTGCAACGGCCTCGACGAAGACGGCCACCTTACCTCGGCAAACGATGTCGCCATAATGTCGCGTGAACTTATAAAGCACGATAAAATATTCAAATATACAAAAGTGTGGATAGACTACCTGCGCGGCGGCAAAACGCAGCTCGTAAACACAAACAAGCTCGTAAAATACTACGACGGCATAACCGGGCTTAAAACCGGCACTACAGGCAAGGCCGGCAGCTGCATCTCAGCGACGGCCGAGAGGAACGGCGTAAGCCTCATAGCAGTCGTGCTCGGCAGTTCCAACACAAAAGACCGTTTCGCGGCGGCGCGCACGCTTTTGGACTACGGCTTTGCAAACTGGGAAGTCGCCGAACCGGCGGTGCCGGAAACCGCCCGCCTGCCCGTAAGCGTGTCAAACGGCATGGAGCCGCAGGTGCAGACCGATGTGACAAAGTCAGGCAGCATACTTGTCCCCAAAGGCAGGGCCAAAGACGTCAAAAGCTCCGTGACTACTGACAAAAATGTAAAAGCCCCAGTAAAAGAAGGGCAGTCCGTCGGCAAAGTCGTCTTTACCCTCGACGGCAAAACGCTTAAGGAGTACGGCATATGCGCTAAAAACGACGTAGCCGAAATAACGTTCAGGGCTTCTTTCGGGCTTTTGTTTAAAAACCTTATAAATATGGGGGCTTGATAATGTTTCCCGCCGCGGCACGGACGGCGGGAAAATTTTTGCCTTTTTGTCCGCGCGGATGCGCAAAAATACCGGCAAATAATAATATTTTGTAAATAACTTTGTTCCTTCTTGCAAATGAGAGCCGGATATTGTAAAATAAGTTTATGGAAAGTTAAGTTATAGGGGGTTATAACATGTCTGTCACACTGGATGCCAAACATCTTACAGGCTTTATAAACGAAGAAGAATACCAAGCTATGGAAGCTCCCGTCAGGCTCGCACACGAAACGCTGCACGGCGGCACCGGGCTGGGAAACGGCTTTTTGGGCTGGGTGGACCTTCCGGTAAATTACGATAAAGAGGAATTTGCGCGCATAAAGTCAGCCGCCAAAAGGATACGCTCAAACTCGGACGTCTTCATAGTCATAGGCATAGGCGGCTCTTACCTCGGCGCGCGCGCCGTCATAGAGTGCGTAAAATCACAAAACTACAACGCCCTTAAAAAAGACACGCCCGACGTTTACTTTACAGGCAACAGCATAAGCCCCGCGGCTTTGGGCGAGCTGCTCGACATATGCGAGGGCAAAGACGTTTCCATCAATATGATATCGAAATCCGGTACAACGACCGAACCAGCGGTCGCTTTTCGTATTTTCCGTGAATTTCTGGAAAATAAATACGGAAAAGAAGAAGCTAAAAAGCGCATTTACTGCACGACAGACAAGGCAAAGGGTACTTTAAAGCAGCTTGCCGTAAAAGAAGGCTACGAGTCGTTCGTAGTGCCGGACGACGTCGGCGGGCGCTACTCCGTCCTCACAGCCGTCGGGCTGCTGCCGATAGCCGTCGCCGGCATAGACATAGACGGCCTTATGCAGGGCGCCGCAAACGCGCGCGAGGAGCTGGCCGAGCCTGACCTTAACAAAAACGGCTGCTACAAGTACGCTGCCATACGCAGCATATTGTCAAGGAAAGGCAAAGAAGTCGAAATCCTCGTAAGCTACGAACCCTGTTTCCAAATGATGTGTGAATGGTGGAAGCAGCTCTTCGGCGAGAGCTGCGGCAAAAACGGCAAGGGCATGTTCCCCGCTTCCGTCATCTTTTCAACAGACCTTCACTCCATGGGCCAGTACATCCAGCAGGGGCGCCGATTCCTTACTGAAACCGTCGTTTTGTTCGACAAGCCTAAACGCGACATAACCATAAAAGAGGATGCCGAAAACGCCGACGGCCTTAACTTCCTCGCAGGTAAAAACATGTCTTATATAAACGAAAAAGCCTTTGAGGGCACAGTGCTTGCGCACACAGACGGCGGCGTACCCAACACAGTGCTGCACGCCGAGGATTTTTCCGAAAAAACCTTGGGCTACCTCATATATTTCTTTGAAAAAGCATGCGCTGTTTCAGGCTACCTTGAAGGTGTCAATCCATTTAACCAGCCCGGCGTCGAAAGCTATAAAAAGAATATGTTTGCGCTTTTGGGAAAACCAGGTTACGAAAACGAAAAATCCGCGCTCGAAGCGCGCCTAAGGTAACGGCGCATAACGATAATTAATTGTAATTGGAGGAGATTAAAATGATCAACATTATAGTAGGTAAAAAGGGAACAGGTAAAACAAAAAGGCTCGTCGACAGCGCTAACGAGGCAGTGGGCAAGTCAAACGGAAACGTAGTCGTCATAGAAAAAGGCAGCGGCCTCACGTACGACATATCGCACAAGGCAAGGCTCATAGACATAGACTCGTACGGCATACGCGGCGCCGACGCGCTCGGCGGCTTCATCTGCGGGATATGCGCCGGCAACTACGACGTGACGGATATTTTTGTAGACTCGACGCTTAAGATAATCGGCCAGGACATAACGGTGCTTACAGCTTTTATTGAAAAAATGAATAAACTCTCGTCGCTTGCCGATACTAAGATAACGCTCCTCATCTCTGCCGACCAAAGCACGCTCCCCGACGGGATAAAGTCCGTTTCGACAGCAGTCTGATTTTTAAGAAGCGCTGTTAAAAATGTTGTTGACAAAATTGTTCCAAACTTATATAATTAAAAATTGTAGTGCCGAGGTGTGGTATGCTTCTTGATTTAAAAGATTTATTCGCTGAAAAAACCGAAAGCAGGCCTTTCGATTACAGTATTGATTTATCCGGAATATCAATGAACGGAGTGTACCCTTTCGTTTCGCCTGTCCGTGTAAAGGGCGAAGCAAAAAGCCTTGACGGTTCAGCATTGCTCAGCGCATTTGTTTCGTTTGATTTTTCCATACCGTGCGACAGGTGTGCAAGGCAGGTTGACAGGCATTACGGTTTTAAATTTTCCCACGTCGCGGTGCCTTATCTTGAAAACAAAGACGACGCGGGGGAACTCATAGAAGCGGTAAACGGCGTGCTCAACCTTGATGACCTTATAAGGGAAGACATACTGCTTGAACTTCCGACAAAGTTTTTATGCCGCGCCGACTGCAGGGGCCTTTGCCCAAGGTGCGGAAAAAATTTAAACGACGGCCCGTGTGACTGCGAAGACATCACAAAAGACAGGGCCGCTGCGGGCACGCTTGGAAAGTTAATACATTGAGTGCGTTTTTAAGAATTTAAGGAGGTGCTGAATATGGCGGTACCAAAGAGAAAACAGTCAAGTGCGAGGCAAAACAAAAGGCGTTCCAACGTTTGGAAAATGAGCGCTCCTACTCTGGTTAAGTGCCCAAAGTGCGGCGAGTGGACAGTTCCGCACAAAGTGTGCGGCAACTGCGGTTATTACAAAGGCCGTGAAGTGGTTAAAAAAGAAGCTTAATCCATGTTGTGCCTTAAGCGTGGAGAAGGAGCAATCCTTCTCCACTTTTGTGTTATAAGGATTTTTTGACGTTCCCCGTTAAGCCGCGGACGGCCGCGGTTTAACGGGGCTGTAAATTAGGTAGGAGTGGTAAAAATGCCGGAACCTGTTGTTGCAATCGTCGGACGCCCCAACGTAGGCAAGTCGACGCTTTTTAATAAGCTCGCCGGGCGGCGGCTTTCAATAGTAGACGACACGCCGGGCGTCACGCGTGACAGAATATACGCAAAATGCGAGTGGTGCGGAAGGCGCTTTTCCATAGCGGACACCGGCGGCATTGAGTCAAACCCGAAAGATGAGATTCTGTCACGCACGCGCATGCAGGCAGAGCTTGCCATAGAGACGGCCGACGTCATCATTTTTGTCACCGACATACGCTGCGGTGTAACAGCCGAAGACGCGGACATAGCAAACATGCTCCTCAAAAGCGGCAAACCCGTTGTGCTGTGCGTAAACAAATGCGACAGCGTAGGCGGCCCGCCGCCTGAGTTTTACGAGTTCTACAGCCTCGGGCTCGGCGACCCAGTATGCGTGTCGTCCGTACATGGCCATGGGACAGGCGACCTGCTCGACATGGTCATAAACGCCATGCCCGCGCAGGAAAGCGCGGCTGCAACCGAAGCCGGCATCAGGATAGCCGTCATAGGCAAGCCTAACGTAGGCAAGTCCTCCCTTGTAAATAAAATATCCGGCCAGGAACGCTGCATAGTGTCCGACGCTGCCGGCACCACGCGCGACGCCGTTGATATACGCATAGAGAACGAATACGGGAGCTTCACGCTTACAGACACTGCCGGCCTCCGCAAAAAAAGCCGAGTCACGGACTCCGTAGAAAAGTACAGCATCCTGCGCGCGCAGTCGGCCATAGAAAATTCCGACGTATGCGTGATAATGATAGACGCTGTTGAAGGGTTTACGGAGCAGGACTCAAAAGTAGCCGGCCTTGCACATGAGTCCGGTAAAGGCTGCGTCATAGCCGTCAACAAATGGGATGCCGTCGAAAAGAGCGGCGGTACCATGCGCGAATATGAAAAATCGCTTAAAAACGACTTTTCATTTATGCCCTACGCGCGCATAGTATTTATTTCTGTAAAAACCGGCCAAAGGCTCGGCGAACTTTTCGAAGCCGCAGGCGAGGCCGCGCGCTCCGGCAGCAAGCGCATATCTACCGGAACGCTAAACGACATGCTCGCGCAGGCGGCGGCAAGGGTACAGCCGCCGACAGACAAGGGCAGGCGCCTTAAAATATATTACCTCACGCAGACAGGCATAAAGCCGCCTACGTTCGTCTTTTTCGTAAACTCGGCCGAACTGTTCCATTTTTCTTACCGGCGTTACCTCGAAAATACAATACGTGAAACGTTCGGCTTCACAGGCACGCCCATACGCATAGTTGTGCGCGAGCGTGGAGACAAAAAATAAGTATGCGCGCCCTGTGCGGGCGGCATACCGTATGTTTTAAATATTATTGATATTACTTTACGTATAATAAAAAAGGAACCTTTAAAGGTCCCTTTTTGCGGCCGGACGTAAACGTCAGACTGCGCGCTTTACTTTACCTGAACGCAGGCAGCGCGTGCAAACATATATACGCTTAGGTGAACCGTTAACAACAGCCTTTACACGCCTTACATTCGGTTTCCAAGTCCTGTTTGAACGCCTGTGCGAGTGCGATACCTGTATACCAAAAGATACATCTTTGCCGCATACTTCACATTTTGCCATATGGCAACACCTCCTTCGTCAAAGGTCTCCCTAAAAGGCAACGTTATTATAGTATCAGATTTGTAAATAAAATGCAAGCGTTTTGAGGCCCGCGCCCATTTATTTTCTTTAAGCCGGACGCGCTGCTTATTGTGACGCAGCAATTATAAACACGCAGGCCGCCGCATATTAAATTATATATAATGCTTATGCTGTGTATCTTTAAGCAATAAAATATTATAAAAATAAGGATAAAAAACTTATGGATTATTTTTCGCTGCTCGGCATCTCCGTCGGCCTTGCCGCCGATGCGTTCGCCGTATGCATAGCAAGCGGCACAGCCGCAGAGAAAGTGACTTTTAACTATGCGTCGAAGTTTGCGCTGTGCTTCGGGCTGTTCCAGGCAGCCATGCCTGCCGCCGGTTGGTTTATAGGCAAAGCCGGAGAAAACTTTATAGGCGCCGTAAGCCACTGGATAGCGTTGCTGCTGCTTTCTTACATCGGGGCTGACATGATACGGGAGGCTGTTAAAAAAGACCGCGGGGACACGCCAAAGCCCTCGCACTGCGGTAAAATAAAGCTCAAGACACTCCTGGGGCTTGCCGTCGCCACAAGTATAGACGCCCTTGCGGCGGGAGTCATACTGCCGTCGTCCATAGGCGCGCACACGGCGCCGCAAATGCTTGCCGCCGTCGTTACCATAGGCATTATAACGTGTGCCATATGCTACGCCGGGATATATATAGGCAAAAAGTTCGGCGAGCTTTGTTCGCGCAAGGCTGAAATATTCGGCGGCATTATCCTTATAGCCATAGGGCTTAAAATCTTTATTGAACACGCCGCCGGCCAGTAAGTCCCTGCCTTTTAAAGCAAGACGCTTCACGAAGGCGTCCTTATTTCGAAAGTCTTACGGCTCACCGGTCTTTTCTAAAAAAATTTTATGGTCGACAAGCTCCATATATTTAATTTTCGCAAGGATAGTCTTGCGCTCACCGTAAATGTTCTCCATTTTGATTTTACCGTCGTCCTGCGGGACAACCTTATCAACCGCATCCAGGTACAGGCTTGCTTCCCCGTTTTCATCCAGCAAATAGACGTTTGCTTCGCACATGAACAGTCACTCCTTCTGTACGTCTGCCGTTTTTAAAAACGCAATCATGTCGTCAATATAGTGAGGCAGGGGTTTCCGGTTTACACCCATAATGTCAATGTTGGAACGGCTCAGCGGAATTAAAAGCTTTTTTGCCGGGGCATCCGCCACAGCCTTAGCCATAGCGGGGGTAAGCTCCCCGCACATGGAGTCGGCCGCGATAATGGCGATGCTGCCAACTATGAAGTCCGTTTCAGGCGCATTTATGACGATGGCGTTTTCTCCTGTGGCGCCTTCATTTGCGCCAGCCTTCAGCATGATGGAAGTCGCAAGGGAGTTTGTCCCCAGCGCCATGAGAAACGGGCCCTCGCCGAGGCTCCTGCGAATGTTCTCAATAATTGCTTTTCCAAAACCGCCGCCCTGCCCGTCAATGACAGCAATACGCATTTGTTCACATCCAAACTTAAAAAATAGCGCCGGCTGTGTTCCCAGCCTGTTCCTTCCGGAAGTCACTTCAGGGCAAGGTACTTTTCTTTAAGGTACTCTGCAAATTTGGCAATGCCAAGCGGCTGCGCGCCGTCTTTCAGGCTGACTTCAAAAACCGGGGCTTTCGAAACAGCCCTGAGGCCCTTTGAAAAATTCTCCGTGTCGAAGCCGACGGCTTCTTTAAGGTCGCATTTCGTAAGGACTACGGCGTCTGCGTAGCTGAACATCGGGGTGTATTTGAACGGTTTGTCGTCACCCTCAGGCACGCTCGCGGCGAGAACCCGCGTAGCTTCGCCGAGGTCAAACTCTGCCGGGCAGATGAGGTTGCCGACGTTTTCAATGAAGATAATGCCGTCGCGCATGTCGATTTGCTCAGCGCCGTCGCGTATAACGTGTGAATCAAGGTGGCATTCCCCGCAGGTGTTTATTTGTGCTGAGCGTATCCCCTGCTTTTCAAGTTTTTCCGCATCGATTGACGAAGCGATGTCCCCTTCGACAACCCCGACGGGTATCCCAGGCAGTTCCTTTGCAACAGCCGAAATCAGCGTCGTCTTGCCGGAGCCGGGCGAGCCCATAAGGTTGACGGCAAGCAGATGCCTGCCGGAAAAATAGGCCCTGTTTTCTTCCGCCAGCCTGTCGTTTGCTTCAAGAAGCTTTTTCATTAAAATAACTTTCATACGGATTCTTTCCTTCCATGTTTGATATGGCCCCGTTAACCCTGCCCTCCGTCGTACGACCTGATGTAAAATTCCCGTCCGGTACCCTGAACGAGGACGGAGTCCCCGCCGCAGTACGGGCATAAGAAATCTTTTCCGTGCGGAAACTTCCGTTTGCAGACTGTACACTGGAGCATGGCGGGCCGGTGATCAAAAACGAGCTTTGCATTAGCGCACGGCGTGCCCTCCGCGGCAATCTCAAAATACATCTGCACGGACTCGTCGACAATAGAAGAAAGCTCGCCTATGACAAGGTCAATCTCCGTGATTTTTTTCAGCCCGCGCTTTTTTGTTTCTTCTTCCATAGTACGGATAATATCGAGTACAACAGGCAGTTCATGCATTGCGGATGCGCTTCCCTCCGTTTTTTCCGTTTGGCTTACTTTTTGGAAAAAAACGGGTCCCTGTGCCCAAAACAAAAAGCAGCATAAAATGGCATACCTTTAAAAAAATGAAAAGGTCAGCCAAATTCAAGGCGTTTGCGCCAAACTTTTTTTTCATTATATCATTCTTGGGGTTGCAAATTCAAGGGTTCGTGTTAAAATAATAACGTTAGCATGTTAAAAGTTGGACAAAGTATCGGGATATGGTGAACCGGCATAGAGTTAAGTTTTCAGGGAAACCTTATCACTGGGAAGTTGTATGGGGAAGTGGTATCAGAAATTCTCAAACGACCGGGCTTTAACTCGGAAATGCCCGTCTGCCGACTCTGCGAAAGACGTTTTGCCAAAAGGCCGGATTATGGTTGCCGCC
Source organism: Ruminococcaceae bacterium UBA5413 (assembly GCA_002409585.1). Classification (GTDB taxonomy): domain Bacteria; phylum Bacillota; class Clostridia; order Oscillospirales; family Acutalibacteraceae; genus Thermocaproicibacter. The sequence goes on along the minus strand of DHNP01000017.1, from coordinate 55,543 downwards.
GACAGTCTTAAGGCGCTTGCTGCGGTTTTTGTCGGAGAATGCATACCGGTCCGCCGCAGGCTGCACGAACGTCCGTTTACGTGGGCATTTCTTCATTTCAGGCAAAAACCGCAGTTGCGCAGGATTAAAAAATTCAGCAAGGAGGGACGGCTTTGCCATTACTCAGTTTTTTAATAGCGTTCCCATTGGTTGCCGCAGTCATTCTTCTGCTTGTCCGCAGCGATAAGCAGCGCCTTGTCATTGTAAAAATTGCGGCGGCCGTTGTTGCCGCGACGGCTGTTATCACAGCGGCTGTCTTTTTCAAAAGCGGAACCGTTAACATCAAAATTAACAGCGAAGCATTTTCACGCATTGTGCTTATCCTTGAAATCGTTCTGTGCGGCGTGATAGCATTTTTGTCATTCCGCGCCAAGCGGATTCTCGTGGGCCTGCTGTCCATTACGGAGACAGCACTGATTGTCTGGTTTGAACTGGCGGTAGGCGAGAGCCTTACGGTTCAGGCGGACGTCGTTATAGACCACCTCGTGATTATTATGATCCTCATTGTCGGCATTATAGGCAGCACTATTACGGTGTATGCCCTCGGGTACATGAAGGACTTTCAGGAAAAGGAAAAAGACGTGGCTGACAGAAGGCCGTTCTTCTTCTTTGTAATGTATCTTTTTTTAGCCGCAATGTTCGGGCTTGTTCTCTCAAACAATCTTCTTAATATGTATTTCTGCTGGGAGGTAACGAGCTTTTCTTCTTTCCTGCTTATCGGGTATACAGGTACTAAGGAAGCGGAGCACAACTCCTTCCGCGCACTGTGGATGAACCTGCTCGGCGGACTTGCGTTCGCCGTGGCGATTGTCATGCTCGGCTGCTATGACGGTACGGTTGAAATTTCCAGAATGATTATTTTGGGAACAAAGGGCGCGGACGTCGTCCTGCCGGCCGCCCTGCTCGTGTTCGCCGGACTGACCAAAGCGGCGCAGATGCCGTTTTCAAGCTGGCTAGTCGGGGCTATGGTCGCACCGACTCCGACGTCTGCCCTGCTGCACTCCTCCACTATGGTAAAAGCCGGCGTATTTTTGATTATACGTCTCGGCCCGGTACTCGGCAACAACATGGCCGGCATACTCGCTATGTTTGCCGGAAGCTTTACGTTCCTGTTTGCGTCTTTCGCGGCGATTTCACAGTCCAACGGCAAGAAAGTGCTTGCGTACTCTACCATCTCAAACCTTGGGCTTATTGTCTGCTGCGCCGGTATAGGCACGTTTGAGTCGGAATGGACGGCCATTATGCTCGTCATTTTCCACGCTGTGTCAAAAAGCCTTATGTTCCTTACGGTCGGCACGGCGGAACACCATGTCGGAAGCCGCAACATCGAATGCTTCGACGGGCTCTTCACCAAAATGCCCCAGCTTGCAACGTGCATGGTACTCGGCATATGCGCCATGTTCCTCGCACCGTTCGGCATGCTGATTTCCAAATGGGCGGCCATCAAAGCATTTGTAGACTCAGGGCATGCGCTGCTGCTGTTTGCACTTGTGTTCGGTTCTGCCGCGACGTTGTTTTTTTGGGCAAAATGGCTCGGAAAAATCACCGCTATCGTACCGGAACAGAAAAATGTCGAAAAGACTGTGCACGGTGAAGAATGGTTTGCCATAAAGGGCCTTTCTATCCTCACAGTTATCACCTGTGTTTTCTTCCCGATGATTTCCTCCTCCGTTGTTGTCCCATACCTTAAGGATATTTTCCACGCGGCGACGGAAGTTATAAGCGAGGGTAACCTGATAACCATGTCGCTTATGGTTATTATCCTCGTACTCCTGCCGGTTATTTCTTCAGGGCATAATAAAAAGAAACACACAAGCATTAACCTGAGCGGCGTCAATGCCGGCAGCGACGTTGCGTTCCGCGGTTCTATCAGCGACACGGTGCCGCTGTCACTTAGGAACTGGTACCTTGAAGACCTCTTCGGTGAGAAAAAAGTGATGTCCTTAGGCAATGTGGTTAACATTGTAACGATTGCGGTTGTATTTTCACTGTTGTTTGGAGGTATGTTCCATGTCTAAAACGCTTACCGCCGTACTGGCCGGCATTGCTTACGTTATCTTTGCCCCGCTGCTCGGCGGGCTGCTTACAGGTTTGGACCGAAAGATAACGGCACACGTCCAGCGCCGTAAAGGCCCTCCGGTTTTACAGCCTTTTTACGACGTTTTCAAACTCTTAGGCAAAGAGAATGCTTCCATTAACAGTGCGCAGGACTTTTACGTCGGGATTTTCCTTCTGTTCACAATTTTAAGCGGGATTTTCTTCTTTACCGGCGGAGACATACTCATGGTCATGCTGACGGCTACGCTTGCGGGCGTCTGCCTCGTAGTGGCTGCTTATTCATCCAATTCGCCTTTCAGCCAGATGGGCGCCGAGCGCGAGTTGATGCAGGATATGTCGTACGAGCCTATGCTGCTTGTGACGGCCATCGGCTTTTACCTTGTGACGGGGTCGTTCCGCGTGGAAAAAATCATCAGCGGGCCGCGCGTCAACATAGCGTTTCTGCCGGGAATTTTCATAGGGCTTTGCTTTGCGCTGATTATCAAATTTCGGAAATCCCCGTTTGACATTTCAATGTCGCATGAGGCACACCAGGAAATCGTTCAGGGCGTTGTGACTGAATTTTCCGGCCCAATGCTCGCCATGGTGCAGCTGGCCCACTGGTACGAAAACGTCGTACTTTTCGGTATAGTGGCACTTTTCTTCGTGTGGGATGCTCCTTGGAGCTTCCTTTTGGGGCTTGCGTGCTGCGCCGGAGTGTTCATCCTCGGCATTGTTATTGACAACAGCTGCGCCCGCGTAAAGTGGCAGCATATGCTGCGTTCTTCATGGATTATGACTTTGGCGGCCGGATGTGTTAATCTGCTCGTACTTATGGCAATGAGATAAGGAGGCGGTTCCGTATATGAAGTCGTTTGAAAAAAAATCACCCTGGATCCTTCACTATGATGCTACAAGCTGCAATGGCTGCGATATCGAAGTCCTTGCCTCTCTGACGCCGAGGTATGATATCGAGCGGTTCGGAATGGTAAATACAGGCAACCCTAAGCATGCCGACGTTTTCCTGATTACCGGATCGGTCAATGCCCAAAGCCTTCCGGTCGTCCGCCGGCTTTATTCACAAATGCTGGAGCCGAAGGTCGTTGTCGCCGTAGGCATCTGCGCCAACAGCGGCGGCGTCTTCCGCGACTGCTATAACGTGCTCGGAGGGGTCGACAAGGCCATACCGGTGGACGTTTACGTCCCGGGATGCGCGGCGCGGCCCGAGTCCATCATCGACGGCGTGGAGCGCGCCCTTGACATACTTGAAAAAAAGGCAAAAATGCTCCACGACGGCCGCCTGCAAGAACTGCAGGAAATGGACAAGCTTCCGCCCATGCCCGATTTTTCCGCAAAGAAGGAGGCCGTGGTTTGAAACAGGAATATACCGAAATAGAATCCCCGGCATTGCTTGATAATGTTAAAGAAATGAAAGAGGACGGATACCGTCTCGTCCAGATCTGCTGCACAAGGGTTCCGGACGGTTATGAACTTACGTATTCGTTCGATAAAGAATATAATTTCTGCCATCTGCGGCTTACGGTGCCCGAGTCCGGCTGGGTTATGAGCATCACAAGCCTTTACTGGTCGGCTTTCATTTACGAAAACGAAATGCATGACCTGTTCGGGTTAGACGTCAGGCACATTGCCAACGACGTGGACTACAAAGGCACTTTTTACCGTCTGTCTGAAAAGGCGCCGTGGCACACTCCGCCGAAAAAGCCAGCGCCGCCGGTACGGCCCCAGGCAAAGCAGCCTCCGGTTAGTAAGGCGGCCCCTGCCGGCGAAGCTGTAAAGACGACTGCAAAGGCGGAGGAAGGAGCGAAAGAACATGGCTGAAACTACCGTCATTCCATTTGGCCCGCAGCATCCTGTTCTGCCGGAGCCAGTCCACATTGACCTTGAGATGCAGGATGAGAAAGTGCTGCGCGCCATTCCATCCATAGGATATGTACACCGCGGCCTTGAAAAGCTGGTCGAAAAACGTGATTATCAGAAATTTGTCTACGTTGCCGAGCGCATCTGCGGCATTTGTTCGTTTGGGCACGGCTGGGGCTACTGCCGTGCTGTAGAGGGCGCAATGCATATTGATGTGCCGCCGCGCGCAAAATACCTGCGTACCATTTGGCACGAGCTTTCGCGTATTCACAGCCATCTGCTTTGGCTTGGCTTAATGGCCGACGCCATGGGGTTTGAAAACCTGTTTATGAGCAGCTGGAGGATGCGTGAGAAAATTCTCGATATCTTTGAGGAGACAACCGGCGGCCGCATTATTTTTTCCGTATGTAAAATCGGAGGCGTGCGCCGTGACATGGAAAAAGGCACCCTTAACTCCATTGTTGACCGTTTAACGGACATGGAAGCGGAACTCCGCGTTATAACGGACGAATTTCTTAAAGAACCGACCGTTATCCGCCGTATGAGCGGCGTAGGCGTCCTTAGCAGGGAAGATGCGATAGAGCTTTGCTGTGTGGGGCCTGTGGCGCGTGCAAGCGGGGTTGTTGGCGATATGCGCCTTATTGATACAGAGGGCGCTTATCAGGACTTGTCGTTTGAGCCGTGCGTTGCGACGGAAGGCGACTGCCTTGCCCGCTGCAAAGTGCGTATTGCGGAGCTTTTCCAGTCCATCGGCCTTATAAGGCAGGCCGTCGAAAAAGTGCCTGACGGTGAGATTGCCGCCCTTGTACGCGGAAACCCGAAAGAAGAATTTTTCACCCGCATTGAACAGCCCCGCGGGGAAGCTATCTATTACGTAAAGGGGAACGGTACGAAATTCCTTGACCGCATGCGTGTGCGCACGCCCACGAACGCCAACATTCCGGCGCTTGTACGCGCGCTGCAAGGCTGCGACTATGCCGACGTCCCCATGCTCGTTGTAACCATTGACCCATGCATCAGCTGCACCGAACGGTGAGAAGGGAGATTTATGGCTTATTTGCACTTTGCCCGTAATGTTTTAGCAAGTATGTTCCGCCATCCCGCAACAACAGAGTATCCGCTGGCTCCGCGCCAGTACCAAAACATCACGCGCGGAAAAGTTGAAATTAACATCGACGACTGCATTTTCTGCGGCATGTGCATGCGCACCTGCCCGGCCGATGCCATCCGTGTTGACCGCGCCGGCAAAACATGGGAAATCAATCCGTTTTCGTGCGTACAATGCGGCGGATGTGTAGAACACTGCCCTAAAAAATGCCTGAAGATGGATACCAACTACACAAAGCCCTCGGAGAAAAAAACAGAGATGGTTTTCCATGCCGACACGCCGCAGACTTGACGATGCCGCATGTCCCGATAAAAAAACATTCCGCATTTCCCTGACCGGCCGGGTACAGGGCGTCGGTTTTCGTCCGACTGTGTGCCGTACGGCAAAAGAGCTGGGTCTGGAGGGGGAAGTGCGGAATTTTGGCACTTCCGCTGAAATTCTCTGCAGCGCCGACAGTGAACGCATAAAGGTTTTTACGGAGAGGCTGCGCCGCCTTCCGCCGCCGGTTAAGGTTGAGAGCATTGACGCGGAAGAAGTCGCTCCGCGTTCCTTTACAGGTTTTCATCCTGCCGAAAGCACGGGTAAACCGCATCTTTCGGTTCTGCCGGCCGACATTGGCGTCTGCGGAGAGTGCCTAAGGGAGCTTGCCGAAAAGGGGAACGCGCGTTACCGGTATCCTTTTATCTCATGCGCCCAGTGCGGCCCGCGCTATACCATTATCCGTAAGCTTCCTTACGACAGGGGTGGCACGACGATGGATGTTTTTCCTATGTGCGGCCTATGCAGGGAACAGTATTCAAGTCTAAAAGACAGGCGCTGCTACGGGCAGACCCTTTCATGTCCGGACTGCGGCCCGCAGCTTACAGGTATAAGGCGTGACGGGGCCCGTACAGAAAAAGAAGCCGCGGTGCTTGACGCGCGCGGCCTGCTGGAGCAGGGCGCGATTTTGGCTGTTAAGGCTGTCGGCGGGTTTAACCTTGTCTGCCGTGCTGACCGCGCGGAGAGCGTTACGGCACTGCGGCGGCTTAAACACCGGCCGACAAAGCCGTTCGCCGTCCTTTTTGCGAACCTCACGGAGCTTTCTTCCGCATGCCTGGTTAGCAGCCTTGAGCGGGAACTTCTGTGTTCTGCGGCGCGGCCGATTGTCCTTTTGGACCGTTCCCCAAAGTGGAGGCGTTCGGTCTGCGATGAAGTTGCCGGTGCGTACGGCCTGCTCGGCGCTTTTCTGCCGGCGGTAGGGCTTTATGCCATGCTGGCGGAAAACCTGCCGCTCGTCGTAACGAGCTGCAACCGCTCCGGCACACCGATTTTATTTCGTGACAGCGATATGCGCGAGTACTTTCTCAGCCATGATGCGGTTTCAGGTGTTTTTTGGAACAGGCGTGAAATCCTTCGGCCGGCTGATGATTCTGTCGCCCGCGCCGTGTGCGGCGCACCGCAGATACTGCGCAGGACACGCGGCTACGAGCCTGAACCGGCCGTCACAAACGCTCCTTCTGGCAATCTGATTGCCCTCGGTGCGCAGCTTGAACCGGCGCTCTGCCTTGCGTCCGGAGGACGCATCTATCCTGTCGCCGTGCCGGGCGACCTTGACGAGCTTTCCACACGCAGTTTATTAAAGGATACTATAGCGGACCTTTCGTCCCTGCTCAATATACGCCCCGAATCCGTCGTCTGTGACAAGCACCCGCTTTACTACACGACCGGGCTTGCACATACTCTCGGCCTTAAGTGCGTACAGGTTCAGCATCATTATGCGCACGCCATGTCAGTCATTGCCGAACACGGCCTTAAGGGGAAAGTACTCGCCGTCTGCTTTGACGGTACTGGATACGGCGACAACGGCTCTGTCTGGGGCGGTGAGTTTCTTTTGTGCGACGGGGCCTCCTATTCGCGCGCCGGTCACCTCGCCGAAATCCCTATGATTGGCGGCGATATTTCCATGAAGCAGGGCTGGAAGTCGGCTCTCTGCCATTTGGAGTATGCAGGGCTTGAAAGCTCCGATCCGCGTTTTCCTGTTGTGCGTGCCGCACTGCGGTGCGGCGTCAACACCATCCGCAGCTCGAGCATGGGGCGGCTTTTCGACGCGGTTTCAGCGGTACTCGGCCTGTGCCGTGAAAACACCCATCAGGGCCGCTGCGCCGTGGCCTGCGAAAACGCCGCGGCCGCGGCCTTAATCGCCGGTGAGGCGCCGCTGCAGATGGCGTTCAGCGAAAGCGGCGGCGTTTTTGACCCCTCGCCCCTGTTCCCCGTCCTGTTGTCAGCTAAAGACGCCAAAACCGCCGCGCTTGGTTTTCACCGTGCCGTTATACGTATGGTTGTCCAAATGGCGAAAGAAGTCGGTGCAGAACAGGTTGCCCTCTGCGGCGGCGTGTTCGCCAACCGCATCTTGCTTGAAGGCTGCCGTTCCGAACTTGAAAAGCGCGGCTTTTCAGTATACTGGAACCGCAGTGTACCCCCGGGCGACGGCGGCATCAGCCTCGGGCAGGCTTACTACGGACTTTTGAAAGGATGAACTGCGATGTGTGTTGCATATCCGGGCAAAATTATTAATATAAACGGTAACCATGCAAATGTCGATTTTTCCGGTTCCCGGGTAAAAATCAATATTTCCATGGTCGACGCCAAAGTTGGCGACTACGTGCTTGTCCATGCCGGCATGGCCCTGCAGAAGATGAAGCAGGAAGAAGCGGAGTCGCTTACCAATTTGTTTACTGAGGTGAATGAGACTACAAAATGAATCCTGAACAGCAAAGCCGGCGCAAAGCCATGGCAGACTACCTAAAGTCATATAGCGGCAGGCCGCTGCGCCTGATGGAGGTCTGCGGCACTCATACGTCGATGCTGTACCGCACCGGCGTACGCTCGTTGCTGCCAAATGGAATTAACATGCTGTCGGGCCCGGGATGCCCGGTGTGTGTGACTCCGACTAATTATATTGACAAGCTTATAAAGTATTCTTTTAAAGCAAACACATGTGTGCTTTCCTTTGGCGACATGCTTTCCGTACCAGGCAGTGAAACTTCCCTTTTGGGAGCGCGCGCGCGCGGCGGGCATGTCGACTTTTTCTACGCGCCGGAGCAGGCTTTGGACCGCGCTGAAAAAGAGCCTGAAACAACGTTTATCCTGGCGGCGGTCGGTTTTGAAACAACAGCCCCCGTGTGGGTGTCGGTCGTTGATGCAGTGCTTACGCGTAAACTGCGTAACGTAAAACTGCTCACAGCGTTGAAAACGATGCCTCTTGCCATGGATACGCTTTGCGCTACAGGAAAAATCGACGGGTTTTTATGCCCCGGCCACGTTGCTGTCATTATCGGCAGCGAGGCGTTCCGTCCGCTGGCGGAAAAATGGGGCAGGCCCATGGTAGTCGGCGGTTTTACGGCAGAGCTTCTGCTCGCGGCGCTTGCAAGGCTTGTGCACGAGTCCTCATGCGGCCGCGGCGGCCTGTGGAACGAATATCCGTCTTACGTACGTCCTGAAGGAAACCAAAAGGCACAGGCCGCGATTGCACGCGTTTTCCAGCCCGGAAACGCCTGCTGGCGCGGGCTTGGCGTCCTGCGGCGTTCCGGCCTTTACCTGCGCGGCAAGTACGCTCAGCTGGATGCAGGAAGCTACGGCCTTGACGACGACCATCTGCCGGACGGATGCAGATGCGGCGACGTTTTAACCGGAGACATCAACCCGCGGCAGTGCCCGTTCTTTAATCAGAAATGCACCCCCGACCATCCTATCGGCGCGTGCATGGTTTCTTCCGAAGGGGCATGCCGCATTTACTGTGTGGAAGGGGAAATTTCAAAATGAAAATCGAGCTTCGGCATGGGGCAGGCGGAGTTGATACTTCACGGCTTATCAAAAATATTTTTGCCCGCCATTTTCACAGCCCGGTACTCGACCGCATGGAAGACGGAGCGGTCCTGCCGAGGCCTGAGGGAGACATTGTACTTACAACCGACAGCTTTGTTGTACAGCCCCTTGAATTTGCCGGCGGCGATATAGGGCGCCTGTCCGTCTGCGGCACCGTAAACGACCTCAGCTGTATGGGCGCACAGCCGCGCTATCTGACGGCCGCGTTTGTCCTCGAAGAAGGCCTTGAAGCCGATCTTCTCGAGCGTATAGTAGCATCAATGGCACATACGGCGGACGAAGCGGGAGTACAGATTGTAGCGGGCGATACCAAAGTCGTCGAAGGAAACGGCGGAATGTTCATCAACACGACCGGATGCGGCGTCCGGCCTGCCGGCAGGGATGTCTCCTCCGCCAACCTTAAGCCCGGCGACCGGCTAATCCTTTCGGGTACACTCGGCGACCACCATGGGACAATTCTCTCCGCGCGGATGAATTTGTCGAGCAGCCTTAAAAGTGACTGCGCCCCCCTTACAGGTATGGTTGAAAAGCTTTTCAGCGGGCATATTGACGTCCATACCATAAGGGACGTTACGCGCGGAGGCTTAGCGACTGTCCTGTGCGAGCTTGCCGAAGCGTCCGGATGCTCCGCTGAACTCGATGAGGAGGCCATTCCGGTTTCCGAAGGAGTCCGGGCTTTATGCGGCATTTTAGGCCTTGACCCGCTTACCATGGGCAATGAAGGTAAATTGCTCATTGCCGTTCCCGAGCCTGACGCCGCGCGGGCGCTGCAAATAGTAAAGTCCGCTCCTTACGGTAAAAACGCGGCGGTAATCGGCGAAGTCAAAGCGGGAAAGGGCGTTGCCATTAAGACCTCGGTCGGTTCTATTCGCACTGTTTCACCGCTGCGCGGGGAAGGCCTGCCGCGGATTTGCTGACGGCAAACAAACCATCATTATAATGAACTCCCGTATTTATTTGCGCGGGCCATATTGCCGAAGAACCCATCCGACGTTTAACGCGTCGGATGGGTTCTTCGGCAATCTTGGGGCAGGTTTCCAAAGGAGCCTGCCCTTAAAAAATATTTAACTTTATTTTGTTAAGCCGCTATGCAACATGCTGGCACAGGTTGATAATATACGCCTTAACTAATTTATTTAAGCTTTAAAAACGCGAGCGTGTCCTTCATTACCTTCGCCTGGCTGCTCAGTTCCTCGCTGGCGGCGGCGCTTTCTTCACTCGTAGCCGAGTTTGTCTGTACAACAGACGAAATCTGCTCTACTCCCTGCATTACTTCGCTTATGGAGGCGGCCTGCTCGTTAGAGCTTGTGGCTATGTCCCCTATGAGCTGGCCGGTCTTTTCAGATGTCTCGAGTATGGCATTAAACGATTTTTCCGTTGCATTGGCAATTTCGCCGCCGTTCCTTACGGCGGAGAGCGAATTTTCTATAAGCTCCGAAGTGTTTCTTGCCGCCGCGGCGCTCTTTCCGGCAAGGTTTTTCACCTCATCCGCGACAACGGCAAAACCCTTGCCGGCTTCTCCGGCACGCGCAGCTTCAACTGAGGCGTTCAGCGACAAAATATTCGTTTGGAACGCTATATCCTGTATTGTTTTTATAATTTTTTGTATCTGCATGGAAGAGTCGCTTATGGCCGCCATAGCCGAAACCATCTGCCGCATCTGCTGCCTGCCTTCCTCCATTCTGCGTGAAGCTTCAGCCGAGAGCGTATTGGCGTGGGTTGCGCCTTCAGCGTTTTTCCCTGTTTTATCGTTTATCTCGGTTATTGAAGCCGAAAGCTCTTCGATGGAGCTGGCCTGCTCCGTCGCCCCCTGCGAAAGCGACTGCGCCGCATTGGAAACCTGCTCGGCTCCGGCGGCAACCTGGTCGGCAGAACTGCGTACTTTTTTGAACATACCGTTAAGGTTTCCTATAATACCCTCAAGCGAATTGCGTATCGCCACGAAATCGCCCCTGTAGTCCTGGCGCGTTTCCACTGTGCAGTCACCGTTTTTAAGGCTCGACAGCACGTCCGATATCTCGCCTACATACCCTTTTAACGTGCCGACTGTTTTAGTGAATGACCGCGAAAGTGCCCCTATCTCGTTGTTGGAATTAATCTGCGGGACTTCGGAGTGTATGTCGCCGTCGGCAAGTTTTTCTATCCTGCCGACAAGCGCTGTTATCGGGTCGGCAATAGGTTTTGCTATGCGCACGGCAAGTAATATTGAAAGTACTATAAACAAAACCGTTATAGCCGCGGTAATACCTATCGCACGGTAGAAATTCCCAAGCATTTCAGATGTTTTGGCCGTAACGCCTATTGCCCATCCGTCTGTATTTGAAATTTTGGAGTAACTCACGGCTAATTTATTCCCGTTAAATTTTACGGTCTGCAGGCCTGTCTGGCCGGCTTTCATGTTTTTTATAACGGATGCCATGCCGGAGTATGCGCTGTCTTTCTGCGCCATGTTTATATAATTAGTCGCATTTGTAACGGTTTGCTGGTTTTTATGTGCGACTATGGTACCTTTTTTGTCCGTAATAAAACCGTAGCCCGACTTGCCTATGGAAACATCGCGTATCATCTTGCTGAACGTGTCGCTCAGGAGCGTAGCCATTACTATTCCGTCGTAATTACCGCTTGTTATTTTTGCCGAAACAACAAGGACTGTCTGGTGCGTAGTGGACTTTACAAGCGGAGAAGAAACGTATGTTTTTCCCGCCATGGACTGGGTGAAATAGTCCCTCTTGGAAACGTCGGCATTGTCCGACGTCTTGCCGTTAGCGTCCGCCACGGCTACTGCGGCGAAACCATATTTTTCCGCCAGCTGGCTCATCTCCGCGTTGCGTTCCTCCTGCGTTTTTGCAGGGTCCGTAATGTCCGAATCCGCCGCGATGGCTTCAACTTTCGTTTTGTAGTTACTAATGGCATTCTGTACCGAATGGTTATAAGCCGTCATGTTTTCCTGCAGGCGTGTGTCCATGTTGTCTGCGGAGTCCCTGTAAAGGACAACCGCGTTTGCAATGCCGCTTAGCAGGCAAACCGTTACTGTCAGGCCTATCATTCCCCTGAGCAGTGTTTCTTTGATCGAGTGTTTGTTCTTCAAATATTTCTCCCTCTTCCGTTTCTAAGATAAATATAATAATGTATGTTAGGTAAATATTCCTACAGGTTTATATCGTCACTTAGCTGGAAAAGTTAACTTAAAGTGAAGTTTTACCGCATCACTACGCACTTTACGCATACTGGCATTATGCCTCGGAATTTTTTTTTTGCGCGCCGCCCATTCGCCATATTTCAAACGGTTTAGGCCGCGCCGCGCCGTAATAGCGGAACTCCTTATGGCTGTAAAGGAAAATTCAAATGCCCGGCTCCGCACATATTATTGCAAAAAAATATTGACTTTTACATAAGAAAAGCTATAATATAGTTGAACGGATAGTCAACCGTTAATCCTGTCCGAAAGGCGGCATCACTTATGCATCAGGATATACCAGATATTGACAGGTGCGACTGCACCATCATACATGAAGACGTCGTCAGTGAAGTCAGAAGGCATATGCCTGACGAGGAGGATTTGATGGACCTTGCGGATTTTTTTAAGGTTTTCGGGGATACGACAAGGGTTAAGATCCTCTGCGCCCTTTTTAAGTCGGAGATGTGCGTCTGCGACATAGCCGCCCTTTTAGGCATGACCAAGTCGGCTATTTCACATCAGCTCAGGGTGCTTAAACAGTCAAAGCTTGTTAAAAACCGCAGGGACGGCAAGGTTGTCTACTACTCACTCGACGACGACCACGTAAAGACCATCTTTGACCAGGGACTGTCGCACGTCCAGGAAAAATAATTTTTTTGTTAAACGGTTGAATTATTGAGCAATCGTTCACCATACATTATTGTACAGCCACTTGTAAAAAATAATATGGGGGGTAATCAAAAGTGGAAGCAGCCTTAAAGAAAACGTACCGTTTTAACAGCCTGTGCTGCAGGAACTGCGCAAAGATCATTGAGCATGAGGTAAACGGCCTTGACGGCGTAACCGCCGCGAGCGTTGATTTTCCTTCTAAGACACTCACGCTTGAAACCGAAAAGGAAGAGATGGCAGACGCGCTTGCCGGCAGCATCGAAGGTATCGCAAAAAAGTATGATTCCGACATTGTATTAAATGAAAAAGTGCCCGGTAAAAAGGTTATGTACCTCAACGGCCTTGACTGCGCCGAATGTGCCGCCAAAATCGAAAGAGCTGTAAAAAAGCTTGACGGGGTCGAAACGGCTGCCGTCGACTTCGCGACGGAAAGGCTGACTATTGAAACAGCTGATAAAGGCAGCCTGCCGGAAGTTCTGCGCAAGGCGTCCGATACTGTGCACAGCCTTGAACCTGACGTAAAGATTTCTTATACAAAAAGCAAAAATTCCGAGCCGGAAGGCTCCGATTTAAAAGAAAAATTTTCGCGTATCGGCCTTATAGCCGGCGCAGTCCTGTTTGTGGCAGGCATTATTTTCAATTTACCGCCGCAGGCCGAGTTCGCCGTATTTTTCATCGCTTACCTTCTTTCAGGCTGGGAAGTGCTGTACACGGCTGTGCGCAACATTACAAAAGGGCAGGTTTTTGACGAAAATTTCCTTATGGGCGTAGCTACCGTGGGCGCATTTGCGCTCGGTGAATATCCCGAAGGCGTCGCCGTCATGCTTTTTTACCAGATTGGCGAGCTGCTGCAGGACATTGCCGTCAACCGTTCGCGCAAATCCATATCGGCGCTCATGGATATACGTCCGGATTACGCAAACCTTAAAACAGACGGAGGGATACGCCGCGTAACTCCCGAAGAAGTAGCCATCGGCGACTTTATAGTAGTAAAACCCGGTGAAAAAATCCCTCTTGACGGCAAAGTCGTTGAAGGCCGTTCCTCGCTCGACACCTCCGCCCTTACAGGCGAGTCGCTGCCGCGCGACGTAGAAGAAGGCAGCGAGGTGCTGTCAGGCTCCATAAATAAAAGCGGGCTTCTGACAGTTGAAGTAACAAAAGTTTTCGGTGAATCAACCGTTTCAAAAATTCTTGACCTTATGCAGAACGCAAGCAGCCAAAAGGCCCCTACGGAAAATTTCATTACAAAATTTGCACACATATATACGCCCGTAGTCGTGTTCGCCGCCCTTGCGCTCGCGGTTATCCCTCCGCTTGTCATACCCGGGGCAACGTTTTCAGACTGGATTAACCGCGGCCTTATCTTCCTTGTCATCTCATGCCCATGCGCGCTTGTGGTTTCCATTCCGCTAAGCTTTTTCGGCGGCATAGGCGGAGCCTCCAGGAACGGCATACTTGTTAAGGGCAGTAACTACCTGGAAGCTCTCAACAGCGTCGACACCGTCGTCTTTGACAAGACGGGCACTCTCACAAAAGGCAACTTTAAAGTTACGGAAGTAACGACTTCAGCCGGCTTTTCAAAAGACGACGTCATCGCTTTCGCAGCTTACGCCGAAGGTTTTTCAAGCCATCCTATCGCGGTTTCCATACGTGAAGCCTACGGCAGGGATATAGACGTAAAGCGTATCTCAGACTACGAGGAGGTCTCGGGCCACGGCATACGCGTAAAGGTGGACGGCAAAGCGGTCCTTGCCGGCAACGCAAAGCTTATGGATTCGGAAAAAATAAAATGGCAGAAAGGCGCTGCCGCGGGTACCATCGTCTACCTTGCAGTCGATGGGAATTTTGCCGGCTACATCGTCATTGCCGATGAAATAAAGCCCGACAGCAAAAAGGCCGTCAGCGGGTTAAAAGCCGCCGGCGTAAACAATACCGTAATGCTTACAGGCGACAGCAGGGCTACCGGTGAAAGCGTCGGCAAAGAACTCGGCCTGGGCGCTGTCTACACCGAGCTGCTGCCGCAGCAGAAAGTCGAAAAAATGGAGGACTTCGCTAAAAAAATCCCCGCCGGCAAAAAGCTTGTGTTTGTCGGCGACGGCATAAACGATGCCCCTGTTTTGGCGCGTGCCGACGTTGGCGTCGCCATGGGGGGCCTCGGCTCCGACGCGGCCATAGAGGCGGCCGACGTCGTACTTATGACCGACGAGCCTTCAAAGCTCGTAAGCGCCATAGCTATTGCCAAAAGGACACGTAAAATCGCTATGCAGAACATTGTCTTTGCCCTTGTTATAAAGGCTGTTTTCCTCACGCTCGGCGCCATGGGTATCGCTACCATGTGGGAGGCGGTTTTCGCCGACGTCGGAGTCACCGTCATTGCCGTGCTCAACGCCACGCGTACAATGCGTACTCCTAAATAGCACGGGTGAAAAGAGGCACTCCAAAAGGCAGGCGGCAGGGACTTAAAAAACGGCATGTATATGACTGTGCATATACATGCCGTTTTAATTTGCCCGCAAAATACAGGCCTACATCATGTTTTTAACCATTTACCGGCTTAAGCGCGGTTCCATACCGCATCGAGCTTATTCCTTAGGAAAACAGCGGCGTTTTTAATATCATCACGCCAAAGCGCAGAGCCTTTATACCAAAATTCACCCACATACCGTTTTACATCCTGTTTTTTAAGCTGCGTTATGCAGCCTATGTAGTCGGTATGGCCGGTAGAAAAGGGTACTTCCCTGTAACGATCCGGAAGCGTTTCCTTGAGGTGGGCGGCAACAATATGCCCCTTCCCTGTAATTATATCTTCATATGCCGGCTTACCGTATATTAAGGCTGCGTTCTGCAGGTTGCCTATGTCGGGATATACTCCCAAATACGGACTGTCAATTAAATTTACGTACTTCATCGCTTTTTCGACCGTATCCATAAACGGGGTTTCCATAGTTTCAAAGCCAAGCAGTACACCGTATTTAGATGCCATATCCACAGCCTTCCGAAGGCTTTCCGCAAAAAGCCCGCGTGTCATGCCGGAACTGTCTTCATAGTATACGTCATATCCTGCGAGCTGTATTACCCGCGCGCCCAATTCACACGCAAGGTCAAGCGCCCGTTCCATTATTTCAAGGCTTTTTTCCCGTACCGCTTCGTCGGGGCTGCCAAGCGGATACTTGCGGTGCGCCGACAGGCACACAGAACCTATGGGCACACCTGTTTCGGCAATTATATCATGTAAATTCGCATATATTTCTTTTGTCCATAAAAGCCTTGAAAGTTTTCCTTCGGTTTCGTCAATGCTGATTTCCACATAATCAAACCCGCTGTTTTTTGCAGCAGACAGTTTATCATGCCATGATAAAGAAACCGGCATCGCTTTTTCATATAAACCGAGCTTATAATTTGAATCCATAAATTCTCCCATGTAATTACTTGTTGGCTCAAAGGTAAATAATAAGAATTAAATGCGTTATTTAACATATTAAAAGGAACAAGCACGCATCAGTTTATCAACTTTTCACCAAAGCCGCCTTTAATCGCATTAACTATCTTATCGAGTGAATTTTTTTCATCGCCGCCGCTGCACTGCACTTCGATTTCAGTACCGGCTTTAATGGCGGCTCCCATAAGCATAAGCACGCTTTTAGGGTTTATGCGGCCCTTAGGACATATAATGGAAACGTCACAGTTGCACTGTGAGCAAATATTTGAAAGTTCGCTCGCCGGGCGTAAGTGCAGTCCGCTTACATTGCGTACCTTTACTTTTTGTGAAACCATAAAATCAAACTCCCTTTCCCTTAATTAAAACTGCGCTGCTATTTCTGGCCGTAATAAGCCTCCGGCCCGTGCTTACGGTTATAATGTTTGTCAACCATATACTGCGGCGCGGGCTTCGCGCACTTATTTATTAATTCAGTGCTTGCAGCCATCCTGGCAATTTCCTCAAGTACCACCGCGTTGTAAACCGCCCCGCCTGCATCTTTGCCCCATGTGAACGGCCCGTGAAACGCGCACAGTATGCCCGGAACGGCTAAAACGTCTATGCCGTCCGATATATGCTTTTTAAGGTAATCCACTATGACCGCACCTGTATTTTTCTCATATGCGTCACGGATTTCCTTTTCCGTAAGGGGCCGCGCACAAGGGATTTCCCCGTAGAAATAGTCCGCCTGAGTCGTCCCGTAGCAGGGTATTGGTCGCGCGGCCTGCGCCCATGAAGCCGCCCACATCGAATGGGTGTGCGCTATACCGCCTATTTGCTTAAAAGAGCGGTAAAGCTCCACGTGCGTCGGAGTGTCTGACGACGGGCGGTACTTTCCCTCCACCACTTTACCGTCCAAGCCGACTATCACCATATCTTCCGGTTTAAGGGCGCCGTACTCAACTCCGCTTGGCTTAATCGCAAAAAGATTTGACTCTCTGTCTATCCCGCTTGCGTTTCCCCACGTGTACGTCACAAGGCCCCGCTTTGGCAGTTCCATATTAGCCTCATAAACTTCCTGTTTTAATTTTTCAAGCATGTTAAACTTCACCCCCGTATGATTTTTCGAGTGCTGCTTTTATGTCGCTTATATGTTCCATGCTGACGACTTTACAGGCAAAGCCGCGTGCTTCTTCAAAGTCCATACCGCGTAAGGCCGACTTTATTGCCGGTGTACACGAAGCAGACATGCTGAACTCATCAAGCCCAAGCCCAAGCAACAGCTTTGCGGCTCTTTTGTCTGCTGCAAATTCGCCGCACATGCCTACCTTTATGCCCGCCTTGTGCCCCTCGTCTATTACACGCTTTACAGACCTTAAAACCGACGGGTAAAGGGGGCTGTACAAGCCGCCTACTTCTTTATTGCATCTGTCTGCCGCAAGCGTATACTGCGTCATGTCATTTGTACCAATGCTGAAAAAATCCATAACTTTCGCGAAGTCTCCGGCACAAATTACCGCTGCGGGAGTTTCCACCATCATACCTACGGGAATATTGCTGTCATAAGGAATATTGACGGCTGAGAGCTCCCTCTTTACCTCTGAAATTATGCCAAGCGACTGTTCCGCCTCTTCAAGCGACACCATCATGGGAAGCATTATGCGAAGCCGCCCGTAATGGCTGGCGCGCAGTATGGCACGGAGCTGCGTTTTAAAGACTTCCGGATGCCTCAGGCATAGCCTTATGGCCCTTAACCCAAGGACCGGGTTTGCCTCAGGCATGAATTGATAATAGCTTAATTTTTTGTCACCGCCGATGTCGAGCGTCCTTATTACCATTTCACCGCCGAGTCTTTCAACAGCCTTACGGTAAACGTTGAACTGCTCTTCTTCCGTAGGGAAGCGGCTGCTCTCCATATAGAGAAATTCCGTCCTGAAAAGGCCTACCCCGTCAGCATGAAGAGAGGCCGCCTGTTCTATATCATTTAAATTGCCAACGTTTGCGTACACTTTTACGCCGTGCCCGTCCCGTGTTACTGTCGGCAGGCACGCCTCATCGGCATACTTTTGCTGCTCAAGTTCCACGCGTTTCTTACGCTTTAAAAAGTCATCGGCAAACTTGCGGTCAGGGTCAACATAAATCTCGCCTGCAGCTGCATCCATTACTATAACACTGCCGTCGGAGACAATATCCATAATGCCGGCTGCGCCTACAAGAGCAGGTATCCCGAGGTTACCGGCCATAATGCTCACGTGCGACGTCACTCCGCCCTGCTCTGTTATAAAACCAAGTACAAGGTTTTTGTCAAGGGCCGCCGTATCCGAAGGGAGCAAACTCTCCGCTACTATGACCGAAGGCACTTTAAGACCGGCAAACTTGTTCTCCGTGCGGTTCTGCATACACGCAACAAGCCTTTTGCCTACGTCAGTGACATCGGCCGCCCGTTCACGCATATATGTATCATCTAAATTCAGGAACATACGAGAAACTTCTTTCACAGCCCCGTCAGCCGCACGCTCCGCATTTAAACCCTGCCCGTAAATACGCTGCTTTACCGCATCCCTCAGGGCAATGTCCCTGGCGATTGATATGTGGCCGGCAAAAATTTTATTGCCGGCGGCCATGCTGGTTAAACTTTTGACCGTCTTTTCAACCGCCGCGTCATACTTTGCAAGCTCCGCTTCCATTTCGCTGCGGTTTTCGGGCGCCGCGCCTGAAATGAGCGGTTTTTCCTCCCTTACCAGATAAACAGGGCCTATGGCTATGCCATGTGAAGAAGTGTCAGAAACCAGTAGTTTTTTCATATTTATCCCAAAATTCCCTTCAGCCAAAAATATGCTGTGCCTGATGGCTTAAAGACAGGTGCAGGCACGAATTCCGACTTTATTACAAAACAGAGCGGAACGGAACATTGGGCTCGTTTGTAAAGCAGTCCTCAAATCCCCTGCGGTAATGGTACTGAAGCCTGTCTTTATCGTCAGGGTACACAAATTTTCCGCCGACATCCCATATGAACGGTTTAAATGAGTAATTGAGCACATTCCTCTTATAATTATACATTTGAAGTATCTCCAGCGGGTCCGCCTTGAAGTTAGTCCATACATCATAATGAACCGGAATCACAACCTTGCAGCGTAGGGCTTCCGCCATGCGGAGGATATCTATACTTGTCATTTTGTCCTGGCAGCCTGCGGGATTTTCGCCGTACGAGCCAAGGGCTACGTCGATATCGTAATCTTTGCCGTGTTTGGCGTAATATACCGAGTAGTGGGAGTCTCCGCTGTGGTATACCGTGCCTGCCGGCGTTTTTATAAGGTAATTTACCGCCTTGTCGTCAAGGTTATCAAGGCACGTATGCCGTATATCGCCGTCGGCTGTCACAAGGCATGTGCGGTCGAAAGAGTCAAGTACTGTAATTTCGCTATCGCCTATATGAAGAACGTCACCCGGCTTAACAACTTTGCAGCGTTCTTCAGGCACACCGTAAGAAAGCCATTTCTTTACACTTTCCTTTGGCCCTATAAATGGAACGTCCGGCTTGCAGTTTTTGAGGACGGCAGCTGCAAAGAACGGGTCTATATGGTCGTTGTGATAATGCGTCGCTAAAACCGCATCAACTTTTGTCACAGCGAACGGGTCGTACACAACCGGCGCCGCGCGGAGGTTTGGCTGTGTCAGCCGGCCGCCCGTCATGTTAGCCATCTGGTGGTACTCGTCCATGTACTTTTTTTTCTGTGTCCTTTTTCCGTTGCCAAACCAAAGGTCAACGGCTAAATTAGTATCGTTCTCCGTTTTTACCCAAACTCCGGTGCATCCAATCCACCACATGGCAAACGTGCCCGGTTTAACCTCCGTATTGTCAATTTCCTCATTGAGCCATGTCCCCCACTCGGGAAATGCGCCAAGGATCCAATTTTCACGCGTAATATCTTTTATATCGGGCATTTTATTTCCTCCTAATTTTTTCATCCTAACACTAAAAAAGCTCTCTTACTTCTTCACAGTGTACAGTGCCACTTCATCCGTTTCCCTGTTAGCCGCGATAATTCTGTCTTGCCCTTCATATGTATAAGCGAGTACGTTCGCCGGCCCGCAGTCGTGGTCAATAACCTCAGCCGCATACTGCATTGTGCGCTTCTCGTAATAAACCCGCAGCAAATCGCGGCTGCCTTTTCTGTGCCCTAAAACAGCGCAGGGAACGCCGTTAAGGCATCCGCTCCATATTGCATGCAAAAAAGGGTACTTCTGCGGCAGTTGGTATGCAAGCCTGTATACGCCGCCTCCGTTGGATTTAAATACCGTTATTTCCTCACCGT
>DHNP01000017.1:1700-34889 GCA_002409585.1 Ruminococcaceae bacterium UBA5413 | reverse complement strand
CAAATCAAACTCCGTTATGTCACTCACCGACTTATGCAGCAGGCATTGTATATCCCACTTTCCGCCGGTTGTATCCGGCGGAGTAAATTTAAATACCCCTTCGTCTGTCGAGACAAGCGCATAGCCGCCGTCCCGCTCGGTGTAAAAGCCGTGGTTTTTAAGCTGCCACCCTGCAAGTTCCTCCAGCGGCAGCTGGTTTTCCACGTCGAACATGTCAAGGTTTTGCGGTAAAGGAGCTACGAAAATACCCCCGGGATAACGCCAGTCCTCCTTATATTCACACGCACTTTTTATCGTGCACGCCAAAAGCCAGCTGTTTCCGCCTTTACCTCTTAATACCCCGAACCTGTGTACATAAGGAAGTCCGCACAGAGTTTTTACCTTCCATTCACCGCTGTGCTGCCTTGTACACGTAACTATGCGCGCGTGCTCGCCTCCGCAGTTGGGGGAATAAAACTCCTGTGTTGACAGGAACTGGTCTCCCCGTCCCGGGGACTGCACCATCGTCATTACTCCGCCTGGGCCGTCCCATACTGTTTCCATAGGCGAGCCGTCAAGCGCAAAGCGTATGCACGGCCCCTCTTTTTCCGTTCCAATAAGAAAACTGTCGCAGTCATCGCCATGAAACATAGTAATCGCATAGCATTTTTTCATTTCGGCGATAACTTTTTTATCATATTCCATCAGAGAGTTCCTCCCAGGCAGCAAGGGCTGTGCTGCTGTAATTTTTTTAGTTCTTTTATGTGCTTAGATGTAGATGCGCCTATTTGCGCTTAAATTTTTCTGCCGCTCCGCTTTCTATGAGCTTTTCCTCCACTTCTTTTTCGCTTAAAACATTGCGCAGGCCTATAACGGTTACGCCTGCTTTTATTGCATCCTTATACATACCAAGAAAATTCTGCGATGCGAAAACTATATCGTACTGTCTTGCGCAGCTTACCCCTTCCGACAGCGCGCAGTGGTGTATATCTTCAACCGGTATTTCCAATGCTTTAGTTGCCTTCTGCACAGACATCTTCATCATAAGGGAAGTACCGGCTCCGTTTGCGCATGCGACTAAAATTCTGGCCATAAGTATTTTCCTCTTTCCCAATATTTAAATCAATTATGCTTTTTTACTGCGTATTTCCTTGCACTTTTCATAATCTTCAGTCTCCAGGAAATATGTGTCTTTGTGTTTACGGTACTGCAGCTGCGGTATTGCAACAAGCGCGGCTACAACTATTACCAGGCCTGCGTAGCTTAAGGACTTCATCAATACCGTGAAAACAGGCCAGATAACCGCCCAGTCCCACATGCCTAAGTATCCGCCGTAAGCCGCCATGCCTACCCAGCCGGCTATGAGTGCCGAACCGAACACCTGGCACAGCCCCGAAATAAACGGGAATACACACGCGGCCTTAAGACCGCCTTTGTTGTTGCAGAAGACACCTATAGTTGCGTTATCAAAAAACAGCGGTACGAATCCCGCGACAACTACAACGGGGCTTTTTAAAAGTATAAGCAGCGCTATAGCTATGAACTGGCCCGCGGCGCCGAACAGGAAACCGATGGTTACTGCGTTTGCCGAACCGAAACCGTATGTAACAGCGCAGTCTACGCCTGGGACGGCTCCGTGCAACACCCTTGTCGAAATACCTTGGAACGAGTTCGTAAGTTCCGTAACGAAAGTTCTTACTCCAAGCTGAAGTATTGTAAGGTAAACGGCAAAGTCAAAGCACGTGCTTAAAATATAGAAGAAAAAGTTTTGGTCGGCCGTAAGGAATTCCTTTGAAACAAGGAAATCTTTCCCGAGGACCATAAGTATGACGCCGAAAAACAATGTCATCAGGATTGCCGTAGCAACGAGGTTTTCATTGAAAATAGACAAGAATCCGGGAAGGTTGATATCTTCTATCCTCTTTGATTTCTTTTTAGACTTTTTATTCATGTTTTCAGCCATTTTGCTGAATATAGCTATGCCGAACATCTGCTGATGCGCGACCGAAAAACCGGCCCCGTCGGTAAGGTCCTGTGTCGGGCCTACGCACAAGTTCGTGCCTACGGCCCAGTAAAGGCCCAGGACTATGCTCATTATGATGAAGATAGACGTGTCGTTAAGGTTCGGGAAGCAGAACATAATAAGCCAAAACGCCGTAGCGGCCTGCTGCATCTGTACGTGCCCGGTCGTAAATATAGCCCTGCACTTAGTATACTTTTTCAAGGCTACAAGAATTATATTGAAAATAAACGCAAACAGGAGTAAAAGCATGACCTGCGAAAAACTCTTGCCGGCTATGAACGCCGGGGCATTTTCGTCGGTAAGGCCAGCCTGGACTGCGTTTTGCCCGAAATACGGGTCTATGACCATTGCGCTAAGCTGGAAACGCTCCTTCAGCCCTACAAGTACGGGGCGGAAAGTAGTAACAAGCCCGCCGGAGCCAACCGTGAGTATCATGTATCCTACTGTTGCCTTTATAAAGCCTGCCATTACCTCATACCACGGCTTTTTAAGAAGTACATACCCGATAATTACAAGCAAACCTATAAAATAAGCCGGCTGCGTCAAAATATTATTAGCAAAGAATTGCCATACTGCCATTTCAAAGCCCCCCAATTAATCTGTTATTTGTCTTCAGTAAGGTTCTGCCAAAGTCATGAATCTTCCCCGCAAAGCAAGTCAATCTGCAAAAGCTGCTCCGGATTTTCAATCTGCTTTAACTTCTCGACAGCAGCTTCGTTTGTCAAAACGGAATACAGTTTCTGCATATTTGCAAGATGTTCGTCTGAATTAGCGGCACATAATGTGAAAAATATCTCGGCATCCTTTTCCCGGTTCCCTTGTTCAAAACTCACAGGAACAAACGACTTCATAAAAGCGATTGCCGTACCGTGCGCCCCTTTTGCGTTTTCAGTCGAATGCGGCAGTGCTACTCCGGGCAGGATCACTATGTACGGGCCATGCTTTTCTATGCAGGATATAATCTCGCCCGCATATGTTTCGTCTGCCGTCCCGTCGGCTACGATAGGCTCGCAGCATTTTTTAATTGCCTCACGCCATGTCATGGGTTCCCTGCAAAAAATATAGTGCTTTTTCTCATAAATTTCGCGTAAAAGAATAATTACCACCTCCCCGCCGTTATATAATTGTTCATATCAATCATATAACATTATCTTTTTATTATTATAATAAAATTATATATAGTTATATCTATAATTTCAATTATTATATTCGACATATATCATAAATTATTTTATATATATAAACAGTTTTTCTTAAAAATAGTTCAAATAGTTCTTATATTATTTAAAAATAATCGTTTTTAGAAGATTTGTGCTTTTTAATATGCTAAAATATGTATAATCAAAAGATTGAAGAGGTAAAAAGCTATGCGACGCAGCTTGCACTTCGTTGACCAACGCCGTAATGAGATTATTAAACTCCTTGAGCAATATGGCAAAGTGAAGGTTTCCTTCCTGGCCGAAGAGCTAAACGTATCCCCACTTACCGTACGGCGCGACTTGGACGATTTGGAAAAGCATCATATTTTAACGCGCCAGTACGGGGGTGCGACTCTGCTCGACCCCGGTACCAACGCTTTCAGCAGCAGCCAGCTCCGCTGTAAAACCGCTGTCGCGAAAGCCGCGGCAAAGCTGGTGGAAGATCAGGAATCCATCTTCATCAATACAAGTTCAACCGCCTTGCTTATGATGCAATATATAACCGCGAAAAACGTGACCATCATCACCAACAACGGCAAAGCTTTAAGCATGCAGTACAACCCTACCATGACCGTAGTGCTTACAGGCGGGGAAATACGTTTTCCAAAAGAATCAATGTTCGGCGAATTTGCCATCAATAATATAAACTGTGTTTCAGCAAGCAAATGTTTTATGGGCTGTGCAGGAATTTCCGTAGAAGGCGGCCTGACCACAAGCGTCGTACAGGAAAGTCCTATAAATTCTCTTATGCTTAAACGGTCACGTAAGCATTTTGTACTCGCCGACCATACAAAAATAGGTTTTACTTCAAGCTTCCAGTACGGCATGCTGAACGAAATAGATCTCCTTATTACCGATGACGACGCACCTAAAACAACACTTTCAAAATTTAAGCGCACAGGGATGGACATAAGGCTCGTACATCCGTATGAAAGCGGCATATAGTACACTTATGCCATAAATCAAAACGTCCGCATGCTCCACATCAAAGCGCGGCTATATGAAACCGTCTTTTAATTTCATCCCGTATATGGTAAAATGTCATTGTAGCGGCTAAGTATTTAGGGCAGCTTAAGACGGATAATCCGTCTTTATACAGTGATAAAATCACTGAAAAGCGTTTATGCGGCGTTTATTATAATAAAAAATACAAAAGCTAAGTTTGAAAAGGAGCTGCGGCAATGGCTGATGTCATTATACTTGGAAACGGACCCGCGGGAATCTCCGCGTCACTCTACACGGCGCGCGCCGGACTTGACACGCTTATCATAGGCAGCGGCGGCGGTTCGCTTAAAAAAACAGGCAGCATAGAAAACTACTATGGCTTTCCGGAACCAATCCCGGGGAAAGACCTGATAAAAAACGGCATAACCCAGGCCAAACGTTTAGGTATTAGCATAATTGAAGACGAGGTCGTCGGTATTTCTTATGACGGCAGCTTCTCCGTCAAAACGAAAAGCGGCGATTACCTTGCGCCGTTCGCGGTTATGGCTACGGGTTCCTCCCGCCATACGCCTAAAATCGAAGGCATAAAAGAATTCGAGGGAAAGGGCGTCAGCTACTGCGCCGTGTGCGACGGTTTCTTTTACCGCAAAAAGGAAGTAGCGGTCTTAGGCTGCGGCGAATACGCACTCCACGAGGCTTCTGAGCTTCTGCCCATAGCCGGAAATGTGACGGTGCTCACAAACGGCGGCGAAGCGTCCGCGGAGTTCCCCCCCGAAATGGGAATAAACAAAAAAGAAATCTCCTCACTTGTGGGTGAAAACGGCGTGCTTAAATCCGTCCGTTTCTCCGACGGGGCATCGCTTCCCATATCAGGGTTATTTGTCGCCGTCGGCGTAGCCGGCAGCACTGACCTTGCTAAAAAAATCGGCGCGGAAACAAACGGCGCTTACATCGTGACCGACGGTAACAAACGGACTAATATACCAAACCTCTACGCGGCAGGCGACTGCACGGGCGGCATGCTGCAAGTTTCAAAAGCCGTCTACGACGGTGCGCTAGCCGGTACGAATATAGTAAAAGAATTTAGGAAGCAGAAAAAATAACCCCTAAGTAAAAATGCCTGTTTAGCATTTAAACAAAATTTAAAAATAATTCAAAATTCTTTTCCCTTTGCAAGCAAGTTAAGGGATTTTAGCCCCCAAACGCTGAAAAGCGGTGCCTTTTTCTAACTTTTGGGAAAATTAAAACGAATTGACAACATAAAACGCCTCCCTTGTGCGCAGATTAATAATGCGGCGCAGGGGAGGTGAATTTTTTGAAAAAATTTATGAATTTTCTGGTTGTTGCCGCAGCAACGGCTGAGCTGTTCCTTTCCGCCGTATTAGCCACTGCCGATTACTTTACGCCCAACACTTACACCGTTACGCAGGGAGGCAAGCTTGAGTGGTTTTCCGGTGCTTTCACCGTTGTTGGTGAAAGCGGAAGCAACGTTTACGCAAGCTCCAGCGGAAGCATGCCTCAGTCATATAAGGGTACGCTTATGTTTTACAACCATATACCGGTAAAGTCGGTAGACGTTAACGTAGTGGACAAAACGTGCGTCATACCGTGCGGCACACCGTTCGGCATTAAACTGTACGCAAACGGGGTAGTCATAGTCGGCTTCAACGATGTGGACACGGTTTCCGGCGCTGTAAACCCTGCAAAAGAAGCCGGCCTTGACATCGGTGACGTCATATCCTCCGTAAACGGCAAAAAAGTAGTGACGAACGACGGCCTCGCAGGCGCGCTTGAAGGCTGCAAAGGCAAAGACGTAACGTTAACCGTTAAACGCGAAAGCAAATACTTCAGCGTTTTGCTGCGCCCCGTACGGTCACAGGCGGACAACACCTACAAGGCCGGCCTTTGGGTAAGGGACAGCACGGCTGGCATTGGCACGCTCACCTTTTACAATCCTTACACGAAAGGTTTTGCCGGTCTCGGCCACGGCATATGCGACTCCGACACACAGGAAATCATGCCGCTTTTGTCCGGTGAGATAGTCCCCGTCACAATAAACGGAATTACAAAAGGGCAGAGCGGAAGCCCGGGAGAACTCCGGGGGTACTTTACAAGCGACAAAGTCATAGGTAACTTGACCGAAAACATTCAGGACGGCGTTTACGGCTCATTTAATTACCGTCCCGAAGGCGCCGCTGTTAAAATAGGCATGAAGCAGGACGTCAAAACAGGCCCTGTGAAAATACTGACAACCATAAGCGGCGACAAGCCGTCGTATTACGATGCCTATATAGAAAAAGTTGATTACCGCGACGGAGTTAAAAGCAAAAATATTGTCCTGCACATTACCGACCAAAAACTCCTGGCGCAGACCGGCGGCATAGTGCAGGGCATGAGCGGAAGCCCCATAATACAAAACAATATGCTCGTCGGCGCCGTAACGCACGTGTTTATAAACGACCCGACACGCGGGTACGGTGTTTTTGCTGAAAATATGCTTGCAGAATCCCAATCTGTCGGTTCATATGTTAACTCAAAAGCTTCCTGATTTTTTTGTTTCAAATTTATTTTCCCTCTAATTCAAAAAAATATTTTGCCAAACTATTGCCAAAATTAACAATATATGGTATTATAAGTACAAAATAAATCTACCTTAGGGGGAAAATAATATGGAACATATCAAAATGTTAATCGCTAACAGTGACCCGGAATTTCAGAAAACGGAAGGCGGCATTTTTGCCGGCGCCGGTTTTGACGTAAGCTACGTAAAAGAAGATGGGCTAAAGCTCCTTGAAAAAATTGAAAACACAAGCCCCGACGTAGTCCTTGCCAGCCTTTTCATGCCCAACCTTGACGGCATAGGCGTAATGAAATCGGTCGAAAAGAAACCGTCCGGCAAAAAGCCGATGTTTGTAATAATCTCAACCTTTACAAATCCCAATCTGGAACGTGAGGTAATGATGTGCGGCGCATCTTATTTCGCCGTATATCCGTTTGACCCGGAAGGGCTTGCGGAACGCATAAAGCAGCTCTACTCCATGGCAAGGATAAAACCGGGCGTTAAAGCCGCTGAAAAGCAGGAAAGCGAGCCGGGCCTTGAGATACAGGTAACGGAAATCCTCCACCAGATTGGCGTGCCGGCCCATATAAAAGGCTACCATTACCTGCGTGATTCCATCATAATGGCCATAGAAACCCCTGAAATAATAAACGCGGTGACAAAGCAGCTTTATCCGAGTGTAGCAAGGAAGTACAACACTACGGCCTCCCGCGTTGAGCGCGCCATAAGGCATGCCATCGAGGTCGCGTGGGACCGCGGCGACGTGGACATCCTCAACTCCTACTTCGGCTACACCATCCACAACACGCGCGGCAAGCCTACTAACTCAGAATTTATAGCGATGATATCCGACAGGCTCAGGCTGCACATGAAAACGGCGTAAAACCTATGAACTCCCTTGCTTTATTGGGTGTGAATTTTATTTCTATTAATAAAAGCAAGGGAGCGTTTTTTTATGGTTAAATTTAATATTTTATAATAAAAGAAAGCTACTCCCCTATGTCGTGCCTGAAAAAGCAGCCGTCAAAATGTATTTTGCCAACACCCGCATACGCCTTTGAAACGGCCTGCGGCAGGTCTTTGCCGAGCGCCGTCACGCCCAGCACGCGCCCGCCGTCAGTGTAAAATTTACCGTCCCTGCATACTGTACCGGCATGGTAAACGGTGACGCCGCCAAGCTGCCCGCCGGTGTCAAGGCCTTTTATCTCTATGCCCTTTTTATACTGCTGCGGATATCCGCCGGAAGCCATTACAACGCACGCGCAGGCGTCGCTGCTCCACTCTATAGGCTGTTCACCGAGCTTTCCGTCTATAACGGCTTCAATAATATCCACTAAGTCTGTTTTAAGTCGCGGCAGTACGACCTGGGTTTCCGGGTCGCCGAACCGCGAGTTGTACTCTATGACTTTCGGGCCGTCCTTTGTCAGCATAAGCCCGAAGTAAAGGCAGCCTTTAAATACGCGCCCCTCACCGGCCATAGCGCGTATGGTAGGCAGGAATATCTTCTCCATGCACTCTGCCGCCATATCGCCTGTATAGTACGGGTTAGGGCTTATGGTTCCCATTCCGCCCGTGTTAAGCCCTTTGTCGCCGTCAAAGGCGCGCTTGTGGTCTTTTGAAGAAACCATCGGCTTTACGCACTTGCCGTCGGTAAACGCAAGGACAGAAACCTCAGGTCCCGTGAGAAACTCCTCTATGACGACTTTATTGCCGGAGTCGCCGAACTTTTTGTCACGCATTATAGTCTTGACGGCGCTTTCAGCCTCAGCGTAATTTGCGGCTATGATAACGCCTTTGCCAAGCGCGAGACCGTCGGCCTTTATAACCGTCGGATAAGTATCTTTTGACTTTATAAAGCCGAGGGCTTTTGCCGGGTCGTCAAAAACTTCATAGCCGGCCGTAGGGATATTGTATTTTTTCATAAGGTTTTTTGAAAAAACCTTGCTGCTTTCTATTACCGCCGCTTCCGCGCGCGGTCCGAAAGCGCGTATTCCCTCCTCCTCGAGTGCGTTCACCATGCCGGCGGCAAGCGGGTCGTCCGGTGCCACGAAAACAAGGCCAACGGAGTTTTCTTTTGAAAATTCAACTACGCCTTTTATGTCTGAAGATGCTATACCTACACACTCGGCGTCCTTTGAAATTCCGCCGTTGCCCGGCGCGCAGTATATCCTGCCGGCCTTGGGGCTTTCTTTAAGCTTACGGATTATCGCGTGTTCGCGGCCGCCGCCGCCTACCACAAGAATATTCATTTCATATCTCCCTGTCATTAAAATAAATAGCCCGCCGTTCTGCGCGGCGGGTATACTTTATCAGTGATGGAAAAGGCGGACGCCTGTAAACGCCATAGCTATGCCGTACTTGTCGCATGTCTCTATAACGTTGTCGTCGCGTATGGAGCCTCCCGGCTGCGCGATATACGAAACGCCGGACTTATGCGCGCGCTCTATGTTGTCGCCAAACGGGAAAAACGCATCCGAGCCGAGCGACACTCCTGCCTGCTTCGAAAGCCATGCGCGCTTTTCTTCCTTTGTTAGCGGGTCCGGCCTCACGGTAAACGTGTCCTGCCAAACGCCGTCCGCAAGCAGCCCCTCACAGTCGTCGGAAATGTAAACGTCTATGGCGTTGTCCCTGTCGGGCCTGCGTATGCCGCCCTTAAACGGCAGCGACATGACTTTAGGGTGGCTGCGTAAAAGCACGTTGTCCGCCTTGCCGCCAGCGAGGCGCGTGCAGTGTATCCTCGACTGCTGCCCCGCGCCTACGCCTATGGTCTGGCCGCCTTTAGCGTAACATACGGAGTTTGACTGAGTGTATTTTAAAGCTATAAGGGAAAGTATAAGGTCGCGCTTAGCACCGGCGGGAATGTCCCTTTTTTCCGTGACTATATTGGAAAGAAGGTCTTCGCTTATGACAGCATCGTTGCGCGCCTGGCTGAAGGTAATGCCGAAAACGTCTTTTTCTTCAACTGGCTCCGGTTTATAGCCCGGGTCTATTTTTATGACGTTGTATGTGCCGCGGCGTTTTGACTTCAATATTTCAAGCGCTTTCGTAGTATAGCCCGGCGCTATTATCCCGTCAGACACCTCGCGTTTCAGCAGCACGGCGGTCTGCTCGTCGCACACGTCGGAAAGCGCCGCAAAGTCGCCGTAAGACGACATCCTGTCGGCTCCCCTTGCCATTGCGTAAGCTCCGGCAATAGGCGACAGCTCCAAATCATCGACAAAGCAGATTTTTTTCATTGTTTCGGTCATATCCGCGGCCACGGCCGCTCCGGCAGGGCTTACATGCTTAAAAGATGCCGCCGACGGCAGGCCTGCCGCGGCCTTAAGCTCCCTTACGAGCTGCCAGCTGTTAAACGCGTCGAGAAAGTTAATGTACCCCGGCCTGCCGTTAAGCACTTCAACCGGCAGTTCGCCGCCGTTTTTCATAAAAATGCGCGCGGGCTTCTGGTTTGGGTTGCAGCCGTACTTAAGAGTTATCTCCTTTGCCATTATATTTCCCCCTAATACATTCAGATCGTTTACACCGCCAAATGCGGCGCCTTAAATCAAAATAATGAATAAGCATTAATTGTTCTTATTAAATATCCTTGTTTCCGTAAGGCCGTTCTGAAGGTTTATAAACCTGACGAAAAGCGAAATTTTATTGTCCTCGTTTAAAAATTCCCACAGTGTTTTTGCAAATTCGTCTATACCGCCGTCAATGTCAACGGTAACAGGCTCGCCGTCAAACGACGGCAGCGGGTCGCCGTCGCCGTTATATGTCTGTATGAGGTGGCCTTTTCCGTCCGCGGGAGAAGCATACTCGTAGAAAAAGCGCTCAGTGCCTGACGGGTCTCCGCCGGCGCTTTTGACGATGGACAGCTTGTAGCTGAAACTTCCGCCCGTTTCAAGCAGGCCGGATATGCGCGGCGTAAAGTTCGGCCCGTCCGGCTCAAAAGTGCGCGTGCGCAGAGCATCTTCAAAAGAATCGCCGCGCGCCAGATATTCGTATATCGTATCGGTCTGGTCGCCGTTCGTCACTATTGTTTTGTCACCGAGCACCTTAACCGGAGTATAGATTATAAGCGACGGGTCCCCTGCCTTAGAGCTGTCGAACGGCCTTGTTTTTATGCCGTCGCCGCACTGCGCGAAAACACGGTTGCGGCTGTTTTCGCTGCGCCCCATAATGAAATACGCCGCCGCCGCGTAACGTCCGTCGGCGCTCTTTCCAAGTATTATGCCGCGCCCCGGGTAGGCGTTCGTCCCTAAAACCTGGGCGATTTTTCTGCTTTGCAAAGTTAGTCCTCCTTAATTTTCACTGTTCCGTTTTTAACTTCCAGTTTTCCCGCGCAGAAAAGAGCCGCGGCCTTCGGCAGTATCTGCCACTCCGCCTGCCGCATTACCCTCTGCTGCAGTGTCTCCGGCGTGTCGCCGTCTTTCACTTGCACGGCCTTTTGCAGTATTATCGGGCCGCCGTCGCATATTTCGTTTACAAAATGCACCGTTGCCCCGGTCACCTTCACGCCTTTTTTCAGCGCGGCCTCATGCACGTGCAGGCCGTAGTAGCCTTCACCGCAGAACGAAGGTATGAGCGACGGATGTATATTGATTATCTTATTTTTGTACTTTGATATTACCTTGCCGCTTATTATGGTCATAAAGCCGGCAAGGATGACAAGCCCCGTGCCAGCGCTCTCAAGCAGGTTAACGAGTTCCGCGTCGTAAGCTTCCTGCGAGGCAAAGCTTTTACGTACAAGCACTTCCGTACGTATGCCGGCTTTTTCAGCGCGCCTAAGCGCATACGCTTTGCCGCTGCTTGAGATGACAAGGTTTATCCTGCCGCCGGGTATTCCGCCACCGTTCTGGGCGTCTATAAGGGCCTGCAGGTTTGTCCCGCCGCCGGAAACAAGCACGGAAATATTCAGCATAGCACAACGCCCTCCGCGCCGTTTTCGATGCTGCCTATTATAACGGCCGATTCGCCGGCCCCGTTAAGCACGCTTACGGCTTCGTCGGCGTCCTCAGGCGACGTTACTATGCACATGCCTATGCCCATGTTAAACGTGTTGTACATATCGTGCAGAGGTATGTTGCCCTGGCTCTGCAGAAGCCCGAAAATGGGCTGGCGCGGTATCTTAGCCGTTTCTATCCTCGCCGTAAGTCCCTTTTTAAGCATGCGCGGAATATTTTCAAAAAAGCCGCCTCCCGTTATGTGCGACACGGACTTTACCTTTACTTTTTCCATCAGCGATAAAACGGGCTTCACATATATTTTAGTAGGTGTTATAAGTTCCTCGCCCAAAGTGCAGCCTAGGTCGTTGATGTACATATGTACGTTGCGTTCACTTATGTTAAAAACCTTCCGCACAAGGGAAAAGCCGTTAGAGTGCAGCCCCGACGACGGCAGGCCGATGACGGCATCGCCCGCCTTTACAAGCGACGGATCCAAAAGCTTCGGCCTGTCGGCCATACCCACGCAGAAACCGGCGAGGTCATATTCGTCGGAAGGATAAAACCCGGGCATCTCGGCCGTTTCGCCGCCTACGAGGGCGCATCCCGCCTTCACGCAGCCGTCCGCAACGCCGGCCACTACCTGCTCCACCTTCTCTGGGTGGTTTTTTCCAACCGCAAGGTAATCCAAAAAGAAAAGCGGCTTTGCCCCGCAGCATACTACGTCGTTAACGCACATGGCGACGCAGTCTATGCCTATGGTGTCGTGCTTGTCCATAAGGAAAGCTATCTTAAGCTTTGTGCCCACGCCGTCGGTTCCGCTTACGAGTACAGGCTCCTCCATGCCGGATATGTCAGGCTTAAAAAGCCCGCCGAAGCCGCCCAACCCCGAAACCACGCCGGGAACCATTGTTTTTTCGACGTGGCTTTTCATAAGCTCCACCGCCTTGTAACCGGCGGTAACGTCAACGCCTGCCGCTTTGTAGCTCTCGCTGTAACTTGTCATTTATACGCCCTCCAGCATTTTAAAGCTTCCGCAATATAATATCCCGCCGCGTGCATATAAGCGCCGCGCGGTATTGCTGCCAAAATTATACTTTATTAATTATACCGTATTATGTTAAAGCATTAAACATATATAAGCAATATTTTACAATATGTGTTTCAGAGCTTAGCTGCCTCATCACGCACCGCCTTGTCCTTAGCAGCTGTTTTTGCGGCCATTTCCTGCCGCTCGGCTTTAAGCCTGCCGGCAAGCCCGCTGTCGCCCAAGGCTAAAATCTGCGCCGCGAGTATGGCCGCGTTTTCGGCGCCGTTTATGGCAACAGTCGCTACCGGTATGCCTGACGGCATCTGCACGGTGGCAAGCAGCGCGTCAAGCCCGTCGAGCGTAGACGACTTTACGGGTATGCCTATAACCGGCAGCGTCGTGTTGGCCGCTATGGCACCGGCGAGGTGCGCCGCCTTGCCAGCCGCCGCTATGATGACGCCAAAGCCGCTGGCGGCCGCGGACGCCGCAAACTCCGCCGTTTCACGCGGCGTGCGGTGTGCCGACATGACGCGCGTTTCCGTCGGTATACCGTAAGACTTAAGCTTTTTCACCGCCGCCGAAACCACTGGGAAGTCACTGTCGCTGCCCATGATAACGGCCGCTTTTTTACAATCCTTCATATCTTTTCCTCACCTTTCTAAAAACAGCGCAGACCGTACTGCTCCGGCGTACGGCCTGTATTTAAATAATTAAACGGTAAGCCTGCGCCGCACATCCCCGCGCGGCCCTGCTCACTGCTTTGGGTCAGTAAGAAATTCCTTAAGCGACGTTGCAAGCCCCGCAAGCGACTGCATCTGCGACGGTATGATTATCTTCGTCGCCTTGCCGTCGGCCGCCTTTTGGAAGGCCTCAAGGCTCTTAAGCGCTATGACGCTTTCGCTTGGGTTTGCGCTGTTAAGCATTTTTATGCTTTCCGCAAAAGCCTCCTGCACGGTTTTTATCGCCTGCGCCTCACCCTGCGCTTCGCGTATTTTTTTCTCCTTTACAGCGTCCGCGCGCAGTATGGCGGACTCTTTCTCACCTTCCGCCACAAGTATGGCGCTTTTTTTCTGAGCGTCGGCGGTTATGACCTGGGCGCGGCGCTCGCGCTCGGCTTTCATCTGCTTTTCCATTGACTCCTGTATCTCTTTTGGGGGTATTATATTTTTAAGCTCGACCCGGTTTACCTTTATGCCCCATGCATCGGTAGCCTCGTCGAGTATCGTGCGTATCTGCGTGTTTATTACGTCGCGTGAAGTAAGCGTGCGGTCA
The DNA here is from genome assembly GCA_002409585.1 of Ruminococcaceae bacterium UBA5413. Lineage (GTDB taxonomy): Bacteria > Bacillota > Clostridia > Oscillospirales > Acutalibacteraceae > Thermocaproicibacter. The sequence goes on along the minus strand of DHNP01000017.1, from coordinate 20,953 downwards.
AGCTCCAGGTCCCCGATTATATTTCTTAGCGTGGTTGCCGACAGGTTCTCTATGGCGGAGATGGGCCGCTCAACACCGTAGGCGTAAAGCTTAGGGTCAGTTATCTGGAAATATATAACGGTGTCTATCTGCATTGTGACGTTGTCTTTTGTTATAACGGGCTGCGGCGGAAAGTCAAGCACCTGCTCCTTAAGCGATATCTTTTTCGCTATCCTGTCTACAAAAGGTATCTTAAAGTGCAGGCCTGTGTTCCATGTATCGTTATAAACCCCAAGGCGCTCTAGCACATAGGCGTGCGCCTGAGGTACTATTTTGATATTGGAAATAAGGACGATGATAACGAAAACCACAAGTATAATCAATATAAGCATAAAACATCTTCCTCCAATTAATCGCCGGGCTGCTGCCGGCTGACTATAAGCTTGACGCCCTGTATGGACTCCACCTTTACATGCTGGCCTTTAATTATAACCGAACCGTCCGCTGAGCGGGCCGTCCACACGCTGCCGAGTACGTTTACCTGCCCGGAAGCCGCGGCGTTGTTTATGTCCACTGTTACAATGCCGTCTCTGCCTATGTACCTGTCGGCGTTCGTGCTTGTTTTTTTAACGGTAAGATGTTTTTTTACAACCGGCCTTGTGGCAGCGAGCGTCACGGCCGAAACGAGTGCAAAAATCAAAAGCTGCGCGTTAAACCCCGCGTTGAGCAAAGCCGCCGCGAGCGCCGCCGTCCCTCCGACGGCAAACCAGACCGAAACGAGCTGTGCTGTAAAGATTTCTATTAACGTCGCAATTATTATAACGGCAAGCCAGCAGTACGGCATAACGCCCACCCCCCAAGCAATGCGCAGGCCTTAGCTCTCCGGCGAGCGGAGCGCGGTACCCGCTGAACAATATATTACCATATGCAAAGTAATACTTCAAATAAAAGATATTACCCGCGGCGCTCCGCGCGCCAAAGTTTTTACACGCCGTTTTCGTACATGACGCCCTGCTTATGGAGCGAAAGGCTGGCCGGCAGATGCGAAGCGTCGTTCATCACTACGACTTTTGGTTTTAAGGCGCCGTCAAAGTCTATGACGCTTACGGCGGTATTATCACACCACTCTATATCCGAAAGGCCGTCCGGCGTTTTGCCGAGCGCGCGGCACAAAAAATTCCTTATGGCGCATCCGTGCGACGTAACAAGGACTGTCTTCCCCTCATTATGTTTTACGATATCTATTATGCCGTCCCATATCCTGTCGTATACTTCTTTCATTGATTCCCCGTTGGGAGAAACAAACGCGCCAGGATTTTCCTTCCACACCTTTGCCATTTCGGGGTAGTCACGTTCTATTTCGCTCCACGTTTTCCCTTCCCATTCGCCCACGTCTATCTCCTGCAGGCGCGCATCGGTCTTTACAGGCAGGCCGTGGTACCTGTTTATGGCTTCGGCTGTCTTCCGCGCGCGTTTAAGGGGGCTTGAGTATATGGCGTCTATATGGGTGTTTCTGAGCCGCAGGCTTACAAGGTCAAGCTGCGCCGCGCTGTTTCCGCTTATGTCGCAGTCAGTCCTGCCCTGAAGTATCCTGTATGTATTGCCTTTTGCTTCACAGTGGCGCACCAATATTATTCTTGTCATGTTATAGTATCCCCCGGTCATGTTTTATGTCTTATGTTTAAATTATACTACGTATTGCGCCGGTTGTATAGGCGGCGGCGCCGGCGGGCACAAACGAGGGCCGCTTAATCCCAATCGAGAGCCGCCCCCGTAAGCTCCGAAACGCTGCCTATGCCGTTTACGTCAAGGTACTTTAAAAGGCCGTCCAGTATCTTAAGCGGCGCGTACGGGTCTGAAAAAGCCGCTGTGCCCACCTGTACGGCGGAAGCGCCGGCAAGGAGCATTTCGACTGAGTCCTGCCACTTTGATATGCCGCCCATGCCTATTATCGGTATTTTCACCCTTTTATGCGCCTGCCACACCATGCGCACGGCAACGGGCAGCACCGCCGGCCCCGAGAGGCCGCCCGTGTTGTTGCGGAGAACGGGCCTGCGGGTATTTATGTCTATCTTCATTCCCGTAAGGGTATTTATCATGGAAACGGCATCCGCGCCGGCGCTTTCGGCGGCCGCGGCCGTTTCGGTTATATCCGAAACGTTGGGCGAAAGCTTTACCATGAGCGGCTTTTTGCAGCGCCTGCGCACAGCCGACGTAACGGACTCAACGCCGCCGCACGTAGTGCCGAACTGCACGCCGCCCTGCTTTACGTTAGGGCAGGAGATGTTGAGCTCTACCATGTCTATGCCTGTACCGTCCAGCCTTTCGGCTGTTTCACAGTAATCTTCGACAGTACTTCCGGCAACGTTCGCTATGATAACCGTGCCCTGCTTTTTCAGCCATGGAAGCTCATTTTTTATAAAGTAATCGACACCCGGGTTTTGCAGCCCTACCGAGTTCAGCATGCCGCCTGCTGTTTCGGCAATACGCGGGGGAGGGTTGCCGTCACGTCCGCGCAGCGTAAGCCCCTTGCACGATATGCCGCCAAGCTTTGAAAGCGGGTAAAATTCAGAATATTCACGTCCGAAGCCAAAGGTGCCTGAAGCCGTTATTAAAGGGTTCTTAAAACTTACCCCCGCTATGTTAACTTTAAGGTCTGCCATAAAAGCACCTCCTTTTAAGGGTCCGGCCAAACTACCTCGCGGCTGTCAAACACCGGCCCGTCCCTGCATACGTGCCCGTAATGCACGGCGCCATTTTCGCCGCGCAGTTTAACCGCGCAGCCGAGGCACGCGCCTATGCCGCACGCCATGCGCTCCTCCATCGAAACATAGCACAAAACATTTTTATTTTCAGCGATACGCGAAACGGCCTTAAGCATTGGGAGCGGCCCGCAGGCGTACACCGCGCCGAAGCGCAGGCCCTCTATCATGTCAGTAACGAGCCCGTGATGCCCGTACGAACCGTCATCTGTCGCCACAAGCACCTTACAGCCGTTTTTTTCAAAGTCCTCTTTAAGTATTATACTTTTCTTATCCTTAAATCCTGCCGCCAATACGGCGCCGCTTCCAAACCTTTTAGACGCCTCAAGCAGCGGCGGCACGCCTATGCCTCCTCCTACAAAAAGCGCCCCCCCGCGCGCGCCGCACGGCTCAAACCCGTTCCCGAGAGGCGCAAGCATGTTGAGCGTGTCGCCCTTTTTCATATCTGCGAGGCGCCCAGTCCCTTCGCCGCGCACCTGGAACACAAAGCGGAGCGTGCCGCCCGCGGCATCTATGCCGCAGAACGATACCGGCCGGCGCAGCGTTTTTCCCGGCACGAAGAGCTGTGCGAACTGCCCCGGCTTTGCGAGCCGCGCCGCAAAAGGCGCAAGCACCGACATGTCACATACTCCGCCCGCGGCCATGCGCGTGCTTATTATCTCCGCGTTAAAAACGTCGTACTTCTTCATAATTTTATTTTTCCAGTTTCTCTTATGATGGAATCGCGCATTTCGGCGGCGGCTTCGGCGGCGGCCTTCGCGTAATCTTTCTCCGGAGCGCCGCTGTTTTTCCACGCGCATATTATTGACCGTGAAGCGTTTACTACAGCCCCAAGGCCGTTTTTGTCAAAAGCCGGCGCAACGCTCTTAGCGCTGCCGCCCTGCGCGCCGTACCCCGGCACTAAAAAGAACGTGCCGGGCAGCATTTCGCGCAGCTGGGCGAGCTGTGCCGGGTAAGTCGCGCCGACCACGGCGCCGACTCCTGAGTAGCCGTACCTGCCTGCAAGCTCTTTGCCCCACTCGCCGCAGTGCCGCCCCATCTCCTCATACAGCGTGGCTCCGCCCTCGAACGCCTGGTTCTGCAGCTCGTCGGAAGAAGGGTTTGAAGTTTTGACAAGGACGAAAATGCTCTTATCGTATTTTTTACATACGTCTATAAGCGGTTTTATACCGTCAGAGCCAAGGTAGCCGTTTACGGTTAGCGCATCCCCGCCGAACACCGTGTACTTTACGCCGTCTATGTCGGTTTCGCCGAGATGCGCCGCGGCGTAAGCCTGCATGGTGGTTCCTATATCGTTGCGTTTGCCGTCCGTTATAACGTACATTCCCTTAGCTTTTGCATATGATATAGTCCCCCTCAGCGTTTTCATGCCCTGCCAGCCGTACATTTCGTAGTAAGCGCACTGCGGCTTCACAGCCGGCACTATGCCGCACAGCCTGTCGATAAGCCCCATGTTGAACTCCAGCATGGCGGAGGCGGCGGCCTCCGGCGTTTTGCCCAATTTAGCGTAAGCCTTTTCTTTTATGAAGCCGGGGATATAGTCAAGCTTGGTGTCAAGACCGGCCACTGTGGGGTTTTGCAGTTCCGCTATTTTTTCAATAAGCCTGTCAAGCGACATATAAATACCTCCAATTTTTATTTTTATCTTTAATTATCCGCCTGTATGTTACAAAACAGTACGGATAATGTTAACCGCCGTTATATACGATTTTGCCGCGGCATACGGTCATTTTTACTTTTCCTATGAGCTTTCTTCCCTTGAAAACCGCGTTGCGGCTTTTGCCGTGCAGTTTTGCAGCGTCTACCGTCCACTCCTCCGCTGGGTCAAAAAGGACTATGTCCGCCGGAGCGCCGGCTTTTAATGTGCCGGCGTTTATTCCCAGTATGCCTGCCGGATTATAAGACATAAGCGCTATGAGCCTTTGTAAACTTATATAACCCGGTTTTACAAGAAATGTAATGCCCGCGGCAAGGCTTGTTTCCATGCCTACGACGCCGTTCGGCGCGTTTAAAAAGTCAGACTTTTCCTTTGGAGTATGCGGCGCGTGGTCGGTCGCTATGGCGTCTACGGTACCGTCCATAAGCCCCTCTATGACGGCCATGCGGTCGTTTTCAGTTCTCAAAGGCGGGCTCATGCGGTAGTCAGCGTCCCTCTTTAAAAGCTCCTTTTCCGTCAGGGCGAAGTAATGCGGCGCTGTTTCACACGTTACCTTAACCCCGTGCTTTTTTGCGGAGCGCACCATTTCAACGGACTTAGCGGTGCTTACGTGGCATATGTGCACAGGGACACCGTAAGACGCGGCAAGCGTTATCTCGCGTGCCGTGCCGCACTCCTCCGCAGCGGGCGGGACGCCCTTTACCCCGAGGAACTTTGAAACGGCTCCCTCATTCAGCTTCCCTCCGTCGGACAGGTACAGGTCTTCACAGTGCGCGAGCACCCTTAGCCCAAGCGCCGGCGCCTCAAGCATCGCCTTTGCCATAGCCTTTGAGCTTATTACCGGCCGGCCGTCGTCGCTTACGGCTGCCGCGCCCGCGTCTTTAAGCCCGCGCAGGTCCGAAACCCCATCTCCGCGCAGCCCCTCGGTAATTGCGCCGGCCGCATAAACGTTCGCGCATGCGCCGCGCGCTTTTTCGAGCACATACTTTACCATCTCGGCGCTGTCGAGAACCGGATTGGTGTTCGGCATGCATAAAAGGCTTGTCACGCCGCCCGCCGCGGCGGCGCGGCAGCCTGAAAAGATATCCTCCTTTTCGGTAAAGCCGGGGTCACGCAGGTGGACGTGCATGTCCACAAGGCCCGGCGCGGCGCAAAGGCCGTCCGCGTTCACTTCAAAAGCGCCGCCGCACGTTATGCCGGCGCCCGTTCCGGTTATTTTGCCGTCCGAACAAAGTATGTTTCCCGTAAAGCTTTTACCTCTTACAGGGTCAATTATGGCGGCGTTTTTTATAAGCAGTTTTTCCAAGCGCAACACCCTCCCGTAAAGTGTTTTTACCTTGCGGATACCCTGCTGCCGGCGTGCGGCAGGCAGGTGTTATTTTATTAAAATACAAGGAATTTCGTTATGGCAAGCACCTCACGCGCCCAGCACGCCGAAAGTATATACGGCGGCGTTTTTGCCGGCACGGCGTACTGGTCTGCGCCAAGGTTTTTCGCTATTGCGCACGCCCTGAACTCATGGTAATCGTCCGTTACTATGGCAAGCCTGCCGTCAAGCCCGCTGTTTTTTATGATTTTGAGCGCGTTCCTGATGTTTTCTTCTGTATTTACCGACTTGTCGTCCGTAAATATCCTCCCGCTCTCCACTCCGGCTTTTATAAGGTTTTCGCGTATTATAGAGGCTTCGCTCGCGCTTTCGCCTTTGCCCTGCCCGCCGCACGCCACGCACGAAGCAGACGGATGCTTTTTAAGGTAGGCGGCGGCTGTTTTTATGCGCGCCCAAAGGTCGGCGCTTGGTATGCGCCCGCTCGCCTTGCTGCCTAAGACGAGCACAGTGGCGCTTTGAGGCGGCTCAGCCTTAACGGCCGCCGCCATACAGGCGGTCATAGCCGCGCTCCACAACGCGCCCGCGCATATAAGCACAAGCAGAAAAGCCGTAAAATACTTTAAAGGGGCGTGTGCTGCGCACGCTTTGCGTATGCCGCCCGCAAAAACGTTAAGCAGTATGAGCAGTGAGCATACAAAAATACCCAAGGCATTGCCTATATTGAGCACATTATGCGAAATAGGCCAGACAAACCACATAAGCCCCAAAACTGAAACCGCGAGCAAAAGGACGCGCAGCACGGTGCATATTATTTTTTTCATTCTTTATACCTTCCGGCTTCATAAAATCATATACTATTATACCACATATAAATATTACGCAAAACAGCAAATTCCCCGAAAATTCTTTTAGAGCCGTGTTAAGCCGCATTTACGGCGCCATGCTTAAAAAACGATGCCGTAAAATAAAATTTTTCAATCGTTTACACTTGAAAACTTAACATTTCTGCAGCCGCGGTGATTGACTTTGACAAAAACCGATATTATAATTATTAATTATTAGCTTATAACAGTCACGGCGTAAAGGCTGCTTTAGTATGGCGGCTGTTTATGTGTTGCGCATAATGCAGGCGCGGTGCCGGGGCATCTTTTATGATATTGCCGGAATGTTATCAAATCATTATAAAAATTTGGAGGTTTACCATGAAGCGAGTTTACAACTTTTCCGCAGGTCCTTCCATGTTACCGGAGGCCGTCCTTCGCCGCGCGGCGGACGAAATGCTTGACTACAAAGGCAGCGGCCAGTCCGTAATGGAGATGTCCCATCGATCTAAAATCTACGGAGGGATAATCGCTTCAGCGGAAAGTTTGCTCCGTGAAGTGATGAATATTCCAGATAACTATAAAGTCCTTTTCCTGCAGGGAGGGGCTTCTTCACAGTTTGCCATGGTGCCGCTTAACCTTATGAACAAAAGCCATAAGGCCGACTACGTGCTCACCGGCCAGTGGGCGACGAAAGCCTACAAAGAAGCCGCCCGTTACGGCGAGGCCAACGTCGTCGCATCTTCAAAGGACAAAACTTTTACCTATATACCAAAGCTTGACCCGTCGGCGTTTACAAAGGATGCCGACTACTTCCACATCTGCATGAACAACACGATTTACGGCACTGTTTACCATACGCTCCCGCAGACCGGCAGCGTACCGCTCGTCGCCGATATCTCATCGTGCGTCCTCAGCGCGCCGATTGACGTTTCGAAGTTCGGCCTGCTTTACGCCGGCGCACAGAAAAACATGGGTCCGGCGGGCCTTACTGTAGTTATAATACGCGAAGACCTCATAGGCTGCGCGATGGAGCAGACGCCTACCATGTTTAACTACAAAACACACGCCGACAACGGTTCCATGTTTAACACACCGCCCTGCTACGCCATATATATCTGCGGCCTTGTGCTTGACTGGCTCAAAAACACAGTCGGCGGCCTTACGGAAATGAAAAAGATAAACGAGAAAAAGGCCGGCGCGATTTATAATTTCCTCGATAATTCCAAAATGTTCCACGGCACGGTTGTTCCGGAGGACCGCTCCATTATGAACATACCGTTTGTGACCGGCAGCGACGACCTCAACGCGAAATTTATCGCCGAGGCCGAGGGGCAGGGCTTCATAAACCTTAAGGGGCACCGCACCGTAGGCGGCATGCGCGCGTCCATTTACAACGCAATGCCTGTCGAAGGCGTCGAAAAGCTCGTCGGCTTTATGGGTAAATTTGAAAAAGCGAACTCATAATAACATTGATTCCCCTGCCGGCGGACGGCAGGGGAAAGTCTTTAACAAGCGGTCCTTTAGTCCCGTAAGCCTTACGTAATGCAAGGCACGGACTGCTGACAGTTTTATATGTGTCATATACGATGTGGGGGTATAAAAATGGTAAAAATAAAATGCCTTAATAAAATTTCGCCCGTCGGCACGTGCAGGTTCGGCAAAAACTACACCTGCGGTGAAGACGTTGAAAATCCTGACGCCATAATGGTGCGGTCGGCTTCCATGCATGAGATGGAGTTCCAAAAGAACCTCATAGCCATAGCGCGCGCCGGCGCCGGTGTAAACAATATTCCGCTTGACAAATGCAGTGAAAACGGCATCGTCGTTTTTAACACGCCGGGCGCCAACGCCAACGCTGTTAAAGAGCTTGTCATTGCCGCTATGCTGCTTTCATCGCGCAGGATCGCAGACGGCATAAACTGGTCGCAGAGCCTTAAGGGCAGCGGCGCGGACGTGCCTAAACTTGTCGAAAAAGGTAAGAAAGCTTTCGTGGGGCCTGAGCTTGCCGGCAAAAAGCTCGGCGTCATAGGCTTGGGCGCCATAGGCACGCTTGTAGCAAACGCCGCCCATTCGCTCGGCATGGAAGTCTACGGCTACGACCCTTACCTCTCGGTTGATGCCGCGTGGGGGCTTTCACGCTCCATAAAACACGCGCGCTCGCTCGACGAGATATTCGCTTTCTGCGACTATATAACGGTACACGTGCCGCTTCTCGACGGCACAAAGAACATGATAAACGAAGCCTCCATAGCAAAGATGAAAGACGGCGTGCACATACTTAACTTTGCCCGCGGCGGCCTCGTGAACACAGGCGACATACTCGCAGCCTTAAAGGCCGGTAAAGTCGCGACTTACGCCACAGACTTCCTCGAAGACAGCCTTTTAGGTGTTGAAAACGTCATACCGGTTCCGCACCTCGGCGCTTCAACCCCTGAGTCTGAGGACAACTGCGCGCGCATGGCCGCCTGCGAGCTTATAGAGTACATTGAAAACGGCAACATAAGCAACTCCGTAAATATGCCCGCCGTTTCAATGAAGAGAAGCTCCAACACACGCATATGCCTTATCCACAAAAACAAGCCAAACACCATAAGCAAGCTCTCCGGGCTGCTCGCGAGCGCAGATATAAACATCGAAGATATGCAGAGCAAAGCAAGGGACGAGTACGCGTACGCCATACTCGACGTTACCGGCAGCGTAACGGAAGAAACCGGCAGGCATTTAGAAGCACTGCCTGAGATAATCCGCGTGCGCGTCCTTGCTTAAAAAGTAAAGCATAAGTGTTCCTGCACAAAGCGCCCCGCTGCGGTTTTTCCGTACGCGGGGCGCTTCGTATTTATAACTTTTCTTATTTTAATTTACAAATCCGCTTAAAGGCGTGCGGCTGTACATTTATTCATACCTCAGCGCTTCTATCGGGTCAAGCTTAGCGGCTTTTTTGGCAGGGTAATAGCCGAAGAAAATGCCTATAAGCATGGAGAACCCTACGCTTATGAGTATTGCCGGCACTGAAATAACGAACTTCATACCCATGGTCGACGTTCCGGCCCAAGCAAGCAGCAGGCCGAATATAACCCCTATTATGCCGCCTATGGTACAGATTATCACAGACTCGACTATAAACTGCATTTTTATATATCCGCTCCGTGCGCCAAGCGCCTTGCGCGTACCTATCTCGCGTGTGCGCTCCGTAACCGAAACGAGCATGATGTTCATAACGCCTACGCCGCCCACAAGCAGCGCTATGGCCGCTATGGCCGCGACTGCCATGGAAACTTTATCGAGGACCGACATCATCTCCGCAAGCTCGTTCTCGGCGTTTTCAACCTGCACTTTAAACTTCGTATTATCTTTATATACTTTGTTCCAGTACTGCTCTATTTTCGATGTAAACGAATTGCTGTCCACACCGTTTTTAAGCCTTAGCGCAAACTGGTAGTAGTTTTGGTTCTCCGCATCTTCTTTCGCAAGGCTCACAGGTATGTACAAAGGCGTGCGCGTGTCCTTTGCAGAAACGGCGCCGTTGTTTGAAAACATGGAGCTTTCATACTTGTAGACGCCTACTATGGTGTAAGTGGTGTAGCCGGCCTCTGTTTCTATGTTTACTTTTTTGCCCAACGGGTCAGTCCTGCCTTTAAATATGTTTGACACAAGTTTGTCTGAAACCACAGCCACCTGGCGGCTGCCCTTTATGTCATTGTCTCGTATAAACCTGCCTTTTTCTGTTTTAATATTGTTAATGCCTTCATACCCCGGGTTAACGCCGCTTATAGAAACATTCGCATAATTATGTCCGTCTACCGCCTTGCCGCTTTCACCGGACTGCGAAACTGAAAGGCCGCTTATGTCGCCGGCATACTTCTCCTGAAATTTATCTATTTCATCCATTGAGATAAGGTCGCTGTCGTCGAACTTGTCGACATAAGTGTCCGAGTCCCTCGCCGTCACGTAAACATAAATATTTGTCGCGCCAAGGTTTGACATTGCGTCGGTTACGCTGCTTGATATGGCGTTGCCGAACGACACAATGGCTATAACGGAGCCTATGCCTATGATTATGCCGAGCATAGTCAGGAACGCGCGCATTTTGTTTGACTTAAGCCCCGCGACGGCAAGCGATATGTTTTCTTTTAAAAACAACTTTACACCTCCGCCTTTCCTCTGCCGGCCCTGTCTTCTATTATCGCGCCGTCCTTTATGGTAACCACCCTGCCGGCCTCTTCCGCAAGCTCAGGGTTGTGGGTGATGAGCACTACCGTTTTGCCGTCCCTTTCATGCACTTCATGGAAAAGGTCCATCACCATACGCCCAGTAGACGAGTCCAACGCGCCGGTCGGTTCGTCGGCAAGCAGTATGGCAGGGTCGTTGGCAAGGGCGCGGGCTATGGCGACGCGCTGCTTCTGCCCGCCCGACAGCTCGTTGGGCTGGTGGTACATCCTGTCGCCCATGCCTACCATTGCGAGCAGCTCTTCCGCGCGCTTTATGCGTTCTTTCCCGTTTACACCGGCATAGAGCATTGGCAGCTCGACGTTCTTCAGGGCATTGTTGCGCGGTATAAGGTTAAACGTCTGGAAAACGAAGCCTATCTTTTTATTCCTTATATCCGAAAGCTCGTTGTCCGTCATATCCGAAGTTGAGACCCCGTCAAGGACGTAGGTGCCGGAAGTCGGCCTGTCGAGTACCCCTATCATGTTCATAAGCGTGCTCTTTCCTGAGCCGGAAGCCCCGACTATGGCGATGAAGCCGCCTTCCTGTATATTAAGGTTTATATTTTTGAGTATATGAAGCTCATTGGGCGTGCCTATATAATAATTCTTCACGAGGTTGTTTATCTCGATTATGTTACCTGCCATTATTTTTCACCCTCGGCAAGCTGGATTGTGTCGCCCTCTGTTATGCCTTCGGGGTCGTTTATGATTATCATGCCGTCTTTAAGTTTGTCTCCGGAAACTTCGACGGCTATGTCCGTTTCAAGCCCTGTCTTTACCTTAACCGCCACAGCCTTGTAAACGCCGCCGGTGCCTTCCGCCGCGTAAAGCCTGCCGGCTCCGTTTGACTCATCGGCAAGGGCGTCGTACGGCACCGAGTAGACGTTCTTATGTTCCTGCGCGATTATGTCCATTTTAGCTTTCATGCCAATCTTCACCCTTGGGTCGGCTTTCGTTATATTAATTTTCGTAGTAAACGTGACGCTGCCCGTGCCCTCCGTTGAAGGAGTGGCCGCCGGCGCCACGCTCTCGACGACTCCTTTCGAAACGGTGTCCCACGTGGCGTCCGTCCTTATATCGACTTCGTCTCCGGCTTTTATTTCAGACGTGTCTATTTCCTTTATCTGCGCTTCCGCCTTAAGGCTGCCGACATTTTCTATAACGAACATAACGCCCGACGGAGCTACGCCTACCGAAGCGTTGCTCACGGTTACGACGCCGTCGGACGGGGCGGTTATGACGGAGTCTTTAAGGTTCTGTTCAAGCTTTTGCAGCGCGATGTCCTGGCTTTTGTCGCCGCTTTTGGCAACAGCGTCATCGTAAGCCGCCTTAGCGCTTTCAAGGCTCTGCCTTGCCGCCGTCTGGGCAGCCGCAAGGGATTTTTCGGCGTTGCTGTAAGCGCTCTGGGCGTCGTCAAGCTTAGCTTTCTCGGCGTCAAGTTCATACTTTGAAAGCTGGCCGCTGTTGTACATGAATTCTTTGTAACCGTATGTGCTTTTTTCCGTTGTAAGGCTGTTTTTAGCTGTGTCGAGCTGCGACTTCGCCGTAACCACCCCGGTGTCAAGGTCATTGTTGTAAAGGCGCAGGGCGCTTTCATAGTCAGACTTTGCCTTTGTGAGAGCTATGGCCGTGCTTGTTTCTGCCGACTCGGTGCCATACTTCTGCTGCTCTATATCCTGGTTTAAAGACGCCGTGTCAAGCACCGCGAGGGTGTCGCCTTTTTTAACTTTATCACCGACTGAGGCCGCGACCTCTTTAACCGGAAAAGTAAGCGTAGTGTAGACGTTTGTTGACTCCCTGCTTTTAACGGTTCCCGAAACGCTGACCGTATCTTTTATGTCTGACTTTTTAAGCGTCGTATACGCCACATTGGCGTGCATACTTTTGGCTTTGGAGCTTATGGAACACGAATACGCGACAATTACGATGACGACTAAAGCAATAACGGCAGCTATGATAGCTTTCTTTTTCGATTTAGGCGATTTAGGCTTTTTAAATTTAAATTTTATACTCATGCGGATATACTCCCAAGACCATTTTTCATATTTGTATACTGAAGGTAATTAATATAGACGCTGTTCCTTGCGGCAAAATACGCGCTTTTCTCACTTTGCAGGGCAAGCGCCGCGCTGTCAGCATCGGCCTGCGACGAATAGCCCAGCTCCGACTTTTTATTTTCCGTGTCCGCCGTCTGCTTCGCCTGCGTATAACTCTGCGTTTCTGTCTGGTAAGCACTGTAAGACGACTGCAGCGTATCGTACAGTTTTTTAAACGCCGCTTTTTCGCTCGCCTCCGTCTGGCTCAGGGCTATCTGTGAGTTCTCTATCGTACCGCTGTCCGTACCTTCGGCATCGGTATAATCGTAATTTAAGTCCGCGGTCCTTATGTTAGGGTCGTTATTCGCCATAAGTATAACATCCTGGCCGTAATTTATGCCCGCTATGCCGCTGAAATCAAACGCGCTGTCAGGAACCGGCTGTATATCCATAACACAGTCAGACGGTATGCTCAAAAGCGTCCTTAAGGCCGCGCGCTCCCTCGTGACTTCGGCGTCTTTAGCTTCGTAGCTGTTCTTTGCCTTGGCGGCATCCTGCGTGTAATCGTTAAAATCATTTTGTGAGATGTAGCCGCCTGCAAGCGCGGCGTTGTAATAAGCGGCCTTGGCATTTTTTACGTCATAGCTTTTTTTCATTGACGCAAGTTCCTCATTGTCGGCGCAAAACGCGAGATACTGCTGCTTTGCGCTTAGCACCTGTGAGCTGACCTTCGCCCCGTACTGGGCTTCGGCTATTTTGTACTGTGTCTTATAGTACTTTTCCTGAACGTCGTCCGTATCCTTTACGTCATTGTAATTGTTTTTAGCTATATGCCAATTATTGGTAATCGTCTTTATGTCTCCGCTGTAAGTTTCCATGACGCTTTGTATAGTGTCAAGCGAAACCTCCACCTTTGTCTTAGCTGCCGCTGTTTCAGCGGCAAAAGCCGGTAAGCACGAGTTCAGCGCGACTGCCGCGGCAAAAATAAAACCGGCCGTCTTTTTAAACCCCATGAACGTATCCCCTTCCTTAAACAACGTAGAAAACAAGTGTTTCTTACTCGCTGCAATTATATAACAAACAGACGTATGTTTTTTCCGCTTTGGCATTAGACTTAATGTTAACAATATGTTAATATTATGTTTTATGCCTTTGGGCTTTGTAATAGCTAACTAATACAATAGTATATCATAAGTATCAATTTGTCAATATAAATATTTCCGTATTATATACCAAAGTATTCCGCGGCCCCAGGCGTTTTTTTATGGCAATATGCTGCAGCATGGAAAAGACGCGCGGCAGCCGGAATTTTTAAAGGGTTATCTCCCGAAAAAAACGTCCACGTCGCCGTTTGAGGACTCGGCGTGCAGAGAGTTCTCCGCTTTTTCCGTGCTTGCGATGTTCATGTCGTACGTTTTGCCGTCTACAGCCACGTTTCCGTATTTAGTTACCAACGTGTACGAGTACTTTTCTTTCGGCAGTGATGTGGATACATGGACTTTGCCGTAGTCCGAGCTTACTTGAGTCGTACCGGCAAGCTCGCCGTCCACGTTTATTTCTCCATTTTTACATTTTACATTTGCCCCGCCGGACTTTACGCCGGTTATATTAACCTTTCCGTAAGTGTTTTCGGCCACGATATTTTTCAGCGTGCTGTTTTTAACGCTCAGGTTCCCGTTTTTAAGCATGCTTTTAAGCGACGACGCGGAAAGGCCGTCAAGCTCCATGCTGCCATAGCTGCTGTCTGCCTCAATGCCGGCGCACTTAAAGTTTTTTACTGTAAGCGAACCATTTTTCGACAGCATTTTCACATCCTGTGTACCGGTTACGTTTATATCTTCAAACGTCCCTTTTCCATAATCGTTATTATAATCAAGCGTCCCGCTCTTAACGTTTTTGAGCACGCACCCGCCGTTTTTAATGTCTATGCCTATATCGCCGCATTCCGATCCGTCAAGATAAAATCTCCCATACTGCAGGCAAGCGCGCACTTTGGAGGCTTTAAGGCCTGAAACCTCAAGGCTGCCGCTATTGTCCGTCACTTCTACGTTTTTCAATTCAGTATTTTTCGGGTAATAGATGCTGAGAGTGTTGCCGCGCGATGTGTTTCCGAAGTCAAAGGAAACAAAACTGTGGCTGTAGTTGTCTGCAGTTACGGCTTTAAGCGTGCCGTTCTCAACTTTATAATCGAAAGTATCGTTCTTGCCGTAATGTACAAACTGTATGCCGTAATGGTCTGACGGTATGAACTCAACATCCGCTTTGTCTATGTTAAGCTTAACTGAGCTAAACTCTGTAAGGTTGTCATCGCTTGAGGAATATTTCTGTTTGTCTATTATCTGCGCACCGTCTTTGCCGAAAGTCACGCCGTCTATACATGCGCCGCTTAAAAATGCCGCGCCGGCAAGCAAGGCTCCAAGCAGCATGGCGCATGCGGAATATACAAGTATCTTTTTAGAATGTTTCAACTCTGCCCACTCCTTTTTATAAACCTGTGCGCAAGGCCGCCGCACATGCCGGCAATCAGGCCTATGGCCTTTTTACCGAGCCAAACCGAAAAAACAAATAAAGCGGTGCCTGCACCCACGGTAAAAATGCCTGCGCCTATATAAAATACAGCGGTTTGAAAGCTGTTAAAGACAAGGCATATGCCTGTCAGTAAAGTAACCGCGCCGAGCGCGGCGGCCCCTATGGCGGCGGCGTAAACGCACGCCACGGCCACCAGTACCAAAGCCGCCGCGAGCAGAACCAATATGGCTATGACGGCGGCCACCGGTATGGCTATCGGTGAAGCGAAGACAGCAAGAAGCACTATCCACACTGTCGAAAGTCCTTTCTTCGCCGAAGGGTCTTTCCCCATGCGCTTTACTGCATAATCCGCCAGTATCTGCGAGGCGACCGTTTCAGGCCGGCCAAATGACGCTATGGCCGCCGCTTCATTTTCGGGGCCTGCATCTTCAAGGTACTCCTCGTAGTACTCCGCCGCGTCACGGGCATCCTCGGGCGGAAGCCGCCTGAGTTTTTTTCTCAGGCGTGACAAAAATTCATTTTTATCCATTATCTATCCCTCCGGACAATATCCTGTCTACTTTCATCTTGTACTGCTTCCACTCTTCGGAAGTTTCTTTTAGCTTAACGCGTCCCTGCTCAGTAATAGAGTAGTAGCGCCTGTTGCGCCCGCCGAAAGGCCGGTCGAAAGTAGTAAGGCAGCCTTCCTTTTTAAGCCTGCGCAAAACCGGATAAAGCGATGACTCCGATATATCTATAACTTCCTTCACCTTTTGTGTTAGTACATAGCCGTACTCGTCGCCTCCCGATAAAACAGCAAGCACGCACGCGTCAAGCAAAGCGGAGCCAAGCTGAAAAACCATAAATACACTTCCTTACTTTTAACGTATAATATTATACGTCATATAATATAGCTTTGTCAACAGTATTTTCCACTTGACTTTTTTGCGCGCCGTGTTATAATCACCTTGTATTTAGATATTTGTTTAAATATCTAAATTATATCCATGCAATGGGGGTGCGGTTTGTCACTTAACATATTATTTAAGGCCCTCTCAGACCCTACGAGGCGTGAGATACTCCAGCTGCTGCGCTCCGGCGATATGAACGCCGGTGAGATAGCAGAGCATTTCAGCATGAGCAAACCGAGCGTTTCGCATCACCTTAGCATACTAAAGCAGGCTTCCCTCATACTTGACGAGCGTAACGGGCAGAATATACTTTACTCGCTTAATACAACCGTCTTTCAGGATGTACTCGACTGGGTCTTTGGGCTTACGGGCAAAACCGGCGGCGAAAACCGCTGAATCCGGCACACACTTATGTACAAATGAAAAAATGTCAGAATTTACTACACTTTAAAGGAGCAATGTTTTACATATGAAAGCAGTCAGAAAAGCCGTAAGGAAAGACTGGTATATCATAATTATCATTGCGGCGGGCCTCGTTTTAGGGTTACTGCTTTATGCGCGGCTGCCTTCGCAGATAGTGACGCACTGGAACGTGGAAGGCATGCCGGACGGGTACAGCTCCAGGCTTTCAGGCGTACTGTCCATTCCGCTGATGAACATCGCGCTGTATATCCTTTTCACGTTTCTGCCGCATATAGACCCAAAGAAATCAAATTACGGGAAATTTGCTGGAAGCTACCAAATACTCAAGCTGCTCATAGCATCATTTATGAGCGTAATACAGGCTGCCATCATGGCATTTGCGGTTGGCTTAAAATTCAGCATGGCAGCATTGACCTGCATATGCGTTTCCTTAGTCTTTATTATAATCGGCAACATGATGGGCAGGTTCAGGTTTAACTATTTTGTCGGCATAAAAACGCCGTGGACCCTCGCGAGCGAAGAAGTATGGCGTAAAACGCACCGCATGGCGGCCCCTCTGTGGACAGCAGGCGGAATACTGATTTTTATTTTAGCATTTTTCCCGCCGAAGTTTACCGTGGCCGGCATAATTTCCATAGCCATCCTTATAAGCGCCGTGCCGGTCGTCTACTCCTACGCGGCATACCGCAAACTTGGAAATTGAAAACGCCCTGCACGTCAACACAGCGTTAAAAAACCGGCACCGCTTTAACCGCGATGCCGGCTTTTAAATTTATAATGTCTCTTTCCGCTGCCTTTGCATATTGATATGTGAAAAATCGTGTATAGCCGTGACGTTTTCTTTTACGCCGCGCTTATCGGCCGCGGCCAAAAGCTTTGTCCTGTTTCTTTTAACCTTGAGTACAGATTCTATGCCTGCCGGCCCTGCTATGCAGCCGCCCTCGCAGACCATGCCTTCAACAAAATCCTCCTGAAGCCGTCCGGCGTTCATAAGTGCAAGAGCTTTTTTGCACTCTGCCGCACCGCTGCATTTGATATATGAAACAGGCATGTTTATGCCTTCTTCTTTCAGCACCTGCAAAACCGAACCTGCAACTCCCCCGCTCTGCGCGAAGCCCTTTCCCGCTCGGCTGCCATCCTGTACGCTGTCGCCTGTAACGTCAAGGCTTATATTTTTCGCTTCAAACATAGCAACGAGTTCTTCAAACGTCATCACATAATCAGCCGTGTCGCCGTTGCGTTTTATTTCAAGCTTTTTGGCAATGCACGGGCCTATAAAAACGACCTTTGCGTCCGGCTTTTTCATGCGTATGTAGCGCACGGTCGCGGCCATAGGCGACGCCGTGTCGGATATATTGCCTTTTAACTTTGGAAAATGTTTTTCTATCATTTCCACAAAAGCCGGGCAGCACGAAGTCGTCATTTTTTTACCGTTTTTCATAGCTTCGACAAGCTCGCCGGCTTCGTGTGAAGCGGTGGCATCGGCTCCGAGTGAAACTTCAACAGCTTCATAGAATCCAAGCTGCTTTAACGCCTGCTTTATCGCGCCTGTTGTTGCAGTACCGAATTGGCCCTCTATGGCCGGTGCAAAGCAGGCTATAACGGGCGTCCCGCTTTTAATTTGTTTTACTATTTCTACAATGCGCGAGCGGTCTGTTATAGCGCCGAAAGGGCAGTTTTTTACACATGCGCCGCAGCTTATGCAGCGCGTGTAGTCTATCCTGGAACGATGGAACTCGTCCTCTCCTATCGCTTTTACAGGGCATGCCCTGACACACGGGCGCAGTGTATCGGATATGGCATTGTAAGGGCACACGGCGGCGCATCTGCCGCATTCACGGCATTTCTGCGGGTCTATGTACGCACCCTTCGGCGTTATGGAAATAGCCCCGAAATGGCAGGCTTTCTTGCACTTTTGCGCAAGGCAGTGCTGGCAGTTGTCAGTTACCCTGAAGCGGCTTATGGGGCAGCCCTCGCAGGCAGCAGGCAGCACGCCCACTATATGATCGTCTCCCTGCCCCGGAAGGTTCAGCCCCTGGGCTGAAATAAGCCTTTCACGTATTATCTCGCGCTCTTTATATGCACAGCAGCGGGACGTAGACAAAGGCCCGGGTATTATATCATACGGTATAGCGGCGACATGTTCTTCCAAAGTACCTTCATACGCATATTTCGCGACTTGGACAAGCACACGGTACTTGAACTGTTTTGCTGCGTTGTCAAAAACAAAGTCATATTCCATTGAGATCCTCCCATCCCTTAAACACAAATCCTCCGTTCGCTTGTTAATTTTATAACTACTATATTATAACATTTTTTAATAATATGTGGCAAGTGCGCCAGAAAATTTTAAAATGCCAAAAACAGTATTTAAATAAGTTATAATTTAGTACAGGCGGCGGGATAAGCCGCAAACGCGCATCGTCACGCGCGTACATTCCTACACAGCTGCGGCAATCAACTACTCAAGCACCGCACCGACAAATAAAAACCAGCACCGTTTTTATAACGATGCTGATTTTTTCAACTTATTAATACTGGTTAAGCAAGCATAACGTGCTTTATGGCCTTCAAAACCCGTACAGTAATCCGGCCATCCACAATTCGTTAAACAGAAA
>DHNP01000017.1:754-1548 GCA_002409585.1 Ruminococcaceae bacterium UBA5413 | reverse complement strand
GTTAAACAGAAAAAAGTGGCCAATAAACATTGCGAAAATATAAACGGCGGATTCCCGGCATGAACGGTATTCCTGTTTTTCCGGGCCTTTTCTTCTAACAAAAAACCTGAACAGCAGATAGCCTATCAATGCCCCCAGTGTGTTCATCAAAACATCGTCAATATCTGTAGTGCGGGCTGTAGTAAAGAGTTGACTTATCTCAATTAGCACTGAAAAAGAAAGGCCATAGAGCACTGTAGGAAGAAAATCCGCCGTTGCCGGCCAAATGAATGGCAGTAGGAATCCCAAAGGTACAAACATAAGAATATTAAGACCGTTTGATACAATGTCGAATCCGTCAGAAAATGGTATAAAGTTTATTCTTCCGATGTTTCCCGCAACGTCGCACCGCAATAATTCAAAAATCGTACCCGCACCGGTAACAAAAAAAACGCCAAAAATATAAATAGTGAAAATAAGGATCAGTAGCGCATGCCATTTGCCCATATTATAGTTATTCTTCTGCATTTTCCGGTTGGATAAAATAAAGACACCTATCGACGGCAACAGTACCGTTAAAAGATTATATAAAATCAAAAGTAGTTCTTTCATTGTGAGCATCCTATTTTCAATTTATAAGATTTCTTCGTTCCGTCATCCATATAAAATCCATAAACTATTCATGTCATATGTTTGACTAATTATAAGTAATTTAAAGCAGTAAAATATAGCGATGTCCCGAATGAGTGTTGAACATATAACACTCATTCGGGACCATTCGGCTGGTGACCTCGTGAGAGGCCGGTGTCTTAACC
>DHNP01000017.1:0-580 GCA_002409585.1 Ruminococcaceae bacterium UBA5413 | reverse complement strand
ACCGCTTGACCAACGAGCCATATAATGTTGGCGCCGCCTATTTTTCCAGCCCGTTACCGGGCAAGTATCTTCGGCGCAGATGAGCTTAACTTCCGTGTTCGGAATGGGAACGGGTGTACCCTCACAGCAATCGGTACCAACTTAATTCACTTTGTTGCGGACAGTATCCGCAGACAAACCGCGGGATAAGTTCTGCTTAAAACAAGAGTGCATACGCGAAATTTAAATCTTCAAACTAACCGGCCGCGCTCCCCTCCGAATTAAGGAAAAACTAAAGCAGAAGCCTCAATGAAAGACATGAGAGGGACAGTATCCGCAGACAAGCCGCGGGATAAGTTCTGCTTAAAACAAGAGTGCATACGCGAAATCTAAATCTTCAAACTAACCGGCCGCGCTCCCCTTCGAATTAAGGAAAATCTGAAGCAGAAGCCTCAAAACGAGATACGAAACAGCCTGTGGCTGTGGTGCGCCATCAGGGATTCGACTCGCGCCGCTCTAAGCGGCTTGGTCGGTCGCGGCTCTTGTGTGCCACCGGCACACAATTCACTCCCGCTCCCCTTCGAATTAAGGAAAATCTGAA
>DHNP01000011.1 GCA_002409585.1 Ruminococcaceae bacterium UBA5413 | reverse complement strand
GATACTTTGTCTTCACTCTGAAGTCCCGCCGCGCACTTTTTAAAGTGACGGCGGGACTTTTCTATGGTTTACCGCATGGTTAACACGGCAAGCCTACACAAGCTTTGTGCCGCAGTTAGGGCAGAATTTTGCGCCGTTCACCGGAGTGCCGCAGTTAGGGCAGAACCTGGGCGGCGTTTTGCCGGAGGGGGAGGCGCCGCTTCCCGCGTCGGATTTTTTCATTTCGCCGGCCATTTCCTGCCCCATCATCATGCCTACCTGCATGCCGGCTATATCGGCTGCAGGGCTGCCGCCTTTGCCGAACGAATCGGCCATTTTTACCTTTTGGTACCTGCCTATGTCGCCTATCATGCTCTGCGCCGCCGCCGTGTCGGCTGTCTGGGTTATGCCTTCGGGGTATGTGAACTCGCTTATGCGGAAGTCCTTTACCGAAAGGCCTATTTTTGACAAATCCATGCCAAGGTCGTCTTTGATGCCGTTTGATATGGGGGATATCTGGCTCGAAAGGTTAAAAATATCCCCGCCTGTTTTCATTATCCACTTGACAAGCAGCCCGTCGAGCATGCCGAGGACGCGTTCTTTTACTTCGTCTATTGAGTACTGCTTTTTAACGCCTGCTATATTCTCTATAAACGGCACGTAATCGGAGACGCTGACTACGAATATTCCGTTTGAGCGTATCGGCAGGCCGCCAGGCAGGTTAAGCTGGGGAGCCGGTATGCGCACGGGGTTTCTCGTACCCCACCTGACGGTAAATTCCTTTGTGTTTATAAATATGACTTCGGCCCTCAGGCCGCTGTTGAAACCGAACTTGAAGCCTTTAAGCGACGACAGGAACGGTATAATCTCAGACTCTATATCATAGCTGCCCTCGTCTGTAAATATGCCCTCGCGCCTGCCATTGTACATAAATATGGCATCCTGCCCGGGCCTTATTATAAGCTTTGAGCCTTTTTTAATTTCCTTGTCGCTCCACTTCCAGAAAAGTATATCGTCACGGTACTCTTCCCACTCGACGACATTTGCGAATTGTTTAGAAAACAGACCCATTATTGTTGCCCTCCCTGATTTTTTGCCCAATACCGGCGCATTGGAGCGCTTCTTTTCCTTTTCCGGTTCCGGCTGACGCTGCGCGGCGGCAAATGGTGTACGGCGGTCCGTAAGATTCCGCGGCTGAGTAAAGGACGTATGAGCTGCCGTATGCCGCGGCATCTTCGCGCGTCCTGCCGCGGCCCGCGTTTGCGGCTAAGCATATGCCGGCTATTATAAGTATGCACAGCAGGACGGCCGCCGCGATTTTGGCGGGGCTTTTGGGGTACTCGCCTTTGAGCCTTCCGGTCTGGCCGTTTATAACCACCGTGTATGATTTGTTTTTATATGAGTATGACGTCGAATAAACGGGCAGGAGCAGGTATTTGTATGTTTCATCGTAAAAATATGGGCGTATTGCGACGCCGCGCACCCTGTCGTACCTTGAAAGCACCTGCCCTGAAGCCAGCTCGGCAAGCTGCCGCCGCATTTCCTCAACGGCGTCATTGTGCCCGTCGTCAAGGCCGACGCTGTAATTTTCCGATAAATAACCGGATATGTATTCAGGCGAGTAAGCCTCAAGCTGTGTGTAGTCGAACGGTTCAACGCCTTTAAACAGCCCTTTTTTAAACCTTGTGGAGGCAGGCTCCGTTATGTCGTCAAAAAAATTGCTTATATGCCCGCTTACGTAAAACCAGTCGGTGACTATGCGCGTCTGGTCATGCCCTTCGGCGTCGCGGTAGTGCTCCGTGCGGTCGCGGCCGCCCTGCGCCGTGTAATCGCACTCGCATTTTGCGTCAAAAGTCCAGTACGGGGCGTAAATCCCCTGGAATTTTCCGCGTTGGTACAGGTTTTTAAGCTCGTTAGGCGCAAACCAGCGGTGCTTTATCCATTGGCAGAATTTTTCACCAAGGCTTTTCCTGTCGATTTTAAAGGGCACTACGCCGTCAGGCAGGAGCGTTTCCTCCTGCTTTTCCGCAAGCACGTAGTTTGAGCCGCAGTAAGGGCACTTGGCCGCGGTATCGTTAGGCCCTACTTCAATGTGAGCGCCGCATCCGCTGCACACCATAGTAGTCGATTTTTTATCGGCGGGCTTTATTTTACGCTTGTCGTCTATTGTGAGCGGATGCTCTGTTATAGGGGACGCATCCTTTTCTATTTTTATTTCATTGCCGCAGTTAGGGCATTTTAAAGTCTGCGAAACGGCGTCAAACTCCATTATGCCGCCGCAGGAGGCGCAGTGGTAAACATTTTCATCCATTAAAAAACCACCTTGTTACACGGCCGCTTTGGCGGCGGCGCGTTTACAGGCCGAGTTTGCTTTTAAGCGCGGCCAGCTCATCGTCCGCTGACGGGCTGCTTTGCGCCGTGCCGCCGTACTTTGCCTCAAGGTCTTTTACGCTGTCGCGGGCGGGGGCGTTAAGCTCCTGCATGGCGTTTGCCTCGTCGAGCATTTTGTCAGCCTTGGCTTCCATGCGCTCAAAGGCTGACATGCTGCTTTGCGCATCGCCGACGGACGAACCGATGTTATTTATTTTCTGCTGCGCCTTTGCAACCTGCATTTTTGTCTTTATTACGTCGCGGCGCGCATTGAGGTCTGCTATATCTTTCACGAGCTTGTCGTGCATTTGGCGCATCTTCTGTGAGTTTGCCTTTGCCGAGGCGTAAGCCGCCTGCAGGCCGCCGAGCTTGTTTGTAAGCTGGATTTTCTTTTCAAGGAATATTTTTGCGTCGCCCTCGTTTCCGGCGCGCAGTGCCTTTTCCGCGTAACCCTGCATTTTTTCTATTTCGCCGCTGCATTCGTCCAAGGCCCTTTTAGCAGCCTGTTCGTCTGCCATGACAGAGGCTGTTTCGGCCTTTACATTGCCGAGGTCGCTTTCAAGTTCGCGCAGGTACTGGTCGACCATTTTGGCCGGATCCTCCGCCTTATCGAGAAGCGCGTTTATGTTTGCGGACATGATATCCCCGAACCTTTTTAAAACACCCATTGCAAACTCTCCTTTTTAATAATCATACCGCCTGCTATCGGCGCCGTGTGAAGTATTGTATGTAAATATTATATTGCCATTATATAAAATTATCAAATAATAATTATTCCGCGCGTGAATATGATTTTCATTTAACAGTATTTTCATAAACACGGCGCAAAGCATCTTCCGTACGTGAAATAAATAACGTGAAATTCCAATAACCTATTTACTTTACTGTGCTAATAAGATAAAATATATAAGCGGCTTTTGTTTTTGGCCGCTGAAAATTACGGCGCGCCGGTCGCGCCAGTATCCAGTATAGTATATTGATGCGGAGTGTAATAAAATTATGAAAAAAATAATTGCGGTTTTAGCCGCGGCGGCGCTTGCCGTTTCTTTTGCGGGTTGCGCAAAGCAGCAGGCGGCTTCAGAAGCCGGTTCGGCTGCTGGGAGCGACGATTCATGGACAAAGGTGAAGGAGTCAGGCACGCTTGTGCTCGGCCTTGACAAGTCATTTCCGCCCATGGGCTTTGTAGACACTGAAACCGGCGGGATAACAGGCTTTGACGTTGAACTTGCGGGAGCTGCGTGCGAAAAGCTTGGCATAAAACTTAAAACGCAGCCGATTGACTGGGGCAACAAGACGGCAGAACTCAACAACGGCAACGTCGACTGCCTTTGGAACGGCTTCAGCATAACGGAAGAGCGTGAAAAAACCTTTACCATGAGCGAGCCTTACATGAAAAACAACCAGATAATACTCATAAAGTCAGGCTCAGGCTACAAAGGCCTTGACAGCCTCGCGGGAAAAGTAATAGGCGTGCAGACGGACTCTTCCGCCGAAACCGCTTTAAACAGCAGCAAAATGGCGGAATTTAAGAAATCACTGAAAAATGTCGTTAAAATCGACGACTACAGCAAGGCCGTTATGGAAATGCAGAACGGTACTATAGACGCCATAGCTATAGACGAAGTCGTTGCAAGGTACTACCTTACAAAGAATCCCGGCGCGTACGAGGTGCTCAGTGACGGCAAAGGCGACGTTTCGCTTGCCGCTGAAAAATATGCCGTCGCGTTCAGAAAACAGGATAAGGCGCTGAGGGATAAGATTAACACGGCCTTGGAGGAAATGGCGAAAGACGGCTCAGCCGCGAAAATATCCCAAAAGTGGTTTGATAAAAACGTTATAACGGTTGGCAAGTAGCCTTTTATTACGGCAGAAGTTCCGCCCCTGCGGCGGAGTATAAAACTTAGGGGGACCGCATGGCGTGAATTATTCGGTACTTATAGCGCAAATGCTGCAGGCGTCGGTTATGACGCTGCGTATATTTTTCGTTACGCTCGTTTTTTCACTTCCGCTCGGCCTTGCCGTTGCGCTTGGGCGCATGACAAAGGTAAAGGCGGTAAACATACCCGTGCGTATTTATATACTTATAATGCGCGGTACGCCGCTTATGCTTCAGCTGCTGTTTATCTTTTACGGGTTAAAGCCAATATTCGGCATACAGCTTGAAAGGGTGCTTTCGGCGGAAGTCGCCTTTATACTTAACTATGCGGCTTATTTCGCCGAGATTTTCCGCGGGGGCATAGCGGCTGTGCCGCAGGGGCAGCGCGAAGCGGCGCAGGTGCTCGGCTTTACGAAGCGGCAGACGTTTTTCCATATAGTGCTGCCGCAGGTGGTAAAAAATATCCTCCCGCCCATGGGCAACGAATTCATCACGCTCGTGAAGGACACTTCACTCGCACAGGTCATAGGCGTCGTGGAGCTGCTGCAGACTACGTCAGAGTGGGTGTCGTCGGCGGTAAGCATGGTTCCGTTTGCGGTTGCGGGCGTGTTTTACCTTATAATGAACGCTGTTGTTTCGCGCTGCTTCACGGTACTCGAAAAACATTACGCTTACTACAGGTAAGGGGGATTTAGTGATGCCAATTCTTTCTGCACATAATATTAAAAAGAGTTTCGGAGGCGTCGAAGTCCTCAAGGGTATATCCGTAGACGTTGACAAGGGCGAGGTGCTTACCGTCATAGGCCCGTCAGGTTCCGGAAAAAGCACGTTTTTAAGGTGCGCGGCACAGCTTGAAAGTATAGACTCGGGAGAAATAAAGATTTGCGGCGAAACGCTGGCCTCGAACAATGAGTCCGGGTGCGCCGTATACGCCGACAAGGCCGCGCGCAGCAGGATATCGCGGCATGTAGGCCTTGTTTTTCAAAATTTCAACCTTTTTCCCCATTTTTCAGTTTTAAGGAATATAACCGAAGCGCCAGTCCGCGTCCTCGGAAAAACTAAGGAGGAAGCCGAAAAAACCGCCATTGGGCTTTTGGAGAAGATGGAGCTGTCTGACAAAGCCGGCGCTTACCCGTGCCAGCTTTCGGGCGGACAGCAGCAGCGCGTTTCCATAGCGCGCGCGCTTGCCATGAGCCCCGATATCCTTTTTTTCGACGAGCCTACGAGCGCCCTTGACCCGGAGCTTACGGGCGAGATACTCGAAGTAATACGCGCCCTTGCCGAAGAGCACATGACTATGGTAGTTGTTACGCACGAGATGTCTTTTGCACGCGGCGTGGCAGACAAGGTGGTCTTTATGGCCGACGGCACGGTGGTTGAGGAAGGCCCCCCGGAGCAGCTTTTCGGCAATACACAAAGCGAAAGGACAAAAGCCTTTTTGTCAAGGTACAACGCGGGCGGCTGAACCGGCTGTCCCTGCATGGGCCGGAGATATCCGGCCGTTTGCATTTTGGCCTTGCAAAAGGTTATTTTTTTGTTTATTATAATAAATGCGGTTTATTAAATATTCTATAAAGTTTTAATGCGGGGGGTTAAGAAATGCAGCTTGCTTTTTACGGAGCCGATAAAGAAGTGACCGGCAGCTGCCACTGTGTCGTTGCCTGCGGCAAAAAAATACTTGTTGACTGCGGGCTGCATCAGGGTGACGGTGACGAGAACAACGAAACTTTTCCGTTTGATGCCTCGAAGATTGACTGCGTTATAGTTACGCACGCGCATATAGACCACAGCGGCCGGCTGCCGCAGCTTGTAAAGGAAGGCTTCAAGGGTAAAATCTACGCTACAGGGGCAACGTGCGACCTTTTGTCCATTATGCTGCTTGACAGCGCGCATATACAGGAAATGGACGCCGTTTACGCAAACCGTAAAGGCGAAAGGGCCGGCCGCGCAAAAGTTGAGCCGCTTTATACGGTTGAGGATGCGCAGAAAACCCTGCCGCTGCTTGTACCGTGCGTTTACGGCGAGAAGAACAGCGTTTGCGGCGGGATAGAGTTCCGCATGGTTGACGCGGGGCACCTGCTCGGTTCGGCATCGGTTGAGATGTGGATAACAGAAAAGGGCAAAACGCAGAAAATCGTCTTTTCGGGCGACATAGGCAACCTTAACCAGCCGATAATACGCGACCCGCAGTACATAAAAGAAGCAGACTACGTCGTAATGGAATCAACGTACGGCAACAGGGAGCATGACCCTATAGCCAATTACGTTCCGCAGCTCGCGAAGGTTTTCGACGAAACGCTCGCGGCAGGAGGAAATGTAGTCATACCGAGCTTCGCGGTCGGGCGTACGCAGGAGATACTTTACTTCATAAGGGAAATGAAAGAACGGGGGCTTGTGAAAAGCATGCCGGACTTCCCCGTTTACGTCGACAGCCCGCTTGCAGCAAAGGCGACGCAGATATACGCCGGAAGGCTTGACGGCTACGCGGACGAAGAAACGGTGCGCGTCATCAAAAACGGCTTCAGGCCGATAGACTTTTCAAACCTGCATATATGCGAGAGCGTCGAGGAATCCATGGCGCTTAACAGCGGCGTGTCGCCGAAAGTAATCATCTCATCAAGCGGCATGTGCGAAGCCGGGCGGATACGCCACCACCTTAAGCATAACCTGTGGCGCGGCGAGTGCGCCGTTGTCTTCGTAGGGTACCAGGCGGAGGGGACGCTGGGGCGCATGCTTGTTGACGGCGTGAAAGAGGTTAAGCTTTTCGGTGAGGAAATAAAAGTACAGGCCAAAATATACAACTTTAAGGCGCTTTCCGGCCATGCCGACAGGAAAGGCCTTTTAAAGTGGATATCTTCTTTTACTCAGCCGCCGCGCCGTGTCTTCGTGGTACACGGCGAGCATGACATATGCGAGGGCTTTACATATGACCTTGACAAGCTCGGCTACAGCGCTTACGCGCCTGAGTTTTGCGCGGCTTTCGACATGGAAAGCAACAAGGTGATAGACGAAGGCGTGCCTTACAGGCGCAGACTGAAAAAATCGGCGCAGCGGCGTTCGTCGGCTTTCGTACGCCTGCAGGAGGCGGGCAGGCGCCTTCTGCTTGTTATACAGCATAATGAGGGCGGAGCCAACAAAGACCTCGCTAAGTTCGCCGGCCAGATAGATTTGCTTTGCGAAAAATGGGACAGGTAGCCCCATGGAGCTTCCCCCTTTGAAACCGCGCAAAAAATGAGCATATGTGGAACCTCATCCAGTAATTATATTTGATTGGAAAAATAGTTATAAAAAATCTGCTATAATTAATAAAAATGGTTTTGCCGGTTTTATATGTTTATTAGGGGGGCTCACCACGTATTTTAACGTAAACGAACTGCTTATTTCTCTTTCAATGACGCTTGACTTTGCCGAAAAGGGAATCCTGAGCAACAACACTAACCATGGTATGAGAGTTGCATATATAGCCGGCCGTATAGCGAAAGAACTGTCTATGACCGACGAAGATATTTTTGATTTGGTGTCGTATTCTCTTTTGCATGACAACGGCGTTATGAACGCGCGGCTGAAAAAAATAGGCTATAAAAACAGTTTTAAGATAGAAAACGACCCTGAGCACTGCATCCAAGGCGAGAAAAACATAAGCTCCTTCCCTTTCCTGCACAAAAAAGACAACGTCATCATGTACCACCACGAACGCTATGACGGCAGCGGCTTTTTCGGAGTGGAAGGGAGAAACATCCCCATGTACTCGCGCGTCATATCTTTGGCGGACATAGTCGCCATAAGGTACTCTATGGGCATGGACAGCGACTACATAGTTTCTTCCATTGCGGGCGAGGCGCGCATATATGACCCGGTAGTGCGCGAGTCGTTCAACAGCCTGAGCAGGCATGTCGAGTTTTGGCTCGGCATGGAGGATATGTTCGTTAAAGACTCCCTTATATCAATGCTGCCCAAAGTCAGCACAAGCATGGACTTCAGGCAGATAAGGAATATTTCGCAGATTTTCAGCCGGATAATAGATGCCAAGTCGCCGTTTACAGGCTCACATTCGCGCGGCATAAGCGAAAAGACAGGGTTTATATGCAGGTACTATGAGTTTGATGAAAAAACTTACTGGAAAATGCGCATAGCCGCCGACCTGCATGACCTCGGCAAGCTTGCCGTGCCCAATGAGATACTCGACAAGCCCGGCAAGCTTGACAGCAAAGAGTTCAGGGTAATACAGTCGCACCCTTTTTATACGAGAAAAGTAATAGGCATGATAAAAGGGTTTGAAGACATAACCGAGTGGGCTGCCAACCACCATGAAAAACTTGACGGCACAGGCTACCCGTACGGCTTTGACAAGGAAAGGCTGGACTTTAATTCGCGCATTTTGGCGTGCGTGGATATTTACCAGGCGCTTACGGAGGACAGGCCCTACCGTAAAGGAATGTCCCATAAAAAGGCAATCGACATTATGGCGGGCATGTCGGCGAACGGCCTCATAGAGGCAACTATAGTTGAGGATATGGACTCGATATTCAGAAATATGGCGTGACTTCTGCAGATGTCATTAATATAAAATATGTAAAATAATATAAATATAAACGCCGTAAATTAACTTATATGTTCGCCGCAGCAACGTTGATACATATAATGCAATAAAGGCCGCAGCCTGGTTCTTTTGGGGGGATAGCATGAAAAAGCCTTTTAAGCTGTTTACGGCGGTTTTATGTGCCGCGCTGGCACTGCCGGTCTGTTTCACAGGCTGTGGCCTTAAGCCGGCAGCCGGCGCTTCTCCGGCTGCATCCGTGCAGCCGGTTCCGTTTCCCACGGGCGTAAGCAGCGCGCGCAGCGGCAGCTCACATGCCTCAGGCGGTACAGCTTCGTCAGGCCCTGCTAAAGAAAAAAGCGCTGCCGGAACTTCGCTCAACGTTCTTGACAACTCGGTTTTCATAGGCGACTCGGTTACGCTTAAACTGCAGAAATATGTCGCTGCCCAGCGTAAGAAGGACGGGTCGTTTTTTGGCGGCGCAGAGTTCCTTACCGCGGGCGGCATGGGCAGCGGAAACGCGCTTGAGCCGCTCGGCAAAAGCTCGATACATCCTTACTTCAACGGTAAAAAGGCCATTCTTGAAGACAGCGTAAAGGCTATGGGCGCTAAGAGCGTATATATAATGCTCGGCATGAATGACATAGCAGTATACGGCATAGACGGCTCTGCGGAGAACCTCGAAAAACTCGTAAAAAGGATAATACGGAAAAATGAGGGAATTAAAGTATATATACAAAGCGTTACGCCTATCATTAAGGAGAAACAGAAAAGCACGCTTAATAATGAAAATATAGAAAAATACAACAACATTCTGCGGCAGCTGTGCAGCGGGCAAAGCTGGAGCTATGTAGACGTTGCATCCGTCGTGCGCGGCGAGGACGGCTCACTGAGGCCGGAGTACTGCAGCGACCCGGACGACCTGGGGATGCATTTTACAGACAATGCGTGCCAGGCATGGGTAAAGCTTCTTTTGAGTGACAGCGGCGCAAAGGGGTAGGTGTAAAATGAAAAAAATTCCGGTGCTTATTTTTTTGGTTTCCATGGTTATGTTATCGGCGTGCTCAGGCAGTACCGGGAAGAACGCTGACCTTGACTCAGTTATGGAAAAAATGAAAGGGAAGATAACAAATTCCGAGATGGAAGATATAAGCCCCGGCGACATGACTTCAAGCTACGGCCTAAAGCCTGACGACGTAAAGCAGTTTGCGGCGTATATCGACTCAACCGGCACAAAGGGCGACGAAATCGTACTCGTTGAAGCTGGCGGGTCTGAAGCAGCTGAAAGGATAAAAACAGACCTTGACAACAGGTACGGGCAAAAGGAAATTGAAATGAAGGATTACCTTCCCGCCGAGTACGCGGTACTTAAAAAGTGCAGTGTCGAGAGGTACGGAAATTATATAAGCATGATAGTGTCGCCGCAGTATGAGGAACTTGAGAAAATCTACAGGGACTCCTTTTCATGACACGGCCTTGTCAACGCCTGCCATTGTCACGTTTCAGCGCCGGAAGGGGGCGCTTGTCGTAAAGCGTGCAGAGCTGCATGGCCGGTATGGTCAGCAGAAACCATATTACTGAAAATTTCGGGCATATTTGGCCCATGATATTAAGCGGCATATCAGAGTAGTCCCAGACATCGAGCATTAAGACTTTATTTACCAAAATACCTATAATGAATTCAACAGAAGTTATTATTGCAGAGCCTGCAAGGCATTTTAAAGCGAGATGCATGCTTTTCATTCTGCCGTTGCAAACTTTGTTTATAAGGCAAAGGCAGACGCCGCCGGCTATTGCCATTGAGAAGTCGGTTTTTCCCCGGCAGATGATTTCCATAAGCGGATATATTGTTGCGCCTGACGCAAAAATGCACATGTTCTTTTTCATGTTTCCACCACCGTTCCACTTGAAAATTGTTCGCGAAACGGCGTTTTTTATACTTGGGAATATGTTTCAAAAATTGTTGAAACCATTTCCGCGCAGACATTGGAGGAGGAAATAATTGGTATCGCATCTTTACAGCATGGGGCTTTTCGGCATGGAAGCGTTTACAGTTGAAGTCGAGGCGGACATCTCATCAGGGCTGCCGTCCTTCGAGGTAGTCGGGCTTCCGGACGCGGCCGTTAAGGAGTCGCGTGACCGCGTAAGGTCGGCGATGAAAAACTGCGGCTTCGACTTCCCTTTAGGGCGCATAACCGTGAACCTTGCGCCGGCAGATAAAAGGAAAGAAGGGCCGGTGTACGACCTGCCGCTTTTTATGGCAGTGATGAAGGCGAGCGGGCAGCTTGGCGCTGAGCTTGACGGCAGCGTGTTCATAGGCGAACTTTCGCTTACAGGCGAAGTTAGGCCCGTAAGGGGTGTGCTCGCTATGGTTATAAACGCGAAAGAAGCGGGGTTCGAAAGGTTCTTTCTGCCTTACGGCAATGCCGCCGAAGGCTCTGTTGTGGACGGGATAGATGTTTATCCTGTCAAAAATGTCGGGCAGCTCCTGCGCCATTTGGACGGTCGGGAAAAAATACAGCCGGCGCAGCCCCAGGCTGCGTGTGAAGACGATACTGCCCCGATGCCGGATTTTTCTGAGGTGCGCGGCCAGTATGGGGCTAAAAGGGCTCTCGAAATAGCGGCCTCAGGAGGGCACAACGTCATGCTTATAGGGCCGCCGGGCTCAGGCAAGAGCATGCTTGCAAAGCGCCTGCCGTCGATACTTCCGGAAATGACTTTTGAAGAAACTATAGAAACAACAAAAATACATTCCATAGCCGGAGTTTTGCCGCCAGGTGTTTCGCTTATACGTAAGAGGCCGTTCAGGTCGCCGCATCATACGGTCTCTGCGGCAGGGCTTTCAGGCGGCGGCAGCGTGCCGCGCCCGGGAGAGATATCGCTTGCACACAACGGCGTGCTGTTTTTGGACGAGCTTCCGGAATTTTCACGCTCGGCGATGGAGGTCCTGCGCCAGCCCATAGAAAACGGCAGTGTCACCATATCGCGTGTGAGCGGCACTGTTTCATATCCGTGCTCTGTTATGTTTGTAGCGGCGATGAATCCGTGCCCGTGCGGGTACTTCGGCCACCCAACGCATAAGTGCACATGTTCACCGCAGGCGGTGTCGCGTTACCTGTCGCGCGTTTCGGGGCCGCTTTTAGACAGGCTCGACTTACATATAGAGGTGCCGCCGGTCGGTTTTGACGAGCTTGACTCAAACGAAGAGGCTGAAAGTTCCGCCGAAATAAGGAAACGAGTAAACGCCGCGCGCGCGGTACAAAATGAGCGCTTCAAAGGCACGGGCATAACGTGCAACGCGCGCATAACTCCGGACAGGCTGCACGAGTACTGCCGGCTTGACGAAAACGGGCGGGAACTGCTGAAAAATGCGTTCGAAAAAATGGGCCTTTCCGCAAGGGCGTATGACAGGATACTTAAGGTCTGCAGAACCATCGCTGACCTCGACAAAAGCAAAAACATAAAGACGCGCCACGTAGCCGAGGCGGTTCAGTACCGCAGCCTCGACAGAAAGTACTGGCTCAACGGCGGCAAGGCATAGGACGTCTTTTACTGGCGCGGAAAGCTTTTTATATTCCACTGTGTAAGCATTTGCTTAAAATAAGGCAAAAAGTACGCATGGCAGTTAAAAGTTAATAATTTAAAAAAATTATGTAATTGTATGGGCATAAACATACATATTTTTTCACCTTTTAAACACGCCTCCAAAGAGCAGAATATACACGGAGGTGTTTAAAAATGTATTTTAACTATTACAGCTGGTTCTTTGCCGGCGCATTGTTTATGCTTTACGGAGGCTCAAGGCTGTACCGCTACTTTTTATCGCTTCCGGACGAAACACAAAGGCAGATTATAGATGAAACCGGCGGCACGGGAAAAGAATTTTATGATAAAATAAGGGAAATGAAAGAAAAAGAATAACCCCCGCAGAGAACGGGGGCTGCATGTTTATTTTATTTTTATGACAGCCTTGTCTTGAAATCATCATACCCGAACTTGCGTATAACGTGAAAACCGCCGCTGCCGTGCAGGACTATCGCAGGCAGGTTCTCGCCGTTAAAGGTATTGTTTTTTACCATGGTATAGTGGGCCATGTCGCAGAAAACAAGCCTGTCACCTGAGTTAAGCTTATGCTTAAACGAATAGCTGCCTATTATATCGCCGGCAAGGCACGTCGGCCCCCCGAGCCGGTAAGTGTGGGCGTATTCGCCCGGCTTGCCGGCTCCGATTATTTCAGGACGGTAGGGCATCTCCAGCACGTCGGGCATATGGCACGCAGCCGAGGCGTCGAGCACGGCGGTTTCTATGCCGCTGTTTTCTGTTATGTCAAGTACGGTTGAAACGAGGAAACCCGTGTTGAGCGCCACGGCCTCGCCTGGTTCTAGGTAAACGTCAACGCCGTACTTTTCTTTTATATATTTTACGGAATTAATAAGCTTTTTCAGGCAGTAGCCTTTTTTAGTTATATGCTGGCCGCCGCCGAAGTTCACCCATTTCATATTTTTAAGGTACATTCCGAATTTATCGTCGAAAACGCGTACTGTCCTTTCGAGTACATCGGCCCCCTGCTCGCACATAGTGTGAAAGTGCAGCCCTTCTATGCCGCCCATGCCGTTGCCGCTGAAGTTTCGGGCTGTTATCCCGAGACGCGAGCCGGCGGCGCACGGGTTGTAAATTTCCGTCTGTATTTCGGAATACTCAGGGTTAACGCGCAGGCCGCAGCTTATCTTTTCAGAGCTGCCGGCTATTTTGGGCTTGAATTTTTCCCACTGCGCAAAAGAATTAAAAACGATGTGGTCGCAGTACCGCGTTATGCCGTCAAATTCGTCTTCCCTGTAAGCCGGTGAGTATATGTGCACTTCTTTGCCCATTTCCTCATACGCGAGCCTTGCCTCAAAGAGCGAGCTTGAGGCGGCGCCGCAAAGGTAGCGGCCGATGAGAGGGTATAATGAAAACATGGAAAAGGCTTTCTGTGCCAAAAGTATCTTACAGCCGGCTTCATCTTCGACATATTTTAATATTTTAAGGTTATCTTTAAGCAAATGCTCATCCACAACGTAGCACGGCGTAGGCGGGACGGAAAAATCTATATCATACATTTTGCGCCTCAGTCTATAAGGTCTGGTGAGAAGCTCTCGTGCCACGCAAGGCCGTTTTTGTTAAGGGCGTCCATGTACGGGTCCGGGTCAAGCTCTTCTACGTTAAAGACGCCGGGCTTTTTCCATTTGCCGGTAAGCACCATCATGGCTCCTATCATGGCGGGGACGCCGGCGGTGTAAGCAACGGCCTGCGAGCCGACTTCACGGTAGCACTCCTGATGGTCGCAGATATTGTAAAGGTAATAAGATTTTTCCCTGCCGCCCTTAACGCCGCGGAAAATGCAGCCTATGTTTGTTTTACCCTTTGTTTTTGGGCCGAGCGAAGCTGGGTCGGGAAGCACCGCTTTTAAAAACTGCAGCGGCACTATTTCCTGCCCGTTGTAGTTTATAGGTTCTATGGACGTCATGCCTGCGTCTTCAAGCGCGTGCAGGTGGTCGAGGTAGCTTTTTGAAAATGTCATAAAGAAGCGTATCCTTTTTATACCCTTTATATTTTTAGCGAGCGACTCAAGTTCTTCGTGGTGCAGCAGGTAAATATCCCTTTTGCCTATTTCAGGCAGGTCGTAAACACGCTTTACGGCCATAGGAGGGGTCTCTATAAACTTTCCGTTTTCAAAGTAGCTGCCGTTGGCGCTTATTTCACGGATATTTATTTCCGGGTTGAA
>DHNP01000015.1 GCA_002409585.1 Ruminococcaceae bacterium UBA5413 | reverse complement strand
CTTGACAATCGAACCATTATAATTCACTGATATGTGACTTAGCATGACAGGTAGATATAAACGTTCTTCGTTTTGCAGAAATCTGAGATAATGCGTCAAAAGGATCTGTACTTTTCGATATATACTTCTATCCTTTTGGAAGTAGTAGTGGTTTACAATAATAAAAATTGTGAGTATCCAGGTGCCTTGTGGAATCTTCCACTTGGCATTTTTCTATTAGCCTCACGTCCCAGCTGCCGGTCTCCACCTCCCTCATTTTGATTTTCGTTTATCCAGATTAAAAATCAAAATGGAGGAATCACAATGAAAAAAATCAACCTTCGGGATTACTATCCGTTTTATACGTCCGACAACTTCATTGACGTTCCTGACGAAGTTGCTGCCATGTTAAAGGAATTTGCTCGAAGCGAAGCTGCTTATCGTATGAGAACATACCGGCATAAAGCCTATTATTCCCTCGACCGAGACGATGGAATTCAGCATGATATTTTGTCTGTGAACATGCTTCCCGACGAACTCTACGAGCGTAAAGTGACAATGGAACAACTCTATTCCGCTCTTGCTTTGTTGCCGGATAAGCAAGCACAACGCATTTATTCCCATTATTTTTTCGGGTTAAGCAAATCCGCAATCGCCAAGGCAGAGCATGTCAGCAGGATTACCGTCGGCCAATCCATTACACGGGGATTGAACAGTTTGAAGCTGTATCTTGAAAAAAATAATCTCGATTAGGCTTTACATTTCCCCTAAAAATGTAATGGTTTATGAGGAATATTATTTTCCCCATAAATTTGCACCTTGAAAATTGAATATACGGTATTTCAGGTACATTCCCTGCGTAACCGCGAGAAGCGGTAAGCGACAGGAGAGGCGACGCGATGATGACCACAGAGGCAAGAGCGATCTACGTACTCTCCAACTCGGCTTTGGCAAGCCGGGCGCAATGACCACACGCGGGAATCAATGATACTTCCACACGGCCTCCCACGGACTTGAGGGGGAACCCTGCGGTATGCGCGGCCTCTGGCAAAGGAACGGTATTGCGGAGTTATGATGCGACGGAGCCGGTCGCAGCCTGAAATATTCCCCTGCCGGGGGTGCGTGGCAAATACGGCAGATTATCGGCATTAGAAATCATGGGCTGGCTCTGTTTTGTGGAGCCAGCCTATTCCTGTAACGCCGGTCATAAATTTATGGATTAGGAGGTGGTCATCATGTCTGCTGCGGATCGCGCTTATTCAAAGGTCCAATCGACGATGTATCCCTTATCGTTTGGCGAGAAGAAAATAGAAACTGTGATTGACGGGTTCCATGTCACGATGAATTTTCCGAAAAGTACGGATAATTCCTCACTTCAAAATATCCGAAATACTCTAAAAAGCGCCTATCTGAATTCTTTGATGGGCTAACCGCCGCAAACTGGACAATCCGGTATCCGATGTGAGACAATAAAGCCATGAACCTGCACCTTGAAAACTGAAAATGCACAAATGGCAGAAATCTCTCCGGATACCAGAAAGGAAGTACCGCTATGTCGGAAAAGAAGAGAGTTTACTGCTTATACCGCGTCTCCACAAAAGGTCAGGTGGAGAAAGACGACATCCCGATGCAGAAAGAATACTGCCGGGATTTTGCCGCCGGTCAGGGATGGGAAATCACCAAAGAATTCAGCGAGAAAGGCGTATCCGGGTTTAAGGTCTCGGCAAAGGACCGGGATGCCATCCGGGAAATCCAGCAGGCGGCTGCTCTGAAAAAGTTCGATATTCTTCTGGTTTTCATGTTCGACCGGCTGGGCCGCCGCGAGGACGAAACGCCTTTTGTCGTAGAATGGTTTGTCAGGAACGGGATTGAAGTCTGGAGCGCCAAAGAAGGCCAGCAACGCTTTGATACGCATGTGGACAAGCTGACGAATTACATTCGTTACTGGCAGGCTTCCGGCGAAAGCATCAAGACTTCAATCCGCACGAAAACCCGCCTCGCGCAGATTGTTCAGGAAGGGCGTTATCGTGGCGGTACTCCGCCCTACGGTTATCGTCTTGAGAAACAGGGCCGCATCAATCATAAGAACCACGAGGTGTATGAAATCGTAATAGATGACGGCGAAGCCGCCGTGGTGCGGCAAATCTTTCGGAAATACGTGCAGGAAGGATTCGGGGCTCAGCGGATCAGCCGTTATCTGCTTGAGCAGGGCATCATGAATCGGAAAGGCATCAACTTTGCCAACACGACCATCATCAAGATGCTGAAAAATCCAACCTACCTCGGCATCCTGCGCAGCGGAGAATCACAGTCCGAAATTTTCAAAAAATTGCAGATCATTGACGAGGATACTTTCCAGCGGGCACAGGAAATCATGAAGCAACGGACAATGAAACACTCGGATGTCCCCCTGAACAGCAAGGGAAACGCGTTGCTGGCCGGAAAAGTCTTCTGCGGACATTGCGGCTCCAAACTGGTCTTAACGACATCCGGCAAGAACTACTACCGCGCTGACGGCACCTTCATCAAGAAAATAAGGCTCCGCTATCAATGTCACTATAAAGTCCGACACCCACAACTCTGCGACGGGCAATCCGGATACGGGGTTACGACGCTGGACGGTATTGTGGAAAAGGCTATCCATCAACTGTTCGACAGGATTAAAACAATACCGGAAGATGATATGATCCAAAGCCAGATACAGAAGCAGGAAGCCGACTACAAAGCACAGCTCACTCGTGCGAAAGTTCTCTGCAACCGCAGGGAAAAAGAGTTGTCCGATTATCAGTCCGAAGTTCTGAAGGTGATACGTGGAGAAAGCAAGTTGAGCACGACGATTATTAATGAACTGATCGAGAAAGCGGAAGGCACGTTGCAGGAAGCCCAAAAGGATGAGGCGCACTGGGCGGAGGAACTGGACAGCATCCAACAGAAAGCCACTGACATGCACAAACTGTACGGCAAGGTGGTTTCCTGGTCGGAACTTTTCGATACCTGTAATATGGCGGAGAAGAAGATGATCGTTTCCCAGCTTATCCGTCAAGTACGGGTCTGGAAAGACTATCGGATCAAAATCGACTTCAACGTCAATATCGAGCAGCTTCTGACCTATCAGCAGCCACCGCTCAGCGCGTGAAAACACTCGAATGGGCCTGCGAATGCTTCGATTGCATTTCACCCCGAAAGGTCCGGTTATCCCCCAAAGGAATCAGGTTCAGGACAAAAAG
Source organism: Ruminococcaceae bacterium UBA5413 (assembly GCA_002409585.1). GTDB lineage: Bacteria > Bacillota > Clostridia > Oscillospirales > Acutalibacteraceae > Thermocaproicibacter. The sequence continues at coordinate 16,905 of DHNP01000015.1, read as the reverse complement.
AAAAAGCCAGAAAGCCGCATGGCTTCTGACTTTTCGTGGTGGACCCGAACGGGATCGAACCGTCGACCTCCGCGTTGCGAACGCGGCGCTCTCCCAGCTGAGCTACGAGCCCATATGAAATTTTATTAATAAGACAGGTTGCTATTTTGATGGTGCTGAGCCCGATGTGGTTTTATGAACAATCCATGACCTCCGCGTTGCGAACGCGGCACTCTCCCAGCTGAGCTACGAGCCCATATTTGCATTTTATCTAATTTCATACCAAACTAAGACAATGAAAACAACGTTTAATATTATGACATGTATTTTGGTAATTGTCAAGGGCGCAGCTGTATAAAATTGTACGGTCTGTTTAGGACTGCAGCAGGTATTTGGCAGTTGAGAAAAAAGCTAAAACAGGAATGGCCGCATGAGTTATATAATGAAGTTATAAAACAAAATTTTTACTCAAATGACGTGCCATTCCTATCTGAAAGCTTAACGCAAAACATGAATTGCAGGCAGGCGCCCTATGCGCCATTTAAAGAAATACGGCACAAGCGCCGTCAGTAACATAGCTGCCGTCGCCGGGATTAATAATTTGAAATTTCCCTGTTTCATTTTTCCGCCACGAGAGCTATCCAGCCGGACTTGTCGCGTAACAGGCGTACAGAAGCAAAGCCAGCCCGCTCAAGCCTTTCCTTTAAGTCTTCGCCGGCATAGATTGTCATGCCGCTAATCAGCCCCGTCCATGTGGTATTTGTCACATCGTCCATCTCACATACAAGCAAAAACTGCCCGCCAGTCTTTAAAACCCTAAGGACTTCCTGAAATGCCTTTCCCAGGTCAGGCCAAAAATAAACCGTTTCAAACGCTGTTACTATGTCAAAGCTTTCGTTTGCATACGGCAGCGCGCCCACGTCGCCGCGGACGACCTGGCATCGTCTGCCAAGCTCGGCGGCGTTTTTCTTTTTACTGAACGCAACGCTTTCAGCAGAGTAGTCTATACCATACACAAGGCCCTGCGGGCAGCGTTTAAGCAGGCGGGCCACATTTGCCCCTCCGCCGCAGCCTATATCCAGCACATGGGCATCCTTTGGCGGGTTTATCTGCGACAATGCCCACTTTGACAGCGGCGTATGTCCTATGTTCATTTTACGGAGCATGGAACGGCCGCGAAATCCTTTCGGTTCCTTTGCGTTCTGAAAAAATTTTCTAAACATTTATACATTCCCCTTTATCCGGCATAAACCTGCCGCAGGTACAGCCGCTTAAAGCTTTACGCCGTTCCGATTAGTTAGCGTTCGCTAACGTGGCGGCAGTTTTTCTCCTTCTTTACCTTGACTTTAGTGCGGCCTTGCGGCAGCATGCAAAATCAACAGTTAAACTGTACCATCTTATGCCGCTGCTGTCAATCACTTTTTAAAGGCACCCCAATATTAAAAATATATGACTTTATAAAAACGTCCTTTAGCAGCCGTATGGCGTTTTGCAGTGACCGCAGGCACAAGATTATTCTTATGGGCGCTTATTAATGCGTACAATAATGTTATCATAATATTCATAATAATGCGTTACATCCATATTTGTTGCCGCAGATGCGGCGGCTTCTGTTGTTTTATCTGCAGCAAAAATCATAAACTGCTTTAAAGGAAGTGCGTGAGAATTGAATATTAAACTTATAGCCGCCGACTTGGACGGAACAACACTTAAAGAAGATAAAACGGTGTCAGACACAACGGTAGCGGCGTTTGAGTCCGCCGCTGAAAAAGGTATATATGTGGTGCCTGCTACAGGCCGGACATTTCATATGATACCGGAACGCATAGCGGGTTTAAAGTGTATAGATTATGCAGTCACGTCAAACGGGGCTTCAGTTGTCGATATTAAAAATAATTCTATAATATATTCTAATCTGCTTAGTACAAAAACCGCCCTCCAGCTATTAGATATCCTTTCATGTTACAATACGATAACAGAAGTCTTTGCCAACGGGAACTCCCAGTCCGAAAGCGGCGCCATAGAGCGTCTGCCCGGCTACGACAAGTCACAGCTCTTTTATTATTACAGAGTGGAAAAGCAGGTTTTTGTCGACAGCTTAAGGGATTTTGTTTCTAATAACGGCACAGGAGTTGAAAAAATCTGTATTCCATATCTTCCTGAAAAAGACGTGCGCGAAGAAATAATACGAAAAGTAAGTACGGTAAGCGGATGCTCAATAACTTCCGCCAATAAAATGGATGTCGAGATAAATGCCGAAACCGCCAACAAAGGCAGCGGGTTAAAGCATCTCTGTGATTATCTTAAAATAGGAAAGGACCACGTCATGGTTTTTGGCGATGAAAAAAACGATATTGATATGTTCCGCTTTGCCAAAGTTGCCGTTGCGATGGGGAATGCCGCTCCTGAGCTGAAACGTGCCGCTGATATAATTACCGAAACAAACGAAAATGACGGCGTGGCCTTGGCGGTAAAAAAATATGCGCTCTGCGCCCAGTAAAAACGCCTGTACCGGTACATGCCGTATGTTACATACATAAAAACAAAAAACCGCCGTGAAGCTTAAGCAACACGGCGGGTTTCACTTTTTGCGCATGTTTTTTCACACGTTATGTAATAAAACATGCAGATTATTGAACTTATGGCTTAACATAACAGTCTGCCTGCCATAATCTTTATATTGAAAAATGTTAAATCGGGCGTTACAATAAGAACGTAAATATTACAGTTTTGTAACTAATCAATAAATAAATTACAAATATGTAATATAATAATGTATTGAAAGGAATATTAGTATGAAAAGAAAAATAATCGCTGTTGTTTTAAGTCTCCTTCTTTGCGGAGGAAGCGGCCTGTACGTAAGCAGCTACGCCAAAAGCAGCATTGCCGCATGCGGCCAGAAAACATCGCAGTCATGCTCACAGTCAAAGTCATCATGCACTTACGCCGCTCTTTGCTCCGGCACGTCCGCCTGCAGCAAAACTTCAGCTGCAAAAACCGTATCAGGCACATCAAAAAGTGCGTCAAAGTCTAACTGCGGTACGGCTTCCGCCTGTGTGAAAGGGGCATCGGCCGTCACTTCCAAGGCAAACTGTACAGCCGCCTCCTCCTGTGTAAAGGGTACTGCCGTAAGCGCTGCTTCAACCTGCACAAACAGCAAAAGCAACTGCAGCGGTTACTCATGTGTAAAAGGCACGTCATGCAGCAACGGCTCATCATGCTCCAGCGGTACCTCGGCCTGCAAAAACTCAGACTGCACGAATGCTTCATTAGAATGCCTGCAGGCTTTGTCCGGCTGCAGCGGCAGCACGTGTGACCAAAGCAGCCTGAACAGCCTTTTGCAGTGCATTAAAAACGGTTCCTGCGGTACCGGTACGTCCACAGGCAAAACGACTTCAAGCAGCGGTTCGGCCTCAGGCTCATCGTCATCGGCCTCATCTTCAGCCGCGGCGGGCACGTCTTTTTCAGCTTACCAGGATGAAGTCATAAGCCTCGTAAACAAAGAACGCACATCGCGCGGGCTTAAAGCGCTTACAAAAAACAGCCAGCTTACAAAAACCGCTACACTGAAGTCAGAGGATATGGCCAATCTTAATTATTTCAGCCATACTTCACCAACATACGGTTCCCCGTTCGATATGATGAAACAGTTCGGCATTAGTTACAGCGCGGCAGGCGAAAACATTGCCGAAGGCCAGCAGACGCCCTCTGATGTAATGCAGGCATGGATGAACTCTTCCGGGCACAAGGCCAATATCCTTAGCTCCTCATACACCCAGATAGGCGTAGGCATAGCTAAAAATTCCGGCGGTTCACTTATTTGGACACAGCAGTTTATAGGATAAGCGCAGCGTCCTTACCATAACATATAAAATGAAGCGGCAAGCCATCCCCTTAGCACATTATATAAAATATATGCGGCAGATATAAAAGGACGGCCATATACCAAGGTTAACTTTAGTCCGCACCGGAGTCCCTCAGCTTAAACCCGCACGCAGCATCCTTCAAAATACCCGCCTGGCCTGACAGTTCTTCGCTTGCAGCAGCACTTTCTTCAGCCGCTGAGGAGTTAGACTGCACTACAGCGAAAATCCGCTCCACTCCACGCGTTATATTTGAGATAGCGGCTGCCTGCGCCGTTGAGTCCTTGTCAATGGAGCCTATGTTTTTGCCTATATCATTTAGTTCATTATAAACTGCGTCCGAAGTTTCGGCAGTTTCATCAGAAAGCACAAGGACTTTATTTACCTTTTCCAAAGACGCCTGTATCAGGCCCGCCGTCCTTTTTGCCGCCGCTGCGGTTTTACCGGCAAGATTTCTTACTTCATCCGCTACTACCGCAAAGCCTTTGCCCGCTTCACCGGCCCTTGCCGCCTCAACGGCGGCATTAAGTGCCAAGATATTTGTTTGAAAAGCAATGTCGTCTATTGTTTTAATGATTTCCCTTATTTGGTTTGACGATTCACTTATTTCGTCCATAGTAAAACGAAGGTCACTTACTTTTTTATGTGAAACATCAACATCAGCCATGGCTTTTTTCATAGTGCCGGCCATTACTCTGACGTTTTCACGGTTAGTGTCGGCCTTTTGTGAAACGTCCTTAACCTGCGCGGACAGCCGCTCAACGGCATCGGCCTGTTCAGCGGCGCCCTGCGCTAATTCCTGCGCGCCCGAAGATACGCTTACGGCGCTGCTGTTTACCTGCCCGGCAGCCATATTTATTTTAAGCATAGTGCTGTTTAGCGACGATGATATTTTTATAAGCGCGGATTTGATAGGCGCAAAATCCCCTATGTACTCAATATCTATGTCAGACGTCATATCACCGCCCGACATTGCCGTAAGGTGTGATGAAATATCATTTATATAGATCCGCAGTTTGTTTTGCATTGACTTGAGCGATGCCGTAAGACGGCCAATCTCGTCGTTGGAGCGCGCTTCGGCGGACTCTGCGTTTAAGTCCCCGCGAGCGAGCTTTTGCGCAAATTCGGACATTTTTTCCACAGGGCCGCTTATAACGGTTTTAGAAAAACGGTAAAAAATGAAAATGCAGATTAAGGCAATAAAAAGTACTACCAGAGCCGTAATAAGGGTTACTTCACGCTTTAGGCTTAATATTGCATTAATCGGTTTTCCTGTAAAAAAAGCTCCTAAGGCATTTCCCTTGGAATCCAATATAGGATCATACATAGTGTAGTAGCAGTCATTTGCAATCCATTCTTCACTTGAATAAGCCTTTTTCCCTTTTAAGACAGCTTCGGCGGCAGCACCGCCAAGCGTACTGCCGGACAGGCGCCGGTTGTCTTTAACGATTGTCGTTACTATCTGCCTGTTGTTTAAAAATACCGAGTACTGCATGCCTGTCATTGCCTTAAGGTTATCTGCAAAGTCCGTGCTGTCAAGTTTATACCCTGTAGAAATGACGCCGGTGATTTTGCCGCTTTCGTTTTTAACCGGAAACGCTGAAACAACCGCGAGTTTTATGCCGTCCTCCGCCTCAATCTGCGGCGCGGACGTCCCTTTGAGCGCTTGCTTAACGCTTTCCTTCCCTGCTGCTGAGTCGCCGTATTTGTCGCTGTTCGTCCTGACAAGAACCGTTCCCTTTTCGTCTGTTACCGTTATAAACTCGGTATCGGACATCAAGTCGCTTTTAGCATAATAAATCGCGTTTAAAATTGCGAGCCTGTCCTTTGTTTCCACGGCTTTTTTAATACTTTCATCATTTGAAAAATTTTTTGCGAATTTTAAAGAATTTGTTTTCAAACCGGCTACTTCACTTTTTAAAGCGTTCATGGAGGTTTCCGTATCATCCTGCATTATTTCATTAACCATGCTGCTGCTGCCCGCGTTCATTACAACAAGTGAAATGACGGCAGAAACTAAAATACAGCCCAGGGACGCGAAAATAATTTTCGTTCCTATTTTTTTAGCCTTCATTTTTTAGAAAACCTCCTGAACAGATTCGCCTTACATGTATTTTAATGATACGTATTTTTTATTAAGACGTAAAAATATCACGTTGGTTTTTAAGTCTTTTATGTAACTTATGTGAAGCTATCATATAATAAATTTTAAATACGCCTACTTATATATGTTATCTCTTTGACAAAACGTCTTTTTCGTATTGCTTTACCTCGCCTAACCAGCCGCCCCTGATTGGCACGTTGTTGGACTCGCAGAAATAGTCCCAAACATCTGAAAACGGGTAACTCTTAAGTTCTTCGTTCGCGGCCATTAAATCGCCGAAGTTCGCTTCATCCTGCATTTGCTTTAATTTATCGTTTGGCATAAGCAAAGCGTAAAGTAATGCCTTCTGCATATTTCTTGTGCCTATTACCCACGCGGCAATACGGTTTATACTCGCGTCAAAAAAGTCCAGACCGATTATTACGCGGTCAAGAGCGCCGCAGCATACGATTTCTTTTGACAGTTCTTTTAATTCATCGTCGAACAGCACTACATGGTCGCTGTCCCAATGCACGGGGTGGGTCACATGGAGAGCCAGCTTGTCTGAAAACAAAAGCATTGACGAGATTTTATCTGAAACTGTTTCCGACGGGTGAAAGTGGCCCATGTCAAGCAGATACATCAGATTATTTTTTGCGGCATAATTCATATAAAATTCGTGTGAACCGACGGTGTAAGACTCCACACCCATTCCGAAAAATTTAGATTCCACGCTGTCTGTTACATATCTTTTGTCTACCGGCTGTGAAAAGATTTCGTCAAGCGATTCTTTTAACCTGCGGCGCGGGCCAAGCCTGTCGGCCGGTATGTTTTTATATCCGTCAGGAATCCATATATTGCAGAGCGACGGCTGGCCTAACTCCCGGCCGAAGTACTCTGCGATTTTACGGCAGCACTTGCAGTGCTCAATCCAAAAATCCCTTACCTTTTTGTCTGGATGCGACAGGGTCAGCCCGTCCACAACCATCGGGTGTGAAAAGAGAGTCGGGTTAAAGTCTAAACCGAGGCCGCGCTCCTTGGCGAACTCCACCCACTTTTTAAAATGTTCCGGTTTTAATTTATTTCTTTCCACTTTTTCGCCGTTTGTTACGGCATATATGGAATGTAAATTAATTTTATGTTTGCCCGGAACCAGCTTTAAGACTTCATCAATATCCGCCATAAGCTCTTCAGGGGTACGCGCCTTTCCGCGGTAGTTGCCGGTAACGGCTATCCCCCCGGAGGCACCTCCGAAGCCTTCGAAGCCGCCTATATCGTCGCCCTGCCAACAGTGTATCGAAATCTTAACCTTTTCAAGCCTTTTAATTGCCTCGTCAGTGTCAACCCCGATATCGGCATATATTTTTTTTGCCTGCAAGTATCTTTCTTTGACCATTATAAGCACCCCATTTTATATATATTTTTTAATTTCAAATGAATTGGCAACTGCCATACGTGCCTGCGTTAAGTCATTGAACACATTATCTTTTAACATCTGTGCCATAAGGTTACCTATTGCCGTAGCCTCCACCGGGCCCGCTAAAATGGTTTTTCCGGTATATTCCGCGGTGATGGCATTAAGGTAAGCATCCTTTACTCCCCCGCCGACAATACGTATAACCGGATAACTCTTTCCAGTGACCTCCTCAATTTCCGCGGCAGCCGATTTATAGCTTTGCGCAAGGCTGTGGTAAATGCATGAGAATACTTCCCCCGCCGTTTCAGGGACCCTAAGGCCGTTTTCACCGCAATAATTTTTAACCGCCGCAGTCATGTTGTCAGGCGATAAAAATGACGCGTCGTTTACGTCTACTCTTGACGGAAAGTCACCGCATGCCTTTGCCATCGCACAAATCCCGTCAAAGCTGCTGCCTGAAGCTATTTCTTTACGCGCCGTCTGAATAATCCAAAGCCCCATTATATTTTTCAAATGGCGGAACCTGTAGCCGTACCCGCCCTCATTGGTAAAATTATAGAGGCGGCTTTTTTCACTGCAGTCGGCATTAACCCGCTCTGTGCCTATAAGCGACCATGTCCCCGAACTTAAATAAATGCAGTCCTCACCTTCTTCCGCGGGAACAGCCATCACGGCAGAGCCGGTGTCATGCGTAGCCGGAAGGACAACCTCGCAGTTAAACCCGACGCGCGTTTGTATATCCTTTGTTAAATTGCCCACAAATGTTCCCGGCAGGTGAATTTCCCCGAAAGCCGAAGGTTTAATGCCGAGCAGGCTGATAAGGTCCGGGTCCCACGTTTTTGTTTTTGCATTTACAAGCTGCGTAGTAGTTGAATTAGTATACTCATTTTTTTTGTTTCCCGTAAGCAAATAGTTCAAATATTCAGGTATCATAAGGAAATGTTCAGCCTGGTTTATCTGCTCGGGGTGTTCGGATTTAACGGCATAAAGCTGGTTAATCGTATTAAAGCACTGCGCCTGGATACCGGTCTTTTTGTACAGTTCTTTCTGCGGGATAAGCCGTTCCACTTCCTGCGCAATACCGTTAGTGCGTGAGTCACGGTAAGAAACAGTGTCGCCGATTATCCGGCTGTTTTTATCTAAAAGTACAAAGTCTACTCCCCATGTGTCAATTCCCATGCACGACGGGATCCTGCCGATTTCGGCGCAGCGGCGCATTCCTGTTATAATTTCCTTAAAAAGGCGGTCTATGTCCCAGCAGAGATGGCCGTCTTTTTTTACAAGATAATTTTTAAACCGGTAAATTTCCTCTAATATTATCCTGCCGTTTTTAACACTGCCGATAATGTGCCTGCCGCTTGAAGCCCCTATATCGACCGCAAGGTAATATTGTTTCATAACATCACTCCATTTTAGACATCATAAATAGCTATACTTATAATTATTGTAGTAAAACCGTGATTAAAAAGTAAGGACGCTGTTTGATGAAAACTGCGTCCTCACTTGCGTTTGAAGTTTTTTCTGTATTCCTTAGGGCTCACTCCGTACTCTTCTTCAAATACTCTGTAAAAATAGCTTGTGTTTTCATAGCCTACGGCATTAATTATATTTGATACAGATAAATCCGTATCGCATAACAGTTGTATGGACTTATGCATCCGTTTCTGCTTAAGCAGGTCTTTAAAAGTACTGCCGGTCGCGCTTTTAAGAAGCTTGCTCAGCTTATAAACCGTCTGGTGCAGGTAGCAGGCCAGGGCGGTAAAGTTAGCTTCCTTATAATAATCTTCTATATACTGAAGTATGGTGAACACTAATCTGTTATCATACTGGTCAATGTTGCCGTTATTAATCAGATCCGCACGTTTGAGCAGCTGCATGAAAAGCAGCCCCATGGTGTACCTGCTTATCTGGTCGTCGCCGTAGTCCATTATGGACATTATAAGGTTCTCGACAAGGTTCTGCACCTGGGGTACATCCGACACTTCAAAGTACAGGTACCGGCCCTCGTTTTCTTCCTGGCACAAAGTGCTGACTAAAAACTGGCCTATGACGCTGTCTTTTTCAATCATTTGGAACGATACGTCAAAGAACTCCGGAAGCACAATAAAGTTGATGCCGACGTCACGCTGCGATGCAGGTAAAATTTCATGGTAGGTGTGCTGGTTGAAGAACAGCAGGTCTCCCTCTTTTAAAACGATTTTAACCGACGAATTTATAATATGGGTAGTTTGGCCAGAGCACATATAAATTACTTCGACATAGTTGTGCCTATGATTTGGGAAATGTACAAACCTCGTGTTTGGGCGTATGTCTATTAATTTCCCTGTGGCAAGCATTTTCCGGCTGTCAACCACAAAGTCTTTTGCATCCGTATAAATACCTTTATCTACGGAATTTTGTCCGTCTAACAGCCTGCGCTCCTCATCAGTAATTCTGGTAAGCCTCTGCATAAGTAGCTGATTCATGATTCTTTCCGCCTTATATGATGCTGTTTAAACGAAATACATGGCTGAGTGTTTTTATTTCCTTTAGCGACTGCCCGCATGAACCGTCCGCTTTGTTTAACCGTTTTTCTACCGTACCGGCAAAATAATTTATCCGTCCTTTTTTCATGTACGGTGCGCCTGACATATGACATATATTGATTAGGGAAGCAAGCCGTATTTTATCATACCGAAAAAGCTGAGAAAACATGGGCTTGCTTCAAAAATTTGCTTAACTATAACTCCTGCCTACAGACTTAAGCAGCGCTTAGGTTCACCTGTTAATAAACAGATTTCCATGTTTCAATATTTTCTTTATTGAACTCAAACGGATCTCCAAGCAAAACCTCCGTGCCGCCGTCGGAAGCTTTTGTGACTTTCTTCTCGCCCATATCTCCTGCCGTAAAGCTTTCGCCTTCCGTGCCTTTTATCTTGCCTTGCACAATGGCATCCAATGTATATGCAGCTAAAGATCCCACATCAGAAGGATTCCATAAGTACATATAAGGGCACACGCCGTTTTCTATGTATGAAGCCATTTCCGAAGGAAGCCCAAGGCCCGTTATCTTGATCTTTTCCGAATATCCCTGGTCAACAAGCACTTTGGATGCCGCGGCTATACCGACGGTTGTAGGCGAAACAATGCACTTCAGGTTTGGATAAGACTTTAAGAGGCCTTCGGTTTCAGTCGTCGATTTGTCCCTGAGGTCATCGCCATAAGCGATTTTGTCTAACTTAAGGTTTGCATATTTGCTGTCTTTGAGCACTTCCTGCATTTGGGCAATCCAAGCGTTTTGGTTTGCTGCCTGGCTTGTTGCCGACAGTATAGCGAACTCTCCGCTGCCGCCGGTCATATCGTAAACAGCTTCCACCAATTTTTTCCCAATAGCAGCAGGGTCAGCCTGGTTGACATGCGTCTCACGGCTGTCTTTGTTTACAGTTGAGTCAAATGAAATTACATGAATTCCCTTTGCCATTGCCTTAGTCAGAACAGGCTGCAAAGCATCCACATCGTTGGCCGCTACGGCAATGCCGTCTACTTGTTGGGCAATAAGCTCGTTAATCATGGAAATCTGCGCTTCTGCCGTAGGCTGTTCGGGCGATTTGCAGATTGCTTCCGCGCCAAGTTTCGCAACAACAGTTTTAAATCCATCAATTTCTTTCTCATTGTACGGGTTGCCCGTGCTTTTGACGACAATCGCGTATTTTTTGCCTTGAGAACCGGACGCCGATGCCGTATCCGAAGCGGCTGAGGCGGTGCTGTCTCCGGCAGATGAGGCCTGCCCTCCCGTCGTGTCCGAGCTGCTGCTGCAGCCGGTCAGCAAAACTCCCGCAGCCATTAGGCAGCTAAGCGTACATGCCAGCAATCTTCTCTTTTTCATTAATAACTCTCCCTTTCAGTAATTTTTTGTGGCAAAATAAATATTGTAAAATCATAATGATTTCACACCAATTTAATTATCTGCATCCGCGGACGGCTTCTTATGCTTTTCCTTTGGGCTGATATTAGATGCAAGGACAGAGCCGATAAGCAAAACGCCGATAATAATCAGGATGACCTGGGATGAAACATTTATCAGCCCTAAACCATACCTTAAAAATCCGAGTATAAACGTTGCGATAATGGCTCCTATCATATTGCCTTTTCCGCCGGACGTGCTGAAGCCGCCTAAAGCAGCCATCGCTATGACCTCAAGCTCGTAGCCGCTTGCAACGTTCGGCCTTGTGCTGCCCATCTTTGAAGTCAGGAACAAAGCGCAGACGCTTGCCATGAAACCCATCATAGTGTATATAACGACTTTGTTGCGCCTCGTCTTTATACCCGAGTACTCACATGCTTTCAAGTTATTTCCCATGCCGTAAAGCTGCCGCCCGAACGATGTCTTATGCAGCAGGACGGTAAACAAAACGGCAAAAATAATAAAGACTACCAAAATAAACGGGACAGGTCCTACATATCCCCACGCCAGATAATTAAACCATGACGGGAAGTTGCCGACTGACTGGTCTTCCAGTATTATCAGGGCGATGCCGCGGTAAATTACCTGCGTAGCAAACGTGATTATCATTGACGGAAGTATCTGCTCGTTGAACCTTGCAAGTATAAACCCGTTAATCATGCCGCATACCGTACCTACCGCGAGGCACAGCACGATAGCCCACCCCATAGGCAGCCCAGCTTTAAAAGCAACTCCCATGATGACGGAAGACAGCGCTACGATGGAAGCGACTGAAATGTCTATCATGCCGAGCAGAAGTATAAGCGCCATTGGCAAAACCATAAACGACTTGTCCAAAAAGCTCATAGGGGCATCCGACAACGTCCCTATCTGCAGGTAATAAGGCGAAATGCACGTGTTGAAAATATTCACAATAATGAACAGCAGCACCAAGAACCACTCCCAGCGGAGGAAAAAGGTACGTGCATTAAAATTTTTCTCTGCAATAATATGCTCTTTTTCCATAGTTTAAATTTTCCTCCTTTTAAGTGCCGCTTTCTCATTTTGGCGTTTAACATAGATACCCATAAGAACAGCAAAAAGGATAATCATACCTTCAATAAAGTTCTGCCAAAATGTCGAAACATGTATCATCGGAAGCGCATTGTTTAAAATCCCTATAAATAACGTACCTAAGATAAGGCCGGATATTTTGCCGCTGCCGCCTGTTATGCATATTCCGCCCAAAACGCAGGCTGCTATAGCGAACATTTCCTCACCTGAAGCCGTGTCGCCCTGCGCAGAGGCATATTTGCTGACCCAAAGCACGCCGGCCAGTCCGGCAAGCACACCCATAATAATGTAAACGAGCCAGACTATCTTTACCGTGTCAATGCCCGTAATCCTTGCCGACTCCCTGTTCGAGCCTACAGCGTAAATTTTACGTCCCGTACGCGTATAATTAAAGAAATAATAAGCTATGGCGAGAATTACCGCCGCTATAATAATAAGAACGCTGATGCCGCATACTTTTGCCGTGCCTATAGACTTGAAGCTGTCTGGCATTTGGTATGCGCTAATCCATTTGCCGCCGCTTATCGCATACGTAAGGCCCCTGAAAATATCCATCGTACCGAGTGTTGCTATAAAAGGCGGGATATTGCATTTGGCAATCAAAAACCCGTTTACGACGCCTGCCGCAAAGCCTACTGCGCAGCCGATCAAAACAGCTACCAGCGGGTTAAGTGACGGTATCCTCGCAACCGAAATAGCCGTAATCATCCCCGACAGGGCTATGGTAGAGCCAATCGATAAGTCAATGCCGCCCGTAAGGATAACAGACATCATGCCAACCGCTAAAACGCCTAAAATAGAATCGTCACACAATAAATCAAAAATATTTTTTACAGATAAAAACTCTGAATTCCTTGCCTGAATAATTATGCATATGATAATGATAAATCCAAGCAAGCCTAACTGCCTGAAGGAATTAATATTCCATGATTTCTTTTCGGGCTTACTGTTCAACATACGTCACCTTTAATCCTTATAAAATAAATCAAGAAAACATCGAAGCTTTTAAAATACTCTCCTGGTTTGCTGACTTTGTGTCCATTGTCGCCGTAACGCGTCCGTCTTTCATAACGACAATAGTATCGCTCATGCCAAGTACCTCCGGCATTTCAGAAGATATCATAATTATGCCGTACCCGCGTGCCGCAAGGCTTCCCATAATTTCATAAATAGCGGTTTTGGCTCCGATATCGACACCCTTTGTCGGTTCGTCCATTATAATGACTTTCATGTTGGAAGTCATAAGCTTGGCCACGACCACCTTCTGCTGGTTCCCTCCGGACAATGAGGACGCCAGGTTAAATACGCTCGGCGTTTTGATCGACAGTTTTTCGCACAGCTCCTGCGCTTCCTTGTTTTCTTTCTTTACGTCATAGAACCCGCGGCTCCGGTACTTGCCCATGTTTGACATAGTAATGTTTTTAGAAATTTCCCATGCAAGGACCAGTCCCTCCTTTTGCCTGTCCTCAGGCAGAAGGCCTATGCCGGCTTCAATGGACTTTGAAGGGCTTTCGGATGTAAACTCTTTTCCGTCCAAAAATATTTTGCCTGAGTCAGGATGCGTTACCCCAAAGACAGACTCTACGACTTCGGACCTGCCCGCGCCCACAAGGCCAGTCAGCGCAACTATCTCGCCCTTATGCACGCTGAACGAAACGTCCTGAAAACGTCCAGTCTGCGACAAATTTTCAACCCTGAGTACCTCGTCCGTTATGGGAACTTCCTGCTTAGGGAACAGCTGCTCAATCTTACGCCCGACCATGGCCTCCACCAGCTGGTCCTTCGACATTTTATCCATATCCCAAGTCCCTATGTACTTGCCGTCCCTCATGACCGTTACCCTGTCTGCAAGGCGGTAAATATCTTCCATACGGTGCGATATGAAAATTACGGCTACGCCGCTTTCTTTTAACTTAAGCGTTATCTTATACAGTTCCTCACATTCCCGGTTGCTGAGCGCCGCCGTAGGCTCATCCATGATTACGACCTTGGCGTTCATTGAGAGCGCCTTCGCGATTTCAACAATCTGCTGCTGTGCGACTGATAATGTGTTAATAACCGCTTTTGAGTCAAATTTCGCGTTCAGTTTATCTAAAAGCTTCTGCGCTTCTTCGTAAATTTCATTCCAAAGAATTTTTTTACTTTTAGGGCTTATTTTTTCATGTCCTATAAAAATATTTTCGGCCACAGTCAGGTCCGGGTAAGCGGTGCTGTTCTGGTAGATGGCCGCTATGCCAAGCGCCTGTGCCTCGCGTGTATTTTTAAACGACACTTTTTCGCCGTTAAAATAAATTTCCCCTTCTTCAGGTATATGCACGCCCGTTATTACTTTTATAAAAGTCGACTTTCCCGCTCCGTTCTCACCCATCAGCGCATGGATTTCGCCCGGTTTCAGCTGAAAATGTACGTTATCAAGCGCTTTGACACCGGGAAAATATTTGCTTACCCCTTTTAACTCCAAAATGTATCCCGACATAATCACACCTCTTGATTTTTATTTTAGATAAAAAACTTCCCTCATGTACTTAACAGGCGCAGGTTTATCAAAGTTGAAAGACCCTTCCACCATTTTTGACGTGATGGCATTCCAGCGCTGGCACGCTTCGCTCTTGTTCATATACGCAAAAGCATTGTCGGCCGCTGCTTCGTCCTCACATTCGAAAACATAAAAAAACTGGTTGCCGTTCTGAAATATGGAGTAGTTTTTTATTCCCGCTTTTTTATGTTCCTCCAGCATATCCTTCCACGGATTAAGGTGCATTTTTACATAATCTTCAACACATTCTTTTTTTACCGTCCATGTCCAGGCAAAACGTTTACTCATTTTTTATCTCTTCTTTCAAAATAGAAAATAGCATTGTTTTTATATAACAACCGACTCAATACCCAGTAATTTCCCCACTTTTTGGAACAAATCTGCGTTTTTCCCAACAGAAAGAGAACAATGATGCGTCGGCGATTGGGCAAACCAACGATTCATATATTCAGCTGGGTCTAACTGAAAATGAATGTGAGTCGAAGTATTGCCATTCATTAAAATCGGATCGTCAGTAGAAACCCCCTCGCTGATAATAAGTTTTAAATTTCCGTTTCTTGTTTGCGTAACACCAACGGTAGTTACATCACCGGTAACCACCTTTGTTTCAACTGAAACTCCACTCCCCTTTTTCCCATGGTAAATACCCATATTCCTCAGCACGGGCTTGCCTTTCGAAACAGCTAGATGGAAAGGTCCGTCATGGCCTAAAATAATCGTATTGCGGTTAAAATCCGCCGCCACAATTTCGGAAAAACTCCCTCCTTTCCCCAAGATATCGCAAATCTTCATGGCAACCGCCGTTTTTATATCGCCTTCACCCGCACAAGGAATTCCCGCGGCAGTCAAAAGCGAATATCCTACAATAAATCCGCTTTGAATCTTTTCGTAATACCCGCCATTATTTCCGTGATAATAATAAGCAAGGCCGTCTAAACCGTGGTCAACTACCATCTTTTCCTGAGCACACGCCACCTTGCATGACCACTCAATTTGCTCCTTTGTTGGTTTGCATGCAATCGGGTCGGATGGTGAATCGCCTGAAATTTCAAAGAACTCTTCAATCTGTGCCCGTTTATGTCTAACATCCGAACTGCTTATCTGTGATAAATACTTTTCCAAATCGCACATTTCCAAAACTTCGACGTGGATTCCTGTTTGAGCCTGAATCATGGTAAGATCGCTGTACATATCCAACATTCCACTGTAATATCCGCCTAAAAAGCCAAACCTGGAATAACGAAGATTACGTTTTACAGTTGCCGCCTTACACCATTGCTCTATCTCACTCCACGCTTTAACCGCTTCCGGTCTGCCGACAGTTATTTCGTCTGAAGCGGAAAAGCTGGGCGTTTCTGAAAGCCCTAATAAACCGCTGACAACGTAAAATTGGATTCCCGCACGTTCAAACGCATTGGATATTTCCGGAACCGGGCATCCCACGCACTGCGCAAGCCATTGTGCAGTTGAAGTCTTGTCATAGGCCATCTCTGCCGCAGGCTGCAAATTAAGAATAATAACAGGTGCCATGTCAATTTGGTGAACCGGCAGGACACATGCGCTGGTACAATAAGTAGCCGAATGGCAAAAAATAATATCTACATTATTTTTCAAGAAATATTCCCCGGCACTTTTAGCTTTTAAAGGTGTATCTACCATACCAAAATCATACACTTCACCATATTGGCAAAGATGCTCGCAAATAAATTTATTGTATGAGATTAAGCAATCATATAAACCATCAAATTGCTGCCAATAAGCTTCCAACCCAATGCTGTAAAAACCAATATGCGCTTTTTCAATTTTTTTCAGCCTCTTAAGGTCAGACATTTTGCTTCCTCCTACAGACAAAATTATATAGCTTTTACTAATAAAAAAAATATTCAAACGTCATTTTATGTATGTAATTTTACTAAATAGTTAAGCAAAAAATAAGGACGTAATTTGAGAAAAAATACGTCCTTACTTGCTTATCAAAAATAAATACATTAAATATTTACTTTTAAATATTGCAGCCTGAAGACAAAACGC
>DHNP01000048.1:15358-25207 GCA_002409585.1 Ruminococcaceae bacterium UBA5413 | reverse complement strand
GCGTATCTCATCCGCAAGGTCAAACACTTTACGCGCGGCCGGAGAAATTTTATACAGTTCTTCGCCCATGCCTGTGTGCTGCGCGCCCTGCCCGCTGAAAAGGAAAGCTACTTTACCCATTTGCAAGCACCTCTGAGCAGTTTTTCGGCTTCGCCGAATATATCTGTTATTATTTCAGCCGCTGGCTGTTCCTTTTTCACAAGTCCGGCACACTCGCCCGCAAGGAAGCACCCGTTCTTTTCGTCGCCTTCACGTGCGGCCCTGCGCAATGCGCCGGCGCCCATCTTTTCAAGTTCATCGGGCGGTATGTCCGTATATTCCTTACCGGAGTACAGGCGTGAAAACGGCGTTTTAAGCTGGCGCACCGGATGCCCGAGCCTGTTGCCGGTGACTATGGTGTCTATGTCTTTTGCTTTTATGACTTTTTCTTTATAAACGCTGCTTATGGTACACTCTTTGGCAACAAGGAACCTTGTGCCTACCTGCACGCCTGCAGCGCCGAGCATAAAGGCCGCCGCCGCGCCGCGCCCGTCGGCTATGCCTCCGGCGGCAAGCACCGGCACCTTAACCGCGTCGCACACCTGCGGCACAAGCGCCATAGTGTGCAGCTGGCCTATGTGGCCGCCGCTTTCCGCGCCTTCAGCTACCACGGCCGAAGCGCCGCGCTTTTCAACAAGGCGCGCAAAAGATGCCGAGGCGACAACGGGGACTACCTTTATGCCGGCGTTTATCCATGCCCCCATATACTTACCAGGGTTGCCGGCGCCCGTTACCACTACAGGCACATGCTCGTCTATGACTGCCTGCGCCACTTCTTCAACAAAAGGGCTCATAAGCATTACGTTTACGCCGAAGGGCTTATCTGTCATTTGGCGGCATTTTTTTATCTCAGCCTTAAGCTGCTCCGCGTTGGAGTTCATTCCCGCAATAATGCCGAGGCCTCCGGCGTTTGATACGGCGGAAGCAAGGGAAGCATCCGAAACCCATGCCATGCCGCCTTGGAAAATCGGATACTCTATGCCCAGCAAATCACATACGGGGGTTTTTATCATAAATTTTCTCCCCTTTGCAAAAGATACCGCGGGTCAGCCCCAGCGTATCACGCACGCGCCGGAAGTAAGCCCGCCGCCGAACGCAACAAGCCCGAGTATATCCCCGCGCTTAAACGTCCCTTTTCTGTTTTCCTCATTCATAAGTATCGGTATTGCTGCTGAGGATATATTGCCGTACCGCTGTATGTTTACCAAAAAGCGCTCGTCCGGTATGTCAAAGCGTTTCTTAAGCGAATCTATAATGCGCAGGTTGGCCTGGTGCGGAAGCACCCACGTGAGGTCGTCCTCTTTAAGCCCCGCGTTCGCCACTGCCTTCTTAAGCTCCGCCGTCATCTGCGTTATGGCGAACCTGTAAACGTCATGCCCATGCCAAAACAATGCGGTTGGCGGGCACGGCGCCTTGTTAAACGGCGAGTTGCCGTTTACGTTTGGTATATACATTGTTTCACGGCTGCCGCGCGCCGAGATGTTTATTGAGAGGAGGCTGTCCCCTTCCCCTAAAACGACCGCGCCAGCCCCGTCGCCGAAAAGGACGCACGTCGTCCTGTCTTTCCAGTCAAGCAGCTTTGACATGTTCTCGCATGACACTATGAGCATTTTTTTTACGCGCCCGCGCGCGAAAAAGCCCGCGGCCGTATCCAAAGCATAGAGAAAACCCGTACACGCCGCGTTCATGTCGAACGCCGGGCAGCGCGCGCCGAGGCGCTCCTGCAAAACGCACGCAAGCGACGGGGTAAAGTAGTCGCCCCTTATGGTAGTGCATATTATGCCGTCCAGCTCAGAGGCTTTAACGCCCGCGTTTTCCAGCGCGGCCTTCCCCGCGGCTTCCGCGACGTCGCTTATGGTTTCCGTCGTGCACACGTAGCGGCTTTTGACTCCGGTATGCGATGTTATCCACTCGTCGGACGTATCCATTACTTTTGAGAGGTCGTCGTTCGTAGCGGTATGCTCCGGGTGTGCGCTTCCGGTACCTAAAATTTTAAAGCACATTTAGTCCTCCGAAATTGTTGTAATATCAATAAGGTATTTATTATAAAACAATTATAACACTTATTTTATTTAAATTACCGCTGTTTATAATTGTGCTTGAGAATATACATCATTTCTTCTTCATTTTTCCGGCTTTAAAACAGCCTGTGGCATTTTTTTAACATATGCCGCCGTATTAAAAAAGCATCAGCTGTATATTTTCTCCATGCGGCATGCGGCGCCCTTCTTTTTTTCCGCGACGGTATCGTCAGTCCCCTTGGCGGCCCTCAGTTTTTCCGGAAGCGTTACCCCCGCCCCGCCGTATTCCTCGGCCGCCATATCCCTCAGCATGTACTTTTTTATTTTCCCGCTGGCAGTGACCGGAAACGCATCCATAAACTTTACATACTTCGGCACCTTATGCCTCGCGAGGTTAGCGGAAACAAAGTCCTTTACTTCATCCTCTGTAAGTTTCATACCGTCCTTGAGGATTATGCACGCCATGACTTCCTCCCCGTACTGCTCGCTCGGCACCCCTATGACCTGCACATCCTTGACAGCGGGGTTTGTGTAGAGGAACTCCTCTATTTCTTTCGGGTATATATTTTCGCCGCCGCGTATAATCATATCTTTTATGCGGCCGGTTATGCGGTAATAGCCGTTTTCATCCACCGCCGCGATGTCGCCCGAGTGCAGCCATCCGTCCTTGTCTACGGCCTGCGCCGTTTCGTCGGGCATTTTGTAGTAGCCCTTCATAATGTTGTACCCGCGCGCGCAGAGTTCGCCCGACACGCCGAGCGGCTGTACTTTGCCGGTTTCGGTGTCGATTATTTTCACTTCCACCCCGGGCATTGCCTTTCCTACGGTCTGTATGCGGGCGTCGAACGGGTCGTCTGTCTTTGTCATGGTACAGGCCGGAGAAGCTTCGGTTTCACCGTATGTTATGGTTATTTCCCTCATGCCCATTTCTTCTATTACCTGGCGCATTACCTTTTCAGGGCACGGGGAACCGGCCATTATGCCCGTCCTGAGTTTGTCGAAATGGTGTTTTTTAAATTCCGGATGGTCGAGCATGGCTATGAACATTGTCGGCACGCCGTGTACGGCGGTGCAGCCCTCCTGCTCTATGGCGTCCATGACGGACGTCGGGCGGTAATACTCCACCGGCACCATGGACGTCGCGTGCGTTATGCAAGCCATAACGGCAAGCACAAGGCCGAAGCAGTGGAAAAACGGCACTGGTATGCAGAGCTTGTCTTCATGGGTAAAGCTCATGCAGTCGCCTATGCCCTTGCCGTTGTTAACGACGTTGTAGTGCGTAAGCATAACGCCCTTTGGGAAGCCCGTAGTGCCCGACGTGTACTGCATATTGACAACGTCCTGCGGTGAGAGCGACCCCTCTATGGCGCGGTACTCTGCCTCGTCGTAAGCGCCGCCGCGCGTATAAAGCTCTTTAAAGTTGTAAGTGCCTGGCACATCGCGGCTGCCCACATAGACAACAGACTTAAGGAACGGGAGCTTCGGCGAGTTCAGCTTGCCGGGCTCGCTGTCTTTAAGCTGCGGGCAGAGTTTTTCGAGTATTTCTATATAATCGGATTTTTTGAACCCGTCTATGAGCACGAGCGCCTTCGAGTCCGACTGGCTAAGCAGGTACTCAAGCTCGTACACTTTGTAATTCGTATTAACGGTAACGAGTACGGCGCCTATCTTTGCGGTTGCGAAAAGCGTTATGAGCCACTCGGGCACATTTGTCGCCCAAATGGCCACATGGTCGCCCTTGCCTATGCCTATGGACAAAAAGCCCTTTGCGACCGTGTCGCACTCATCCCTGAACTCCTTCCACGTGCGCCTGTACGGCCTGTCGTTATACTTTACGGCCTCCCTGTCGGGGTATTTTTCCGCGCAAAGGTCTAACATGCCGCCTATAGTTTTGTTGAACATTTTTTCCATGTCGTCTGTCCTTTCACTCTTCTTTAGCAGGCCGCGCGTCTGCCGTATAAAGCGCGGCCGGCACAGCGTTATTGAGCCTAAAAGCGGGTAATAATTTATTTGTTTATAAAATTACATATTCTGATATTAATAACTACATTATATCACAGCCGTTTTTATATTGTAAATATTTATATTAAATTAAACCAAGTTCTTACATTATATATATTTTTTATTTACTTTAAGTGAAATTATTATGCGTTTTAGACGTAAAAATATATTGCAGCCGGTGTTCCGCTTTCACCGCCTTTTTGGTAATATTTTTGCGCATGCATTTTTCCCTGTTTCGGTCTAATACTAACAACGCCGGTTTTTATATCAGCGCGCTAAACGGAGCGGCTGTTTTTTAATTATTTAGCGGCAGAAAAATCAGAACTTTTGTATGTTTACCATATTTTAGTATATAATTAATCTATTTATTGTCGAAAGAGTTGACATAACTACATGTACGGTGTAAAATTATAGTATATTTAGCATTCAGGATTTGTGAGTGCTAAGAAACCGCTCTTTTAACACAGATTTTATTACGGAAGGCAATGATAGAAATGCAACATTTTGTAACAAGGCTCAAAAGCAGCGACAACACATACAAAGAGCTTTTTATACGCTACCCAAACAACCCCATACTGACGGCGAAGGACTGGCCGTACGCGGTAAACTCCGTGTTTAACCCCGCGGCGACAGCCTTCGGCGACGGCATACTTCTCTTTGCGCGCGTTGAAGACAGGCGCGGCTTTTCGCACTTTACAAAAGCAATAAGCAGCGACGGCGTCACTAACTGGAAAATAGACAGCTGCCCCACGCTGGAGGCAAACCCGGACTACCCCGAGGAGGAGTGGGGCATAGAAGACCCGCGCATAACGCGCATAGACGAGCTTAACCGCTGGGCCGTCGTCTACACGTCCTTTTCAAGGTCGGGTCCCACAGTTTCGCTCGCCCTTACGAAGGACTTTGAAAGTTTTGAAAAAATGGGCTCCATAATGCCGCCTGAAGACAAGGACGCGGCGCTTTTCCCGCGCAGGTTCAAAAACAGGTGGCTGTTAATCCACCGCCCCATAGGCGCGCACTTAGGTTCCGTCACTAAGCTTGGCCCCGGGGCACACATCTGGATATCCTGCTCGAGCGACCTAAAGTACTGGGGCGACCATAAGATACTCATAAACGCCAGGAACGGCGGGTGGTGGGACGCAAACAAGGTAGGCCTGAGCGCCCAGCCGCTCGAAACGCCTGACGGGTGGCTGCTGCTTTACCACGGCGTGCGGCAGACGGCCTCTGGCGCCATCTACAGGCTCGGGCTTTCACTTTTGGACCTCGAAGACCCTTTCAAAGTGCTTCACCGAAGCGACGAATGGATTTTCGGCCCGCAGGAGCAGTACGAAAAAGAAGGCGACGTAAGCGACGTCGTGTTCCCGTGCGGCTGGGTCCTCGACAAAACGACGCGCAAAGTACGGATGTACTACGGCGGTGCCGACACGTGCATATGCCTTGCGACGGCATCCCTCGACGACCTTTTGGAGTACATTAAAAGCTGCCCCGAACCGGAGCCCTTAAAATGACAGCGGCCTTCCGGCCGCTGATGTAATAATACACACACCGCAAACCATATTTATTATTATACGAAGAAGGAGGAACTTTTCCCATGAAAGCTTTATTTTTGGCCGGCGGCAAAGGCACGCGCCTTAAACCGCTTACGGACCATCTGCCTAAACCTATGGTGCCTATAATGGGCAGGCCGCTTTTGGAGCGGAGCATTAACGGCCTCGAGCGCTGCGGCGTAAACGAAGTCGTGCTGAGCACTTGTTACCGTGAAGACCGTATTAAAAAATACTTTACCGGAAACGACGGCCTTAATGCAAAAATAAATTATGTAAGTGAAGACATTCCTCTCGGCACGGGGGGTGCTATAAAAAACTGCCAGAAATATTTTGACGATACTTTCCTTATTTTTAATTCTGATATCCTTATGAATATCGACTGCGCCGACATGGTAAAATACCACAGGGAAAAGCACGCCGACGTAACCATAGCCGCGACTTACGTCCCCAACCCGTCAAGCTACGGGGTCATAGAGTACGATGAAAACGGTTACGCCGTAACTTTCACTGAAAAACCAAAGCCAGGCGAGGAGCGCTCTAACTATATTAACGCGGGCGTCTATGTCTTTGACCCGGGCGTGCTTGAGCTTATCCCGTCGGGGCGCGTAGTTTCGGTTGAAAAGGAAATCTTCCCCATGCTGCTTAAAAAAGGCTTTAAAATAGCCGTTTACCGTAAAGACAGCTACTGGCTCGACATAGGCACACCGGAAAAATATATGAAGGCACACCGCGACATTTTCAGCGGGCACTGCCTTGTAGATGAAAATGATTTCACAAAAAACGGCATCTACGGCTTTTCAAACGTAAAGATGCATGAAACGACAAAAGTCGTGGGGCCCGTATGGTTCGGCAAAAACGTGCGGCTCGGCGCGCACGTCACGGTAGGACCTAACGCCGTGATAGGCGACGGCTTCCAGACAGGCAGGGGATGCAATATCCGCGACAGCGTTATTTGGAGCGGCGTTTCCATCGGGAGCGGCGTAAACATACTGCACTCCATAGTCACGTCCGGATGCAGCATAGGCACAGGTGTACAGTGCCTAAACACCGTGTACTCCCACGAGAGCAAGCTCCACTTCGCCGTTTAAGTTTAAACCGTATAAAATGCCCGGTTTACCGCCGCGGCAAAATAAATTCAAATGAAAGGACTGTAAAATTTTGGAATGTACAAAGCCCGCCAAAATATCGTTTTTAAGCACGTACCCGCCGCGCTCATGCGGCATAGCAACATTTACGCAGGACTTAGTGCGCGAGCTGGCAAAGACCGGCACCGTAGAGCCGCGCATAGCCGCCATAAACGACGACAGTTACGATTACCCGCCTGAAGTCGAGTTTACCCTTAACCAGAACGAAGCGCCTTCTTACGTGGAAGCGGCGGAAAAAATAAATTTATCAGGCGCAAAGGCTTTAATGGTGGAACACGAATACGGCATTTACGGCGGCGAATGGGGCGAAGACGTGCTGAAGCTGACTCACAGGCTCCAGATACCTTACTTCGTCACGCTGCATACGGTTCTGCAAAATCCGGACGGCAAGCAGCGCTCCATTTTAAGCGAGCTTGCCGCTAAAAGCGCCAAAGTCATAACCATGGCCGAAAACACCGTAGGTACGCTCAAGAGCATATACGGCATAGACTCCGGCAAAGTCGCCGTCATACCCCACGGCGTACCGGAATTTCCGCGCAGGGAAAGGGACTCGCTCAAAAAAGACTTCGGCTGCGAAGGCCGGTTCGTCGTAAGCACCTTCGGCCTTTTAAGCCCAGGCAAAGGCCTTGAGTACGGTATTGATGCCATAGCGAAAACCGCTGTAAAATACCCGGACATTTTATATTTCATATTAGGTAAAACACATCCGGTAATAAAGCGCAGCAACGGCGAAGAGTACCGCGAAAGGCTTGAAAAAAGGGTAAAGGACCTCGGCATAGAAAATAACGTGCGCTTTGTCAACAAGTACCTCACTAAAGAAGAGATAGTCGACTACCTGCAGCTTTCAGACGTTTACATGACGCCTTACCTCGGGCGCGAGCAGGCTGTAAGCGGCACACTCGCATACGCGGCGGGGTACGGGCGCGTCATCGTTTCAACCCCTTATATTTACGCGCGCGAAATGTTAGGCGGCGGCCGCGGCCTGCTCGCCGACTTCTGCAGCGGGGATTCGCTTGCGGAAAAAATAGCCTTTATCATCGGGCATCCTGATGATAAACGCGAAATGGAGCGCAAAATGTCGGAGTTCGGCAAGCCTATGATGTGGAGCCGTGTCGCGCAAAAATACGTAAATGTTTTAAGCAGCGCCCTCCATGGTGAATAAGGAGGCATAATTTATGGGTATTGATTTGGACGACCGGTATATTTTTGACATAACGGACGATACCGGCATGTTCCAGCATGCCGTTTCGGGCATACCAGACCCGTCCGAGGGCTACACAACCGACGACAACGCGCGCGCCCTCATTGCGGCCGAAATGCTTTACATACGGTCGCCTGAAAAGAAATATGCGGACCTCATGCGTAAGTACATGGGGTTCATGCTTTATGCGCAAAAAGACCGGTGGTTCAGGAATTTCATGGGGTACGACAGGCGTTTCCTCGAAAAAAGGGGTTCCGAAGACTGCTTCGGCCGCTGTATATGCGCGCTCGGCTTTACAATGGCGCAAAACGGGCTGCCGCAGTCCGTTTACGACTGTGCCGGAAAGCTGCTGAGGCATACTTACAGCAGCTGCTCAAGCCTTTCATACTTAAAAGGGAAGGCTTACGCCGCCATCGGCCTTGCGCTGTGGGGCTGTGCCGATGCGCACCCCGCCGCAGACATGCTCGGCGGTTCGCTGGTAGATGCCTACACGCAGCATGACAGCGAAAGCTGGCACTGGTTCAAAGACAAAGTCACTTACTGCAGCGCCGTGCTGCCGCTGGCTTTGTTTATGCTGCATGAAAAAACAGGGAAAAAAGAATACCTTAAAGTAGGCTTGGAAAGCCTCTGCTTCCTTTTAAAATGGACTATGGCGGACGGGTACTTCAAACCGGTCGGCTGCAGCGGATGGTTTGAAAAAGGGGGAAAGCCTGCGGAGTACGACGGCCAGCCCGTAGAGCCGTGCGGCATGATGCTCGCGTGCCTTAAGGCATGTGCCCTGACAGGCAAAAGTGAATACAGGGACTTCGCCAAAAAAGCGTTCATGTGGTACCACGGCCAAAACATAGCCGGCATAAACATGATAGACTCCGAAACAGGCGGATGCCGCGACGGGATACTAAAAAGCGGCGTAAATAAAAACGAGGGCGCCGAAAGCATTGTCTGCTACATTATTTCATCTATAGCGGCGGAAAACGCTTCACTTTTCGATTAATATAAAATCCTCGCATTATTGACATACGCAATACGGCTAACGTATACTTATATATAATAAAAAAATGCCATATAAAATTTCCGCGTTATATGCGGCCCGTAAAGGAATGAATTAGCTTGAACGTGACGGCAGGCGATATGCGGTTTATAAGGGACGCCCTCCCTTTTTGGCAAAAGCTGACCGATGGGGAAAGGCGCCTCGTCGAAAATTCACTTATGGCCCGCGGGTACTCTGCCGGTGATGTCATACACAACGGTTCGGGCGACTGCTTCGGCCTTTTCGTCATAAAAAGCGGGCAGGTGCGGGCCTACATAACCTCCGAAAGCGGTAAAGAAATAACGCTTTACAGGCTTTTTGACCGCGATATATGCATTTTTTCCGCATCCTGCATAATGAAAAACATACAGTTTGACGTTTACATCGAAGCAATGAGTGAAACCGAAACCTTACTTATCCCAACGCCCGTTTTTAAAGAGCTTAACGAAAGTTCCAAGGCCGTGACGGATTTTACGGCGCAGCTCATAGCGTCGCGTTTTTCCGACGTTATGTGGCTTTTGGAGCGCACCCTTTTCACAAGCTTTGACAAGCGGCTCGCCGCCTTTCTCACCGAGCAGTGCGGCATAAACGGCGGTAATACGGTAAATATGACGCACGAGGCGATAGCTTCAGACCTAGGTACCGCACGCGAAGTCGTCACCCGTATGCTCAGGTATTTCCAGACGGAAGGCATGGTTAAGCTTTCGCGCGGAAAAATTACAGTTACAGATATGAAAAAGCTTTCGGACCTTGCATACAGCAAATAAAGCAAAAATGTATAATAAGTAAAACGCCGCCTCTGCAAACAGTAGAGCGGCGTCAGCCTGTAGACAAAACGCCGTTTGGGATTCAGACCCAAGCGGCGTTT
>DHNP01000048.1:0-15219 GCA_002409585.1 Ruminococcaceae bacterium UBA5413 | reverse complement strand
GATTCAGACCCAAGCGGCGTTTTGTCTACAGGCTGAACCATGCGTCCGTGGCGCATGGTTAACATAAAATATTAATATAATATTTTTTATTTACAGCTTTTTAAAAGACCTGATTAATATCGACAGGCCTATATTTTCTGCTGCATCAGACGGGCACGCATATTTCGCAAAGGTGCTTTTCAACCATAAAAAGTTTATACCTTTCAAATGCTGCCCTTGACGTATCGGGTTTAAGGCCTTTGGCAGAAAGCTCCGCAAAAACTTCGCCCCATGATGTTTTAACAGCTTCCGCCGTATGGGCAACTGTAAAAACAGCATATTTTCCTCCCGGCAGTTTTGTTTCGTGTATACCGTCATCCCGTATTATGAAACCTCCAGGAACAACAATACAAACGTCATAGCGGCAACTCTGCGGCAGCGTAGCCGCAGGGTTGTCCTGTGAAATTCCCAAAATAACCGCCGATTTGTTAAACAGGCCGTTTGCTTTTACCCACCCTTTAAATCCTTCCATAAGGGCATAATTGCCTTCACCATACGGGCCTGTCCTTCTCATATACGCAATACGGTTTTCCGGCATTACCTCAATACTACATTGCACTGTTACCACCCTTCCTTTGTTATGATACCCGAATGGTAACACGCTTTAAAATTTTTTCAATATCCAAATTAAAATATTTTTAGTTCATTTAAGTCACATATCGTCGCTTTTTCCGTATTTACATAACATAGTAACCACTACGGTTATATCGTCGTCATGGCCGTCGCTGCGCAGAGCAATAGCCTGTGACACTATGGTTTCGGCAAGCTCCTGGGGGATATTGCCCTTGAAATTTTCGGTTTCCTCTATGACCCAGTCTATACCGGAGCTTAAAGCGCCGTCGGAAAGCATGACGAGCATGTCGCCGTCAGAGAGGCTGTCCGACGACTTTGCAAGGCCGGCATCGTTTAATATGCCTATCGGGAGGCTCGGCATATCTATGACGGATGCCCTGCCGCCTTTGCGTATTATGCCTGCGGGCGCACCGGCCTTCATAAATTCCGCGCTGCCGTTAAAAAGGTCTACGGCGGCTATATCCATAGTCGAAAGCGACTCGTCGCCGCACTTCACTATAAGCGCTGAATTTACAATTTTCACCGCGGCGTCAAATCCTATACCCGCTTCCACAAGCCTTGACATTATGCCGCATGCCATGGCCCCGTCAACGGCCGCCCTGCCACCCGTGCCCATACCGTCGCTTATGATAACTATCTGCCTGCCGTTTCCGTCAGGAAAGCTTTTCCAGCAGTCGCCGCAAAGGCTCCCGTTGCCGCAGATGTGCTGTGCGCAGCCCGTCTTGACCCTGAACACCGGCATTTCGTTCATCTGTATCCTGCACTCGCCGCCAGCGACGCTGACACACGGCACCTGGAACGTCCTGCCGCACACACGCGAGATCTCTTTCGTTATGCCGCCCTTGCCAAGGTGCGCACACTCGCCTGGGTTCATAACGGCTTCGACCGACATGCGCCCGAAGCGGTCTGTCCTGCAGCTTACGTCTATAGGTATGGCTCCCGAAAGGCGCAGCGCCTCCTCAACCTTTTGTGCCGCGGTAAAGTCAAACTTCTCGTAAAGTTCAAGCTCACCGGCCATATCTTCGAGCATGCGGCTTGTCGTTTCGAACTGCCCGGCGACAACGCCGCGTATCTGCCTTGCCCTGTTTTCGGCAGCGTCTTTTATCGCAAACTCACCGTAATTTTTATTTACTGCATCCACCATTTGGTTTATGCGCCCGCAGTGCGCGGCGAAATGAGGGCTGAAGTCCTCGCGCGCCACCCTGCCTTTTTTACGCAGTTTCTCCGTCACATCGTTGAAAACGTCCATACTGCCGTTAAAGTTCTTTGTCCAGCAGTACGTTTTAAGGCCGCAGTTGCGGCAGACTTCATCGGCGGACTTATGGTACACGCCGCCTATGTCAGGCGCGCATGATGACGAGAGCTTTTTTGAAACCTCGTCAACAGAGTGCGACACGTTGCCCAAAGCCTTCGCGGCGTAGTCGAGCTTCATTATAACCGAGCGCCTAAGGCCCTCCG
Organism: Ruminococcaceae bacterium UBA5413; assembly: GCA_002409585.1. Classification (GTDB taxonomy): domain Bacteria; phylum Bacillota; class Clostridia; order Oscillospirales; family Acutalibacteraceae; genus Thermocaproicibacter. The sequence goes on along the minus strand of DHNP01000048.1, from coordinate 13,149 downwards.
CGCGCCTGCTGTCGTCGGCGCCGCGGGAAAAAATGCCTATAAGCGGCCCGCCGGCCTTTGCGGGAATAACCATATATATTATGGTCGCCGCCATAACCTCGTAAAGGCCGTTTACGACGGCGGCGGTACTGCCTATCTGCAGAGAGGCTATGCCGTTTGATATTATGAACGCAGCGGCAGACGCAAAGCGCCCCGCCGGTGAAAAAAGGCCCGCCATCAGCCCGCCCAGCGCGTATGCCCCTGAAAGGTAGTTCACGCCCGCCGACTCGAGGCTGAAAACGACGCCGGCCGTTACGCCGGCAACGCTGCCTCCGCTCACGCCGCCGTAACGCGCAGCAAAAAGTATCATTACCACGGCTATGACGCGCGCGACGGATACTCCGGCTACTTCAAGCCCTGAAAGCGACAGTACAAATATCGCCGCCGTAAGCGATGCGCAGGCTATCTCCTGCGTACTCCACTCGCCGGCCCTGCGCCCTGACGCTGCCGCCGAAACAGTGCGGAAGAAAAAATACGCCGCGCCCCCCGCAAGGAATGACTCCGATATGTACATGGACGCCGTTATCACCCCAGAGCCGTTAACCGCAACTATAGACAGGCCGGTCACCAAAGTCGGCAGGAACGCCGCAGCCGGCGCAAAAGCCGGATGCATCCTGAGTTTTACAAGGCCGTCCAAAGTCCACCTTATAGCCGCGGCGGCCAGCAGCGCCGCTATGTAATGGACCGGCACCACAGCGTTGGACGGCAGAAGGTACCCCGCCGTACCGCCTAAAACCACGCTTAGCAAAACGTCGTACGGGGCGGCTGCCACGGCCGCTATGCCGAACGGCGCGTACTGCGCGAATACTATTCCGCGTGAAAACATAAGCCCCACCGTGAACGCGGCAAGCTGCTTGGCTGCTGACTTAGCCGGCGCGGCGGCAATTTCAGTAAAACCCGCTTTCGCCCCTTTTTCTTTTATCATGCTGTTCACCTACGCAATTATTTTTTTACGGCTTGTCCATACCGTGCTTTATAATTATACAATTAGTATATATATTATATTGTCATAACATGGCGTAGATTTTTAGCATATAATAATGTTTAAAGCGGCATCTTCCGTATTAACGTACATAAAGGGCGTTATACCGTGAAAAAAGGCAATAAAAAAACCGCAGCCAAAAAGCTGCGGCTCCATAGCCGGCCATACCGTGCTGGCGGCGGGTCAATCTATCTCAACTGAAACCCTGCAGTTGTTGTGTATGGCCGCGGCACGCATAACGGTGCGTATCTCTTTCGCTATACGCCCCTGTTTGCCGATGACCCTGCCCATGTCGCTTTCAGCTACATGCAGGTGGTAGACCACGGTTCCGTTCTCGTTAGGCTCGTCCACATCCACGCTTACCATGTCCGGATTTTCAACAAGCCCGCGCGCAATGGAAAGCAGCAAATCTTTCATGGCAAATCCTCCGAATCACAGCACGCCGTTCTTTTTGAACAACGCTTTAACGGTATCCGTCGGCTGAGCGCCGTTTGCGATCCATTCCTTTGCTTTATCGGCATCCACTTTAAAAAGCGAAGGCTCCTGAAGCGGGTTGTAGTACCCGATCTCTTCAATAAAGCGGCCGTTGCGCGGAAAACGCGAATCAGCTACGACAATGCGGTAAAACGGCGCTTTTTTTGCGCCCATCCTGCGCAGCCTTATTTTAACTGCCAAATGTTCCACCTCCAAATTCAGATTTTATTTATTTTCACCGGAGTTTTAAGCTCCGTATGAACGCTTTAAAATGGCATCCCCATACCCTGGAAGCGGCGCCGCGCGCCTTTGCGCTTAAACTGTTTCATAAGCTTGCGCATCTGCTCAAACTGCTTTAAAAGGCGGTTTACGTCCTCAACCTTCATGCCGCTGCCGGCCGCTATGCGCCTTTTGCGCGACGGGTTTATGATCTCCGGTTTTTCCCTTTCGGCTTTCGTCATAGAGAGGATTATCGCCTCTACCCTGTCGACCTGCCTGTCGTCTATATCTACGTCCTTAAGCTGTTTGTCCATGCCCGGCATTTTTGAAAGGACGCTTTTAAGGGGGCCCATTTTCTTAACCTGCTCTATCTGGTCGAGCATATCGTTAAGGTCCATTTTATTCTGCAGCATTTTCTGTGCTGTTTTCTGAGCCGCGCTGTTGTCTATTTTAGTCTGTGCTTCTTCTATAAGAGTGAGCACGTCGCCCATGCCGAGTATTCTCGATGCCATGCGGTCAGGATGAAAAACCTCAAGGTCGCTGAGCTTTTCGCCTGTGCCGGCAAACTTTATCGGCTTACCGGTCACAGCGCGTACAGAGAGTGCGGCGCCGCCGCGTGCATCGCCGTCAAGCTTTGTAAGTATCACGCCCGTAATGTCGAGCAGGTCGTTAAAAGACTTGGCGACGTTTACGGCCTCCTGCCCTGTCATGGAGTCAACTACCAGCAGTATGTCGGTCGGCGAAACGGCTGCTTTTATGCGCTTAAGTTCGTCCATCAGCGCTTCATCTATCTGAAGGCGCCCCGCAGTATCTATTATAACAAAATCATTGCCATGGTCCTTTGCATGCGAAACCGCGGCTTTGCATATTTTAACAGGGTCTTCGGTCCCTTTTTCAAAAACCGGCACTCCGGCGCTTTCGCCAACCACCTGCAGCTGCTTTATGGCCGCCGGTCGGTAAATGTCGCACGCAACGAGAAGCGGGCGGTGGTTTTGGTTTTTGAGCATAAGCGCGAGCTTACCGGCATGGGTTGTCTTTCCTGAGCCCTGCAGCCCGCAGAGCAGCACCACTGCCGGAGGTGACGGCGGGCTTACGAGCCTTGACGCGCCGCCTCCCATAAGCGAGGTAAGCTCCTCGTCAACTATTTTTATAACCATTTGGGCCGGCGTAAGGCTTTCCATCACCTTTGCGCCTACGGCGCGTTCGCTTACTTTGTTTACAAAATCTTTTGCTACTTTGTAGTTGACGTCGGCTTCAAGCAAGGCAAGGCGTACCTGCCTCATGGCTTCCTTTACGTCGGCTTCGCTGAGCTTACCCTTGGACTTAAGCCGCTTAAACGCGGCGGAAAGCTTTTCCGACAGGCTTTCAAATGCCAACGCGTCCCCCTCCTTTTCACTCGCAGTACTCTTCCGTTACGGCAAGTATCCTGTCCGCATTTTCTTCTATATCACGCGCATAAACATTATGCCCGTTGCAATCTTTTATTTTAGCGGCGGCTTCATGTATCTTCTTAAAGTCGCCGGACATTTTGTAAAAACGCCCTACAAGGCCCAGGCGCTTTTCCATATCCGTAAGCTGGCTCTCGGCTCGCTTGACGGAGTCACGCACCCCTTGGCGGGTAATGCCTTCGTTTTCGGCTATCTCCGAAAGCGAAAGGTCGTCGTTATAGTAGAACTCGAACATTTCCCTCTGCGTTTCTGTCAGCATGCCGCCGTAAAAGTCGAGCAGGAGTGAAAGCTTATAATCCTCAGCCATAAAAACGCCCCCGTAAGCCTGTAAAGTCAAGTATCTTTACACTGGTTCGAATTATACTACAAAAAGATTTAACTGTCAAGCAAAACGCGCTGAAATCTATTGGCATATTACATTATATAAGCATTTCTCAGGCTGCAACGACCGAGACGCATACGGCTGCCAGCGCCACAAGCAAAAGTGGAACCATGCCGTCGAAATAACCCGCTCTGCCGCTTAGGCGGTAATAAATAACGTAGCAGCCCAAACTTATAAACACGAAAACTGCCACAACAGCGATGAAAGCGGCCGCAGTGCCATGTGAAATGTGCCCTATGCCGTACAGCATATCTATCTCAGACATCATCATCGCCGCCCAGCCTACTATTAAAACCAATTCCGTCGTCACTTTACGTTTAAAGAAGAATTTCGTTATCAAAAGTAATATAATGTACGCGGCAATTCCGCCCCACAAAAGCGACCGCTTCGGGAACAGCGTCGCGCTGACGGGCGCCGACTGTATTCCCTTTACCGCAGTAATTATAGAAATCAATCCCGCAGCAAAAGCCGGAATGAGCAGCCAGCCCGACTTAATCCCCTTGACGGCCCCTGTCGGTTTAAACGCCGCCAGCCACCATGCAAGGTAAAATGCACAGCATATGGCCAGCAGTATATTGCTCCAAAAAACCTGCTTTACGGAAAATACGGAATTTATACCTGACAAAGCCATTCACTTCCGCTCCTACTTCGAATGCCCTTTAAAGCCACATAAAAAACAGCAGCACGGCCTTTTACTAACCGTGCTGTTTCCTTTGGCGGAGAGGATGGGATTCGAACCAGCAGCTCGGTAAAAAGAAAAATACTGCATGTAACTTTGCGCACATATTCACTATCGTAGCACTTTTGATTCTTTTGCTATACAGGTATTCTGCTCGGCTATCTGTCAATAATTGCAGCGGCTTTTCGTCCATACAAACGACTGGATATTCTGGGGCATAGGGACGTGCATATACTGACAGCAATCACCGCATCCACATTTTATCATTTTTTGGGTGTATGCTTTTTACATTATTCCAAGCTCCGGAAAGTGACGGAGAATTCTCAAATTCACTAAATTATTTCCTACCAATTATATGACGTTGCCTTAACGTAAATTTTACGATCCAGTGTGATAAAGGCTGTGCCACGGCACAGTCAGCGGTAATTTACTGAAATCCTTCTGTTCATATTCAGTAAGCACAGTATTTTCTTTGATCTGAATGACACGATTTGCAAGCGAAAGCGCATCCGCCATATTGATGGTCAGAATCACCACTGCAATTCCATGCACCAAAAACATTTCCTGTAGTTCTCGAATCCGCATCCGGTGTGCCATATCCATTCCTTTAAACGGCTGCACGCAGAATACAATATCCGGTCGCTGAAGCATGATCCTCATATAAACCAATTCCGTTTTTTCAATATCCGTTAGATCATCGATTTTTTTATCAAAGACATCGTCACCTAAAATTTTAGAATATTCCAGCCGGATACTTTTCCGAATTTTGCTGTCCATCCATACGCCGGGAATACGTTCATCTATCGTCATACAGAGATTGTCAAGATAACTCATTGGCTTAAAAAGCATCGTTTTGCCCGGCCGTTCCAGAACGACAGCCATTTTACGGTTCTTGCACGGTTTAACGGCACACCCTTCAACAAGGATTGTACCTTCCGCCATCGGCTCATTCCCTGTCAGAATATGTATGAGCTCATGGAATATCCTGTTGTCCAGATTTTGAATGACAAGACACTCTCCGCTGTACACTTGGAAGTTAAGGCCCTTAATATATTGACCGGTAATATTCTTTGCTTCAAAAACGACTTTTTGCGTGTTGTCGTCACTCCATATATGCAGAGTCCGCCGCACACGCATATCGTATTCGCTGTCAAAGTTCAACAGCGTATCCGGTTTCATTTGGTCGCCGCTCAACACTTTCACGATGCAGCCATCCGTCATAATGGCCGCTCTGTCGCAGATTTGAAGCAATTCCTCAAAATGGGGACTGGCATACAGAAATGATGTCCCGTTGTCTGCATAGTGCTTCATAATCTCGTGGAGCCGTGCAATTTCACTGTCGTTCACAATCGTACTGATTTCTAACAGGACAATCAGATGGCTGCCCGCGACGACAGCACGCAGGATTTCAACCATGACGCGTTCAAAGGCAGTTAGCTGTTCCACCAAAGTATCCGGTGAAATGGAGAGGTTCATATCGTCAAGGAACGGCTGAAGTTGTTTTTTCAAGAGATTCATCCTCAAAATCTCCTGCTTGAAGCCGGGACGGAGAATAAAGATATTGGACAGCACGCTTTGCCCTTCTACCAGGGAACTCTGTCCCCCGATGATAGAAATCCGATTGCTGCTTCTCTTCATACCCTGCCAGGAATTCACGAGAGTGTCCATATAATATACATAACCATAATAAAGTGGCGGGTTCGACCTGAGAACATGCAGAAAGGCAGGGAGGCCATAGGCATTTATTGGGAGCAGCCCCACGATCTCTCCTTCATATATATTCAGTTCAAAGTTCTGAAGATACGTGACATCCTGTTCTTTATACGTCACGCGTTCCATCCGCAGTACTTCTCGTTGCATACGTGACACCTTTCTTGATTTCATGTTCACGGGTAGTTGCCGGAATCGTAATTTCTACGTCCGTACCCACATTCTTGATGGAGTAGATATGCATGCCGTATTCTTCTCCAAAAATCAGATGTATCCTGTTATTGACATTGAACAGAGCAATTCCGTCTTTTTTCTCCTGCTCGGCGTTTGCAAGTTGCTCTCCGCTTTTGCCGAGTTTCCTATTCAAATCTTCAAGAGTATCTTCGTCCATTCCAATGCCATCGTCTGAAATACGGATCAACAGCCTTGACTGTGTTTTTTCCATATGAATGGTTGAAATTCCTGTACCGATTTTTAGTTCGGTGCCATGTATGATGCTATTCTCAAGTATCGGCTGAAGTGTGAGTTTGGGGATCAGATAGTGCATGATATTATCATCTGAATCCAACTCGATATGCAGTTGAATCCTGTCGCCAAAACGGTACTGCTGTATCTTAAAATACGTTCTGCAATTATCGAGTTCTTCCTCGACCGTAACGAGATTCTCCACTTTGCTGATTGTATACCGAAAAAAAGTTGCCAGCGCTTCCGTCATGTCGGCCACGTTATCCATGCCCGCAATCAGTGCCTCGCTCCTGATACCATCCAATGTGTTGTACAGGAAATGCGGATTAATTTGGTTCTGCAGCGCCAAGTACTGTGCCTGACGCTTATTGAGGTTGACCGTCTGTGAAGAACGCAGGATTTTGCTCACCCGATCAAATTCCTGATAGGTAAACGGCGACAGCATAACTTCATTTTTATCAATGGCGTCAAATGGAAGATAGCCGTCCAAAAAGCGGCTTATTTCATCTTTGCTAGCCACATATGGTTTGAAAATCCAGAACCACCATAAAGCCAAAAGCGCAGCAACTGCTATGATCAAAACCAAAAGCGGCTGCCAAGGGAAACTCTGTTTGATAACCAGATACACACATACCGCTAGAATCACAAGCAGTACAATAAAAACGGCGACCGCAAAAGCGGCGACTCGATTTGAAATGAAACGCATCTCCGTGTGAATCTTCATCACTATGCATTCTCCAGTCAGCCATACATTTTCCTAAAGACCGCCGGTTTCACACCGGCTATCTTTTCAAAAGTATGTGTGAAATGTTTCAGATCGTAATACCCGACCTTCCGGCAAATTTCCGCAACCGGCAGGGTCGTTTCCCGAAGGAGAACTTTTGCTGCGTCCGTTCGGACGCTCATCAGATATTTTGCAAATCCAAGCTCTGTCTCCCTTTTGAAAAGGGTACTAAAATAAGGGGCACTTAGCCCGACTTTTTCACTGACTTCCTCAAGGCTGATCTGCTCGCTGTAATGATTCTGTATGTATTGCTTACCCAAGCGGACCGAACGAGCCGGGTCATTGTATTTCGCTGCGAGAATTACATTCATAAACTTCCGTTCCAAATTTTTCAGCTCATCAAAAAGCATCTTTGTCGAACTACAGTCATCACACGATTTTCTGAATTTATCCAAAAAATCTGTTTTGTCCTTCAAATCAAGCCGCATCACGAACAGGCTTCCCGCCGACTTGACAAGCTCCAATATTTCCCACCCATGTACTTCTGGATTTTCCTGCACGGCATCGTACAGTCTGTCTGCTTCCTTTTCCATTTCAGCGATATCCAGTGTATCGAGGGCCTGACCGAGATCTCTGGAATATTTCTCAAGAAGTTTCTGTTCGAAGAGCAGTGGTTTTTTTTCAAACCCGTCCAGTAATTTTCCGGTTCCGACTATCAGCCGTTCTTCTACGCCCACTGTTGCTGCAGCAAAGGATTTGGAGAGTTCCTCCGGTGAACGCACAATTGTGCCAAGGCCCAAGGAAAAGTCTGCCGCATCAATCAGTTCCTTTTGCGCATTCATCTGATTCAGACTGCTACGCAGTATCTTTCGGACATTACCCGCTTCTTTTGGGGCATAGTTCATCACGCCATATACCATGCGGTCATGCTGCATTACTACATAGTCATAGCAGTTCTTTGCAAGGCCACCCATCACTGCGGCGTTAAATTTATCGGTCATGACGGGCACTGTTACCTGGCCCAACTTCTCGGGGGCATAGTCAACCTTCATGCAAAAAGTCTGAAAGTATCCCGCTTGTGCCATGAAATGATATTGATTTCGAAGAATATCCACCGAGCAAGACATTTTATCGTTATCCATAAGATCCTGAATCAAAACGCTTCTCAGTTTTGTGATAACGTTTTCGTAGTCCTCCCGGATGCCGGCAAGGTCCATATCCGCTTTTCGCTCGTCTAGAATCCTGGTTTTGATTTTTTGAAGTGCATCTGTCAGTTCTATTTTATTGATGGGTTTCAGCAGATACTCGGTAACACCGTATTTGATTGCTTCCTGCGCATACTCAAAATGGGCATATCCGCTAATGATAATAATACGAAGCTGCGGGCTATGCTTCTTTGCCTTTTCAATCAGCTCTAACCCACTGCACCCAGGCATACGGATATCCGTAATCAAAATATCAGGGTGCTCGCTGCCAATCATTGCAAGGGCATCTAGACCGTTTGAGGCCATGCCTACCATCGTCATACCCATGCTGTCCCAATTCACTAGCGCCTGAATTAGTTGGCAGATGCGGTTTTCATCATCTGCAATTAAAACCTTAATCATAAATGCACCAATCTCCCGTATAACTTCTTTTGAATTTTAGATAGATTATACCACAAGTCTAGAAATTTGTCATAACTTTCGCACTTTCGTTTTTGATAAGAAAATTACCGCTAACAGCGCAAACTGGCAGCGGTAACATAAAAGATTCTTTGATTATTTTATTTTGCGCTGGCGACGTTGTCCTTGTTCAGAATGGTAACACCAGTATCGGTCACTGCACCGCCAAGGTCTTTGCCGTTGATAGCATCAACGCAGGCATCAACACCCTTGGCGCCCATGATATCCGGGTTCTGGGCCATTGTGCAGAGGAGGTAACCGTCTTTGATGAGTCCCTTGATGGTGTCGGATTTATCGAAGCCAACTCCGATCACTTTACTGCCCTTGGCAGCTTTAATCGCGTTGCCGGTACCGGTCGCTGCGCCTTCATTTGCACCAAAGATTCCCACAACGCCCTGGGTGATGTAGTTTTCCGCAATACTCTGCGCTTTGGAAGCATCGCCATCACAATACTGCGTATCAAGAAGTTTGAAATTGGAGCTTGTGAACGCGCTGCGAAACCCTTTCTCACGGTTGACGGTGGACTGTGTGGCCGCATTTACATTAACGATGCCGATGTTGCCCTTTGTAACGTTCTTCGCCTTAAGGGCCTTCAGCATTTCTTCACCCGCTTGTTTACCGGCTGACACGTTATCGGTGGAGAATGTTGCTTCCGCCTTGACGTTTGCGGGCGAGTCAACATAAATGATTTTAATGCCGGCGGCTTGTGCATCTTTCAACGCCGAGGAAATAGCATCCGGGCCATTGGCCGCAACCATAATCGCTTTGTAGCCGTTGGAAACCGCATTGTTGACGCATTCAATCTGCTTGGAGTCGTCCTTGGTGTCTGGTGAAATAAAATCGCATTTAACACCCTTTACTGCCGCTTCCGCCTGAGCACCCTCGTTCATTGTGACCCAGTGCTGGTCAATCTGATCCATTGTAATCAACGCGATTTTCACGTTGCCTGATGCAGACGCACTGGCTGGTGTGCTGGCTGCCGAGCTAGCTTCTGTGCTGGCTGTCGTAGGCGTTGTATTGCCGCCGCAACCCGTTAACGCGGTCCCAATCAGCGCTGCACAACATGCCATTGCGATAAATTTCCTTTTCATACTTTATTCCTCCTGAAAATTATTATATAACATATCGGTTCACACCGATTATGTTTTTACGGATGGCGTAGATTCCAAATCTCATTATTTTGTGGATTTATTGGCAATCTTAATTTTTTTACCGCTGCGGATGACAACATCCATTAGAACTGCAAGAACAACAATGATACCAATGACGATGCGCTGGATGCCAACTTGAGCGCCGATCATGTTGAGGCCGTTTTCTAGAGTTTGCCATACGGCAGCGCCAGCGAACGTACCGAGAAGAAGTCCGGAGCCGCCGAGCGGAGAAACTCCACCGATAACGCCGGCAGCAACACCGTACATTTCATACATGTTGCCAGCTTCCATATTGCCCATGCCAGCCTGCGCGCAAAGGATAAATCCGACGATCACTGCGCAGACGGAGCTGAAAATGTAGGTCTTTATTGTTGTCCTGACAACATCAACACCGGAAAGTTTTGATGCTTCAACGTTGGAACCGATAGCATAGATATGGCGGCCGGTCCTCGTTTTCGAGAGTAAGAAGAAAAATGCAATGAACAGAATAAGTGAAATCCAAAATGTGTTATAGATACCTGCTGTCTTGCCGTAATAGAAGAACTGCTGGAAAGCGTCCGCAGAGCCTTTGCCAAGTTTAATACCAATATTGTCTGTATTGCGGTTGTTGTTTACCATGTAGGCGATGCCTCTTGCTACGAACATTGTGCCAAGCGTTGCAATGAACGGAGGAAGCTTAAATTTGCCCACGAGAAGACCATTCAATATACCGATTGCGATGCCACAGAGAAGTGTGATAAAGATTGCCGCAATGACCGGTACGCCGCTGACCATTAGCGTAGCGACAATCATAGCGCTCATTCCGACAAGAGAACCAAGAGATAAGTCAATGTTGCCGGTTATCATCACACAACTCTGGGCCACACCGATTAAAAGGTATTTTGACATGGACCGCAGCAAGTTTAGAATATTCTGCCCAGAAAACACCATGGGGTTAATCAAGCCAAATGCAATATAAATGACGATTAGTCCAATAAAGGCCGTCAGAGCAGCGCCCATGCCCCTAATTTTCCAAAATTTCTTAAGTTCGTTTTGTTTTTTTATCACTTAGTTTTCCTCCCTGCCCGAATTCTGCCCTACTTTGTTTTCAAATGCTGTCGCGTAAGTCAATATTTGATTCTGTGTAGCGTCTTTCGCCATCAGCTCTCCGGTGATTTTGCCGTCGCACATGACGATGATTCTATCTGCAATACCCATAACTTCCGGCATCTCAGACGAAATGAACATAACTGCAATTCCCTGCTGTTTGAGCTTATTCATCAGATTATAGATTTCAACTTTTGCTCCTACATCAATTCCGCGTGTTGGTTCGTCGAAAATTACCACTTTGGAATTTCTAACCAGCCATTTGCCAACGACCACTTTCTGTTGATTTCCACCCGAAAGCGTGTTTGCATCCACTTCGACATTCGGAGTTTTAATGCTGAGATCATTTATCGCTTTATTACAAAGTTCTTCTTCTGCTTTTTTGTTGATGATGCCCGCCTTATTGCAGACAATATCCAAATTTGGAAGTGTAAGATTGTCGCGAATGCTGAGTTTCGTGCAAAGTCCGTCCTTTTTTCTATCCTCCGGTGCAAGCACGATGCCTGCCTTAATTGCATCCGCCGGACATCTTATTTTTACTTCTTCACCGTCTAAATAAATCTGGCCGCTCGCTTTCGGATCAACGCCAAAAACAGCCCTAGTGGTTTCTGTACGCCCCGCACCCACCAAGCCGGCGAAGCCTACGATTTCACCTTCATAAAGTGAGAAATTGATATCTCTTACCAGTCTGCCTGCATTGAGATTTTTGACCTCAAATATCTTTCTGCCCTTTTCACACTGCACACGGGGAAATTTCTCTTTGATTTCACGTCCAACCATATTCTCAATGATTTCATCCATTGTGAAGTCTTTGAAATTTCCCGATGTTATGTATTGACCGTCACGCATGATGGTCACGCGGTCGGCAATGTAAGAAAGTTCCTCGAGCCTGTGCGAAATATAGATGATGCCGCATCCTTGTTCTTTTAGTTTGCAGATAATGCGGAAAAGCTCCGCAATTTCCCTGGACGTCAGCGATGACGTAGGTTCATCCATAATCAGAACCCTTGCGTGAATGGATAATGCCTTGGCAATTTCAATCATCTGCTGTTGGGCGAGCGGAAGATCACCGACTGTCTGTTTTGGACTAATGCTGACACCGAGTTCATCAAGGTATTTTTGAGCTTCAGATTCCATCTCACTGTTATTCAACACTACTTTTCCGATTATTTCTCTTCCAAGAAACATATTCTCAGCCACTGACAAATGCCGACACATATTCAGTTCCTGGTGAATAATGGCAACTCCTGCCTTCTGAACTTCTTTCGGTGTAAAATTTCCATATTCCTTACCGAATATATGTAGTATGCCGCTGTCTCGTGTATAAACGCCGCTCAGAATTTTCATCAGTGTGGATTTGCCGGCACCGTTCTCTCCCAAAAGTGCCATCACTTCACCTGAACGAAGTTCCAGGTTAACATCTTCAAGTGCCTTAACGCCCGGAAATGATTTGCTGATATGTTCCATGGAGACAATTATGTCCCCCATTGAATACCACCTGTCTTTCTTCTATGTATCGGTTCATCTCTTACAAATTATATTATACTTCAATTTTGTTTGTGCAAAAAGTGGTGTAATTTTCATCTTTTGCGGTGTTTTTTATGTATTTCTATATAATGAAAAAGTGCATGGATTATGTTTGACAAACATGCAAATTTAAAGCATCAATTTGGCAACAGGCATTTTTGGGCAGAGGGATACTATGTGAGTACAGTATGACTTAATGAAGCCACAATAAAAAAGCACATAGCAGACCAAGAAAAACACGATATAGCATTAGATAAATTGAGTGTAAAAGAAATATGAAGACCCTTTTTAGGGTAATGGTAAGTAAATACAAATGCCTTTTAAGGGGCAGCAAAAGTGTCAAAGGCAATAGGAGCTTGAACAAAGTGAGAGCCAGCGTCTTAATACACTTGCCCCAGCCTGTAGACAAAACGCCGTTTGGGATTCAGACCCAAGCGGCGTTTTTCACACGAATAATCGAATTTAGAACAAATAGCAGGAAAAAGAGAAAGGGAAAATCGTATTTGGGCTTGAACCTGGGGTCCTTCGATTTCCAGATTGCCAGCTTTTTGAGATTCATGCAGGCGAAAGTAAGCAATATAATGGTTCGATTGTCAAGA
>DHNP01000014.1:7920-76390 GCA_002409585.1 Ruminococcaceae bacterium UBA5413 | reverse complement strand
GATACTTTGTCTTCACTCTGGGGCGGGCTTTATGCCCGCCCGGTCTTTTTTTATGCGGGCGATTTTTACAAACGGCGTGACACACTGCGCGTGCCTCCCAGAGACAGCGCGTACCGCGCACTGCTGAAACAAATCAAATATAGTAAAATAGCACAAGTAAGTGATAGATTAATACTGTTTTTTGACGAAATAATCTCTTTTTCTTGACTTGAGGAATAAAAAAGCCTATAATTTCAATAAGTAAATTAATTATAGGAATATTGCCATACCGGCCGGACTTTTAAAAGAAAATAACAATACTCTAAACACAATAATATACAACATGCCATATCTCGTTTTAATATTGAAGCAGTAATTTATGCCATACTGGTGCCAGCATATAACTAAGCGGGCAGTTTTACGGGCGGTATCAAGATTAAAAAGGGAGAGTCTGACATGAAAAAGAATATTCAAAAACTGCATCTTAAAGCAAAGCTGGTGCTGTCCGTCAGCATACTTATAGCGTGTACTGTATTGGTGCAGTCATTTTTATCCTACAGAAGTTTGGATCAGGCTTACACAACTATAGCTGAGTCTACCAATGAAAACTTGGATACTCTGATAAAAACGGAAGTTGAGAGTATCATAGATGTGCTTAACGCAAATTATGAACGCTATAAATCCGGTGAGATAAGCGAAGCGCAGGCCATGACGAACGCAAAGAAAATTGTCCGCAACACAAGGTATGAAAACGGCAACGGGAAAGCCGGCTACTTTTGGGCGGACCAGGCCGACGGCAAATGCGCTGTGCATATGAACAGGTCTTACGAAAACCAAATGCGGATAAATAATAAAGACAGCAAGGGCAACTACTATATACGCAACCTTATTGCCGCAGGCAACAAGGGCGGCGGCTTTACCGGCTTTTGGTTTACGAAACCAGGCAAGGTAGGTGAGTTCCAAAAGCGCGCTTATACTGAAAAGTTCAAGCCGTACGGGTGGTACATAAGCACCGGAAACTACCAGGAAGACATGACGCCTCTCATACAGGAAAAACTCACCCAATGCAACAAGGAAAAAAGCAAGGCTATGGCAATACTCGTAATTTCAAGTATTGCCATAGCCCTGCTGGGTGTTTTGTTTATAGTTTCAATGGCAAACTCCATAACAAAGCCGCTGAAGCTTGTCACCAAACGGCTTGACCTTCTGTCAAAAGGCGACCTGCACTCCCCGGTGCCAAAGATAAACTCACAGGATGAAACGGGGGAACTTGCCCGCACTACCACCGCAACCATAGATATGCTTCATAAGTCCATAGAAGACATAACAATGCATCTTTCAGATATGTCAAAAGGCGACTTCAGCGGGGACGTAACTTATGACTATGTGCAGGACTTTAAGCCCATAGGGGCTGCCATCCGGCAGATACTCCAGTCGCTTGGCAGTACCGTAACTTCAATAAACGCCGCGGCGGAAGAAGTCTCCGCCAACTCCGAGCAGGTGTCGGGCGGGGCACAGGAGCTTGCCGACGGTGCAAACCGGCAGGCGGCGTCCATACAGGAGCTTTCCGCAACTATAAGCGAAATAAGCACGGATGTCTCGAAAAATGCTGAGAGCGCACAGTTGGCCAGCGATATCTCAACTAAGGTAGGCGAGGTGCTGCGTTCCGGAAATGACAAGATGAAGCAAATGCTCAATGCAATGGATGAGATAAATGGTACTTCGGAAAAAATAGAAAACATTATTAAAACAATAAATGATATAGCGTTTCAAACCAATATATTAGCCCTTAACGCTGCGGTTGAAGCCGCCCGCGCGGGCGAGGCCGGCAGGGGCTTTTCAGTTGTGGCGGACGAGGTGCGCAGGCTTGCCGCCAAAAGCGCTCAGGCGGCTAAAAACACAACCGCCCTTATTGACGAGTCGCGTACTGCTGTAGGCAACGGAAGTAAAATCGCGGCGGATACCGCGGATACGATAAACAGCATTATAAACGACTCGGCTAAATCCATAAGCCTTATAGAAAATATAGCTGTCGCATCGGAAAAGCAGTCCATAGCCGTTAGGCAGGTAACGGAAGGCATAAACAATATATCGTCGGTGGTGCAGAGCAATTCCGCGGCAGTTGAGGAAAGCGCGGCCACAAGCGAAAAGCTGAGCGAGCAGGCAAAGGTGATGAAGGGCCTTATGACACGCTTCCGCGTAAGGGCGCAAAACTGACTTTCAGTGCAAAAGTTAAATGGCATGCCGGAAACTTCTTTTTCTTTAAGTTTTCGGCATGCCATTTTTGGCCTTGGTAAAGCCGCACGGAATATTTGTGAAATAGAAATAAGTGCGGCGAAGGCCGTGCGGGGCGGGTATGATTACGCAACAAGTCTGATTTGTAAGGCATGTTTTTATCCATATAGGCACATTTCGTGTGGATTTGATAAAAAAATGAATTTTTTTAAGTTTTAGATTGCATTCCACCCGTTTTATATGATAATATATTAAATATGCAAAGTATTTTGCGGCCACGGTTAAAAATGTTATTTTTTATAATTCATAGGAGGACAAACTAATGTCGTATGTTGATGACAAACTGGAAGAACTCGCACGTGTAAACCCTAACCAGC
Organism: Ruminococcaceae bacterium UBA5413; assembly: GCA_002409585.1. Classification (GTDB taxonomy): domain Bacteria; phylum Bacillota; class Clostridia; order Oscillospirales; family Acutalibacteraceae; genus Thermocaproicibacter. The sequence continues at coordinate 73,799 of DHNP01000014.1, read as the reverse complement.
CGGAATTTCTTGAAGCCGCGACAACCGTTCTGCGGTCGTTGGAACCCGTACTCGAAAAAGAACCTAAGTACATAAAAGCCGGCGTGATCGACCGTTTGACGGAACCTGACCGCCAGGTTAAATTCCGCGTGTCCTGGGTGGATGACAACGGCAATGTAAGGGTAAACCGCGGTTACCGCGTTCAGTTTAACAACGCTATCGGCCCCTACAAGGGCGGACTTCGTTTCCATCCGTCCGTTAACATCAGTATAATGAAATTCCTCGGTTTTGAGCAGGTCTTTAAAAACTCCCTTACCGGCCTTCCGATAGGCGGGGCAAAAGGCGGCTCGGACTTCGACCCCAAAGGTAAATCCGACCGTGAAGTTATGGCTTTCTGCCAAAGCTTTATGACTGAACTTTACCGCCACATAGGCCCCGACGTCGACGTACCGGCCGGCGATATAGGCGTAGGCGGCCGTGAAATAGGCTACCTCTACGGGCAGTATAAAAGGATTACAAACCACTACGAGGGCGTGCTGACCGGCAAGGGGCTTCCGTTTGGCGGTTCGCTTGCGAGGACTGAGGCTACGGGCTTTGGCCTGCTGTACTTCCTCGAAGCTATGGTGAAGGCTAACGGAAAGTCTTTGGAAGGAAAGACCATAGATATTTCCGGTTCCGGCAACGTAGCTATTTATGCCTGCCAAAAAGCACAGGAACTCGGAGCAAAAGTCGTTACGATGTGCGACTCGACCGGCTGGGTGTACGACCCGGACGGCATAGACATTAAAGCTGTAAAAGAGATAAAGGAAGTAAAGCGCGCGCGCATAAGCGAGTATACGAAGGACCATCCGCACGCGCAGTACCACGCCGGAAAGGGAGTCTGGAGCGTACCGTGCGACATAGCGCTTCCGTGCGCAACCCAAAACGAGCTTATGCTTGACGATGCAAAGCAGCTTGTTAAAAACGGAGTGTTTGCCGTTGCCGAAGGCGCCAATATGCCTACTTCGCCGGAAGCAACGGAGTACCTGCAGAAGAACGGGATACTCTTCTCGCCCGGCAAAGCTTCCAACGCGGGCGGCGTAGCTGTTTCGGCACTTGAGATGAGCCAGAACAGCGCTCGCCTTTCATGGACGTTCGAAGAGGTTGACAGTAAATTAAAGCAGATAATGAACGATATTTTCAACCATGCTTCCGCCGCCGCGGAAAAGTACGGCATGCCGAAAAATTATGTTGCAGGCGCAAACATAGCAGGGTTCCTCAAGGTAGCGGACGCAATGCTCGCACAGGGAACAGTCTGATAAGGCAAAACTTGCAAAGAGCCGGTTAAAGCAAAAAAATGAGGGAAGGCCCATGCGCACCGAGTGTGCGCGTGAGCCTTCCTTTTGTGTTTTAAGCGGGTGCGTTATGTTTTTGCTTTGGCTAAAGCGGGACGTTTTATTTATGCAATATAATCAGTCGAGTATGCCGTTGTTCATTATGACGGCATATTCGGCAAGGCCGTCTTCAAAGTTTACACCGAAGCGCGTGTCTGTGCCGGCCTCGTACGTGCGCTTTATGCAGCCGGAGGTGAACTTTGAGGCAATCTTTGCTGAGGCGGCAAGCGAAAAGCCGTTTACCAGCGAGCCGAAGAGGACGCTCGCAAAGATATCTCCGGTGCCGTGGTAGCGCCCAGGGTAATACTCCGAGAAAGCAAAACCGCTTTCGCCGGTTATCCTGTCGTAGTACGCACACCCTATGTTTGCGCTGTCTGCCTGTATGCCTGTAAGTACTACCTGCTTTGGCCCTGACTCTGAAAGCTCCCGCATGGTGTCGCTTACAAAGGCTTCGCTGTACGGCGGTTCGCTGTACTCACGCCCTAAAATGAGCGCGGCTTCCGTCATATTGGGAACTATTATGTCAGCTCTGGAGCAGAGGTTAACCATGCCTGCCGGAAATGTCGGAGAAAAGGTGGGGTAGAGCTTCCCAAAGTCCGCCATAGCTGGGTCGACGCATATGATGGTGTCAGGTGTCTTAAACGCGCCTATAAAGTCTATAACCATGCGCAGCTGTTCATATGAGCCTAAAAAACCGGTGTAAATCCCGTCAAAGGACAGGCCGAGCGACTGCCAGTGCCTTGATATTTTAGGTATGTCTTCCGTAAGGTCGCGGTATGTGTACCCGGTAAAGCCGCCGGTATGCGTCGACAGCACCGCCGTGGGTATGACGCTCGTAGATATGCCGGCGGCCGACAGTATCGGCAGCGCGGTAGTAAGAGAGCATTTGCCCATGCAGGATATATCGTGTATGGCGGCAACTTTTTTTTGGCGTTTCATTTAAATATGCCCCTTAATCGAAATTTTATATTTATACATTAATATATAATTTACTTAAGCCCCTTGTTTTATCCTAAAAATAGTCGCGCGCTATTTTGCTTTTTACGTTCAGCTTATCGAACGCTTTGCCTATAAGAAGGTAAATTGCCATGCTCGCGCCCGCCTGTACAAGGTTTGCCGGTATCTCAACGGCCGGTGAAATGAAACTGCGGTAAATGAGGGCTTCGGTTACGTAGTACCCCGCAGCGCATATCAGGCCGGCGGCAGCGGCCGCGGCCGTGTTGCGCTTTGATATAACCGTTTTTCCTGACGGCGAAAAGCACATGGCCATAAGCGACTTTATAATGAAAGTAGGCAGGGCGTAAACAGCGCCGCCCGTCATTATGTCTGAGAGGGCTTCGCCTATGCCGCCGGCTGCGACGGCCAAAGGCATGGGGAGGATACTTGCCGCGAGGTAAACGAAGGCATCGCCTAAATGGATGTAGCCGCCTGTCGCCGGCGTGGGTATGTGCAGCGCATAAGCCGTAACAAAAAAAATAAGGCCGGCGAAAAGCGCCGTAAGGACGTAATCTTTTGTTTTACTCTTGTTTTCCATGTTTAAAGCCCCCGTTTCCCCAGCTTGGGCAAGGCGCAAAAGACTTTTGCGTTTTTGCGCGTGCCGCATTGACTTGGAATGAAATTTTGATATAATATTAGCGTAAAACTGTTATGATTAAAATATACAGTTTATAATTTTTTGATAAGTACAGATGATGAACAGTGATTTATGATTATATAACAATAGATAAGAATAAAGCCGCCCCGCTTTATCTGCAGCTTTACGAAAGTATAAAACGTGCCGTCGGCACAGGGCGGATAAAAAAGGGCGACCGCCTGCCGTCGATAAGGAAGCTTGCGCATGGCCTCGGGGTGAGCTGCACGACGGTTGACGCGGCATACCAGCAGCTTTGCGTTGAAGGGTATATATGCCCGAAACCGAAAAAGGGATATTTTGCCCTCGCGGCGCAGTCGCAGTACGGGGACTGCCCGGAAAAACCGCCAGCTCCTGCCTCGTGCCGGACGAACCGCGTATATATAAGGTATAACTTCGGGACTGACTGTGTAGACAGCAGGAACATAGACGTTAAAGCGTGGCGGCATTATATACGTGAGATTTTGAACCGCAAGGAGATAATAGCATCTTACGGCGCTCATCAGGGCGAGATGGAGCTGCGCTCGGCGCTTTCGGATTACAGCGGCCGTGAGCGCGGCACCGTAGCGCCGCCTGAGCGCATAGTGGTAGGCGCAGGTACGCAGCCCCTGCTTTCCATACTATGCGGCCTTTTGGGAAAGGGAAAAACCGTTGCTATGGAAAGCCCGGGCTTTTTACAGGCGGAGCAGGTGTTTTCAGACTACGGCTTTAAGGTCTTAAAGCTTCCGGGCGACAGCGCCGGCATAGATATGGACGCGCTGCAGAAAAGCGGCGCGGGGCTTGCCTTTGTAAGCCCTTCGGGGAGGATGTCGAACGGTCTCAGCATACCCATGGGACGCAGGCTCGAACTGCTTAAATGGGCGCGCAAAAACGGCGGGATAATCATTGAAGACGACCACAACGGAGAACTGCGCTACAGGGCGCGGCCGGTACCCTCCATGCAGGGCCTTGGCGGCGGGCGCGACGTAGTGTATATAGGCTCGTTTTCAAAGCTTCTCCTGCCGTCGGTGCGCATAGGGTATATGGTGCTTACGCCGGAGCTTTTGAAGCCCTACCTCCCGCTGGCGGTAAATTATAACCAGACGGCTTCTAAGATAGAGCAGCTTGCTTTAAGCGGTTACATTAAAAACGGCGGGCTGGAAAAGCACCTGCGGCATCTGCGCAAGCTTTACAGCGAAAAGAGCGAAAAGCTGTGCGCGGCTGTCGGGCATGAGTTCGGGGGTACGGCGGAAATTCTCTTGCAGGAAACGCCGCTTACGGTGCTTTTAACCGTACATTCTGTTAAAGGCGCAGAAGAGCTGTGCAGTATAGCCGCCGAAAAGGGCGTGCGCGTCACAGCGGCGCCCGGCGGTTTAAAAATACGCCTCGGCTTTGCCGGAATACCCATGGACGACATAGAACCGGCAGTTGCGTGCCTTAAAGAGGCATGGGGAAAATACCTCCTTAAGTAAAACCGTGCCTTGACTTTCGCATGATAAAGGATTTTTAGCTTTACAACAAAGTCTTTCCTGCGGCTAATATTTTGTTCTTAAACTTAAACTGCGACGAATATAATGTAATACGGCCATGCGCCGCTGCAAAGTGCGGCCGTGCCGTAATAAAAAAAGAGGATGGCCGCAATGGAACAAAAGGGAGAAACCCCTTTCCGCACGGCGAGGGGATACGAGATAGCCGACGACAAAAAAGGCGCGGTTACGTCTTCAATGGAAGACTACCTTGAGATGATATACCGCATCTGCCTTAAAAAAGGATATGCGCGCGTTGGCATGTTGTCGTCAATGCTTAACGTTAAGCCTTCGTCTGCCTCAAAAATGATTTTTAAGCTTTCGGGTACGGGCTACATAAAGTACGACAGGTACGGAATAATCATGCTTACCGACAAGGGCGGAGCATACGGCAAGTATCTGCTGCAAAGGCACAACATAATTGAAAATTTTCTCAGCTTTTTAGGCAGCGGCGACGCGTTTAAAGAAACCGAGCTTATAGAACATTCGCTGAGCGAAAGAACTGTAAAAAATTTAGATGCCCTGCTTGGGTTTATAAAAGAGTGCGGCCTGACCGAAAAATGGCAAAAAAAGCAAGATGTTTGATATTATTACTTTACAAAAGAATAATACAGTAGTATAATTTGCCTGAAATTGCAAAGAGGTATCATCAATCTGCAAGTAATTATGCCTGTAAGTAGGAACTTCAGCATTTGGAACATGAAAAGCTTTTAGAAAGGAATGTTAACAATGAAAACATTAAAAAAGCTGTGGCATGTACCATAATGTGCGCACTGCTCATAACATGCACGTTAGGGGCAAACGCGGTCAGCGACGATGGTTCGGGCGAAACCCAGGCCGACTTTTCGACCGGCCTCTATATGACGTCCACTCCGATTGAAGTTGTTGACATAAATAAACCTGTAGATGGGCACGACACGCTTGACGAATTGGGGAAAGTTACTTACAAAAAAACGGTTATCATAGATGGAAAAAAGAATCTTTTATCGTATACTTTTGACGACCCGTCGGAAGCGCTCGCAAACGTGAAAGAAAAAGATAAGGACGTTCTCGAAAAGATGTCCGATAAATTCGGCCTTGATGAACTGACCGCCGACAACTGGCAGGATTATAAGGACGTACTTGACCAGCACGCGGCAGGAGTACTTTTCGACAATAAAACTGATTACGATGATACTATCATGCCGCAACGCGACCAGTTGTATGCTTTTTTTGGGAGCATTTGACGATGAGAGGATTAACAATGCAACTTTAAAATTTGTTTCTGAGGCAAACGATTATTTGAAAACGCATAAACAGGTTGCGCCTTTGGCGCTGCGGAAGTACCACCGACTTGTCGGTGGGTATCTATTAAAAGAAGTGAAGCCTTTTATGCCTGCAGAGTGTGAACAGACTGCGGGCTTTTTTATTTACAGCCTTACGGGGATACCTTTTCCCGCAAGGTATTTTTTTAGCTCAGGTATGGTGATTTCACCGAAATGGAACAGCGAAGCCGCAAGCACGGCATCGGCCTTCCCTTTTGTAAAAGCATCGTAAAAGTGTTCCAGCTTGCCGGCACCACCGGATGCTATAACGGGGATAGAAACGCTTTGGGAAACGGCGGCGGTAAGCTCAAGGTCGTAGCCTGCTTTCTGCCCGTCGCAGTCCATGCTTGTAAGGAGGATTTCACCAGCGCCGAGCTTTTCCGCTTCTTTTGCCCACTTTACGGCGTCTTTTCCGGTGTCTATCCGCCCGCCGTCCCTAAAGACCGTCCAGCCGCCGTTTTGGCGGCGCTTTGCGTCTATGGCGCATACTACGCACTGGCTGCCGAATTTTTCGGCGGCTTCCGAAATGAGCTTAGGGTTTAAAAGCGCGGCGGTGTTGACGGAAACTTTGTCCGCACCTGCGCGCAAAAGCGACGTGAAGTCGTCAGTCGAGCGTATACCGCCGCCGACTGTAAACGGGATAAAAATTGTCGAAGCAACTTTTTCAACCATGTCAAGCACTATGTTCCGCGATTGCGACGAAGCGGTTATGTCAAGGAAAACAAGCTCGTCCGCGCCCTGCCTGTCGTACTGGGCGGCGGCTTCCACGGGGTCGCCGGCATCACGCAGGTTGACAAAAGAAATTCCTTTTACAACCCTTCCGTTGTTTACGTCAAGGCATGGGATTATCCTTTTTGCGTACATAATATATGAAGCCCTCCGTTCAGCAAATCACAGAAACAAAGTTTTTAAGCATTTTAAGGCCGGCTGAGCCGCTTTTTTCGGGGTGGAACTGCGCCGCGAAAACATTGCCGCTTTGTATTGACGCATCTATGGCTACACCGTACTCAGCGGTGGAAGAAACGATGCCGCGGTCTTCGGCTTTCAAGTAATATGAATGTACAAAATACACGTAAGGATTTTCTTCGGCGCCGTCGAACAGCCCGCCGCTTTTTTTTATGTCAAGCGAGTTCCAGCCTATGTGCGGTATTTTAAGGCCGCTTGATTCCGGTATACGCAGGATTTTGCCTTTAAAGACGCCAAGGCCCCTTTCACCCGGGGACTCTTCGCTTTCTTCAAACAAAAGCTGAAGGCCGAGGCAAATGCCTAAAAACGGTTTTCCGGATGATATATAGCCGCGCACGGGCTCTGCAAGGCCTGAGCTTTTAATGCTTTCCATCGCGTCCCCGAAAGCGCCGACACCTGGAAGCACGGCGGCGGCGGCCCCGGCTATCTCATTTGCATCGTCCGTTACTTTGGCATCGCAGCCTATATACTTAAATGCCTTTAAGACGCTGCGTATGTTTCCCGCCCCGTAATCAATGACAGCAATCATATATGGTTCCTTTCTGAAAGGGTTATTTAATTCATACTTCATAATGCATAATAAAAATAAAACAATTCATCGCTAAAACAATTTTACCATCAAATTTTCAGAAAGGCAAACGGTTCACGAATTTTTCGGCGTGAATTGATAAAAATACCTTTGAGGTGAATTGAAATGGTAAAACCAAAGGTAAACAAAAATAAAAAGGATGATACCGATAAGACCGCTGACGCCATAAATTACCCCGATGCACGCTACGAAAAAACGGGCGCGGCATGCCCGGACGACGCCCACGTAAAAGAGGCGAAGAACTGGACGGAGGAACACCAGCAGTAATATGTCCGTAACACGGAACGGCATACGCCGGCGCAGCGCATAAAACGTACGCGGGCGTATTTTTTTTGCCGCGTTTGAATTGCATAAAAAAATTTAAATCATATTTTGGCAGCATTATGGCAAAATAAACTTTATGGGCAGCCCTAATGCTGTGCCGCGCCTCCATATATTGCGTACTTTTATCCCGGCGCGGTGGGCGGATTTGTAAATTTTATTGAAATTATGTTTATTTATTCTTTTTTAAATTGCCCTTATATGGTATAATTCTAATCAATGCTTACATTATAAATGATTTTATAATTTCAAAATTATTAAATAAAACTTTACGTATGTCCTGTATGCCGGGCTTTTAAGCATGGACAGGCAGTTTTTCATACCGTAAGCGCAATTCAATGATAAAAAAGTTGGAGATGATTGTTTAATGACAGAAATACAGCAGCAGTCCGTCTGCGGAGGCGTCAATTTCAGGAGCATAAAGGACAGCCGCTTTAAGACGGTGCGTATGTCTGTAAACTTTATGCAGCCGCTTTCGGAAGCCACCGCTGCGCCGAACGCGGTTTTACCTTATCTTCTCACTCGTACGAGCAGGAGGTACCCGGACCTTACGAAGCTTAACGGCCATCTTGCGGAACTTTACGGCGCACAGCTCGACGCTTACGTGTTCAAGCTCGGCGACGTGCAGGTGCTTTCAATTTTTGCGTCGGGCATAGCCGATAAATATTCGCTCGGAGGGGAGAAAGTTTCCGAAGAACTTTCAAAGCTTCTCTGCAGCGTTATTTTCGACCCGCTGTTTGAAAACGGCATGTTCCCGAAAGACGGCTTTGAACAGGAAAGGCGCCAGCTTATGGAAAAAATCGACGCCGAGTACAACGACAAGCGCACTTACGCGTTTCTGCGCTGCGCAGGTATAATGTGCAAGGGCGAACCGTACGGCATACCGCGCTGCGGAACTAAAAAAGACATTGAAAACCTGCGCCTCGAAAACCTCAACAAAGTTTGGAGCAGCTTAATCCACAATGCGAAAGCGGAGATAATGGTAGTGGGTGACTGCGACCCCGTGCCAGTTTACGACGAATTTTCGGCCGCGTTCCATAACCTCGGCAGGGCTGAAGCGCAGGACTATACAAATAAAGTGGTAAAAGCGGCTGCCGACGTTAAAAACATTACCGAAAAACAAAACGTCACGCAGTCAAAGCTCGTACTCGGCTTTCGCACGGGCTGTGCGGAACCCGATGTGAACGTTCCTGCGGCAAAGCTGATGAACGTGCTTTTCGGCGGCTCGCCTAACTCGAAGCTTTTTCTCAACGTGCGTGAAAAGCTCAGCCTCTGCTACTACTGTAGCTCTTTATATGACCCGCTGAAAGGCATAATATTCGTACAGAGCGGAGTGGAAACGAAAAACATCAAGAGCGCCCAGACAGAGATACTTAAACAGCTTGATGAGGTTAAAAAAGGGAATTTTACCGATGAAGAGCTTAACGCGGCAAAGCTAAGTATATGCAACAGCTACCGCACTATAGCGGATTCGCCGGACGGGCTTGAGGGTTGGTACCTGTCTAAAACTTTCTCAGACCCTGCAGAGGACCCTGAGGAAGAAGCGGAAAAGGTCAGGGCGGTTACGAGGGAAGAAGTCATAAAGGCCGCCGGCAAAATGACGCTTGACACCGTCTATGCTTTAGAAGGAAGCGGGGCCGAAAACAAATGAATGATATTAAAGAAGTAAGAAGCGCGCATCTTGATGATTTTTATTATAAAGTAAAGCATCAGTCCGGGCTTACGGTTTATATATACCCTAAAAATAAGAACAATTCGACTTACGCGGTTTTCGGTACGAAGTACGGCTCCATAGACAACTGCTTTAAAATAGCCGGCGAAAAAGAACCGCATAAAGTGCCTGACGGCATAGCGCACTACCTTGAGCACAAGCTTTTTGAAAGCGAAGACGGCGACGCTTTCGCAAGGTACGCTAAAACGGGGGCATCCGCTAACGCGTACACTTCGTTTTACAATACGTGCTATTTGTTTTCATGCACGCAGAACGTTTACGAGTCGCTTGAAATACTGCTCGACTTTGTACAGTCTCCGTATTTTACAAAAGAAACGGTGCAAAAAGAGCAGGGCATAATAGGGCAGGAAATAAAGATGTACGACGACGACCCGCAGTGGTGCGTGCTGTTTGACCTGCTGGAAGCCATGTACCATAACCACCCAGTCAAAAACGATATCGCGGGTACGGTCGCAAGCATAGCCAGGATAACCCCCGAACTGCTATACGAGTGCTACAATACGTTTTATAATTTAAACAATATGGTGCTCTGCGTAGCCGGCAATGTCGATGCTGAAAAAGTCATAGCTATGTGCGACAAGATGCTTAAACCGTCTAAACCCATACGTATAGACAGGATTTTTGAGGAAGAACCGCGCCATATAGTCAGGGCGCGCGTTGAAAAGAAGCTTGCCGTTGCCTCGCCGATGTTTAACCTCGGGTTTAAGGAGGACGCGGGCGGCCCTATGGCCGGAGTGGAAAAAGTCGCGCGGACCGATATTTTGCTCGAAGCTTTGGCGGGTGACTTTACGAAGCTGTACAGGAGCCTGCTTGACAAAGGCCTTATTAATGAAAATACCTTCGGAAAAGAGTATTTTGAAGGGCCTGGCTTTGCCTCTGTGATTTTCGGCGGCGACTCCAAAGACCCTGACGCGGCGGCGGAAGAAATAAAAAAAGAAATCGAGCGTGTACGCCGGGAAGGCATAGACGCGGCGGACTTCCGCATGGCACAGAAGTCCCTGTACGGGCACAGCGTGTCGGCGCTTAACGACGTCGGCAATATAGCCAATTCGCTTGCGGCGCTTTCCCTTTCAGGGCGTGACTTCTTCGGGTATATAGATGCCATTGCCGATGCGGATATAGACGGCGTAAACGCAAGGCTTGAAACACAGCTCATGCCGGAGTACTCGTCGCTTTCGGTTGTAAAGCCGTTCGGCTGACCCCGTCTGCGCGCGGGCTTTAATTACCGGCTGCGCACTGCGGCTAATAAGTACTGAAAATGGTGATAAAAATGTATAACGTACAGTTCCCCGATTTAGGTATAAAAGTAAAAATAAATCCGGTGGCGTTTTCCATTGGCGGTTTTGCGATAAAGTGGTACGGCGTTATTATAGCCGTAGGCTTTGTGCTTGCTTTTATTTATGCCATCAAAAGCTGCAAAAGGTTTAACGTTGACGACGACAAATTTATAGACTGCGTTATCGGCGGCATAGTGGGCGGCATAGTGGGCGCAAGGCTTTACTATGTCATTTTCTATACAGGAAGCGAATTTGCCGATAACCCCGCAAGTATATTTAACATCAGGCAGGGCGGGCTCGGCATTTACGGCGGCCTCATAGGCGGCCTTATTTTAGGGGCAATCATAGCAAAATGGCGCAAGCTCAGCGTGCCCGCCGTTTTTGACATAGCCTCGCTCGGCTTTCTCATTGGCCAGGCCGTAGGCCGCTGGGGCAATTTTGTAAACCAGGAGGCTTTCGGCAGGCAGACCGACCTGCCGTGGAGGATGGTAAGCGAGAACACGGACATGGTGGCGCAGGGCGGCGTGCATCCGTGCTTCCTTTACGAATCCCTGTGGTGCCTTATTGGTTTTGTGCTGCTGCACTTTTTCAGCAGGAAGCTGCGGCACTATGACGGGCAGACATTTCTCCTTTACATGCTTTGGTACGGTGCCGGACGTTTTTGGATAGAAGGCCTGCGCACCGACAGCCTGATGACCCCGTACCTGACGCTGAGGGTTTCACAGGTAGTGGCAGCGGCTTCTGTCATAGTTTCGGTTATATTACTTATAGTTTTCCGTAAAAGGACAGTACTTACAGGATGCGGCGCGCCGTATATAATGGATCTGAACGCTATTGCGGTAGAGATACCGCAAAAAACGGAAAAGAAAATTGAGGCGCCGGAGGACGATGGAGGGCCGAGTACGCTTTTCGCTGACGGTGCGGGCAATGAAAAACCGCTTGTACAGAACTTTGACGCCGCTGACGGAAAAAGCGGCGGATTGGACGGTGCGGTAAACAATGACGGAGATCCTGAAAATGCGGACGGCGGCGTCAGTGAAAATAAATGATTCTACGGAGGCTCGTAAATGGCACAGATAATAGACGGCAGGAAAATTTCCGCCGAAGTACGCGCACGGGTAAAGGCTGAAACCGAAAAACTTAAATCCGAAAATATAGTGCCTGGGCTGGCCGTCGTCATAGTCGGCAGCGACCCGGCTTCAAGGACATATGTTAACAATAAGAAAAAAGCTTGTGCCGCGGCGGGTATTTATTCTGAGGAGTACGCTCTGCCTGAAACGGCATCGCAGGAAGAACTCGTAGCGCTTGTTAAAAAGCTCAACGGAAAAAAGGATATCAACGGCATATTAGTCCAGCTCCCGCTGCCAAAAGGCCTTGACGAGGAAGCTGTCATAGAGCTTATAGACCCGCGCAAGGACGTAGACGCTTTCCACCCGTCAAACGTGGGACGCATAATGATAGGCAACTACCGCTTCCTGCCATGCACGCCGGCAGGCGTAATGGAAATGTTAAGGCATGAAAATATCGAGGTGCGCGGGAAGAATTGCGTAGTCATAGGACGCAGCAATATAGTAGGCAAGCCGATGGCCATGCTCCTTATGCATGCCGACGGCACAGTAACTGTATGCCACAGCAAAACACGCAGCCTTAAAGAGATAACGTCGTCTGCGGATATACTTGTTTCGGATGTGGGAAAGCCGAAATTTGTAACTGAGGATATGGTAAAACCTGGCGCCGTAGTTATAGACGTTGGCATGGACAGGGACGAAAATGGAAAACTCTGCGGGGACGTGGACTTTGAAAATGTTAAAGGCAAAGCGTCGTATATAACGCCGGTTCCGGGAGGCGTAGGGCCTATGACTATATCGATGCTCCTTAAAAATACCGTTACCGCGGCGAAAATTCAAAGCGGTATACGTGTTTGACGGGTGATGCCGTATGAGCGGCATTTTAAACGGCATTGATTTTCCCGAAGACCTTAAGAAACTTACTTTCGAACAGCTTGACGAGCTTTGCGGTGAGATACGCAAACTTATTATAGATACCGTATCGTCAAACGGCGGGCATCTCGCCTCAAACCTTGGCACCGTTGAGCTTACCGTAGCGCTGCTGAAGGCTTTCGGCTCGCCTGACGACAAGATAGTGTGGGATGTAGGCCACCAGGCATACACATATAAGATACTTACAGGAAGAAAAGACCGCATACCGACTATACGCACAGAGGGCGGCCTTTCAGGTTTTCCCAACAGGAGTGAAAGCGCCTACGACCCGTTAAGCACAGGCCACAGCAGCACTTCCATTTCGGCGGCGCTCGGCATAGCGGAGGCAAAGCAGCTTTCGGGTGAAAAGGGCAGCGTAGTGGCCGTCATAGGCGACGGGGCGCTTACCGGCGGCCTTGCTTACGAAGGGCTGAACAACGCGGGGCGCTTCAAAAAGAATTTCATAGTCATACTTAACGACAATAAAATGTCAATTTCTCGCAATGTAGGCTCTATGGCGCGTTACCTCGCGCATATAAGGACAAAGCCGTCCTACTTTAAGATAAAGGGCGGCATAGAAAACACAGTCAAGCGCATACCTGTAATAGGGGCGCAGCTTAACCGCACAACGCTGAAATTTAAGTCAGCTTTGAAACAGGCCATGTACGGAAACACTATTTTCGAGGACATGGGCTTTTATTATTACGGGCCGTTCGACGGCCATGACATACGGCGCCTGACCGAAGTTTTTAACAATGTGAAAAATATAGAGCACCCCGTCCTGCTCCATGTGCTTACCCAAAAGGGCAGGGGATATTCTTTTGCCGAAAAGAACCCCGGCGCTTTCCACGGCGTACCTAAGTTCAATGTACAGACAGGCAAAGCGTTAAAAAAAGGCAGCGCTACGTTCTCAGCGGTTTTTGGCAAGTACCTTTGTACTTTAGCCGAGAGCGACGGCAGGATATGCGCCGTTACGGCCGCCATGAAGTCCGGCACGGGGCTTGAGTGCTTTGCGCATATGTTCCCAAAAAGGTTTTTTGACGTCGGCATAGAGGAAGAGCATGCCCTTACTTTTTCAGGCGGCCTTGCCGCCGGCGGCATGGTGCCGGTTTTCGCCGTTTATTCATCGTTCCTGCAGCGCGGCTACGACCAGATGATACACGACATATCCATACAAAACGTAAAAGTGGTTTTGGCTGTTGACAGGGCGGGCATAGTAGGCGAGGACGGGGTGACGCATCAGGGGCTGTTTGATGCCGCGCTGCTCAATACCGTGCCGGGCGCGGTTGTTTTTTCCCCGTCGTATTACGACGAGCTTAAGTTTTATATGAAGCAGGCGATTTATGGCTGCAGCGGCCTTGCGGCGGTAAGGTATCCGCGCGGCGGAGAACCGGAAAGGCCGGCGGACTTTTACAGCGCTTACGGCAGCTTTGACTTTTACGGCAGGGACAATACCCGCGTAATAGCGATAACTTACGGCAGGCTGTTTGCCTGCGCCTGTGCTGCGCGTAAAATTTTATTGCCAAAAGGGATAAATTTAAGCATAATAAAGCTTAACCGCATAGTTCCTATAGACGAAAATGCGGTAAAGGCAGTTTTAACGGCCGAAAAGGTGTTTTTCTTTGAGGAAGGCATTGAAAGCGGGGGCATAGGGGAGCACTTCGGCTTCATGCTTGAGGAGGCTGGCTTTAAAGGAAAATACTTTTTAAAGGCAATCAAGGGCTTTGTCGCCCATGCTAAAATGGAGCGTGCCATAGGAAAGCTCGGCCTTGACGGAAACGGCATGGCGATGATGATTTTAACGGAGTGTTGCAAGTGAAAAAAAAAGAGAGGCTCGACTGCCTCGTTTTTGAACGCGGCTTAGCAGAGAGCCGCGAAAAAGCAAGAGCCCTTATAATGGAGGGCAGCGTCTACGTAAACGGGCAGATGGCCGACAAACCCGGCACGCAGGTTACCGGCAGCGATAAAATCGAGCTGCGCGGCAAAAAATTACGTTATGTAAGCCGCGGCGGGCTTAAGCTTGAAAAAGCCGTCGATGTATTCTCCATAGACATTAACGGTATGGCGGCGATGGATATAGGCGCTTCAACGGGCGGTTTTACCGACTGCATGCTGCAGAACGGCGCGTCAAAGGTTTACTCCGTTGATGTGGGCTACGGACAGCTTGCGTGGAAACTCCGCACGGACAAGCGCGTAGTTAACCTCGAACGGACCAACGTACGTTACCTCGGGCGGACACAGGTACCTGAAAATGTGGACTTCTTCAGCATTGACGTAGCGTTTATTTCACTTAAGCTTGTCCTTCCGGTTGCGTACGAATTTTCTAAAGAAAACGCGCGCGGGGTCTGCCTTATAAAACCGCAGTTTGAGGCCGGAAAAAATAAAGTGGGCAAAAACGGCGTCGTTAGGGATAAAAACGTACACGCCCAGGTAATAAGCGATATACTTGCGTTTACACTCGGGCACGGATTTTCAGTGCTGGGGCTGACATATTCGCCGGTAAAAGGCCCAAAGGGGAACATAGAGTACCTTATGTATATACAAAAATCAGGCAATCCGGTAAACTGTGCCGCTGACGTGAAAGAAACGGTTGAACAGTCGCATGAAGAATTAAATGGTGGTGACCACGTTGAAAGCAGCAGTCATTCCTAACCTTGGCAAACATAACGCCCAGCTACAGACCGAAAAGCTCGTACGTGAACTCAGGGGCCTTGGCATTGACGTTTTGATGAAAGAAAGCTTTAAAAATTCTTTTGTAAATCCGGACATTATGTTCTATAATGATTTTTATGAAATGCTTAACGGGTGCGACATAGTTATAGCCGTTGGCGGCGACGGCACTATTATACACAACGCAAGGCACGCCGCGGCGGCGGGCAAGCCCATACTGGGCATAAACGTCGGCAGGCTCGGCTTTGTCGCAGGGCTTGAGACGGACGAGTACGGCGAGCTTAAAAAGCTTGTCAGCGGAGACTTTTCCGTTGAAGACCGCATGATGCTCAAAATACAAATCAAAAGCAGCGGTTCCGTGCAGACTCACATGGCCCTT
The DNA here is from genome assembly GCA_002409585.1 of Ruminococcaceae bacterium UBA5413. GTDB lineage: Bacteria > Bacillota > Clostridia > Oscillospirales > Acutalibacteraceae > Thermocaproicibacter. Next base: position 58,095 of record DHNP01000014.1, on the reverse strand, counting down.
AACGATGCCGTCATAGCAAGGGGGTCGCTTTCGCGCATACTTGACCTCCAGGTGAAATTCAACGGGGCAAAGGTATGCGACTACAGGGCGGACGGGCTGATTATTTCCACTCCCACAGGCTCCACGGCGTACTCGCTTGCGGCAGGCGGCCCCGTGATAGACCCTGCGATGGACTGCATACTGCTTTCGCCTATATGCCCCCATTCGCTTTTTACAAGGCCGGTTGTTTTTGACGCGCAGGCGCATCTTAACGTAAGGGCGCACTCTGACTACCAGGGCGAAACTTTCCTTACCATAGACGGCGAGGAGTTTTACAAAATAACTGGTGATACCGAAAGCATCGACATAAGCCGCGCGGAAAAGCACGCGCGCCTTATACAGCTTAAAAAGCGCAATTTTTACGAAGTAGTGAACGAAAAACTCGGTGAAAGGAGAAATTGAATTGAAACAGCGGCGGCACGCGAAAATCCTGGAGCTTATCGGCAAGTATAATATCGACACGCAGGAAGGCCTGCTTGACCACCTGCGCCAAGAGGGCTTCGACGTTACACAGGCAACGGTTTCACGGGATATAAAAGAGCTGAGGCTTGTAAAAACGCTGTCGCCGGACGGCAGGTACAGGTATTCGTTTGAAAAGCAGAACGGCAAAGATGCCCCGTCAAAATTTTATTCCATATTTTCGGATTCAGCGGTTTCTGTCGCTTATGCGCAGAACATAGTAGTCGTAAAATGCATGACCGGCATGGCCAACGCCGTATGCGCCGCTTTGGATGCGGCAGGGTGGAAAAACATAGTGGGGACCGTCTCGGGCGACGATACGATTTTCGTCCTTCTGCATGATGAGATGTCGGCTGCGGAATTTGCGGTGGAACTTAAGAAATTAATAAGGTGATGCGTTATGCTGTCACAGCTTTATATTGAAAATATTGCTGTCATTGAAAAAGCCAGAATTGAGTTCAGTACCGGTTTTAACGTACTTACCGGAGAAACAGGCGCCGGCAAGTCGATCCTTATTGACTCCATAAATGCCGTCTTAGGCGAGCGCACGCCGCGCGACCTTATACGCACGGGCACGCCGTTCGCGCGTGTGACGGCGGTCTTTGACGGCCTTACCGATGAGACGAAGTCAAAGCTTGACGAAATGGGTTACAGTGCCGAAGATGACGGCACCCTTATGGTACAGCGGGAAATACGCAGCGCTAAGTCGCCTTGCAGGATAAACGGCTGCCCGGCGACTGTTTCGGTTTTGAAGGAAATAGGGCCGACGCTTGTCAATATCCACGGCCAGCATGAAAGCTACAGCCTGCTTTCACCGGACCTGCACATAAAGTACCTTGACAGTATGGGTATTCCGGATGATTTAAAAAGCAGGTATTCCGATGCTTTCGCAAACATGAAAAAAGCTAAAAAAAGGTTTGAATCCCTCGATATGGACGAGACGCAGAAAGCAAGGCGGACAGACCTTTTAAACTACCAGATAAAAGAGCTTGAGGATGCGCAGCTTAGCCCCGGTGAAGAAGACGAGCTTGGCAGGCAGAAAAATATTTATAAAAACAGCGAAAAAATAACGGCCTCCATCATGTCGGCCAAAGAAGCGCTTGAGGGCGACGATGAAACGGAAGGTGCCGTTTCTGCCGTTGCCGGGGCGGCGGAGGAGCTTGAAGCCGCCGCACGGTACATGCCCCAGCTTTCAAAGCTTGCGGAAAGGCTTAAAAACCTTTCGTATGAACTTGAGGACTGCGGAGGCGAACTGAGGGGCTGCGGCTCGGAGCTTGAGTATGACCCGCAGGAGCTGGACGAAATAGAGGCAAGGCTCGACACAATCTACCGGCTTGGCCTTAAGTACGGCGGCGGAACTGAAGAAATGCTCGCATACCTTGAAAAATGCAGGAATGACCTTGCGGAGATACAGCTTTCAGATGAAGCCTCGGAAAAAGCACAAGAGGAGTACGAGAAATATAAATCGCTCGCTGTAAAACTCGCGGGGGAAATCTCACAATGGCGTAAAAAGGCCGCCGGCGTTTTCACCTCTAAAGTGAAGGAGGAACTGGAGTTCCTTGAAATGCCTGACGTCAAGTTCGAAATATCGCGCGAAGAATGTCCCCTCAATGCGTTAGGCTGCGATAAAATAGAGTTCCTCATATCTACTAACGCCGGCGAGCCTGCAAAGCCCATAGCAAAGATAGCTTCCGGAGGCGAGCTTTCGCGCATAATGCTTGCGATAAAAACGGTTCTCGCAGGGCGCGACGACATAGGGACGCTCATCTTCGACGAAGTCGACACAGGCGTCAGCGGCAGCGCCGCGCAGAAAATAGGGCTTAAGCTTAAAGAAGTTTCACAGAACAGGCAGGTCATCTGCGTTACGCACCTTGCCCAGATAGCCGCCCTTGCCGACGAACAGTACCTTATAAGTAAAAGCGTCGAGAATGGCAAGACATACACTAAAGTGGAAAGGCTCGGCTACGAGGGCAGAAAGCGCGAACTTGCGCGCATAATTGGCGGGGCTGAGATAACGCGCCTCACCCTTGAAAACGCGGCCGAAATGCTAAGGCTTTCCCAAAAAGGAAAAGGCTTTTCTGTTGATGAATAATTAAAATAATGTTATAATAAAATTATGTATACTGCCACTGACGTTATAAAGAGTATGTATTATATTGCCTGAAAAAGACATGATAATACCGTCAGGGGGTGTATCCATGAAAAATGAAAACAGTGAAGAACCTAAAGAAAATAAAGAAGAGGACAAAAGGGTTTCCGACAATATATTCGATGCTGGTTCCGTTATAACAGGAGACAGGGAGCACGTGATCTACTGCTTGACCATTATAGGCCAGATAGAAGGCCATACCGTCCTTCCTTCACAGGATAAAACGACGAAGTATGAACACGTTATCCCGCGGCTTGTCGCTATAGAAAAAGACCCGGGCATCGACGGCCTGCTTGTCATCCTTAACACGGTAGGCGGCGACGTTGAGGCGGGGCTTGCGCTTTCGGAGCTTATTGCCGGCATGACCAAGCCGACGGTTTCGCTTGTGCTTGGCGGAGGCCATTCCATAGGGGCACCGCTCGCGGTGTCCGCCAAACATTCGTTTATAGTTCCGAGCGCCACCATAACTATCCACCCTGTAAGGATGACGGGGCTTACGCTCGGCGTACCTCAGACTTTGGATTATTTCGAACGCATGCAGAAAAGGATAACGGAATTTATAACGCAGCATTCGAAGATTTCAGCCGGCCGCCTGCGTGAGCTTTTGTTCAACACAAAGGAACTCGTGCTCGACATAGGCAGCGTGCTCGACGGCGCCGACGCCGTAAAGGAAGGCCTTATCGACTCTATAGGGAGCCTTTCGGATGCTATGGACTGCCTGTACGGCATGATAGACGACGGCAGGAAAAAGAAAAATAAAAAGAGCAGCCCCGAAAAAAAGACGGTGAAAAGCCGGCAGTAACGTTTTAAGACTTTGAAATTAAGCATTTGCTCATCAACTTTTTACTCTTTTTGCCCGCGCGGCGCGTTTTGGCGGAGGCACTAAGCCCATGCCGGTGTTTCGCTTTCAGCTGTTTACGCCGGCAGAGGCCGCCTTAATGATATGCAATAAATATTAGATATATCATATAATTTAATATTGCTTCATACTTTACGGACGCCTTTAACTTAGCGGGCAGACAAAACATTACATAAACGGAGGACTTATATACATGACGGTCATAGACGCTATTATAGAAGGCATTATCCAGGGGGCGACGGAGTTTCTGCCTGTTTCAAGCAGCGGCCATCTGTCGCTCAGCCAGCACTTTTTAGGCATAAGCGTTCCAAGCTTGTTCTTTGACGTTATGCTTCACTTGGGTACTTTAATAGCCGTTATAGCGGTTTACTACAAGCTGGTTTGGCGGCTGCTGCGCGAGTTCGTTTTTACAATACGCGACATATTTACCGGCAGATTCAAGTGGAGCGAGATGAACCAGGACAGGCGGCTTATGATAATGCTGATAATAGGCCTGCTGCCACTTTTCCTGCTGTTCCTGCCGGTGCCCGGCACAGAGTATAAAATAAAGGACTTTGCCGATATGTGGGCTACGGATTCTGACATACTGGTCGAGGGCTTTTCACTCATTGCTACAAGCATACTGCTGACTGTGGGTATTGTCTCGAGCCATAAAACGGCTCAGCGCCATGCCCGGCGGAGCGGGCGCAGACCGTGCGCGGGGCGTAAGCAGTACAATGCCGTGGATGCTGTTTTTGTGGGGCTTTTCCAGTGCGCGGCGGCTGTTTTCCCCGGCCTTTCAAGGTCAGGTTCGACATTGTCGGCAGGCCTTATGCGCGGGATTAACCGCAAGACGGCGCTTGATTATTCTTTCGTAATAGGCATACCGTCGATTATGGCGGCGGCTGTTTTGGAGCTTAAGGATGCACTTTCACAGCCGGCTGGAGTAGGCATAGGGACCATGCCCATCATTGCCGGCATACTCTCCGCCATGGTTGTTGGCTTCTTGGCTATCAAACTTCTACGCTGGATGGTTTCGACCGATAAGCTCGGCGTCTTTGCCGTTTACACATTCGCGTTGGGTGCCGCCGTCGTTATAGTCGGTATAATAGAGCATAATACCGGAGTGAATATCGTTACAGGCATGAAGCTCTGAGAGCGGCGTTTTAATTTAAAAGTGTTTTATATGCAGAGGTGATGAAAAGTGGCAAAAAAGAAAGCGGCGGCCGGTGGGAGAAGTACCGCAAGGCAAAGCAGGCCCCGTAAGGAAGAACCAAAGTCCCGCCCGCTTGAAAATGCACAGGTGTTAAAAAGGCGCAGGCAGGCCGACGCGGTCATTTTATTCGCCGCTTCCATACTTATGTTCTGCCTTGTGCTTATCACGGGCGACAACGTTTGGCACTTTATACATAACGTCCTTTTGGGCCTTTTTGGAAACTGCGCCATACTATGGCCTGTGCTGCTTTTGTACATATCCATAATGACGGCCATGGAAAAGCAGAGCAGTAATTTCGGCCCTAAGCTTGCCCAAATGGTGGTTATAATAGCGCTTTTCTGTGCTTCACTGTATATATTTTCCATAGAAACAAGCACCGGGATGTCGTCGTTCTGGAAGAAGCTGACGGAACTTTACAGCAACGGCACGGAACACTACGGCGGCGGCTTTTTAAGCGGCCTTTTGGGCATACCCATTACCGCGGCGCTTGGTATGCTCGGAGCTAAAATAGTGATTATCCTCGCGCTTTTCGTTTCTATTATGATACTTACAGGGACAAGCCTTATACAGCTCTTTAAAACGGTGACAAAACCCGCCGACGCTGTAAAGTCAAACATAGACGCAGCGCGTGAGCGCAGGATAATAGAAAATAACAGGAACGAAACAAAAATGGACATGTCTGCGTCAGGCAGCCTGCCGGGGCATCCGGTGAGTTCGCCGGCACAGAAAAAGCAAGCTAAAAAAAGCGAAAAACTTAAAAAACTTGAGGAAGTTTTTGCTATAGACGGCACAGGCGGTGAAAATGAAAAAAGTGAAAGCGCCGTCAAAAGTGCAAAGGAGCCGTCCGCTGCCGATGCAGGGGCGGGAATAAACGCTTCAGGCTCTGGCACCGCGGAAAAAGCCGCACCACTGCCTAAAGAGGCGGAGACACAAGATTTGCCGCAGGACGGCAGGTACCGCTGCCCACCTGTTTCAATGCTTGAAACGACAAAGGAACTGAGCGAAAAAGACGTGATAACGGAGATACAGACCAACGGGCAGATGCTTGTGGACACGCTGAAAAGCTTCGGCGTAAAAACATCGTTTGTCGGCTACAGCCGCGGGCCTTCGGTGACGCGCTATGAGTTGCAGCCTGCTTCAGGCGTTAAGATAAGCAAGATAACTAATCTGTCGGACGACCTTTCGATGAACCTCGCGACGTCCGGCATAAGGATAGAAGCGCCCATACCAGGCAAAGCCGCGGTAGGCATAGAAGTGCCTAACAAGAAAAACACAGTCGTACGCATGCGCGAACTTATAGAAAGCAACGCGTTCGTTTCATCCAAAAGCAAACTTACAGTCGCGCTCGGCAGGGACATAGCCGGAGGCGTCGCCGTCGCGGACCTTTCCAAAATGCCCCACCTGCTTATAGCAGGTTCCACAGGTTCCGGGAAGTCTGTGTGCATAAATTCTATGATTATAAGCCTTTTGTATAAGTCAACACCGGATGAAGTCCGTTTCCTTATGATAGACCCAAAGGTTGTGGAGCTCGGCATTTACAACGGCATACCTCACCTGCTTGTGCCTGTGGTGACAGACCCGCGCAAGGCTGCGGGGGCGCTTAACTGGGCGGTTACGGAAATGCTTAACAGGTACAAAGTCTTTGCGGCCAATAATGTAAGGGACCTTAAAGCATATAATACGCTTGCGGCTTCGCGCGGCTTTAAAAATGAAAATGGCGAGCCTATGGACCATATGCCGCAGATAGTCGTTATCATAGACGAACTGGCAGACCTTATGATGGCGGCGCCCAATGAGGTAGAGGACGCCATATGCCGCCTTGCGCAGATGGCGAGGGCCGCGGGGATGCATCTTGTCATAGCTACGCAGCGCCCGTCCGTCGACGTCATTACAGGCATTATAAAGGCAAACATACCGAGCCGCATTGCGTTTGCCGTATCATCACAGGTGGACTCACGGACCATACTTGACATGAGCGGCGCCGAAAAGCTGCTCGGGAAAGGCGACATGCTTTTTTCGCCTGTAGGCTCGCAGAAACCTATAAGGATACAGGGTTCATTTGTAAGCGACAGTGAAATAGAGTCCGTGACAAGTTTCGTTAAGAAGGTACAGGAAGCAGATTACAGTGAAAATATAGCCGAGGAAATAGAGAAAAACGCTGCCGCGGAAAAAGGCAATGATAAAAAGAATGAAGAAAATTCCGACGTAGACCCAATGATGGACGAAGCGATAAAATGTATTATAGACTGCGGGCAGGCTTCAACTTCACTGCTGCAGCGTAAGCTGCGCCTTGGCTACGCGCGCGCCGGCCGCATAATGGATCAGATGGAGCAGCTCGGCGCGGTAGGGCCGCGCGACGGTTCAAAGCCCCGTAAGATACTGATAACGTATAACCAGTGGCTCGAAAGGAATATGCGCAAGGCCGACGACGCCGAGAGGGGAAGCGGCTGAAGGGCGCAGGCTGGCTGTGCGCAGTAAAATGCCGCGGAAGTATTGTTAAAGATGAAAAGTAAGTTTTTAGGTTTGAAAAGGGCCGCGCTTTTTATCTGCGCGGCGGTCTTGTGCGTATGGCTTGGCAGGCCGGAAAGCGCGTCGGGCATATGGAACGGTACGCTTGCGTTTTTCGGCCTTGGGGATTTCGCTGCATGCGCAGACACATACCCCATGTCAATGCACGTGCTCGACGTTGGCAAGGCTGATGCCATATTTGTTGAGTGCGGCGGTAAATATATGCTCATAGACGGCGGCATGCCCGACAGCGGAAAAAATGTTTCACGCTACCTTAAGCGGCGCGGCGTTGATACGCTTGAGTTTGTTTTTAATTCCCATCCTGACGAGGACCATATAGGCGGCCTCGCCTGTATTATAAACGATTTCAGCGTTAAAAAATATTTTGCCCCCTGCGTACCTGGCAATATATTACCGCAGAATGACGCTTACACTGACACCCAGGCGGCGCTGAAGGGCAGGCATATTACGTCTGGCGTACCTAAGGCCGGAGACACGTATTTTCTCGGCGGCCTGAAAATAGATGTTTTAGGGCCTTTGAAGCAGGGCCTTACGGTTAACAATAATTCAATAATACTAAAGCTTACCTACGGCAGCGTAAGCTTCCTGCTTACGGGTGATGCTGAAAAGGAAGAAGAAAACAGCCTCCTTGAGGGAGGCGCGGACCTTTCTGCGGATGTGCTTAAAGTGGCCCACCACGGCAGCGGCACGTCAACAACGCAGGCCTTCCTTAGTGCCGTGCATCCCCGCTGCGCTGCTGTCTCAGTAGGGTATGACAGGAACAAATTGCCTAAAGGTGAAGTAATGGAAAGGCTGTACTCCGCCGGTGCTTCTGTTTACAGGACAGACGTCAGCGGCACGCTGCTTTTTATGACGGACGGGAAAACAATAAGTATCAAAACAGAAAAATAATTTATCTGAAAGAGGTTTTGTTTTATTATGAAAAAGCTGATAGTAGACAGGTTCGACGGGATTTACGCCATTTGCAGGGACAATGATAAGAGGTACTACGCGATAGAAATGTCAGAACTTCCTGCGGGTTTATCCGTTGGCAGTGTGCTTGAGGTTGACGATGAAGCCGGAACCATTACAGCGGAGGGGAAAAAATAAAAAAACAGGGGTGCAGCATTTTTGCACCCCTGCCTGTACTTTATATGCGGTATTATAATTTTTCCTTTACGTACATAAGCCTTACGTGGCCGTCGCGGCCGCTGACGGACCTTATCTCGAAAATATTAAGCGAGTTGACAAAAGGCGTAAGCTTTTTAAACCCGTAGTTGCGCACGTCGAAGTCGGGGTACCTTTTCGTAAGGATATTGCCCACGTCGCCGAGCGAAGCCCAGCCGTCGTCGTCTGATGTTTCCTGTACTATGGTAAGGATAGTGTTTTTAACGGCGTCGAGCGACGTGTAGTCTATCTCGGAGTTAGACTGCCCGGGAGAACTTTGTGCTGCCTGCGGCAGCGCATCCTGCGCGAGCACCTCAAGGTACTTGAACTTGTCACATGCGGCTATGAAAGGGGTAGGGGTCTTTTTTTCGCCCATTCCCACTACAAACATACCTGATTCCCGCAGCCTTGAAGCGAGCCGAGTAAAGTCGCTGTCGCTTGACACTATGCAGAAGCCTTCTGTATTTCCGGCATATAAGATATCTATGGCATCTATTATCATTGCCGAGTCGGTGGAGTTTTTACCCGTAGTGTAGCTGTACTGCTGTATGGGAGTTATGGAATTATTTAAAAGTATGTTTTTCCATGTCCCCAGCGCCGGCTTTGTCCAGTCGCCGTATATCCTTTTTATAGTAGCCACTCCGTCGTTTGATATTTCGTCCAATATAAATTTGATATATTTTTCAGAAACATTCTCGGCATCTATGAGTACGGCAAAACGTTTTTCTTCTGGCATTTATGCCTCCTTTCCGCTTTACGGCATTGACAGGCCGACAGCGCCGCAAAAGCTTATATGTCTATTATACCATTGTTGACTGCTTGTATCTACTAAATTATAGTGTGGCAGAAAAAATAAGTCCCCGGTTTATATGTTATTGCCATAAACGTTAAATTAATTCGATGCTTAAATGCCAAAAGTACCGGCGGTCGGCACGTGTCAATTAACGCGGGCAGTCCCTGCCGGAAGCCTGGCAAAAATATCTCAAACGCAAAACCGCAGGCAAAACGTTTTAAAATTTTGCCTGCGGTGAAATTAACGTAATATTTATGAAAACTTATACTGGGTGTACCATATGCTCGGTATCCGAATGCCTGCCGTCTATGCCGTATTTTTTCTGCGCGCGCTTTTTAAAGAAATCAGAGGCGACTTTAGGGAACTGCGCGTATGAGAGTACGTCCTCCTCCTGCTCGGTCCACTCAGCACATTGCTTGCGCAGTGACTCAAGCTCGGGCTTGAGCAGATCCGCCGGGCGGCAAGTAATCCGCTCCCTGTCGCCTATTATCTTTTTCGCGAAGGCATCGTCTACCGGAACCGGCGTGGTACCGTACTTGCCGGCGATAAGGTCTTTAAATTCATTTGTACACATCTTGTACCTCTCGCCTGTTATTACGTTTAAAACAGCCTGCGTGCCTACTATCTGCGACGTAGGCGTGACAAGAGGGGGATAACCTGCGTCTTTGCGGACGTTTGGAACCTCTTTCATAACGTCCTCCATCTTATCCTCTTTGCCGGCCTGCTTAAGCTGTGAGAGCAGGTTTGAAAGCATGCCGCCGGGCACCTGGTATATGAGCGCTTTCGTGTTTGTGGCAAGAACCTTAGGGTCGAGCAGCCCGCTCTTGATATATTTTTCGCGAAGCGTCATAAAGTATTCGCGTATGTCGTTTAGCAGTACGAGGTCAAGCCCCGTGTCGTAAGGGGTGTCTTTCAAAGCGGCGACCATTGACTCTGTGGGCGTGTGTGACGTGCCAAGGGCGAGCGGCGACATCGCCGTGTCAAGCCAGTCTATGCCGGCTTCAACGGCTTTAAGCTCGCACATGGAGGCAAGGCCTGACGTGTAGTGCGTGTGCAGCTGCAAAGGAATCTTCACTGCCGACTTTATAGCTTTTACAAGCTCATATGTCTTGTAAGGCGTAAGCAGCGCAGCCATATCCTTTATGCAGATGGAGTCGGCACCGGCTTCTTCTATCCTCTTTGCGTAATCCACATAGTACTCTGTTGTAAAGACAGGCCCGGTGGTATAAGATATTGCCACCTGTACGTGGGCTTTTTCCTTTTTGGCGGCGTTTATTGCCACCCTGAGGTTTTTAATATCGTTAAGGGCGTCGAAAATGCGTATTACGTCAATTCCGTTTGCCACTGAGCGCTGTACGAAATACTCTACGACATCGTCGGCGTAGTGCCTGTAACCGAGCATATTCTGCCCTCTGAAAAGCATCTGCAGCTTTGTATTCGGGCAGTTCTTCCTTATGACACGCAGCCTTTCCCACGGGTCTTCATCCAAAAAGCGCAGGCACGCGTCAAACGTGGCGCCGCCCCAGCACTCAAGCGAATGGAAACCCACTTTGTCGAGCTTGCCGAGTATGGGGAGCATATCCGCAAGCGGCATCCTTGTCGCGAGTAGTGACTGGTGGGCGTCACGGAGCACAAGCTCGGTTATCTCTATTTTTTTCTTTTCCATTTAGTTTTACCTCCTTTACCGGAGGGAAACAAGGGGAGCGCCTGTTTCGACGGACTCACCTTTGCTTACCATAACTGACGCGACAACTGCATCGTGCGGGGCCATTATTTCATTTTCCATCTTCATGGCTTCAAGCACCACAAGTACGCCGCCTTTTTTAACGTTCTGCCCTTCTTTTACGTTAACGGTTACTATTGTTCCCGGCATTGGGCAGGAAATAGTCTCGCTGCCTGCCGCAGTAGGTTTGGGCTGGCTTTTTTGGGCAGGAGCCGGCGCGGGCGCCGCTGCCGCCGGAGCCTGAACTGCCGGGGCGGCCGGAGCCGCTGCTGCCGGAGCGTACGGTGCTGCTGCCGCTGAACCGGCTTCTTCAACCTGAACATCGTATGGCGTACCGTTTACAGTTATTTTTAAATTTCTCATATATAAATATCCCCCTGTAATAATTTATAATTTTATAAATAATAACTTTAAAACTGACTTTTTACATAAAAGCGCCCGACGGCTTTAAAGCTGGATGTTTGAGTGTTTCTTCGGAAGGGTGGACACGCGTTTACCTGAGAGCATGTTAAGAGCCGACGTAAGCGCGCAGCGCGTCTCGTCAGGCGTTATAACGTTTTCCACGAGGCCGTCCGCAGCGGCTTTAATGGGTGAAGCTTCGGTCGTTTTATAGGTCTCTATAAGTTTTTTCCTGTCGTTAACGGGGTCGGCGGAACCCTTTAGTTTGTCGTTCCAAAGGAATATAGCTGCCGTTTCAGGCGCGAGCGGCGATATGACCGCATCCGGCCATGACACCGTGTAGTCTGAGTTTGCGCCCCTGCCCGCAACGGCAATGTAGACGGCACCGCACGCGCGTCCCGTGACTACGGTGACTTTAGCCGTTGTGGCTTCCGAGTACGCGCTCGAAAGTTTTGATGCCTCTTTCAATGTCGCGAACTTTTCAGCATTGACAAAAGTAACGGCCGGTATTGAAAAAGAGTCGCAGAAGCGGAGGAAACGCGCGGCTTTTGAACAGCTGTCGGCGTCTATGATGCCCGTAAGCGATATTATGCCGGAAGTTAAACCGTTTATCTGGCCGATGCCTGTTATTGAGCCTGATGAAAATCCTTTGCCAAGTTCAATGAAGCTTCCAGTGTCGCAGACGGAACCTATGACCTGCCTTGCATCGGACGCATCAGGCATATTTTCATGTGAAAGCTCAGGTTCGGCAGGTTCCGTGTCTGGGGCTGGCTCGAGGTTGTTTGACGGAAGTACGGAGATAAGCCTGCGCGCTGAGTCCATAGCCTGTTCCTCTGTTTCGACCGTTATGTGCGCAATGCCGCATTTTGCGGCTTCCTCAGGTTTGCCGCTTTCGCCGCCTGTGCTTACGGTAAGTTCGCCTTTTGCGGACATGATGACTATATCGGCGCCTGCCGCTATCATAGCGGCCGTGCCTGTGCACGGGCCTAAGATCACTGCTATCTGCGGCACGACCCCCGAAAGCCTGTTTGCGTCGAGGAGTATGTCGCCGTAGGCTTTGAGAATGTCTGAGCTTTCGTTTACACGGGCGCCCTCCGAGTCAAAAAAGCCTACTACAGGGATGCCCTTTTTAACGGCGAGCCTGTACAGCTTCTGCAGCTTTGAAGCCTGCGCTTTTGACATGGCGCCGCCGGCGATATCGCTGCTTTGGGCAAAAACGCAGACAGGGCAGCCGTCTGCCGTGCCGTAGCCGGCTACCGCTTCAGCATATCCGCCGCCGGATGCCGCAAGGGCGTCCAGCTCGCAAAAACTGCCGCTGTCGAGAAACGACGTTACACGCATATATCCTTTTGAAGTCTTTGCGCCGCTCTTTGCCTTTGCAAGCATTTCGGCTCTTGCGACATTTTTCATAGTTATTCCTCCGTTTTAAGTTAGATATATGAATTTATGTTAAATTATTTACAATATATTCATTATAAACGATAAAATAACTGTTGGCAAGTATCAACTTGATTAATATGTAACAATATGTATTTACATATAATATACAAGTGCCACTGCGCCTGCTAAAAAACAGCGCCGCGGTTTTTTATAATATAAAATGCATAAGAAAACAGCGGGCCGGACGGTGCACGGCTGCGGAAAGCCGGTGCGCAGCGCCTGACCCGCTTTGTAAGTAAACGCTTTGCCGGGAGCCGGCGGCCGTGTACTATAAGCAGCTTTTACGGAACACGATTTCACCGTTTATATAGACGCTCTTTGCAACACGGCGCTTCATGGTTACCCTTTCGCGCAAAAGCTGCAGAGCAGAAGAACAAAGCAGTGAAACGTCTATGTGGAACGTGGTGAGCGGCGGCGACACATACTTTGCTATGCCTATGTCGTTTATGCTGAAAAAGCCGACGCGCTGCGGTATGGCCCAGCCGCGCTCGTTAAACGCCTGCAGCGCCCCTATGGCGAACGGGTCGCTGCCTACGCAGAAAGCGGCGGGCACGCCGTCCTTAAGCCTGTCCATGGCTTCCATAGCTAAACGGTAGCCTTCACTGACGGAAAAAGATTTACCTATGAAAACGTAGTCCTCGTTAAAGAGGCCGTAGCCCGACATGCGGCTCCTGAAGGCTTCTTCGCGGATGTCCATCTTAGGCATGCCGCTGTCGGTGTCGTAGTCGCAGCCGCTTATAAGCCCTATTTTCGTCTGCCCCTGCGAGACGAAAAAGTCGACTATCTGGTGAACCATTGACCTCAGGTTCGGGCGCACGCAGTCAAAGCGGCTTTCGTCGGGCGAAGTGTCTATAAATATGCCGATTGGCGTAATCCCGCTCAACTCTCCAAGCTCTTTTTCGGTAAACCTGCCTACGGCTATAAAAGCTTTCGTTTTAGGGCTTATGCTTTTTATCCCGTCGTGCTTTTTGTACCGGACTATATTTATATTATTTTGTTTTGCCTGTTTTTCGAGTTCGAGGCGTATGGACTTAAAATATATGTTGTACAGTTCTTCCTCGTCCGATATCCAGTATAAAAAAGCTACGTTGTCAATAACGGGGTATATGACTTTTTTCTTATAATGCAGATTATCTGCGGTTTCAAAAATCAGCCTGCGTGTTTCGCCGTTTACGGAGATATGCGCGTCGTTGTTTAGCACGCGTGAAACAGTTGTGACGGATACCCCTACCTTGTCGGCTATTTCTTTTAACGTCGCCATATTTTCCATCCTTTATAAAAATCTAAAACTCTAAACTTATTATACTTTAAGGAGGCGCATAGTTCAAGGCACTTTTAGTAAAATATTTGACTAAACTTTATTTTAAGACAGTAGGCGCATCCATACAAGAAATATATTAATTGTAAAAATATATAAAATAATCTTAGCGTTGTTTATAAATAGTCACTTTTTAAAACGCTGTTTATAAAATATTACTAAAAGAGTTGACAAATAGGGCAGCTATTAGTATACTATATTCAGTAAAAGTTTTGCAAATATTTGATTTAATTTTTTACTAAATATTCCGGGAAATACCCGGTGATTAAGGACTGGCGTGCAAAACTGTTACAATTAATTAAAGAAGGAGCGAGTATGTTGAAAAATTTAAAAAAATTAGGCTGTACGGTTTTAGCCGCCGCCATGCTTATGACGGCAATGGCGGGGTGTTCAGGGAGCAGCGGCGGTGAAACTTCGTCGGCGGCCTCCGGCGAAAGCACAGGGGAGTCGAGCGCCGCCTCATCCGAAGCAAAACTTTCCGGCAGCATAACCGTAGCCGGCTGGAACGACGCCGCGGACGCGCTTTCAGAGGAAGCAAAAGCGTTTATGAAAGAAAACCCGGGCACGACCGTAACGGTACAGAAGGTAGACAGCAACTACACTAAGCTGTACTCGCAGCTTGCTGCCAACACAGACGTGCCGGACGTCGTACAGCTGCAGAACCGCGACCTTTTGAGCTTTAAAAACAAATATCCGGACGCGTGGATGGATTTGACGGACTTAGTCGAACCTGAAAAAGACAATTTCGACTCGTTTGCGCTTTCACTTGTCACCGTAGACGACAAGTACTACGCTGTGCCGTGGGACGTCGGCCCGTGCGCGCTTTATTACAGAAAAGATATTTTTGAAAAGGCCGGAGTGGACGTAAGTTCCATAAAAACATATGACGATTACATAGAGGCCGGTAAAAAAATAGTTAAAGCTACCGGCGGAAAAACGAAAATGCTCGGCTTCGACTACGGCGGTTCATCGTCCGACGACACCACCATGATGCTCCTTAACCAGCTGGGCGGACAGTATTATGATGAAAGCGGTAAAGTAAAACTCGACTCAGACGAGATGGTAAAAGCAATGGAACTGCTTAAAAAGATGAAGGACGCGGGCATTACCATAAACCTCGCAAACGAATGGGACGACAGGATTAAGGCTACGGAAAACGACCAGGTAGCGACCATACCTTACGCTGTTTGGTACGCGGGCACGCTTCAAAGCTCAAACGCTGACCAAAAGGGCAAGTGGGGCATAGCGACGCTGCCGGCTTTTGAAGACGGAGGCAGTACGCAGGCCAACCTCGGCGGTTCGGTCCTGGCGGTTTCTTCCGAAACGCAGAACGCCGACCTTGCGAAGGCGTTCGTCAAGTTTTCACTTATGACAAGCGAAGGCAACAAGATAAACCTTGACACGGGCAAGCTTTTCACGTCTTACAAGCCTTCGTACGACGACGACGAGTATAAAACTACGGACGAATACTTCGGCGTTTCCGTCGGGACGACGTTTTCAAAACTTTCGAGCGATATAAAGGAAGTATCTTTCGGCCCTTATTTTACCGATGTGAACAATGCGCTTAAAACTGCTGTAGGCAATATATTTACGCAGGACAAAGACATAAAGACGGCTTTGTCAGACGCGACATCCACAGCGCAGAAGGCTGTCGACAACGAGTGATTGTGATTTAGATGCCCAGCGCTGAGGCATTGAAGGTTTTTGGTTTATCCCCTCCCGGGGCTGGTTTTATTTGAGGCCGTTTGCAAAACGGGAGGGGATTTTTGTATATATCCGCCGTATACGGTACGGTTTTTATGAGAATTTTCCCGTTCAGGAGGTGGCAACGATTGAAATATAAAACGCAAAAAAGGCTGGCACCTATTATTTTTATAGGGCCGTTTCTTATAAATTTCCTTATTTTTATGGTTTACCCCATACTGTACTCTTTTGTACTCAGCTTCTGCAAGTACCGCGGCGGCCATACAACGTTTGTCAATATAAAAAACTATGCGTACCTTTTTACAGAGCCTACTTTTTACCAGTCTCTTTTTAACACACTGATTATATTTATAATACAGGTGCCTATAATGACTATTTTGGCGCTGATATTAGGCAACCTGCTTAATTCGGCGCTTATAAAGCTAAAAGGCTTTTTCCGCATGGTTACGTTTATGCCGGTGCTTATAGACTCGGTAAGCTACACCATAGTTTTTTCGCTTCTTTTCAGTGAAAACGGCGGCTTTATAAACAACGTGCTGCAAATGTGCGGAGGCAGTGCCCAAAAGTGGTTCTCAAGCGGGCCTTTTGCGATGGCTATGATAATTATAGCGCTCACGTGGCGGTGGACGGGTTACAACAGCATCATAATGCTTTCAGGGCTGCAAAATATACCTGAGGAGCTTTACGAGGCCGCATCCATTGACGGAGCCAACGCGTTTGTGAAGTTTTGGAAGATAACCATACCGCAGCTTAAGCCGGTGATAATCTTTTCCGTGTTCAACTCCATTAACGGCACGCTCCAGCTCTTTACTGAGCCGCAGCTGCTGACTTCGGGCGGACCGGCAAACTCTACGCTTACCGTTGTGCTTTACCTTTACAAGATGGGCTTCAAAAACTTTAACTTCGGCGTCGCTTCGGCAGGGTCGTACATACTTGCTATTATAGTAGCGCTTATAACTTTACTGCAGTTCCGCATTACAAAGGAGGAATGAAAAATGAAACGGACGGGTACAAAAATAGTGATATACATAATACTAATAATCGTTTCGCTTATTTCGCTTTTTCCTTTCGTTTGGACTTTCATAGCCGCCACCCACTCAAACGCGCAGATTTTTAACCTTGACTACACGTTTATACCGACGAACTATTTTACGCAGAACCTAAGGCAGCTGAGGGAAAGCGTGCCCATAGGCTCAAACCTGCTTAACAGCGTGCTCATTACCGCCGTTTTTACAGCGCTTACCCTTGTACTCGACTCCATGGCCGGTTACGGGTTCGCAAAATATAAATTTAAAGGGAACAAGACGCTGTTTTTCGTCTGCCTTATTACCATGATGATACCTCCGCAGGTTACCATGGTGCCGCTTTATATACAAATGACCAAAATGAAGTGGGTTAATTCGCCATGGGCCATAATCCTGCCGAGCCTTGCTTCAATGTTTGGGGTCTTCCTCATGCGGCAGAGCTTCGAGCAGTTCCCCAACGACCTCATAGACTCGGCCAGGATAGACGGCGCCGGTGAAGTGCGTACTTTTTTCCGTATAGTCGTGCCTACAATGAAGCCCGCGTTTGCCTCGCTCGGCATACTCGCGTTTGTACAGCAGTGGGGCAACTATATGTGGCCTCTTATAGTGCTTAACAAGCCGAAAAGCTATACGCTCCCGCTTTCGCTTGCAATGCTTGTGGCGCCCGGAAATGTCATAAATTACGGCGCTATTATGGTTGGCGCCGTCATAACGCTGCTTCCGGTGCTTATTTTCTTCCTTATATTCCAAAAGAATTTTATAAGGGGAATGCTCAGCGGCGCTGTCAAAGGATAAATTTAAATGTATGGAGGCGTGCAATATGAAAGTAGAAAATTATTATGAAAAGCCTGGTATAACAAGCGTCAGCGCCATGCCTGACAGGGCGTATTTCGTGCCTTTTCCGGAAAATGCCGCCGCTGCCGGCAAAGGCAGGGAAGCTTCGGATGAACTGCAGCTGCTTAACGGGCGCTGGAAGTTTAAGCTTTACGGCAATATTGAAGAAGTCGATGGAGCGTTTACGGAAGAAAGCTTTAACTGTGAGGGCTTTGACGATATCGACGTGCCGTCAGTGTGGCAGTGCAAAGGGTTTGACAGCCACCAGTATACGAACACGCAGTACCCTGTGCCGTATGACCCGCCGTACGTACCGTTCCAAAACCCGTGCGGCGCGTATGTGAAGAAATTCATCGTTTCAGGGGAAAAAGCCGCGGCGGAAAAATATCTTAATTTTGAGGGCGTTGACTCGTGCGCGTACGTATGGCTTAACGGCAAACCCGTAGGTTTCAGCAAGATATCACATTCCACATGCGAGTACGACGTAACCGGATATCTGCGCCAAGGAGAAAATACTCTTTGCGTACTTGTTATGAAGTGGTGTGACGGCACATACCTTGAGGACCAGGATAAGCTGCGCATGTCCGGCATTTTCAGGGACGTCTACATACTTTACCGCCCGCAGAACCATATAAGGGACTATTTTGTTTCACAGAGCTTTGCACAGGACTTCGGCAAGGCCGAGCTAAGCATTGTCTGCTCTTTTCTTAAAGAGCCGTGCAGAGTTGAGTACGCGCTTAAAGACGGTGAAACAACCGTAGCCTGCGGCTGCGCCCCTGACGGTGAAATAAAAATTGAAGTTGACAAGCCCGAACTTTGGAACGCAGAAAGGCCTTACCTTTATACTTTGGTTTTAAAGTCCTGCGGCGAAGTTATATACGAGAGTGTAGGCTTCAGGCAAATAGATATAAAAGACGGCGTGTTCCGCGTTAACGGCCGGCCGGTAAAGATAAAGGGCGTCAACAGGCACGACAATGACCCCGTTACAGGCTATACGCAGAGCACGGGGCAGATGCTGCGCGACCTTTCGCTTATGAAGAGGCACAATATAAACGCCGTACGCACGAGCCACTACCCTAACTCGCCGCTGTTTACGCAGATGTGCGACAGGTACGGCTTTTACGTCATAGCGGAAGCGGACGTAGAAGCCCACGGCGGCGCAAGCCAATATAAACCTAAAGACTATTCCATAGGCAACCTTGCGGCTGACCCGCTCTTTTCGGACGCGATACTGCGCCGGGTGCAGCGTTGCGTAATACGCGACAAAAACAGGCCGTGTGTAATAATGTGGTCGCTGGGAAACGAATCGGGTTACGGTGATAATTTTGTGCGCGCAGGCAAATGGGTAAAAGGGTACGACAAGTCGCGCCCGCTGCAGTATGAGAGCAGCATATACCCTTACCCCGGCGCTGACAACGACACTTCCGTCTTGGACGTTTACAGCAGGATGTACGCGTCTGTGGACGAAGCGGACGAATACTGCGGAAAGCCTGTGAAAAAACCGTTCATAGAGTGCGAGGTTTGCCACGCCATGGGGAACGGCCCAGGGGATTTGGAAGATTATTTTGAAAGGGTATATAAATATAAAAGCTTCATGGGCGGCCTTGTATGGGAGTGGTGCGACCAGGCCGTATATGACGGGGAAACAGGAGACGGCAGGAAGCGCTTCCTTTACGGCGGTGACTTCGGAGACTTCCCGAACGCGGGGAATTTCTGCGTTGACGGGCTTGTGCTTCCGGACAGGACGCCGTCTTTAAGCCTTTTGGAGTATAAAAACGTTATACGGCCTATGCGCATGAAAATGAAAGACGCCGTAAACGGGATATTTACCGCCGTCAACTGCCTCGACTTTACCAACGCGAAGGATTTTTTGAATATACGCTTTGAAATAACACGTAACGGTGAAAAAGTCAGCTCTGCCGAAGCGGCGGTGCCGGACATAGCACCGCACGGCGAAAAGGATATAACGTTAAAGTATGCGCTGCCCGAAAGCGGGAGATGCTTCATAAGGTTTATCTATACGCTTAAATATGACTCGGATTTCCGTAAAGCCGGCGACGAACTTGGTTTCGACCAGTTCGAGCTTCCCATAAAGGGAAAGTTTTCTTTGCATGGCGGCGGCGGGATGCGCAGCGGGAGTGACGGGACTGTAGGTTTTACGGAGAACGGCACGTCCGTAACAATAAACGGCGGATGCTTCAAATATGAGTTTTCCAAAGTACAGGGTAACTTAACAAAAATGGAATTCTGCGGTTCGGATGTACTGAAAAAACCCGCTGAGTACAATATATGGCGCGCACCCATAGACAACGATATGTACATAAAAAAGGAGTGGGAAGACGCCGGCTACGACAGGGCCAAGATTAAAGTTTACGGAACAAACGTGCTTCAGGCGGACGGGGCGGTTTCGGTGGCCTTCAGCTTGTCGCTTACGCCCTTGTATATCCAGCCTATACTGCACGTAAAAGCCGAGTTTTCGGTAAATGCACAGGGGAAGGTGTCTGTGTCTTTAAGCGCTGAAAAAGATCCTGAGATGCCCGACCTGCCGCGCTTTGGGGTACGCTTTTTCCTTGACAGGGGCTTT
This sequence comes from Ruminococcaceae bacterium UBA5413, assembly GCA_002409585.1. GTDB lineage: Bacteria > Bacillota > Clostridia > Oscillospirales > Acutalibacteraceae > Thermocaproicibacter. The sequence goes on along the minus strand of DHNP01000014.1, from coordinate 37,899 downwards.
GGCGGAGTTAAGTACTTCGGCATGGGACCATACGAAAGCTACGCTGATAAGCACAGGGCTTCGTACATGGGACTTTTTGAGTCGGACGTTAAGTCACAGCACGTCGACTACATAAGGCCGCAGGAAAACGGTTCGCACTTCGGCTGCGAATACGCCGCGGTGGAAAACACAAACGTAATGCTTGAAACGGTTTCCGAAAAGCCTTTCAGCTTTAACGTTTCGCCGTACACGCAGGAGGAGCTTACAGGCAAAAAACATAATTTCGAGCTTGAGGAGTCCGGGTACACCGTACTCTGCATAGACTACAGGCAGAACGGCATAGGCTCAAACAGCTGCGGCCCTAAGCTCATAGACAAGTACAGGTTTAGTGAAACGCGCTTTAAGTTCAGGTTTTCGATTGCGCCGCGTTTAAAGCGCTGATGCAGCTGCATTTTTATATGCAAAATTTTATTTAGCTGGAGATATATTATGGATAAATTTATTTTAAATATCCTGCACAGGCCTGAAATGGTGCCGGAGTACGCGCAGAATGCGGCCGGCAAGGGAGACGGCGGGGCTTCAGAAAGCGGAATATATAAGGAGTCCCTCGACATTTTTAAGCTGCAGCAGCAGATTGCCCACGAAAACGGGTTTAAAACCACGATACAGATGACGTACTCGAGCCTTTTTAACGACGAGGCCGTTTCCATTGCCAAGGAACACCATGAAAAATACGGCGACGAAATTTCGCTTACACTTTTGGGCCTGCCGTGTAAAGAGTTCCGCGAAAAGTATAAAACGCATGATTTCTGCATATGGATGTTTTCCATGGATGATAAGAAAGCCGTAGTTGACGATGTTTTCGGCAAATTTCACGAGCGGTTCGGGTTTTACCCTCTTTCGACAGGCTCGTACTACATGGACGCCGACCTCATAGGCTACATAAAGCGGCAGTACCCCATGGTTAAGTGCGCTGTTGCCACCTGCTGGGAGGAGGGCCCTAAGGCTTATCATACGTGCAACAACTCATGGTACACTTTCCTTGACGGAGGACCGTGGAACCCGTGGATACCTTCAAAGCAGAACACCCATGCCCCCGCTGCGGACGAAAACGAAGACAGCGGCATCGTTGCCGTGCCGCATATTTCCCGCGACCTGCTCGCGTGCTTTGACGGCAACGGTTCGAACTTCGGCACGCACCCCCAAAACGTTTTGCGCGGAATGATATATAAAGACGGCAGGTTCCCGTACCTTTACAACCTTATAGACCAGTACCGTTCGCTTAAAAAGTACAACCGCGGGTACGCTTACAACATGATGTTTGTCGGCCCGGGATGGATGAACAAAAAAGGGCGCTGGGAAGCGCCGTACGAGCTTTTGGTTAAAAGCTACAGGGACTGCATGGCTTACTATGCCGGCCTGCGTGACCGCGGGGAGCTGCAGGACATGACAATGAGCGAGTTCGCTGATTTTTACCGTTCCTGCCATACGTACAAGCAGCCTGAATGTGCACTTTGGAAAGACATACTGTACGGTTCTCAAAAACAGCTCTTTTGGTACGCCGACCCGTATATGCGTACTTGCGTAGACATGAACCAGGGAGGCGCTATAGTTGACCTCAGGCCATACGCGGCAAAAGTAAGGCGGCCTGTCGGCATAGGCACCGGCAATGTATATGACGCGTCTTATCCTTTTTTGATACAGTCAATGTACAGGGCGGGCTACTTCACGCATTACGCGGGAAAAGGCACTATAAAAAGCTGTAAATTCACATACAAAGGCGAAGAAGCGGACCTCTGCCTTTGCAGGACAAAGGCGGGGTTTTCAGAGGAAGAAGGCTGCCGTATACTGACGCTCGACCCGGTCGAAATAGAGTTAAGCGGCCTTAAGGTGAAGATACAGTCGGTATTTACGTTTAAAGAAGGAAGCTCCGAAATAAAAATAACACGGAGGGTGCTTGAAATGAGCGACCCGTCATGCGAAATCGGCTTCGACGAGTACATGACGGCGTGCTACGGTACAACGGAGTACCCTGAGGACATGAACGGCATAAAGCTCATTACCCGCGGCGAAAAAACGGAAGAGATTGTTTACGCCTACAGGGACAGGGAGGCATGCTCGGCAAACGGCACGTCGGCCGAAGCCGTTATAACGCCCGTAAATACAAAGGTAAGCGTGCTGCCGGGGACGCGCGGCTGCAGCAGCTATGCGCATGAGGGCTATGCTTTTTCGCCTATGTTCACACTCGGGCTCAGGGGCACTTTAAAAAACGGCGGGGAGGTGACGTCATGGCTCAGGCTGGAAAAGGCAGACTGAATTACCGCTGCCCGTCATGCTTTATGCGCGACCTTGATATAGATATGTTTTACGATAAAGAAAAAAAGGAATATTACTGCATACGCTGCCCGTTTACCGGAACGGAAGAAGAAGTCGTAAAGCTTAACGAAATGGCAAAGTTCCGTTATAAAAACATATCAGACCGCATTACCGACTTCGATTAGCCTTTAATTTAATACTTCATATTCTCCCTTAAACGGCGCCTGTGCGGGTTTTATCTGCACGGGCGCCGTTTTTTGCCGCGTGGCGGCGCTTTACGTGTTTAGCCGGCCGGATGCACTGCCCCAACTGCCTTTTACGTCTTGCTTTGTTAACTGCCGTGAGGCGCGTTTAAAAGTATCCGCACGTGTAAACATGTTACAGTTTTTATAAACATGTTACTTATTTTACAAAATATGTTTTAATATGTCATGCTTTTTGTTATAATTGCATACGCAACACGCAATAATTTTTTTATATGTGATGAGGAGTAAGTAACATGAAAAAAGGTGCTTCAAAAGGTTTGCAGAGTTTTTCAAGGGCTCTCATAGTACCAATCCTGTTTTTGCCAATCGTAGGCCTGCTGATGGCTTTGTCGGCCGTCATGTCCAACCCGTCTTTTGTCCCAAAAGGCAGCGCGGTCTATATGGCCGGCCAGTTCATTTATTCGACGGTTTCGACTATTATTACAAACCTCAGCATAATATTCTGCGTCGGCCTTTCGTTCGGCCTTGCAAAGAAGAAAAAGGCAGAGGCGGCTCTTGTCTCGCTTATGTCTTACCTTATATTCCTTAGTGCGAACAGCACTTTCCTGCAGCTTGCAGGCAAGGTGATAAAGGGTGACACGGCTGCCGACCTTTACGGTACCGGGCAGACGGTTTACCTTGGGTTCCACATTACCGACATGGGCGTTTTTATCGGCATTATACTTGGCCTGCTTGTCGCGTGGGTACACAACAGGTACTGCGACAAGGAGTTCAGCGGGGCGCTTGCCATATTTGGCAACACTAAATTTGTTTTCCTTGTTTCTTCGGGTTTAGTATGCGCCGTGTCCATACTGGCGGCTTACGTTTGGCCTGCCATAGCCGGCGGCATATCGGCACTTTCAAACTTCATGGGCAAGTCGGGGCCTTTGGGCGTCTTTATTTACGGGTTCCTTAACCGTGTGCTCATACCTACGGGGCTTCACCACCTTGTATGGACGCCGTTTTTGTACTCGCCTCTCGGCGGGCAGGTCTCTGTCGGCGGGCAGAGCGTTGCGGGCGCGCTCCCAATTTTCCTTGCGCAGATGTCCGACCCGTCCATCACTTCACTCGACCCTTCGTGCAAGTACCTTATGTTCGGCATGGTTAAGATGTTCGGGCTTATAGGCGGTACTTTTGCCATAATACACTGCGCAAACAAAAACAAAAAAGAAGAAGTCAAAGGCGCCCTTGTACCTGGCGCCGTGACATCGTTTTTAGTAGGCATAACCGAACCTGTGGAGTTCACTTTCGTTTTTACCGCTCCGCTGCTTTGGGTGATTTATTCCGTTATAGACGGGCTTTTCCAGATGTTTGCGTACCTTGCGGGATGCCACGTGTGCGCATATACGGGATTTATAGATTTCTGTGTATACAATATCCCCTTGGGAATATCTAAAACTGGCTGGCCAGTGTTTGTACTCCTTGGCCTGGTGGAAGCCGCGGTGTGCTATTTCGTATTTAAATTTATGATAATTAAATTCAATATGAAAACGCTCGGCCGCGAAGAAACGGCGGCCGAAGGTCCCGAAACTGCAGCTGTAAAGAAGCCGTTTTCTAAGAAGGCCGGCGCGCCGGACAGCGAAAAGGCCATGATTATAATAGAGGGCCTCGGAGGCAAAGATAATATACTTACAACCGAAAGCTGCTTTACGCGGCTGCGCGTAAGCGTAAAGGACCCATCCAAAGTAAACGACGCCGTGTTTAAAGGGACAGGTTCTTCGGGAGTTGTGCACGACGGCAATATAGTGCAGATAATCTACGGGGTTTCAGTCAATAAGGTGCGCACAGCCGTAGACGACGCGCTCGGCAATACGGAAGGGTAAAGAGCGGCTGTCAGGCTTTCCCGCCGCAGATATGCGATTTTTGCGGCGCAAGATTGAACTTAACTTACATTTAGTTTATAATATAAAAGGAGCAAGTACTATGAAAACATTTAAACTTGTCATTGTCGGCGGAGGAAGCACGTATACGCCAGGCATCATCACCAACCTGCTTAACAAAAAAGAAGAGTTTAAGCTGCACGAGCTTTGCCTTTATGACAACAACGGTGAGCGCCAGGATAAAGTTGGCATTATAGTAAGGCAGATAGTGAAGGCAATGGACCCTTCGCTTAAGCTCGTTTTTACTACGGACCCTGAAAAAGCGTTTGCCGGAGCTGACTTTATCTTTGCGCAGATGCGCGTAGGGCTGTATAAAATGCGTGAGCAGGATGAAAAGATACCGCTTAAGTATAACGTCGTAGGCCAGGAAACATGCGGCCCCGGCGGGCTTGCCTACGGCCTGCGCACGATTTACCCCATGGCCGAGATGATAGACTACTGCGAAAAATACGCCAGCAAAGACTACTGGATAGTAAACTACTCAAACCCCGCGGCCATTGTTGCAAAGGCTATGAAGGCAATGCGCCCTGAAGCGCGTATACTCAATATCTGCGATATGCCGGTAGCCATCATGGAACTTATGGCGCGCATACTCGGCTGCAGCTTTAAGGAACTTGAGGTGGACTATTTCGGCCTTAACCATTTCGGCTGGTTCACACACGTACGCGTTAACGGCATCGACAGGACGGAAGAACTTAAAAGTTATGTGAAAGAGCACGGCTACATGCCTCCGCTGCCGGAAGAACAGCTTAAAAAAATAGAGCCTTCATGGGCGGCTACGTTCAAAAACTCGAAGGATATAATAAATATGTTCCCAGAGTACCTCCCAAACACGTATTTCCAGTATTACCTTTTAAGCGAGTATATAGTTGCGCATGAGGACAAAAACTACACGCGTGCAAACGAAGTCATAAACGGCAGGGAAAAGCATATATTCGACACAGCGGATGAGTATGAGAAAACCGGTAAGATAGACCTTGAGCAGTTTAACGACATACACGGGGAATTTATCGTCGACGTCGCCATGAGCCTTGCCTACGACCTTAAAAAGAGGTACCTTGTCATGGTTAAAAACGACGGCGCGGTTGAGAACCTGCCGGACGATGCCATGGTGGAAGTACCGTCGTACATCACTTCGCGCGGGCCGGAACCTGTACGCGTAGGAAAAATACCGGCGTTTTACAAAGGGCTTATAGAGCAGCAGAACGCGTGCGAGCAGCTCGTGTGCGAAGCCGCGGCGGAACATTCTTACGAGAAGGCGCTTATGGCGTTTACTATGAACAAGACGGTACCTTCCGCTGTTACGGCTAAAAAGATACTTGACGATATGATAAAGGCGAATAAGGGCTACTGGCCTGAACTGCACTGATTCTGCGGAAAACACAAGTTGTTGTTTAGAGGTAAGGGCAGCAATAATGGATTTTGATATATACAAGCTTGTTGACAAATATAAACTTTCATGTACCGAACAGGAAATACTTCAGTATATTCTTGATAATCCAGACGTTGCCCTTGACCTTAACGTCCGTAAAATCGCGAAAATGCATTATACGTCGCCTACGACGGTAATACGGCTGGCTCAGAAGCTCGGCTACAAGGGGTACACCGATATGGCGTACAGGATTAATTTTTCCCTTAGGGATACGGCCGAGCATAAGACAAAGCTGAAGAAGACCCGCAAGATGGTTGACATAGACTATGCGCTGGCGGAAGTTACGCAGGAAAAAATCGTATCCTTTGTCAAACTTATGAGGGAAAATTTGGGCGCAACGGTTTACGCAGACGGTATAGGTTTTTCGCAGCCCATTGTTCAGTATATGGTGCGCAAGCTGCTCGTGCTGGGGTACACGTGCGTGCAGACCGACTCTTTCGAACTGTATGAAAACAACAGCCTTAACGCGAAGATAGCTTTTTTCGTTTCGCGCACGGGTGAAACTTACGAAGTGGCAAAAGCGGCTAAGATGGCGGCAAAAAGCGGTATTAAAGTGATTTCATTTACCGGCGACGAGGCAAACACCATTGCGGAAAATTCATATATCAATTTTATGATCCGCGACAGCAACAAGTTTGACGACAGGAACATAAACCCTAATTACTTTTACCCTAATGTTATGGCACTGTTCGAGTACCTTGTCTGCAGGTTCGCGGAAAACGGCGGCGGCTGAGCATATATTCATAGTAAATTAAAACAGAGAGGATGCTTTGGATTGCACAGGTTTGAGCATAAAATAAAAGACCCTAACGGCCTGCACGCAAGGCCCGCGGGCCTGTTCGTAAGGTGTGCGCAGCAGTGCGGCTCTGAAGTGAGCGTTTCAAAGGCCGGTGCCGGGCCTGTAAACGCAAAGCACCTTTTTTCTGTTATGGGCCTGGGCGCGTGCGGGGGCGACGTCATTACCGTTACGGCAGAAGGGCCTGACGAGGTTTCCGACGCGGAGAAGCTGCGGTCGTTCTGTGAGGCAAACATATAACTAACGCTTTAATTTGAAAAGGGATAAAAATGAGATTTTTTCAGAAAAACAAAGGCAAAAAAGTTGTTTTAGCGCCTATGACGGGCAAATCGGTACCCATAACCGAGGTGCCTGACGCCGTGTTTTCAGGCAAAGTGCTCGGCGACGGCGTTGGCATAGAACCGTCGGGCGGCAAGGTTGTGGCGCCGGTTGACGGGACGGTTGTCCAGGTTGCGGAAACGCTCCACGCCGTCTGCATGGAAAGCGACGGCGGCGCGGAAATTATTATCCACCTCGGCATAGACACTGTTAAACTGAAGGGCAAAGGCTTTACATGCCATGTGGAAAACGGGCAGCATGTCCGTGCGGGCGACGTCCTCATGGATGTAGATATAGACTTCATACGCGGAGAAGGGTATAACCCCGTAACCCCGTGTATAATTACAAATATGGATGCCGTAAAGGATGTTTCATTTTCTTACGGCGAAGTGAAAGCCGGAAAAACGGCGGTTATAGAGTACGGCATTTGAGCGGTAAGGGATTTGCCGCTTAAGGCTCGGCTAATACGCACAAAGCGCGGGGAAATATTTTTCCCGTGCTTTTTTTATGCCCGCGTAAAACAGCGCCCGCGTGACGTAAGGGCGGCATAAACGCGCGCGGGAAATATTTCCGCGGGGACGTATGGGATACGAAAACATTTATAGGAAATACTGGGCATGCAATAGTAATATCCTCTTTCAACAAATCATATCGGCAAGCCGCGAAATAATTGTACCAAACGCTGGAAAAGAAGAAAATGCCGTTTTAAATATTGACTAACAGTCATTTTGTATATATACTGCTATTTGCAATGTGACATTCAGTCTTTTAAGGAAGTGTGCCTGATGAGCGGAAAATTGATAGAAAAGAAAAAACAGAAGCTTACAAAACTTTATAATGCCGCGTATGACCTTTTGACCGCAAACGGAGTGCACAACACCATAGTGGACGACATTGTAAAAAACGCCGGCGTAGCCAAAGGAACCTTTTACCTTTATTTCAAGGACAAATCCGACCTTGTAGACAAGGTCATTATCCGCAAGACGTCCTCCCTGCTGAACGGAGCGCTTGAGGCTCTTAAACAGGACGCGCTCGTCGACCGGAACGATTTCAGGCAGAGCGTGATTTTCATAGCGAATTACCTTATCGACTTTTTTGTAAATGATAAGAAATTCCTCGAGCTTATCCACGCTAACCTTTCCATAAACCTTTACCACAGGCTGATGGACTGTGAGGAGATGGTTTTTGCCCGTGAACAGTTCATAAGCAGCTACGTGCGCACCAGCGGCAGCGCTGAAGGCGCCCACCGCAAACTGTTCATCATAACAAGCCTTATCTGCTCTGTCTGCTACAACACCATAGCGTTGGAGTTTCCATACCGGTTCGAAGAAGTAAAAGGGGACCTCTACGATTCCATAGATAAAATACTGTCGGTGTAAAAAGACCGGCGGCCGGCTGTAAAAGGGGGTATGAAAATGGAACCTGCAAAACATAAAAAACATTCGTTCAGCATTGTCGATTTTATTATCCGCCAGCGTAAAGGCATAGAAATCTTTTTTGTAGTACTTACCGTTATAAGCGCGTTCTGCTACCCGCTTGTCGGCGTCAACTACGACCTTACTAAGTACCTGCCGTCGACAACAAAGTCTGAGCAGGGGCTTACGGTAATGAAAAAGGAGTTCGGCTACCCCGGAACCGCACGCGTAATGATAGACGACGTTACGTTTTACCAGGCGGAAAATTACAAGAACCGTATTGAAGCCATAGACGGCGTTGACTCCGTCGCGTGGTGCGACACAGTCAACCCCGCTTTCCAGGCAAACACTTTCATTAAGGAAAAGGATATTAAGGATTATTATAAATCGGGCCATTCCGTTATGGACATAGTATTTAAAGAAGGCGACTCCGCCAAACTGACGTCCAAAGCGCTTGACCAGATAAAACAGATTGCCGGTGACAAGGTACATATTACCGGTTCGGCCATCGTCGCGAAGTCACTTAATGAAAACCTTAACAGCGAAATGAAGAACGCGACCGCCATTGTAGTGGTAATCATAGTCATAATTTTGTTCCTTACCACCACGTCATGGTTCCTGCCGGTTTTGTTTATGCTGGTAATGGCAATAGCGATAATAATAAACATGGGGTCCAATATTTTCCTTGGAGAAGTTTCGTTCATAACGTCGAGCGTCGCGGCGGTGCTGCAGCTTGCCGTAGCCATGGACTACTCAATCTTCTTCATCAGCGCGTTCAACAACGAACGCAAGCGCGGGCTTGACCTTACAGAGGCCGTTACTAACGCCGTGCGCCACTCCGCCAAATCAATCCTGGCGTGCGGCCTCGCGACTTTCTTTGGGTTTATTGCCCTTGCGCTTATGAAGTTTTCCATAGGCTTTGACCTTGGCATATGCCTTGCCAAAGGCATCGCGACGAGCGTCCTTACGGTTTTGTTCTTAATGCCGGCGCTTGTCCTGCGGTGGGCAAACCTTATAGAAAAAACGTCCCATAAGCCGCTTATCCCTCCGATGAACCGCTTTGCGAGGGGTTCTTTCAAGTCGCGTTACGTTACGCTCGCGCTTGCCCTGCTCATAGCGGTGCCCGCGTTCGTAGGCAAGGGCCTGAACGACTTCACTTACGGCTCGTCCTCGTTAGGCGCAAGCCCTGGTACTAAAGTCTATGAAGACGAACAGGCAATAAACAAGCAGTTTGGCCGCAGCAACCTGCTGCTTGTCATAGTGCCGAACACTTCAACCGTGAAAGAGCGGCAGCTTTCGCAGGCACTGGAAGACATGAGCATTACTAAAAGCGTGACGTCTTACGCCAACACGGTGCCGGAGGGTATCCCTGAAAGCATACTCCCGAAAAACCTCACGGAGCTTCTGCACACTAAGGACTATGCGCGCATACTCGTTTATGTGCGCACTAAGGACGAAAGCCAGCTGGCTTTTAAAACCTCCGACCAAATACAGCAGACTGTGCAAAAGTACTATCCGTCAGGCTCGCACGTTGTAGGCAGCACGACGTTCGCGCAGGATATTAAGGATACTATAACGAGCGACTACGAACTCGTTGACGCCATATCTATCTTAAGCGTAGCGCTCGTCATCATGTTAGCGTTCCACTCTGTGCTGCTGGCGGTTTTGCTGCTGGTGCCGATAGAAATAGCCGTGTTTATCAATATGATGTTCCCGTACCTTGTCGGCAACAAGCTTATGTTCGTCGGGTATATGGTCGTCAGCTGCATACAGCTCGGCGCCACGGTCGACTACGCCATACTTTTAACTAACAATTACCTTGACTACAGGTCAGGCATGGAGCGCAAGGAAGCTACCATAACGGCCATAGCGAACACTACGGAGCCGCTGCTGACGTCGGCTACGATACTTACCCTTGTCGGCTATACGCTCTACAACACTTCATCCATAGGCGCGATAGCCGACATAGGCCACCTTATAGGCAGGGGGACTATACTTAGCTTCCTGCTTGTCGTTACGGTCCTGCCGTCGCTGCTTTATCTGTTTGACAAGCCCATAACTAAGCACATTGCCAAAATGCGGCGCATTGGTGCAGAGAAAAAAGCGAAACTGCTTGCAAAGAGGGAGCGCCGCTTAAACCGGATTTAGTTTTCCGGCAGGCGTGTCATTACTTTTACTTATATAAATCTGGGAGGCAACGGAGTTATGAAAAAAGCAGATAAATGCTTATCGGTTTTTCTTGCCGCGGCAATGCTGGCCTCGGCGGCGCCTGTTACTGCGGGAGCTGCCGCGCCTGCCGTTTCAGCTGATGAGACGGCATATGTCAGCCTTGACTACTACGGAAAAACGGAAGATATAAACGTTGTTAAGCGTTACAGCCTGAACGGTAACCGGCAGGTTGTAGACCACGGTTCATACGGCGATATACTGAACATGTCAAACGAGGTAAAGCCGGCTGTTTCAGGCGACACGGTAACGTGGAACCTGCCGTCTGGCCTGCAGGACTTTTACTGCCAGTACACACCGTCTGACACAAACCTTACTCTGCCATGGTCGTTTGACGTTTCTTACAAGCTGAACGGCGCGCCGGCAAAAGCCGACAAGCTCGCGGGTGCTTCAGGCCTGGTGGAAATAACCGTTAAGGCCACGCCGAACACTAACGCCTCGGACTACATGAAAAACAACATGCTGCTTGAGGTAGGCACGGCTTTCAAAATGAAAGATACATACAGCCTGGAAGCTCCGGGCGCGCAGGTACAGACGCTCGGTGAGTACAAGGCGGTCATCTTCGCGACCGTGCCCGGCGAAGAAGAGGACTTTACAATACGCATAGGCACGAAGTCGTTTGATACAACCGGCATAGTTATGATGATGCAGCCGGGCACGCTGAGCGACTTCAGCGACATAAAGGAGCTTAAAAGCGACAAAGACACTGTCAAAGACTCCCTTGACGCCATACACGACAGCGCCGATTCGGTTTTGGATACCCTTGCCGGCATGACAGGCGGCATAACCGGGCTTAAGTCCGGGCTTAACGCCGCTGACGAAGCCCGCAAAAGCATCTCGGACGGCAAAGGGAGCGTTTACAAAAACGCCGACGCGGCCATTGCCGACCTCGCGGATACTTCAAAAGAACTTGCCGACCTTGTGCCGCATCTTAAAAAAGGGCAGGACGCTATAAATGACGTAAACGCCGACATAAACGCGCTTAACAAGACCATAACGGAGTCGGGCAACGACATGCACGCGCTTTCAAACCATATAAGCAAGTTTACTGACGCCGTAGACGACTTGCGCGACGCGGTGGACGACCTCGGCAGTACCGCCGAAAGTTCGGGCAGCAAGGCCAAAAGCCTCGCGGAAACAATGAAGGACGGGGCGGACGACATTTCGGCTGACGAAAAAGTCCTGCAGGCCGCCGCCGCAAAACTAAAAAGCCAGATAAGCAAATTGCAGACAGCATCCGCACTCCTTAATACAGTGCTTGCGGATAAAACTGTACAACAAGCACTTGTGAAAGAAATAATGGATACCTACAGCGTTAATCAGCAGAAGGCTGCGGCGATACTTACGAGCAAATTATCCGATATGCAGACGTACGAAACTTCTGTAAGCGAACTTATTAAATTTGCACAGGAAGAATCGTCCAGCATAGGGCAGCTGAACGGCAACACGGCGGAAATACTTACGTCCGCCGCGAGCCTGATAAGCGAACTTGACTCGGCTTTTGATGCGCTTGAAGACAGCAGCGACGCGGCCGACACTGCGCTGAAAAACGCAAGCCGCCTCGGAAGCGATATGCAGGGCCTGCTTGAGACATGCCGTAAGGCGACGACTAATATAGACAGCCTCAACACTACGGCAAACAAGTACAAAGACGGGGCTGTAGACGCGCTGCAGGACGCGGCGGAGCTTACGTCGGCCATTGCCGGAGGCATAGGCAGCGCGCAGAGCTTCCTTTCATCCCTTGAAAGCCTTTTCAAGTCCAGTGGAAGCAAGCTTGACACAGCCGCCAAAAGCAGCCTGAGCGGTGCTGTTGAGGTGCTGCAGAAAAGCCTTGACGGCATAAGCAAAACTGACACGATAAAGGACGCGGGCAATACCATTAACGAAACCGTAAATGATGAGATAGATAAATACGAAAATGACAACAACCTCCTTAACTTAGACTGTGAGGCAAAGCCGGTTTCGCTTACGTCGTCCGCCAACCCTTCGCCGTCGAGCGTGCAGATTGTACTGCGCACAAAGGAAATCACTACGGAGGACAACAGCCAGAAGATTAAGGACCAGGAAGCGGCGGAGGCCACGGTCTCACCGTTAGAGCGGATAAAAAATATTTTCGCGAAGATCGGCGCGGCCTTCAAGTCTATTTTTTCAGGCAGCTGAACGTAACGGCGCAAATCACCGGGCTTTCCTTCTGCAAACGGGGAGTCCGGTGATTTTTAACGTATTTCACATTTGCAAGGCCGTTACGCATACTTAAGGCGTTGCGGTACCGCCAGCTTTTGGCGGTATAGTGTGACATTAAGGCGGGTTAACGCAAGGCGTTTTGCCGCCGCGCAGCGTAATTTGTAAATAATTTATTAATTCGCATCTTTTCTTAAAAAAAAGCTTGATTTTTTATATTGAAGTAGATAAAATATATCTTAGCACTCAAGGACAATGAGTGCTAAACAATGAAAAGATTTTAAAAAAATATTTTATTAAGGAGGACATACTATGACAGTGAAACCATTATCGGACAGGGTTCTTGTTAAAATGGAAGAAGCTGAAGAAAAAACGAAGGGCGGCATAATTCTTGCGGGTGCTGCAAAAGAAAAGCCGCAGATTGCCGACGTAGTTGAAGCAGGCCCCGGGGGCGTAGTTGACGGCAAAGAAGTTAAGATGTACGTCAAAAAGGGCGACAGGGTCATTTTGAGCAAGTACTCAGGCACGGAAGTAAAGCTCGACGGCAAAGACTACACCATAGTCCGCCAAAGCGATATCCTTGCTGTTGTAGAGTGATTTTTTCCTGAATTACAATCAATTATAAATATTAATTTGGAGGAATTGAACTTATGGCTAAACAGATTATTTACGGCGAAGATGCCAGGAAAGCCCTTATGAGCGGCATCAACCAGCTTGCAGATACGGTAAAGATAACGCTTGGCCCGAAAGGCCGCAACGTCGTGCTTGACAAAAAATACGGCGCACCGCTCATAACAAACGACGGCGTTACCATAGCAAAAGAGATAGAGCTTGACGACCCGTACGAAAACATGGGCGCCCAGCTTGTAAAGGAAGTAGCGACAAAGACAAACGACGTTGCCGGAGACGGCACCACCACTGCCACCCTGCTTGCGCAGTCCATCATCCGCGAAGGCATGAAAAACGTTACTTCAGGTGCAAACCCCATGGAAGTGCGCACCGGCATACAGAAGGCCGTAGACGCGGCCGTTAAAGCCCTTAAGGACAACTCGCAGAAAGTATCCGGCTCAGACGACATTGCGCGTGTAGCCACTGTTTCAGCTTCAAGTGAATTTATAGGCAAGCTCATTGCTGAAGCAATGGAAAAAGTGTCTGCCGACGGCGTTATAACCGTTGAAGAGTCAAAGACCGCCGAAACATACTCCGAAGTTGTTGAAGGCATGATGTTTGACCGCGGGTATATTTCCCCTTATATGGTTACTGATTCCGAGAAAATGGAAGCTGTCATAGACGACGCGTCCATACTCATTACCGACAAGAAGCTGTCCAATATCCAGGAAATCCTCCCGCTCCTCGAAAAAATTGTACAGACCGGCAGAAAGCTCGTCATCATAGCAGAAGACATCGAGGGCGAAGCCCTTACGACGCTTGTACTCAACAAACTGCGCGGCACGTTTACATGCGTAGGCGTAAAGGCCCCTGGCTTTGGCGACAGAAGGAAAGAAATGCTCCAGGATATAGCTATCCTTACGGGCGGCCAGGTTATCTCCTCCGAAGTTGGCCTTGAGCTTAAGGATGCCACCATTGACCAGCTCGGACACGCACGCCAGGTAAAAGTGGACAAGGAAAACTGCATCATCGTAGGCGGCATGGGCGACAAGAAAAAGATTTCCGACAGGGTCGGCCAGATCCGTTCTCAGATTGAGCAGACAACGTCCGACTTCGACAAGGAAAAGCTCCAGGAGCGCCTTGCAAAGCTTTCCGGCGGCGTAGGCGTCATTAAAGTCGGCGCTGCTACCGAAGTGGAAATGAAAGAAAAGAAAATGCGCATAGAGGATGCCCTCGCGGCAACAAAAGCAGCCGTAGAGGAAGGCATCGTAGCCGGCGGCGGCGTTGCGCTTATCAATACAGTACCGGCCGTTGAGGGCGTTGTAAGCAACTCAGAGGGCGACATAAGGACGGGCGCGAAGATAGTTCTGCGCGCGCTTGAAGACCCGCTGCGCCAGATAGCAAAGAACTCCGGCCTCGAAGGCTCGGTTATACTCGAGAACATTAAGAAATCCGGCAAAGTCGGCTACGGCTATGACGTCGCGACTGACAAGTACGGCGACATGATAAACTTCGGCGTAGTTGACCCGACGAAGGTAACGCGCTCAGCCCTGCAGAACGCGGCTTCCATAGCGGCCATGGTACTGACGACAGAGTCGCTTGTCACAGACAAAAAGGAACCGGCTCCGGCTCCGGCGCCTGCTCCTGACCAGGGCATGGGCGGCGGAATGTATTAATCAGGGCAGGAAACGTTTAAACGGCATACAAGAGTTTAAAAGCCATCGGCGCGGCGGCGAAAGCCGCTTCCCGGCGGCTTTTTTGCATATGGCGTTTATGCAAAGGGGCGTCCGGGGCTGCCGGCTGAGTAAAAATTTAAATTTTTGTAACATTGCACTGTAAAAAATACTAAATATACCTTATAATAATAAATAAATATAAAATTAAGCTTTGCGTTTATGGGAGCCGCTTTGGCCGCATACGCAAAGACCGGAGGTAAAAAGCTTATGCGCGCCGTAATAACGGTAATAGGTAAAGACATGGTAGGCATACTCGCGAGGGTTTCCGCTATATGCGCCGAGAACGACGTCAATATATCGGACGTGACACAGTCTGTGCTGCAGGACCTGTTCACTATGATAATGCTTGTTGATATCTCTAAGTGCAAGATACCATTAAGCGAACTTTCAGACAAGCTCACAGCGGCAGGGCAGGGGATGAACCTTACCATACATGTTATGCATGAGGATATATTCAACGCAATGCACAAGATATGACGCATGGCCCCCAGCGGCCTGTTATTGTACAATACCGGAAGGAACTGAGGTTTATAATGATAAATACCCACGATATACTGGAAACCATCAATATGATTGACAACGAAAACCTTGACGTGCGCACCATTACTATGGGCATTTCGCTTTTTGACTGCATAGACCCCGACATAAACCGCGCCTGCGACAAGATATACGACAAGATATGCCGCTACGCTGGCAAGCTCGTTGAAACCGGTGAAAGCATAAGCAAGGACTACGGCATACCTATAATAAACAAGAGGGTTTCGGTTACGCCTATTGCCATGGTGGCCGCGGCATGCCCTGACAAAGACCCCGCCAGGTTTGCCAAAGCGCTTGACCGCGCGGCGAAAACCATAGGCATAAACTTTATAGGCGGATACTCGTCCCTCGTGCATAAGGGCTTCGCGCCGGGAGACTACGCGCTTATAAAAAGCATACCTGAGGCTTTGAGCCAGACCGAGTATGTATGTTCTTCCGTAAACATAGGCAGCACAAAGGCCGGCATAAACATGGATGCCGTGGAAAAAATGGGTAATGTTATCTGTGAAACCTCTAAGCTTACGGCTGACAGGAACTGCATAGGCGCCGCAAAGCTCGTGGTTTTCTGCAACGCTCCGGAGGATAACCCGTTCATGGCGGGCGCCTTCCACGGCGCAGGCGAGCCTGACTGCGTCATAAACGTGGGTGTTTCAGGGCCGGGGGTGGTACGCGCCGCGATAGCCAAGGCGGGGGACTGCGACATAACCGAAGTGGCTAATATCATAAAGAAAACGGCTTTTAAGGTTACGCGCATGGGGCAGCTTGTAGCGCGCGAAGCTTCACGCAGGCTGTGCGTGCCGTTCGGCATAGTTGACCTGTCGCTTGCCCCGACTCCTGCCGTAGGCGACTCGGTAGCCCATATACTTGAGGAGATGGGCCTCGAGAGCTGCGGCGCGCATGGCACTACTGCCTGCCTTGCACTGCTTAACGACGCGGTTAAAAAGGGCGGTGTCATGGCTTCATCGCACGTAGGCGGGCTTTCGGGCGCTTTCATTCCCGTAACGGAGGACGCCGGCATGATAAACGCGGCAAGGTGCGGCGCCCTTACCCTTAACAAGCTTGAGGCCATGACGGCCGTATGCTCGGTTGGGCTTGACATGATACCCGTGCCGGGCGATACCCCGCCTGAAATAATTTCCGCCATTATAGCCGACGAAGCGGCCATAGGCATGGTAAACTCAAAGACAACGGCCGTAAGGCTTATTCCGGCCATAGGCAAAAAAGCGGGTGACGAGCTTAACTTCGGCGGCTTGCTCGGCGGCGGCCCGGTAGTGCCGGTAAACCGCTTCTCACCGCTTAAGTTTATAAAGCGCGGCGGACGCATACCCGCCCCTATACAAAGCCTTAAAAATTAGCGGGTTACGGTTCCTATAATGACCGGAAAACAATAATAAAATGAATCAGACTGGTAAAAATATGAAGGCATGAGCTTCTTTACCGGTCTTATTCTGCCGCCGGAGGGGGGGAGCGGACGCAGGCGCAAATGGTAAAGAAAGACTTTTCAATCTATCTTTTGTCTATAATACCTATTTGAGATTAAAATGTTAACATTATATGATAATAAAGTATATTGCAAACGTAAAAACTAAGTTATATAATTACCTTTATCGGCTGTAAACCGCAGCTTGCCATACAGTATGTGACTTGCGACATAAACCGGTTTTGCCGCACAAAATGAATTGTCTTATCTTACGCATTAAAGCAGGAGGTGTTCCTTTTGCAGGATTTACTGAAGCAAATAGTTGAGATGGATAAAAAGGCCCGTGAAATAACGGACGCCGCGCAGCGCGAAAAAATAGATTCTGAAAAAGACGTAGTGCGCAGCCGCGAGGATATACGAAAGAAGTATCTTGAAGAGGCCCGCAGGCGTATAGCTGCGAATGAACCTAAAGAGCGTGCCGTAGCCGAAGCTGAGTGGCTAAAGGCTAAAAAGCGCGATGAAATGCTTTCTCAGAAACTTGACAGGCTTTACAGCGAAAATGGCGATAAATGGGTAGAAGAAATAACTGCAAGAGTAACGGGAGAGTGATAAAATGCTTTCCACTGTTTCTTCAAATGTAGTATTGTCTAAAGCACGGGCCATGTTCGGCAAGCGGCTGACTGACGAAGACTACGACGAGCTCTTAAACTGCCGCACTGTGGCGGATGCAGCGTCTTATCTAAAGTCAAACACGGCTTACGGTACCGTGCTTGCCGGAGTAAACGAGTCTGACATACACCGCGGGCAGCTTGAAACGCTGCTGCGCAGGAAATTCATCACCGATTCGGCGGCCCTCGCAAGGTATGAGATAACCGTCGGCGAATATTTTTCCAATTACTTTATACGCAGGCTCGAGGTAGGGGAGATCCTGCACGCTGTTTTACTCATGGAGGAAGGCAGTTCGGATGAGTACGTGTTTTATATGCCAGCTTACCTTACGCATCATACGCATATAAACCTTAAGCTCCTGAGCAAATTAAAAAACTATGACGATTTGCTTGCAGCACTTAGCCACACCCCTTACTATGCGATACTGAAACCTTTCAGGCCTGAAAATGGTGGGCAAATAGAATATTCCAAAATAGAAAATTCACTTTACGGGTATATTTATTCGTTGTTCTTTTTAATTATAAAGAAACACACTAAGGGTGAGACGGAGAAACAGCTTCTTGATATTTTCAATTCTTTTATTGATTTGATAAATTATGCCCATATAATCAGGCTGAAAACAGCTTATGCAGCCTCGCCTGATGTGATAAAAAGTTATATTTTCCCATATGGTACAGTAAAAAAACGGTATATGAACGAGATGATAGAAGCAAAGTCGGAACCTGACGTGCGACGCATAATGGGGGGCACATCGCTGGGTAAGCGGGTGCTCAAAATAAATTATTTTTATGCCAGCGAGGTAGCGCACAGTATGAACTTTAAAACCTGCCGGCATTATATCAGGTTTTCGACGCACCCTTCGGTGGTTATGGTTTCTTATGTGCTGCTACTTGAGGCGGAGATAAGGGACATAATCACCATCGTAGAAGGCATAAGGTATAAACTGACGCCTGGGGAAATAAGGAAAATGCTTGTAATTATCAATTATCGCAAAGGAAGTGATTGATATTGGCAGTAGTTAAAGTGAAAGTCATAAGCATAATAGGCAGGATGGCCGAGCTTGAGGATACTACTTCCGTTTTGGGCGAATCGTGCGCGTTTCACCCTGACAACGCTTTGTCGTTTTATTCCGACACATCAGGCTTTTCACCGCTTAATGAGGAAAACCCGTACACGGCTTCTTTAACTAAGTTGTCCGATACTTTGAAGTCAATTAACAAAAGCGTCGATGTTTTAAGTATCCGCGGAGTAAAGAAAATATCGTCTAAAATAGGCGACTGGAAAGGCTACGCGGAGCGGCTCGCAGGGTCTTTCACGGAGCTTTTGGAACGGCGGGACGAAGAAAAACGCAAAATAGCCGACGATACGGAAGAGCTTGAAAAGACAAAACATTTTGTCGGGCTTGACCTTAACCTTGACGAACTCGGTAATTGCAGATTTATTAAGCTGCGTTTTGGCTCCCTGCCGAAGGAAAGCTATGAAAAGCTCAACGAGTACAAAAGCAACCCGTTCGTTATCTTTTTTCCAAGTTCAGACGATGGCGACAAGTACTGGGGTATGTACTGCTCCCCTCTTTCGATGAAAAGCGAGGTTGACCGCATATTTTCAAGCCTGTACTTTGAACGGACGCGCCTTAACGAGCTTACCGGAACTCCAGAGTCAATAATAAGGACGCTTGAGGAAAAACGAGAAAAAGAAAAGGAAAACATTAAAAAAATAGACTCTGACATAAAAGAGCTTTGGAACAAAGAAAAGCAGAACGTGCAGAACGTCTATTCATGGCTTTCAGAAAAATCAATTTGCTACGGCATACGCAGGTATGCCGCAAGGTACGGTGACAACTTCATACTGACAGGGTGGATACCGGCAAATAAGGAAGCATCCATAACAGCTAAACTCGACAAGCTTGAAACAATTAAATATAAACTCGAAAAGGCCGACGACCCGTCCGTTATTTCACATTCGCCGCCGGTTAAGCTAAAAAACAAGAAGCTTTTCAGCCCGTTTGAGTACCTTGTAGGAATATACGGCCTGCCTGCCTACAACGAGGTGGACCCGACGTGGATGGTCGCTATAACATATTTCCTGTTTTTCGGCATAATGTTCGCAGACTTCGGCCAGGGGCTCTGCATCTCCCTCATAGGTTACCTTTTGTACCGCAAGTTTAAAATGCCGCTTGGCAGGACCTTAATTCCGTGCGGCATATCCTCGGCGTTTTTCGGTATGCTTTTCGGTTCCGCATTTGGGTTTGAGCATGCCTTTGACCCGATGTACAAGCACGTCTTCGGCCTTGCGCAAAAACCGATTTCCGTTATGGAACCTGAAACAACGAATCTGATAGTGTATTCGGCGGTAGGGCTTGGCGTAGTCCTTGTGATTTCAGCCATACTTATGAATATTTACTCTTCGCTCAGGCGCCGTAATTATACAAACGCGTTTTTTGGGCCTAACGGCGCCGCGGGTCTTGTGTTTTACGTTTCAATAGTTTACGGACTCGCTCGTCAGGTTGCTTTCGGCGAAAACGTATTCCATAAAACATATGTAATATGCCTGATTGTGCTTCCCCTCGTAATCATGTACTTCAGGGACATTTTGGGAGGGCTTGTTTCGGGTGACCCGAACTGGAAGCCTGAGAGTGTTTCAGACTATATAATGGAGAACTTTTTCGAAGTTTTCGAGTTCGTTTTAAGCTACCTTACAAATACGATAAGCTTTATACGTGTGGGCGCTTTTGTACTTGTCCATGCCGGTATGATGATGGTCGTGTTTATGCTCGCGGAAATGACGTCCGGTATCTTCTATGCGCTGATAATCATTTTGGGGAACGTCTTTGTTATGGCGCTTGAAGGCCTTCTCGTAAGCATACAGGCTCTAAGGCTTGAATTTTACGAAATGTTCAGCCGCTTCTTCGACGGCGACGGGCGCCCGTTCACTCCAGTTGTCATAGGCAGCGAGTCCTGATTTCGCGGCTTTGGCATAAGGCGTCGGGGTATTTGACGCGGAAGATTTAAACTGTTTTTTTCCATACAATTTCCATACAAATAATATAATTTATACTTTTCATACTTTAAATTTTGGAGGTTAAAAATTATGGATATCGCATCATTATGTTTACCAGTTGCATTTTTGGTGGTTTCAGTATTTTTGTCAATCCGTTTTGTCAAGCACGGCGCTAAGAAGCACACGGTTGTTATGGCGCAGATACTGACTTTCTTCGGCCTGTGCGCAGCGGCGGTCATCGTGCCGGCTGTTGCCCACGCGGCGACTGCCACAGGCACGGCCGCTGCCGCGACCGCGGCCGCGGCTTCGGCTGACCCGTCAAAAGGAATGGAAATGATGGCCGCGGCTCTTGCCACAGGGCTTTCATGCATTGGCGGCGGCATAGCAGTCGCGGCTTCCGCACCTGCAGCCATAGGCGCTACGAGTGAAGACCCGAAGGCTTTCGGTAAAGCCCTTATCTTTGTCGCGCTTGCCGAAGGAATCGCTATCTACGGCTTGCTCGTTTCCATCCTTCTCCTCAACAAAGTTGCGTAATATACAACGGCAGACGGAGGCTTTTATAGTATGCGTTTTTATCTGATAAGCGACAACGTCGACACCCAGGTTGGCATGCGCCTTGCCGGGATTGAGGGCGTTGTCGTGCATGAAGCCGAAGAGTTCAAAAAAGTACTGAATGAAACGATAGAGCGTGACGACATAGCCGTAGTACTCATAACGGAGGCACTCCTTTCGCTGTGCCCCGGCATGATATACGACTTGAAGCTTAACCGCAAACGCCCGCTCATAGTGGAAATTCCCGACCGCCACGGCAACGGCCGGACTAAAGATTCGATTACCCGCTACGTCCGCGAAGCAATCGGCGTAAAAATTTAGTTATTGTTACGCCGGGCACGCGGCGCCAGGCGAACGGGGGGTTAAAATTGTCTGATATAGATGAAAAAAAAGACAAATTTTCTATGGCGATAAACCACTACGCAGAAGAACAGCGAAAAAAAATAGAAGACGATATAGCGGATTTTAAAAACAAAGAGCTTGAAGAAACGGAAATCGAAGTCCTTACGGAATGTTACCGCATGATACAGAAAGAAATGGCTGAAATGCGCAGCGGTATTTCCCGTGAGATGGCCGGCCGTGCCATGGAGGGCAGGCGCGAGCTGCTTGAAAAACGCAGCGCGATAACGGAAGATGTTTTTAAGCGCTCAGGTAAAAAGCTCATTGAGTTTACAAAAAGCGAAAAATACAAGGCATTTCTTGAAAAAGCTTCGAAAGAATTTTCGGAGGTGCTCAATTCTGCCGACACAGTTATATCGGTTAAACCCGGTGACGAGAAATACGAAGATATGATAAAAGGATTTTTCGGCAGCGGCTGTACGTTTAAAACGGACGACGGCATCGCTATAGGCGGTATAAAGGCCTACAGCGCTAAATTGGGTATAATTGCCGACGAAACGCTCGATACTCTTTTAAGCGACCAGCGTGAATGGTTTGAAGAGCACTCCGGCATGACGGTGGCATGAACGGAATTGCTTTATCGGAGATGAAGTTATGAATAAAAGTGATGTAATATTCGGAATAAACGGCCCGGTCGTAACCGTTAAGAACTCCCGCAGTTTTTCGATGTCGGAAATGGTCTTTGTCGGCAAGGAGCACCTTGTCGGCGAAGTAATAAAAGTATCGGACGATGTTACGACCATACAGGTGTACGAGGAAACAACGGGCCTAACGCCGGGCGAGCCGGTGTACGGCACGGGCAGCCCTATGAACGTTACCCTCGGCCCCGGCATTATAGATAACATTTTCGACGGCATTGAGCGCCCGCTTAAGGAGATAGCAAGGCAGTCAGGCTCTTTCATATCCCGCGGCAGCAACGTAGCTTCTTTAAACGGGGAGAAGCTCTGGGACGTCACGGTAAAAGTTAAAGCCGGCGACAAGCTTAAAGGCGGGGATATTTACGCGGAATGCCCCGAAACCCCAGTCGTAAGGCATAAGTGCATGGTGTTCCCCACACTTTCAGGTACTGTTACGAAGGTAAACCCTGACGGTAAGTACACTGTTAACGATACGGTGGCAGAGCTTACGGACGGCGAGGGAAATGTCCATAAGCTTACACTGTCGCAGAAGTGGCCTATACGTACACCGCGCCCTGTAAAAGAACGCCTGCAGCCGACGATACCGTTAATTACGGGCCAGCGCGTCATAGACACGCTTTTCCCGATATCCAAAGGCGGGGCTGCCGCCATACCGGGCGGGTTCGGCACAGGTAAAACCATGACGCAGCATCAGCTCGCTAAATGGTGTGACGCTGATATTATAATTTACGTCGGCTGCGGTGAGCGCGGCAATGAAATGAGCGACGTGCTGACAGAGTTTTCAAAGCTGATTGACCCGAAAAACAACCGCCCTATGACAGACCGCACCGTGCTTATAGCAAACACGAGCAACATGCCTGTCGCCGCGCGTGAAGCGTCTATATACACGGGCATTACCCTCGGCGAGTACTACCGCGACATGGGCTACCATGTGGCCATGATGGCCGACTCAACTTCACGCTGGGCGGAAGCTTTGCGTGAAATTTCAGGGCGCCTTGAGGAAATGCCGGCTGAAGAGGGCTTTCCGGCATACCTGCCAAGCAGGCTGTCTGAATTTTACGAACGTGCCGGCATGGTTGAAAACCTTAACGGCACGAAAGGCTCCGTTACCATCATTGGCGCTGTTTCCCCGCAGGGCTCGGACTTTTCAGAACCTGTAACGCAAAATACAAAGCGCTTTACGCGATGCTTCTGGGCTTTGGATAAATCGCTTGCTTACGCACGCCATTACCCCGCTATAAACTGGACGGATAGCTACAGCGAATATTTCGCAGACCTTGACCCTTGGTTCAGGGAAAATGTCAGCGGGGATTTTATAAAGTACAGGAACCAAATTAATAAAATACTGCAGCAGGAAAACAAGCTTATGGAAATAGTAAAGCTCATAGGCTCGGACGTACTTCCCGACGACCAAAAGCTTATTATTGAAACAGCCCGCGTCATACGCGTGGGATTTTTACAGCAGAACGCTTTCCATGCTGAAGATACGTATGTCCCACTTAAAAAACAGGAGCTTATGATGAAAGTCATACTGCACCTTTACAAGAAAGCCAAGCGGCTGATTTCGGCGAGCGTGCCTATTTCAGGGATTATAAAGTCCGGCCTGTTCGATAAGCTTATAAAGATGAAATACGACATACCTAACAGCAAGCCCGAAATGTTCGACGATTATATAAAGGATATAGATGACACTTTATCTGATATAGTATCGGCGTAATAAATCAGGCGAACGCGCAGCTTTTTAAGTAAATTTTTCACTTGGAGGTCGTGTCCATGATTCTCGATTACGTCGGCGTAAAAGATATTAACGGTTCGCTTATCGTTTTGGATGATGTTAAAAACCCTTCTTTTGAGGAAGTAGTAGATATACGCCTTGACGACGGCACTACGCGGCAGGGGCGTATAGTTCAGATAGACGGCAGCCGCGCTGTGGTACAGGTTTTTCAGGGCACGCGCGGCATTTCCCTTACAAACACGCGCACGAGGCTGCTTGGCCATCCTATGGAAATGCCGCTTTCACCTGAAATACTCGGGCGCATTTTTAACGGCGCTGGCGTGCCTATTGACGGGTACGGTAATATATACCCGGTAAAGCGCGCCAACGTAAACGGTACGCCTATAAACCCTGTTTCAAGGGTATACCCAAAAAACTATATAAACACAGGCATTTCAACTATCGACACGCTTATGACGCTTATACGCGGGCAGAAGCTGCCTATTTTCTCCGGCTCAGGCATGAAGCACAATGAGCTTGCCGTGCAGATAGCGCGCCAGGCCAAAATAACTGACGAGGGCGAAGAAAACAATTTCGCCATTGTGTTTGCCGCCATGGGCGTTAAAAACGATGTTGCAGATTACTTTAAACGTTCCTTTGAGGAGTCTGGCATACTGCAGAGGGTCGTTATGTTTATAAACCTCGCGAACGACCCTATAATCGAAAGGATTCTGACGCCGCGCTGTGCCATTACGGTTGCCGAGTACCTTGCGTTTGAACTTAATATGCATATTCTTGTTATAATGACAGATATGACGTCTTACGCAGAGGCGCTGCGTGAGTTCAGCTCATCAAAAGGCGAGATACCTGGCAGGAAGGGCTTCCCGGGCTACCTTTACTCAGACCTCGCTTCCATATACGAGCGCGCCGGCATGGTACATGGCAAAAAAGGTTCGGTTACGCAGATACCGATACTTACAATGCCTAACGATGACGTCACCCATCCGGTGCCTGACCTTACCGGATACATTACGGAAGGGCAGATAGTGCTTGACCGTTCTCTCGACGGCAGCGGCGTATATCCGCCTGTTTCCGTGCTTCCGTCGCTTTCACGCCTTATGAAGGACGGTATAGGCGAAGGCTACACAAGGAAGGACCACCCGGCGCTTTCAAACCAGCTGTTTGCCGCTTACGCAAGGGTGATGGATGCCCGTTCGCTTGCATCGGTAATAGGTGAGGAGGAACTGTCGCCGGACGATAAAAAATTCCTTGAATTCGGTAAACTTTTTGAATCAAACTTCATAAACCAGGGAGCCAATGAAAACAGGACCATAGAGCAAAGCCTCGACCTTGGCTGGGAGCTTTTGTCGGTACTTCCGCGCGAATCGCTCGAACGTGTGGACGACAAGACCCTTGACGAATACTATGAGCCAGCTAAAAAGCGCTTTGATTCTGATATGAAGAAAAAGGGGAACCTGTCTAAGGGCGAAAGCGGGGAAAAAGAAGTTGAATAATCAAATAGTGCCTACCAAAGGCAACCTGCTCGCTGTGAAAAAATCGCTTGCACTGTCGCGCACCGGTTTTGACCTGCTCGACCGCAAGCGCAATATACTCATACGTGAAATGATGGCGTTAATAGACCGCGCTGCGAAAATACAGGGCAAAATAGACGCCGCATATGCCGAGGCATATGCAGCTTTGCAGCGCGCCAATATAACGCTCGGCACCTGCGGTGAACTTGCGCAGACCGTACCTGTAGACAACGGCCTTAACGTTGCTTACAGGAGCGTTATGGGCGTTGAGATACCAATGGTTTCTTTTAAGGTGCAGGAAGTCCCCGTACCTTTCGGCTTGAACTCGACTAATATACTTCTTGACCAGGCATACAACAAATTTAATGAAGTAAAGCGCATGACTGCGGAACTTGCCGAGATTGAAAACAGCGTTTACCGTTTGGCGGACTCTGTTAAAAAGACCCAGAAGCGCGCGAATGCGCTGAAAAATATAATGATACCGCGCTTTGAAAAAACCGCTAAAGTCATAACGGACGCTTTGGAAGAAAAAGACCGCGAGGAATTTTCAAGGCTCAAAGTAATAAAGCGCAAAAACCAAAGCAAATCGGCATAACGCCGGCCGTTTTATTCAAACTAAAATACGTGGCAGATTTGGAAAAATATTTTTATTGCGAAAAATAAACCGCTAAAATTATAAAAGTAAACAAAACTGTCTTGACAACCGCATGCTTAATATGGTATCATAAAAACCGCGCTATGGAGGCGATATCCTTTAGTGGAGAGGTGTCCGAGTGGTTTATGGAGCTAGTCTTGAAAACTAGTGATCCCGCAAGGGACCAAGAGTTCGAATCTCTTCCTCTCCGCCAAAATTCTATTATATGTATTATACATAATTCACCTTTGTATTTGGAGAAATACCCAAGTGGTGAAGGGGCTCCCCTGCTAAGGGAGTAGGTCGGGAAACCGGCGCGAGAGTTCAAATCTCTCTTTCTCCGCCAAAATTAAAACCCGCATGAGTGCTGAAAATCCAGTATTCATGCGGGTTTTCGCTATTTCATAACAGTTCTTACTAATTCAAGAAAGTGCATTTAAGAGCAGTTTTAAGTAGGCGTTTTGGTAGGCGTTGTAGGCGTAAAAATAAGAGTGTCAAGTGCTGCTTTGGTGTCCTCTATCATTTTAGGCTTAAGGCTCATATACACCTCATGTATCATTTTGGCATTGGCATGGCCGATTATTTGTATAGCGATTGCCTCAGGTATATTTGCCTCGGCCAGCATGCAAACGTACTCATGCCGGAATTGGTGAGCACAGACATCTGCAGTCCATACAGTACGCTTAGTGGTTTTCGGGACACCGTTACGTATATGCTTTTCAGTCGTTTCACGGGAATGCGCCATACCATATTTACGCCAAAAAGATACCCACATGTGATTATATTGCGAACCGGAAAGAGGCCTTTTACCACCTCCGAGGATATAAGTTTCCGGCGGCTTATTCAGCAATGGCTTCAAAGCCTCACGCAGCATTTGCAATAACGGGATTTTACGTACACCGGCTTCAGTTTTCGCTCCGCCGCGTATATGGGGTTTATTTCCAACGAGTTCAATATGTTTCGTAATGCTGATTGTGCCCGCGCTAAAATCAATATCTTTCAACTGAATTCCACAGGCTTCGCCTTTGCGTTCCCCAGTGCAAAGGTATACCACGGCGGGCAATGCGTCCGGGTCGAGGTAATGGTTCTTTACAATATCTACCTGATTGGCTGTAGGCGGCTCTCTCTTGCCTTTTCGCAGCCCATGAGGTACTGTAACCAGTTCGGCCGCATTGTGGTCTCCGTGCCATTTAGGGCTGCTTATCCACGTTTGGAATATTGCGTTAAGGACTGTCTTTTGATTTAGTACCGTAGTACGTGCCATGCCTGATATGGATTTCAAAAAATCGGATATTTCATACGGTTCTATATCCTTAATCCTGCGGTCGCCAAAACGCGCTCTTGCCCTACGAACCGCAGGGAGATATACCTTCCGCGTTCCATACTTCATATCCCACACAGAAGTTTCGTATACATCCGCAACATCGCTAAACGTAGGGCCTGCCTCTTCTTCCGCCTTTTCATGCTTTGCGGCGGCAACAGCCGCGTCGCGCTTTTCCCACACCTTCGACGGGTCTTTGTCATCAAACCAGCGCATTTTTCCATTGATTTTTTCTTTACGCTCCCAGCGCCCATCTGTACGTTGGTGCAGTCCGTCTGTGATTTTACGTCGTGACATAATTATAGCCCCCTATTGATTTTAGAGGGCTGAAACAGTATAATTAAATTGCGTATTTAACGTACTGTCAGCCCTGCTGATAGTGAGCCGCTCTTTCCTATCGCAAGTAGGAGAGGGCGGCTTTTTATTCTAAAAATCTAAGCTGCTTTTCCATGACACTTACCCGGTATTCAACAAGCGATACCGGAATATTTAGGCATTCAGCAATTTGCGGTGTAGAGTATTGAAGATATTCCCGCATATCTTCATCCGAGTATAAAAGGTCAATCGCAAAATGCTCAGCTTCCTTTTCAAAACGGCCAATGGGGAAAAGTGTGTTTGCTCTTAAAAAAGGCGTATTTGAATTCGGGTGAAGAATGCCGTGCCCCAATTCATGAGCGCAGGTGTGCCACCGATCATTTTCCGGGATATCTGAATTTATATGAATGATTCTTTGCCTGTAACAAGTACTGTAATAACCTTTGATTCCTCCGAGTGGTAGCTCGATAACTTTGATGCTTTCACAAGCGGCGAGTTCATACGGGTTCCTTGTCATGTATTTTTTGCAAATAGATTCTACGATGTTTTTAATACGCATGCGCGAATCACTCAGGCTTTCGATATTTTTTAGGCGTGAATTTTTGTTTGGCTATTCTTTTTCCCATTTCAAGGTCTTTACGCAAACTCGCAATCAGCAATTCCTTTGTAACATCATCAAGCGGTTCACCGTCAAACATTAAAGCACCTTGCGAATTTTCAAGGTCACTAAGTGTTTGATCTAATCGTTTGGATATATCGCGCTCGTCCTTTTCTGTAAGGGCGAGCGTTTCTTTTTGCTCATTTCCAAGAAGATAATCGACCGACACATGAAAATAATCGGCGATTGCTTTTAATTTATCAACTTTAGGAACACCCTTTCCGTTTTTCCAATCACTCAATGTACTTTGAGGAACACCTGTTTCCTTATGGACACGGTAGGGAGTAACATTGTATTTCTTTAAAAGTTGTTCAAAAATTTCATACATTTTTGTCAATCCCTCACAAACCTAAAATAATATAACGAATTGCGTAGCAAACCTATTGACATAAAACGAAACTCGTTGTATATTATAGGCATACCACGAATACCGAAGCAATACAAAACGAGAAACGTACTACTTCGAATAATGATCTACTTTTACCGACAATCGAAGTATATCACTAAGCCGAAGTAAACGCAAGTATTTTTTAATGAAAGGGGGAATTTTTATGCCCAAATATTTTACCTGTGAAGAAATTGCTTCAATGTACAAAGTAAAAACTCTTACTGTTTGGGATTGGATCCGCAAGAAAAAACTTTCTGCAATCAAAATCGGGCGTGATTATCGAATTCGTCAAGATGATATCGACGCATTCGAGAAAACACGGAAAACGGCCTGAGTTCTTACATACGGAAAGGCAGGTGAAAAAATGGATGCATTCAACTAAGGCAAAAGTTATTGACCCTGTACTGAGAATCATTGAATCCGCCGTTGTTTCCTACTTTATTTGCCGCTTAGTTTTAAGGTTATCAGGGATGTGATAAAAGCAACGATAGCGGATTCAATGATGTTCCAAATGTGCGAAACAGCAAACTTTTTCCAATATTCCAGTTTTGTTTGCCGCTTTATATCAAAATATTTTTGCCCACCCGGAGTTATTCGAAAACAATGCAATTCATTTCCCATTCGGCGGAAATCTATGAGGCCATCATCTTTGAGGATGTCCAGTACATCAATTGTGTCAGCCCCAAAATGGTCAAAAACCGTTTTCGAAAAACTGCTACTATCACAGCCTTCAGCTGTTTCAATTAAAAATTTTAGTGCCTGCTGTTCTTCTTTAATTTTCATATTGCGCATCTCCCTCCCGCCCCGATTCTACACCAGTGGGAGGGGAATTTCAAGAAAGGAAGTTTTTCATGGAAAACCAATTATCAGTCAAAACAGTTCCATTCATGGGCGACGAACTCATGGCGGCGAAAGACGAAAAATCCGGGAAAATCTATGCGGGTGTGTCCTACATATGTAAAGGGATTGGCCTAACTGAAAGCCAAAAGGACACGCAAGTTCAGAAAATCCAAAAAGATGTTGTTTTGTGTAAGGGCGCGAAAAACCTGCCCTTGAAATTTCAAGGGCA
>DHNP01000014.1:419-7752 GCA_002409585.1 Ruminococcaceae bacterium UBA5413 | reverse complement strand
CCCTTGAAATTTCAAGGGCAGGTCAGAAGCGTCCAGTGCATTGACAACGAATTTGTTCCACTCTGGCTCGCAAAAATTACGATTACCCCGACCATGAAAAAAGAACATCCCGAAGTAGTGGACAAGCTCGTCCAGTATCAGCTTAAGGCACAAAAGGTACTTGCAAATGCATTTTTACGCCATGGAGCAACGCCATCGAAATCAAAATACCGAGCTTTACCTCCGGTTAACCACTCTGTGGAAATTCTGAAAAAGGCGTGGCTTGCTGCCGGTGTCGATGAAAAGCGTTCCGCTGCCGCCGTGTCCGGAATCTATAAGCAGGTCTATGGCGAACTCGGAATCGACATTCCCGGTGCCCCGGTTGAATGCGAAAAGACATACGACAAAGAACAGATCGCAAAAGCCCTTGGCGTGTACTCCAAATCAGGCAAGCCACATTCGCAGGCCATAGCAGCAATTATCCGCACGCTGAACGTCCCGGCGAGTCTGATTGAGCATTCTCCGTTTGCAGCGAACGGCCACTCCGACGACTACGACCGTTATAAAGCGCCGGTGCTTGACATGGTGCGCAACTGGATTACAACTCAAGGCAGGAAGAGCCCGATTGTGTTGGACAAGTCCTATAACGTCGTTTTTCAGTGAGGTGATTTTTATGCCCTGTGAAAAAGAACTCTATGTACCTACCCTTGAAGCAATACGGACGCGTGCCGAGAAATTATATCCGGACAAGCTGTTACTTACACGTCCTGAGGCCGCGAAAGTCATGGGAGTATCAGTTAGCACGCTGTATCGCCGCGGGCTGAGCGGACTTATCACAGCTGAACAGTTGGCAAGGGCATTCGCCTAAGAAAGGAAAATTTACAAGGCAGGAGGTAACAAGCAATGAAATTGGTGCTTAGTACGGAAAACAAAAGGCTGTCGGTAAAACTGCCAAGTGACAAGTGCGACAGAATTTTTAACACACTGGCGGCAAGCATTTTAAATACTGAACCGGCACCGCAAATAATACGGCAAACATGTGTACCGCACAAACCGTTATTACCAACTGCAGAACAAACCGCTGAACCACCACACGGTGGCATAACATGGGAACAGGTGCACCCGACGCTGGAAGGAGACAAGCCATGACTGCCCTACTTGATACGCTTATTTATCTCGTTATCATTGGCACGGCCGTAATCGTTGTTAGCGCCCTGCTCTGCGGCATACATACCATGCGCGCCAAAATACGCTGCGCAAACATAAAACTGCTTTGGCAGGTGCATAGGAGGCATAGACGTGTATAACGTATGCTACAACTGTCCGTGTGAGCCGCATAAAAATACCTGCCGGCACAGCTGCAAAAAGTATAAAAAGGCCGTAGAGCATGACACACACATCGGCATAGTCAGTATGGGACAAGCACGGCACTACCGATTACAGAGATTATGCAGGAGGTGATTAAAATTTTACCGATAGTTAACCCGTATGCCGCATGGCGCAAAAAGCCGCTCTCCGACTGCAATCGGAAAAGCGGCAGTAAACAATAATACACTAACTGCATTATAGCAGATTGGAGATTAAAATGCAACTTAATAAAGAGCAGGAGATAGCGGTATCCGTTTATGACAACATGGCACGTGTCTTGGTTGACCCGAAGGACCGCCGCCCCGAGATTGCTAAAATCGACCTCGGCAAAGACGGCAGTAACATAACAGCATTTTTTACAGCAGAGCTATTGGCCTTAGAACTGCAGTTTAAAGACCTAACGGGCAATGACACCGACCTGCCGGATTTTATATCCGTTTTAAATAGATTGGCGATACAGTATCTGTTAAAAACTAATAAGGAGGACAAATAATTATGCAGACAGATTTTAATCTAACAGTTACCGTTACCCTTACGGCAGCGCCTGAACTTTTAACGGTACTGCAAAAAATAGCAAGGGTTACCCCGGTTACAGTAAACCGGCAGACTCCGCCACAGTCACCGACGGAGATGGCGGCAAGGCAGCGCGTAATACCGGTAAACACTATGCAAGCACCCGCGCCTATGCCTAAACAGCAGCCTACATATACACAGGCACCGGCAACACAGCAGCAGGCACCGGTAAATAATAACCCGCCTGTTACACAGCCTACACCACAGCAAGCACCTACATATACGCCACGGCAGTACACGCCCGCGCCAGCAAACATCCATCCTATGCCGCAACAAGCGCCCGTAGCCGCTGCTCCACAATACACACGGGAACAGCTTGCAAGGGCGACAGCAGTTTTAGCCGACATGGGCAAAATACAGCAGATTCAGCAGCTTTTCCAGCAATTCGGCATTCAGCAGTTAACGGCGTTGCCCAAAGAGCGGTACGGGGAATACGCTACAGCTTTACGCGGGTTGGGGGTGAAAATATGAATGCTGCGGATGATATTGTCGATGGAATGTGTGAGGGGCGTATCCCATGCGAAAGTGTAGGACCTAAGAAAACAAAAGCGCGTAAACATGCAATCTTATCCGCGTCCGGCGCGGCGCGCTGGCTGCACTGCACACCGTCGGCGCGGCTTGAAGAACAGTTTCCCGACACCGGCAGCGAATATGCCGCCGAAGGGACGCTCGCGCATAGTATTGCGGAACTTAAAGTACGCAAGAAATTTGTAGAGCCGATGGGGCCGCGTACATTCAACACCCGTATGAATAAGCTGAAAAAGGACGGGCACTACAGTGAAGAAATGCAGCGCTGTACGGACGATTACCTTGACTACATATCCAAAGTATATATGTCATATAAGGAAAAACCTACAATCGCAGTGGAGCGCAAACTTGATTATTCACGCTATGCGCCCGAGGGCTTCGGCACAGGCGACTGTATCATAATCGGCAGTGATACGCTGCATGTCATTGATTTCAAATACGGCAAAGGCGTGATAGTCGAAGTAGAAAATAATCCACAGCTTATGCTTTACGGTCTTGGGGCTATTGAGATTTACGGCAAATTCTATAATACACCGAATATCATTTTAACTGTATTCCAGCCGCGCGCTGAGGGTGATACGGTAAAAGAGTGGAAAATATCACGCGACAGCCTTGTAAACTGGGGTGTATTTACCGTAAAGCCTTTAGCAGATCAAGCTTTCAAAGGTGAGGGCGAGTTTAAACCTTCACCGGATACCTGCCGGTTTTGCCGGGCACGGTATACATGCAGGGCGAGGGCAAAGGAAAATACCGCCCTTGAAGATTTTAAGGGCATTGCGGCGCCGAGTAAGGCAGAAAGCGGAGAATTCCCGAAACCGACGCTTTTAACAGACAGTGAAGTCGGCGAAGTGCTGAAAAAAGCCGTCGACCTTGAAAAATGGGCGGCAGACCTTAAAGAGTATGCTTTGACTGCGACGCTTGCTGGCAAGGTAATACCCGGCTGGAAAGCAGTCGAGGGGCGCAGCAAGCGGGTATTTGACAATATGGATACGGCGTTTAAGGATATCGAGGCCGCCGGGTATGACGAAGCAATGCTCTATGAACGCAA
Organism: Ruminococcaceae bacterium UBA5413; assembly: GCA_002409585.1. Classification (GTDB taxonomy): domain Bacteria; phylum Bacillota; class Clostridia; order Oscillospirales; family Acutalibacteraceae; genus Thermocaproicibacter. Next base: position 4,256 of record DHNP01000014.1, on the reverse strand, counting down.
GCCGCTGACGCTTGCGGCCGTTGAAAAGACGCTTGGCAAAAGCAAATTTGCGGAGGTCGCCGGTAAACATGTTGTTGTATCGGCCGGAAAGCCGGCGCTTGTACAGGAGTCGGACAAGCGGCCACCGTACCACCCGCACGACGCGGCAAGTGATTTTAAGGATGTGGCGGTAAAATGACTGATAGCATAACTGTTTCAACAGGCAATTTTACCGCCGAAATATATCCAGGAAACCTCATAATATACCAAACGCTTACCAAAATTAGAAAGCTCTTTAAACTCATGTTTTTATATTCATACGAGAACGCGGAAGCTATTCGGAAAACAGAGGAATGGATAACATTTGCGGTAAAAAAAGCAAAGGGAAAATGGCAGGAAGCAAGTGTTGATTATCAAAACAAGTGGATTTTCATAGACGATAAAGGTTATACAATCCCCGAAGTAAAAGCAAATTATGAACGTATGCTTAAAATACAAACCTCATTTTTAAAATATAAAGGAGAAAATTAATTATGTACCAAAACGACGCACAGAAAGTACTTACCGGCGAAGTCCGTTTATCCTATGCAAACCTTTTACAGCCGCGCACACCACAGAACGGCGGTGACCCGAAATACAGTGTTACATTGCTTATACTGAAAACCGATACAGCAACGAAAGCCGATATGGACAGGTCTATCCAAGCGGCAATACAGGACGGCGTTGGGACTAAATGGCACGGCCACCAGCCACCGCAGATACATATGCCTATACATGACGGCGACGGCGCTAAAGAAAACGGCGAACCGTTCGGTGACGAGTGCAAAGGCTGCTGGGTTATATCCGCGTCGAGCAAGCAAAAACCCGAAGTCGTAGAGCCAACCTTGCAGCCGATTACAAGCGCGTCTGATATTTATTCCGGTATGTACGCACGTGTAACGGTAAAGTTTTTTGCCTATGATAGTAACGGCAAGCGCGGCATAGGCTGCGGCCTCGGCAATGTTATGAAAACCCGTGACGGCGACGCACTCGGCGGGCACGCAAGCGCTAAAAGCGATTTTGAAGGTATAGCCCAACCTGTACAAACAGCCGCCGGCGCATACCCACAGGCAAACGCTGATATCCCCGGCCACACACAGCAGTACCCGCAGTATGCACCGCAGGCCCCCGCGGCCCCACAGTATGCCGCGCAGCCGAATGAAATGCCGCAGGGCTATCCACAGGCCCCGGCACAGGGATATCAGGCATATGCCCCGCAGCAGGGCGCAGCTCCGCAGTATCCCGGATACCCGCAGCAGTATTAACCGTTCCCCGCGGGGCCATCGTACAAGGCCCCGCCCCGAAAATCCAAAATAAAGAGGAGAGGAACAAAATGCGCATAATTTATCAATCACCGAATTACCATCCGAGGATCATCACGAATCGGTATTTACATATCGACCTCAATACGGATATTCCGGTTGTCACCGAAACCGTAAAGACCCCGAAAACGAATTACACTTATCGTCAATATGAACTTCCGGAAAAAGATTACCCGCGCTTTTCACAAGCCATAGCGGAAGCTCAGCGCCGAAAAATGCGGTTTCCATTCGAGGTAGAGCTAAAGGAGAATCCGCAATGACATATCACCTGAACGTTGACTTGGAAACCTATTCTTCCGTTCCCATTAATAAGGCCGGCCTTTACAAATACGTGCAGTCACCGGATTTTGAAATCCTGCTTTTCGGGTATTCTCTCGATGGAGCACCGCCGGTTGTGCTGGACCTTGCTTCCGGGGATAAGATTCCCGGCGACTTGCTCCGTGCTCTCAATGATCCGAATGTCATCAAACACGCCTACAACGCGGCCTTTGAATGGTATTGCCTTTCCTACCATACAAAACAATATCTGATCACCGGCGACCCATTTACCACCCTACACCAATGGCATGATACGATGCTCCACGCGCTGTACTGCGGATATCCTGCAAGCCTGGACGCGGCAGGCAAAGCGCTCGGCTTGCCGGAGGATAAGCGCAAACTGACGACCGGCAAAGCACTGATCAAGCTATTCTGTACGCCGCATACTCCGACGGATCGCGACCCTCGAACACGCATCCGTCCGCAGGACGAACCGGAGAAATGGGAGCTTTTCAAAACCTACAACACGGGCGACGTCACGGCGGAACAGGAGATCGAGCGGCGGCTTTCGCCATTCCCCGTCCCGGACGACGTGCAGCGCCAATGGGAAACCGACCTGCGTATCAATTCCCGCGGTGTTGGACTGGACCTCGACCTGATCCACGGTGCGCTGGACTGTGACGATACCGTTTCCCGTCCGTTGATCGACGAAGCGCAGAAGCTGACCGGCCTGCAAAACCCGAACAGCATGGCGCAGGTCAAGGGCTGGCTGCAGGAGCACGGATATGATGTATCGACGCTCCGCAAGGACGATGTAACGACACTACTGGAGGGCACAACATTAATGTATTATAGTACATAAACAAGGTATTAATAAACCCCCAGTGAGATTATTGCCTGCTGGGGGTTTGTCTTATTCAGCTATTATCTGTTCATAATAACTTTCAAGATTATGCTTTTTAATCAACTGCCGAATATTAGCCGCTACCTTATAATATATTTTAACTTTATCATCTGTAACAATAATTTTACTTATGCCAGCAATTATTTCCTCCCTTGAATATTGGTCTTTTATTTCAAGGTTATCAATATCACTTAAGGTATTTTCTATATACTTGATGTCTTGAAGTATTTCATTGTTTGGCTTTGTTAGTTCCTTAATTTTATGCTCGGTTTCTGTAATCTTGTTCTTAAGGTCTGCCGCCGCCTGCTTAAATATACCTTCATCTATAATGTTTTCTAAATAACTATTTAAGAGTTTGCCCTGTTGTGCCTTGTACTTGTTAAAATCCTGCTTTAACTGTGCCGCCTGTAAATTGCTATCTTCATTTATTTGATTTTGCAACCTTTCAATCATACCTTCAAGAACTGATTTATACATTACTTTAAATTTATAAAGTGCTCGCCTATATGCTGTATTATTTACATAGGTGTCCAGCTTGCTTTCGCTGATATTCTTATTATTGCAAGCCCCAGTTCCTTTCATCTTTTTAGTTTTACAATTATAAAATCGTCTGCCCCTGTCCATGTTTGAAACATAAGGTCTTCCGCACATGCCACAATAAATCAGCCCTGCATAATCGGTAATACCTTTGTATATGCCTACTTGGTTTGAATAATTTACCTTACTAACTAATAAAGCATGACATTCTTCAAATAATTCCTTGCTAATAATAGGGGGTATCTTATTACTATCTTGAATTATCCATTGGTCTTTCGGCTTGATTTGTGGGTAACTATATTTATTAAACACCTTGCCAGTGCTATATTTTAGCCTTGCATTAATGCCAGCATATTTTTCATTTGTAAGTATTCGCTTTATACTGCTTTTACAGAATGGTTTCCCTTGCCTTGTTTTAATATTGTTGTCATTCAAATAGTTGATAATTCGCCTTATACCTTCGCTGCTGGCATACAATTCATATATTTTCTTTATTATAGCCGCTTCCGCTGGGATTATTTCAAGCCTGTTTTCTGCCTGTATATAGTTATAACCATATAAGCGGCTGTTTGCATTAATTACACCTTTGCGAGCACCTTCCTTAATGCCGAAACTTACCTTACTGCTTTTATCTCTGCTTTCCTGTTCATCAAATAACTGAAATAATTTTAATAGGAAGTCGCTTGATATATCCTTTGTGTTTATATTTTGCTCAATAAATTTAATGTGCACACCCTTATTCCTTAAAAGGCTTATTATTTCAAAGGATAGAGTATTTCTGGCGAACCTACTTGTATT
>DHNP01000014.1:0-143 GCA_002409585.1 Ruminococcaceae bacterium UBA5413 | reverse complement strand
CCAGCATCTTTGAGCATTTTATTAAATTCTGGTCTATTGTTTAACTTTGTACCTGTTAAGCCTTGGTCAGCATATATATTAATTAGCTTGCATTCTTTACTATGTGCCAGCACATTCTGAAAATATGTTTGCTGGTTCTCGAA
>DHNP01000033.1:43843-83788 GCA_002409585.1 Ruminococcaceae bacterium UBA5413 | reverse complement strand
CAGGCCGTAGAGATAAAAATCAGGGCGGCGCTGATAGCCAGAATGATTTGCCCCAGCGGCGTGTGCATCAGCGTGTCGTACCAGCTTTTATTGAGGAGATACATCAGCGGAATATTTCCGATGACGAAGATGACCATGATGATAAATTCCTTGCGGGGTTCAAACACGAGGTATTCCAGCTCACCGTTCACAATTCGCATATCAGACAGCTTGCTGACGATAGGAGTGAGGGTAACTTTCAGGCTGCGGTCGTGCTGGCAGTCGCACAGGGCATCGCACCATTCCCGGAACACTTCGTTATCAATTTTGTTGCGCAGCACCTTGATGGCTTCCAGCACATCGGGATCAATGAGCTTTACCCGCAGGACAAAATCCTTGAACACCTGATGCACCGGCGGGTTCAGATAATTCATGTTTTCCTCCACAGCTGTGAGGATGTTCTCACTTCTCAGGTATGCTGTAGTCACGATGGAGAGTGCCGTTTCCAGCTCTGCGGCAATGTCTTTTTTGAAATGGCTGGCGGTGAGCTGCACATACCAAAAGGGCAGCATCATAAAGCCCACTGCCATGACCGGGGCTAAAAAGAAATTGCCCATTACGATGGCGATGGCGGCACCAATAGCAAACAATAACAGGGAGCAGGAGCAAACCAGAGAGAAGCGATTGCTCCTGCCGGTCATAGCCAGCACCTCCTGCGCCATCTGGATTTGCCGTTTCAGAAATCCCGGCTTTTTGCGGCGCTGTGCCGCCTTGATTTCATCCCTGATGGACTTTTTTTCTCTGGTGAGAAAGGAAAACAGCCCATCGGTAAACTCCATCGGCTTTAAGCCGAGTAAAAGAAAAAAGCCTGTAATCATACCGATACAGGCCAGAAGTTGAATGGTTGTCATACGGGAATTTGCCCTCCTTTCTTCAGAAGATTGATGCGATCCTGCGGCATCCCATTTTCCAGCAGTCGCTTACACAGGCTATCGGAGATGGGATTGACCGTTACATGGTGTCCGGTAATGAAAAACTGGTTGTCCTCATAGCGGTTTTCGGTAATCTCATACCGGAACAGGGTGCGGTAATTCCTGCTATTGTCCGGCAGGATTTCGCATTCCATGATTTCCATAAGCCGCCGCTGCTTGTTTTCCATCTGCTTGCAGAACACGACAATGGGATAGGCCTCGGTCACATAGCCCATGAGGGTTTCGTCCGACATATCCACGGCTCGTTTGCACAGGGAAACCATGCGGCGGTAGGTGGATTCGCAGGAGTTGGAGTGGATGGTGGTGACCACCGCCACGCCAGTTCTGGCTACCTCCTGTGCGGCGTTAGCCTCCGCACCACGCATTTCGCCGACCACGATGATGTCCGGATTAAAGCGCAGGGAGATGTCCACAAGGTCGATCTGCTCAATGCGGTACAGCTCGTTCTCGCTGTTGCGGGTGAGAGTATGCACCACGGAGTTGGTAACTCTGCCATCTTGTTCTCGGATGAGGGAAAGCTCCCGGCTGCCGTTTTCAATGGTAAAAATACGCTTGTTGTCGGGGATCGTGGTGAGCAGCCAGCCTGCCACGGTGGTTTTGCCGCTGCTGGTAGCCCCGGCGATACACACCGAAATACCATAGCGGATGAACTCTGAGAGCAAATCCAGCATTTCTCCAGTGGCCGTGCCGCCGTCTATGAAATCTTCCTTTTCCATGTGGTTGGGATTGACGATACGGATGGAGGCGGCAGCACCGATATTGGCATCCACAATGGGACTTTTCATGACGGCAATTCGGATATTTTCCGCAAGGGTACCCACCACCAGCGGGGACTGATCATCCAGAATCGTACCGGACACATGAAGCATCCGGCGCAGCACATTAATGCAGTGTTCGGGGCTGTCAAAGTGTTCCGTAAGCTTCTCGCAGCGCCCACCGGCGTATTGGATTTCAATATCCCGCCAGCTGTTGATGTCGATTTCTTCGATTCCGTCCGCAAAGATGTACTTGGTGAGAAAGGAATACTCGGCCATTTCCGTATACAGGGCATCCACCAACTGCTCCTGTGTCATGCCCTTGACCGCTACACGGCTGTCCTGCACAAACTTGGCAATGTAACGCTTGATGTTGGCCTTGGCTTGGTTGGCGTTGCCGTCTGACAGCAGTTCGCTGTGCTGACCGGCGATATATTCCTGCACCTGCTGCAGCACACTGTGAAAATCCCCGGTTTCCTGCTCCGGAGTAAAGAATAGATTATGTCTGCTCATACGCCGAACACCTCCTTTGGCACACGCAGCTTTTGCGAAAGCTGCAAGGTTCGCTGCGCTCACGGTGTGCCTCAAAAGGGGGAACTATCCCCCTTTTGGGAACCCCCAGCTCTCCGAGGGGGCTTTGGAAACGAAACATTTTTATACTCATACTCCAAATACCTCCCTTGATATTTTCTGAATTTCCTTTCGGAAGCCCCGGCTGTCTTTCAGGGACAGATCGGCGAACAGGTTCCCGGACAGCACCTGCGCCTCCAGCTCCGGGGAATGCGGCAGGGTAAACACAGCGCTGCCCAGCACCTGCTCCATGTTCTGGCTGGCCTCGTTGGATTTCACGTTGCTGATCGCCTTGTACAGCTTTCCAGAGTCAAACCCTGCCATCCGCAGATATTCCTGCTGACTGGACAGATAGCTCACCGATTTCAGGTCGCAGTTTATGAGCCGCAGCACCGCATCGGCCTCCAGAATGGCGATGGTGGACAGCTCGTCAAAATAGATGGAACTGCCGCAGTCGATGATGATATGACTGTCCATATCACGCAGCACGCCCATCAGCTCCCGGAGCAGCTTTTCATTTACCGGAGGATAGCAGTTTTCGTTTTCTCCCTTTTGCAGGCCAATGACCGCCAGATGGCTCATGCGCTTATGGGTGTTGCAGTTGTTTTTCACCAAGGACTCCGTGATGGAATTGGCGGCCAGAATACTGCGGAGAGAATGATCGCCCTCCAGCTCACCGGACGGACAGATACAAGGAAGCATGGGCGTGGTGCAGTCGCAGAGTAGCAACACCACGTTCTTTTTTCTGTCTGCCAGATATTTGGCCAGTTTCACCGCCACGGTGGTCTTACCGCAGCCGGGGCTGCCCCAAATCGCCAGCACCTGTGCGCCATTGTCGGGTTCCATTTCCTGCGGTTCGAGATCATTTTTACGGCTGAACAGGCCGCCCTTTTTGAAGTTCAGCATTTACTCAGCCCCGCTTTCTACCGGTGCATTCGCAGGAGCTTCCGGCTGACCGGCATCCTCGCTTTCCTGAGATTCCGTTTCCTCCGGGTACAGCTCGGAAAGCACCGAGTCCTGCGCCTCGGTAAACTTTGCCGCATTTTCCTTGCTGCCACGGTAAACGAGGGACACATGAAGGGTACCGTCCGCTTCCAGCTCGGCAAGGATTTTGCTCTGCTCAGGCTTGACCAGCAAAGTGATGGTGGCAGGCAGCTCCTTTTCATCCGCATCTGCCTGCTCCGAGGACGGATTAGATTTCCCATTCTGCTGGTTGGCATCGTAGCCGGTATCTGCGGTGACGGCGATGACCTCCACATACTGCAGCTCCGGTGGGATCACCGTCACACCCTGTTTCTTGTAATCCGGAGCAACGATAGACACGATATCCCCGGAGATCAACTTACCAGACAGTCCTGCGGCGAAGCTCTTAACCGATACGGAAATGGCCTGTTTTTCTCCGGTCAGGTTGTAGAGATAGGCGTTCTCCGCAGCAGGGGCATCGGCGATTTTGGAGGCGATGATATAATCTCCCGGCGCTAAGTCTGCGGAGGCAAATTTACCGATGACGGTATCCATCTGCCTGACTACATCCTCCGGCAGATTATAACCGCCCACCTCCTCGACCGTCACCATGTCCTTGGTGATGGCCTCTCCGATTTTGATGGGCTTGGTCACCCGCACGATCTCGGTTTTCTGGCTGATGCTTTGGTTAAACAGCGGTGTGATAGCAAAGCAGATCAGAAGCGACAGCACGATGCAAATCACGCCGATGACCGTTCTATTCTTGAAAAAGCTCATAGCTTAAGTCCTCCTTTGATTGATAAAAATGATTACTGTGCAGCATATCTTCTGATCTTGTGCCTGCGGATAACGTGTGGAACGCCGACAGCCACAGCTGCAAGCGGCAGCACCACACATAACAGCTTCATAACAGTTCTCTTATTTTGATTTCTCATATCATCCATCCTTTCACGAAATGAAATAGGCGAGCAGACAGCCCGCCGATAAAAAAGGCGCAAGGGGGAAGGCTTTTTTTGCCTCCCGCCTTTGCACCTTACACACAATTCGGTATATGCCCACATAAATGAGCAGCAGGCTGAGTCCGGCCATTGCCGCAAGCAGCCCTTTGGGCAGACCCAACACCAAACCGCAAGCCGCCATCAGCTTGATGTCGCCGCCGCCCATGCCGCCAAAAAAGACAGCGGCCAGCAGGAATGGCAGAGCAATCAGGATTCCCAGCAGCTTGACCGGTGTAAATCCGATTGCAGAAACACCTGCGATTCCAAGACAGAGCCAGTTTGGAACAATACGTTTTGTCAAGTCCGTTGCCGACGCCGCACACAGTAGTAGGGTAAAAATGACCGCCTGTACAGCGGCCAGCTTATCCGGCATAGTTGAACATATCCTTAATGCGCTGTACGAGGGTAGGTAGCACGGTTTTGTCGAAGAGCATATACAAACCGGCCAGCACCAAAGCGCCGATGACAACCGCCATCAAAATCTTAATGGCGGTATCCACAAATCCCTCAGCGTGATTGTTTTCGAGCGCCATTCTTGCCTTAATTGCCAGCATATTGGCCTTATGGGTTACCTTGTTCATGATTTTTTTCATAGTGTTTTACCTCCAAATTTTTTATTGAGTTGCTTACATCCCGCCCATCTGCATGGGTGGCTGAGATTGCTCCGGTACGGCTTCCTGCGGCTGCGCCGGAGCTTGGTTCATGGCTACGGCCTGCTGGTAGCTGTCCAGCACCGCCTTATGGAGCCGCTCCCGGAACTCCTTGGTTACTGGGAAACAGATTTCCTTGTAGCCGTTCTCCGTTTTTCGGCTGGGCATAGAAACAAAGAGACCGTCACGGCCTCCCTCCACCACCTTGATACCCCGAATACCGAGGCATCCGTCCACCGTTGCCGAAGCGTAGGCACGGATGCCACCACTGGCTCCGGGCGGGTACATGGAATTGATTTTTACTTCTACATCAGGCATGATTTCTTTCTCCTTTCGCATTTTTGCAATAAAAAAACAGCCCCTTTAGAGCTGCATGGTCTGGTTCTGCGCCGGTGGTGTGAAGCCGATTTCCTCAAAACCGAAGCGGTCGCAGTAGAAGAAGCTGCTGCCGTTTTCGTCATACAGCTCCAGCACATCCGACATGGACAGGGAATGCCCCGCATAACCGGAAGGATGGTCTATATTGAATTTGGTGTACAGCGCCTCCGGATTGTTGGTTTCCACCTCTCCGTCATAGACGGTCTGGTAATCGGACATCTGCGGTTCCCCGAACTCCCTGCAGAAATCCGCAAGGCTGATGAAGCGCATCCGAAGATCGGATTCCGGCTTTAACTGCCACACACGGCAGCTTTTCAGCAGAGTGAGTTCGTGGGTATCCCGCTGACCGTTTACAAGACGGTCATACACACCGTCCGTCCATTTCACCTCGCCGATGTCCTTTTGGCGGCTGAGAAAAGTGTTCAGTTCCTCCGATTCAAACAGAGGATCGACCACCGCTTTGCCGCCGCTGACATAACCGGCGGGGTTGCCGTAGTACAAAATGATATCTTTTTCCATCCGGATATTTCGCATGAGCTTGCCTCCTTTACGTCATGGTCATGCCTCCATCATGAGAATTCTGTTGAAATGCTTCCATTTCTTTCTCTGTGGGATGAATGAGCTTACCATCCTGTAGCTCCAGCACACAGAAGTCATCCCGGTCGCAGAGCATGATGCGATGCTGGTATGGCTTCTGCATCTCCACATAATCAAGCGCCTCCTGCTCCGTGCAGAGCCACACGCCGGAGGCATAGCGACCATCGGGCAGAAAGCTGTAGCCGCTGTATTTCGGTTCGTGATTCTTCAAATCCAATGCGCCCACCGGCCTGATTTGAGAAAGCTGCAGCTTGGCGCTGTCCGGCAGAAGCTCCGGCTTCAAAATGCCGATGACCTCGCTGCGGCTTTTTAGAGCAAACTCCCCGGTACGGAGCGATACCAAAAAGACAGCAGAGCCGCTTGGATTGGCACCAGCTCCGTTTCCGCAGAGACAGAAGTACAGCTGCCTGTCAGGGCTATCGTGACTGATTACGACAACTTTCCCCTGAATACTGCAGCCCAAGCCGGTTGCCGAACAGTCTTTTTCAGTGTAGAGAGTATTTGGTTCCATCCGTCAGCCCTCCTTTTTCTGCTGCAGCAGGGCGGTCAGGTCGGAAATGAGGGAGAGCCTTGTATCGTCCGGCATAGTCTTGAGGGCCGCACGTACATAGGCCTCCACCGCCTCCGGGGACTGGTCACCGATTTCGATGATATCCACCTTTTGCACACTGACCGTACCGTTTGACAAGCCGAGGCGCACAATATCGCCATAATCCATACCGCTGGCGGTGCGCAGCTCCTTGGGAATCAGCACCCGGCCTTTATCGTCCATCAGCTTGTAGACAGGCTTATTCTTCATCCTCCGCACCTCCCTCCAGCACACAGCGGATGGTGTCGTGGTTCACGCCAAGGCTGTCGAACAGCTCCATGAGCTGGGGCGGCAGCTGCTTGACGGGATCAGCACTTCCGATGATGATGACACCGTCCTCGCAGCGGATATCCAGATCGTCATCCAGCGGAATGCCTGCCGCCTCCAAAAGAGCATGGGGTACCGACAGCTCTGCGGATTCCGGCGCTTCCACCGGCTCGTTCACATGGTCGATGCCGTCCTTGGTGAGAAAAAACTCGCCATAGCTGTTGATCTGCTTCACCGGATGATGGGACAGATACGCCAGATGCACGGTATCTCCGGCAGTGACGCACATGGTGTCCAGCACACCGGGCGGCAGGATGATGCTGCCGTTGTCGGTAATTTGGCCTTTTGTTTCAATGATTTTCATAGCATAAACCTCCTTTTACATCCCCATCTGCAGGGTGTTGATTTGTTGTTCCTCTGCCGTTTTCAGCTCGACCACAAAGGTGCGCAGCTCATCCTTGGTCAGAGAGATGTTGGCAATCTCCATTTCCCGGAGAAAATATGCGGCCTGCCTGTATTCGTCAGCCAGCTTCTGCATCCCCTTAGCGTTGTGGTAGCCGCTGCTGATGTGGGTATATCCCTTAAAAATACAGTCATAGCTGCCGGTTTTTTCGTTCTGCTGTACGGTCAGGTATAAACCGGCATTGGTTTGAGCGCTGCAATCCAGATACAGATCATCGTGAACATTGCCCACCACAAACTGATATCTGCCGCCGCTTTCTTCTTCAATGAGGGCTTTCGCCCAGCGGATTTTTTCAAGTCCGGTCATTCTTCGTATTCACCTCCGAAATCAAATAAGTTTAATTGAAATGTATCCCTTTCCCGCTCCTTGGGATCGTAGTTGGTAATGATGACCTCCGGGTACTCACAGCCGCCCTCATACCGCTGTGCCAGATTGCTCAGGCGGGTGACCGGGGTAATGGTGTAATCCTGATACAGCTCCCGGATGAAATCGCAGTCGTTATAGCTGACCATCCATTTTCCCTTGCAGCCTGCCAGCGCATCCCGGAGCCGCTGATGGTCGGTTTTGAAAAACTCCACAGCATAGTGACCCTCGGTCATGTAATACGGCGGATCGCAATAAAAAAAGGCATCGTCCCGGTCATATTGCCGGATCAATGCCTCGAAGTCCTTATTTTCCACCACGGTGTCCGCAAGCCGCCTTGATGCCTCCCATATCACAGCGAACACCTTGCGGATGTCAAAGGGCTGGCAGCCGTAAGAGGTGCATCCGCTGCCGTAGCTGTAGCGGATGAGCTTGAAAAAAGCAGCTGCTCTCCACACATCGCTTGGCTCGGCCTGCTCCATAAGAAGTGTCCTGATTTCCTCAAACTCAGGCGGCGGGAGGTTCTGCTGTGCCAGCTCCAGTTCCTCCTGCAGGTATTCGGTATCGAATTCATCCTTTTCAAAGAAGCGGCGCAAGACACCAAATTCATGCCGGGAGTTGAGGGGCAGGAAGCCCAGCTGCTTCAAAAATGCTAGCGTTCTGTTTTTCACGCAGTAGAACAGATTGGTCAGGTTACCGTTGAAGTCGTTATAGACCTCCATGCCCTTGCAATCGGGAGGCCTGCCGAATAAAACCCAACCCCCACCGCCAAAGACTTCGATGTATCTGCCGAAGTCTTTGGGGAAGAGCCGGTATATGATATTGCGGAGGGCTTTCTTGCCGCCCACCCAGCTGATAAAGCTATTGATATTCCATCACCTCCCTCTGGAAAGAAAAAAGAGCCGATAGTCACTACATTTTCAGTGACATCGACTCGTCTGGACTATGATATTCATATTCGCCGGTTTTCTCATTGTACAGGTAGCCCTCATCGGCCAAATCCACATCGTGAACCTCAGCCGCCATCTCCAGCGCTTCCTTGGAGCCCCCGGGAGGGATATCACAGAACATTTCCTCGCCGTTTTCATATTCCTTTTTTCCTGTGTTATACCCGAAATCTTCATCTGCCCACAGATATTCAAAGGAGAGATCGGGGTACTGTTCGGCAAGTGTGCGGATCACCGGATCGGCACGGCTCCATGCGGTTTGGAACTCAATGTGCTCGCCGTCAAAGTCCTGCGGGGTACATGCACCATCGTAGCCGTAGCTGTTCCACTTGGTTCCCCAATTGGAAATTGACCAGTCATACCAGTTATCTTTTCCGTACTTCTCACGCTCGGCCATACCAAGATTGCCACGAAATATATGCGCAGGCATGGGGATAATTTTGTTGAAGTCAATACTGCCGAGGCCGATCTTATCATCCTTAATGGCTTCGAACATAACCCTGACCTTTTCCGGATCGCCGGATACTCTTAAAATATTGGTTACATGATTTGGCATTAGCGCATTCCTCCCATCGTCATGCCGAAGCCGAAGGACTGGCTGCCTTTCAGCTCATCCTCCGGCTTGATAAGGAAGCGGTCGCTGCTATCCCAAAAGCTAAGATACAGCTCACCGTCCTCCACTTTGATTTCCCGCTGCTCCAGCCCCTCGCCCCAGCCATCACTAAATTGAGAAGAGAGCCATTCTGTCAGCTCCGCAAGCTCAGAGGCAGAAAGCGTGCCGTGGGTTTGCACTTCGGTCACACCCCACAGCTCGCCGTTCCATTCCTCAACAGTCGGGTTAATGCTGTGTACCTTTCGGCTGAGATCGTCATCAAGGTAAACGGCGAGGCCACGCTCGCCCTCATTGGGGAGTTTTTCTTTCTGAATGAGGGCAAGGATTTTATCCTCATATTCTAAAATCTCACCGGCAGTTAAATCCTCCCGGTAATCGTCAAGATCGCCCCATTCGTTCTTCCTGTAGATATGGGGGAAGAGAGGGCTGAATAACCGCAGGGTCTGTAGTTCATTTTTCATGGTGTATCCATCCTTTCATTTTGATTTTGGGCGCAAAAAAAGCGGCTGTGTTTTTCAGTTACGAAGAACACAGCCGCTTCAAAATTGCCCTGTAGGGTATTGGCTTTATTTAATTGTTTGCCGGACTGATTCCGGCCAAAACGAGAAACACCCCGCTTTCTTGTTAAAAAGCAGGGTGCATCTATAAAAAACGAGGGTCTTGAATTTTTCATTCAAAACCCCCGTCAGGCCGCATAAACACTGGCTTTTTCAGCCCTGTATCTATTTTGACCTAATCTTCTGGTGCCGGTGGTGGGACTCGAACCCACACGCCCTTGCGGACAACAGATTTTGAGTCTGTCTCGTCTGCCAATTCCAACACACCGGCGCAACGCTATTTATTATATAATAGATATAGTTAAAAATCAATACGGCGGACAAAGAAAACCGCCTGAAAAATAAAAATGCCGGAATGCCCGGCCCGTAAAAGCGGCTTTGCTGTTAAAGCGCGGCGGGTCAGCTGCTTTGCTGGGAATTTTCCCACAGGGCGCGCTTCATAAGCAGCAGGTCGCTTGTGTCTACTTCACCGTCGCGATCCATATCCGCGGCAGCGAGGGTGCCGCCGGTAAGGTCCTTGTCAAACGAGAGGTAGCTGTACATGAGGTCACAGCTTTTGGCGGTGATGTCACCGCAGCCGGTGAGATCGCCCAAAACGACGATATCGGCTTCGCAGACATTTTCGCCGTCACCGGATATGATCTCAAGGGTATCGCCGGTGCATAAAAGCCCGCTCTGCTTCCACCTGCCGCCGCGCGCTTTGATTTTTATTTCGAAATCGCCGCGGCCTGATTTTTCATATATATTTTCGGATATATCGTCTACGGACGTTCCGGCGTTAAGTATGTAGTACGTGCCGTCTTCAGGCAGGCCGGTGTCTTCACCGGCTGAAGAGGAAGGCTCATCCTGCCCGCTTTTGTCGGATGAAGGGCTGTCGTCGCCCGCGCTTGATGAACTTTCTTCTTCCTGCTTTATTACCGCCGTGACGGTGCTGAGGATGTTTTCGTCTTCGTCGAGAGTCTGCACTATGTCCCCGTCTTCAAGCTCACCTTCAGCTTTTTCGCTGCCGTCGGCCGTAAAAACGGCAACTGTAAGCCCGCTCGGCTGCGCATCGAGTTCTTTTTGCAGCATGCTTACAGTAGTGCCTTTCGCAAAGATATAATCGGCGGTTTCTCCGGACGCGTACCAGGCTGGGCTTTGAGCTTCGCCGCTTTGGTATGCCGCACCGTATATTGAAAAAGGTATGCAGGCTAAGAAAACAGCCGCCAGTATGATTAAAGGCATATATTTTTTTAAATGTAAATCTTGCATGGCCCGCTCCCCTGACGTTTTTAAGGCGGAGGACATTATACGACATAGTTCGCGCCTGTAATTATATTATACTGTTTTTTACAGGAAATAAAATGAAAGTGAGCTTTTTTCACTTACAGCGTTTTGCGCGCCAGACAGTATAAAAAAACAAAAACCGGCTTTGAGCCGGTTTTTGTTTTTTTGGGGAGGAGTTGTATTGAAAAGGCGTGGCTGTCTTTGCCACTTATCTTGTAATCATAAATTAATTTTACCCTCTGACTGATTTTATTATATGGCGGCGTTTACGTTATGTCAACACAAAAACAGCCTTTTAAAAAGAATCTCCCCTTTGTATAAAATGCGTCCGATGCCAAGGGCTTTTTATGTATGAAAAATCAAGCTTTTTCGCGCTTTTTCGATAGTTAATTTCCAAGTTAAAATGCGGGTAAAATTAATTAATAAAAACTTAACGGAGATATGCGCTGGCTTTATGCAACATCAATCCCGTTACGGCGGCATAATAATTAAGGGTAAGCAGCTCAAGGCTGATTTCAGGACCGCTTTTTGGATAAGTCCGGAGCAATGGGGGAGAATATGAAGAACGGGAAAGAAAAATTTACGGTTGTGCTTTCTGTTGCCCTTCTTGTGGCTGCCGTTGCGTGCGTAGCGGTAAGGCTGCCTGGCAGTACCGGCCAAAACGCCGCGGTGGCGGCGGCGTGTTTCATTTTGCCGCAGGGTACGGCCGCCGACTTTTTAAGCGACGACGAGCAGGACGGCACCGCGCAGGACGCTTCGTCGCCGGTTACGGGCAGCTCATCGTCTGGAAATAAACGCACGGAAAGCACTTCTTCTGAAACGGTGCAGAGTTCACGGCAGCCGTCTTCTTCCGGCACGTCTTCGGCGGCCGTTTCATCGCAGCTTGCCGGAAACGTACTTGAAATGCAGATAATGGACTCCGGCGACCATTACGGAAGCGTATATGTAAAAAACTCTAACAAAAACCATTCAGTTAATATAGAAAATGAACTTAAAGCCGCGCCGGCCGTAAAAATCAAAAAAGACAGCGGCCCGCAGGTGCTTATTTACCATACGCACACTACCGAGGCGTTTTCGGGCGACACGCGTACCACCGACAAAACGCGCAGCGTCTGCGCCGTTGGCGACCAAATCGCCAAACAACTGCAAAGCGCCGGCATAAACGTGCTGCATGACACTACTTACCACGACTACCCGGCTTACGACGGCTCGTATGACCGTTCAAAAGTTACAGTAGAAAATTATCTCAAAAAATATCCCGGCATACAGGTTACGCTCGACATACACCGCGACGCTATGCATCGCTCGGACGGAACTAAGCTTAAACCGACAGTAGTCGTAGACGGGCGCAAGGCTGCGCAGATAATGATAATAAGCGGCTGCGACGACACTGGGAGCCTCGGCTTCCCTAACTGGGAGTACAACCTGCGCCTCGCACTCAGGTTCCAAAAAGAAGTAAGCGGCAAGTACTCCGGCCTTATACGCCCGCTAAGCTTCTGCCCGCGCCGGTACAATGAAGACCTTACCAAGGGCTCGCTGCTTATAGAGGTCGGTACCGAGGCCAACACGCTTGACGAAGCGGAGTACTCCGGCACCCTTTTGGGAAAAGCGCTCGCCGGGGTGCTGAACGGCCTTAATTAAATAATGCGGCCGCGTTTAAATCCAATTAAAACGGAAGTGCAAAAGTAATGAAAACAAACAGGGACGCGCGCATTTTCTGGACGTCGTTTTTCTGCACGCTCTGCGCCGCTGCGCTGCTTTACGGCCTTGCTGTAGTCGACTATTACTCCCGAAAAATAGGTTTTGGCGACGGCAAGACACTTATATACCAAATTACCGGCAAAAATTTAGACTTATCTTGCAATGGCTTTGAAATATGGTATAATATTTTTATAAACTGAATTTTACGCTGCGGCGATTTTAACATAGACCGTTTTTATTATTTATTCTATTAAATAAAATATAAAATACCGTTACAATATTCCGGCCCGGCGCCGTACAGAACCGGGTCCAGCGGTCAGTTATTGAAATACGGAGGGCTTTCTGATGAACCGTAAAAAGAAACTGCTGCCACTAATCCTAACTTTGACATTATTATTCACGTCATGTGTAATAAATATATATGCCCATGGCGAAACCGACACCCAGGCGCAGCAAGAACCCGCCCAGCAGACGCAGGAAACAAGCACCGAACCTGTAACCACGCCGGCGGACACGCCCGCGGCTGCGGACACAAGCACTCCCGCGGAAACGAGCGCCCCAAGCTCCGAGCCGCCGCCGTCAACGTCGAAGCCGTCTTCAAAGGCAAGCAAGCGGCCGAAAAAGACGGTTAAACAAACGTCCTCCTCCGCCGTTTCAAGTGAAGTGTCGTCTGAAAGCTCGTCCATTTCACTGCCTGAAGCGTCATCCTCGGTCTCACTGCCAAGCGTGGGGAGCCTGCCGGACGACGACTTTCTCAGCTCTGCCGCCGGCAATACTGAAGAGAACATGCGTACAAACTGGATAGGCGTCATCTCATGGGCGTGCATTATTCTGGGGGTACTCGTTATAATCATAGTGCTTCTAAGCAACCGCCGCCCTCCGCGCGGGCCGGGACGCAAGCGCTACCACAGGCAGAAACGCAGGAAAAAGCATCTGCTTAACGACAAGTACTACCGCAACATCGACCGCTACTGAAAAACAGCGTTATGTTTGGAATGTTTAAACGGAAAACGGGCGGCAGGCCGCGGAAAACCCGTGAAAAAGAACCTGGCGCAGGCGAACCGTTCCTTATTGCGGAAACGGACCGCCTGCACGCCGACATGATAGAGCCCATACTGAGGGAAAGCGGCGTGCCTTTCGAAAGGCGCGGAACCCTCGGCGCCGCCGTCACGCTGAACGCGGGTACGCGGTTTGAAACCTACCGCTTTTACGTGCCATACGGGGCGCGCGAAAAATGTGCCGCCATGATTGCCGGCATAGTACGGCAATCATGGCGGCGGGGAAGTAAAATAATTTTAAAGTGAAAGCCAGGTGTGCCTTTTGCTATCCGGACGTGAACGGATCAGGAACTTTTGCATCATAGCGCATATAGACCATGGGAAAAGCACTTTAGCTGACAGGATGCTCGAACTTACAAAATCCGTGCCTATACGCGAAATGGAAAACCAGATACTCGACGACATGGACCTTGAGCGCGAACGCGGCATAACCATAAAAGCACACGCGGTTACGCTCGTTTACAGCGCAAAAGACGGCTGCGACTACATTTTCAACCTTATAGATACCCCGGGCCACGTTGACTTCAACTACGAGGTTTCACGCTCGCTCGCGGCATGCGAGGGCGCGGTGCTCGTGGTGGACGCTTCGCAGGGGATAGAGGCGCAGACGCTCGCTAATACTTACCTTGCGTCGGATGCCGGGCTTGAGATAATACCGGTAATAAACAAAATCGACCTTCCGGGCGCGCAGCCCGAAAAAGTCCGCGGAGAAATAGAGGATGTCATCGGCATACCGGCGGATGAGGCGCCGTGCATATCCGCGAAATTAGGCACCAACGTCGGCAAGGTCATGGAGCAGATAGTTAAGCACGTGCCGCCGCCGGGCGGCGACGAAGCCGCGCCTTTCAAGGCGCTTATTTTCGACTCGTATTACGACGATTACAAAGGGGTAGTCATACACGTGCGCGTTATGGACGGCCGAGTAAAAACGGGCGACGTCATACGCATGATGGCGACGGGCGGCGAGTTCACCGTTACGGAGTGCGGCTATATGCGTGCGACGCATTTTGAGCCGTCGGGCGAGCTTTCAGCGGGGGAAGTCGGCGTTATCGCCGCCTCTATAAAAGCCGTAAGGCAGGCGCGCGTAGGCGACACGGTTACGCTTTCATCCAACCCGGCGAAGGAGCCGCTGCCGGGCTACAGGCCTGCGCAGCCGATGGTTTTCTGCGGCATATACCCGGCGGACGGCGCAAAGTACCCTGACCTGCGCGATGCGCTTGACAAGCTGCAGCTAAACGATGCCTCGCTCACTTTTGAGCCTGAAACGTCCGCGGCGCTCGGCTTCGGCTTCCGGTGCGGCTTTTTAGGCCTGCTGCACATGGAGATAGTGCAGGAAAGGCTTGAGCGCGAGTACCTGCTTGACATCATAACTACAGCGCCGAGCGTTATATATAAAATAACGCTTACCGACGGAACAACTGTTTCCATAGATAACCCTACAAATTACCCCGACCCGTCAAAGATAGCAAGGGCCGAGGAGCCCATAACAGACGCGCATATTTTTACCCCTAAGGACTACGTCGGCAACATAATGGAGCTCTGCCAGGAAAGGCGCGGGACTTTCATAGATATGAATTATATTGACGCGGACCGCGTCGACGTACATTACGAACTGCCGCTTAACGAAATAATCTATGACTTTTTCGATGCGCTTAAAAGCCGCACGCGCGGTTACGCCTCGCTTGACTATGAACTTAAAGGCTACAGGGAGAGCAGGCTCGTAAAGCTCGATATACTTATAAACGGAGAAACGGTAGACGCGCTCTCGTTTATCCTCCATGAAGACAGGGCTTACGCAAAAGCCCGCAAGATGGCGCAGAACCTTAAGGAGAACATACCGCGCCAGCTTTTCGAAGTACCCATACAGGCGTGCGTCGGCGGCAGGATTATAGCGCGCGAAACAGTTAAAGCCATGCGCAAGGACGTACTCGCCAAGTGCTACGGGGGCGACATCTCGCGCAAAAAGAAGCTCCTCGAAAAGCAGAAGGAAGGCAAAAAGCGTATGCGCAAGCTTGGCTCCGTAGACATACCGCAGGAAGCGTTTATGAGCGTTTTAAAGCTCGATGAGTAACGGGAACCTCGGCCTTTACGTACACGTGCCCTTCTGTGACGGGAAGTGCCCTTACTGCGACTTTTACTCTTTGCGCGGTACGGACGAGCTTATGGACGCCTATACGGAGGCTGTCATAAGCTGCCTGCGGCACTGGGCCGGAGTTTTAGGCGGCCGCGGCGCCGACACCATGTACTTCGGCGGCGGAACGCCGAACCTGATAGGGGCCGGGCGGCTGATAAAGATACTTTCGGCCGCAAGGGAACTTTTCGGGCTTGAAAACGCCGAAATAACGGCCGAAGTTAACCCCGGCGGGGACTTGTACCCATTTTTCCGCGAAATAAAAGCCGCCGGCGTAAACAGGCTCTCGGTAGGCCTGCAGTCGGCAAACGACGGCGAGCTCCTGCTTTTGGGCAGGAGGCATACGGCGGAGCAGGCTTTTAAGGCTTTTGCGGATGCAAAAAGGGCCGGCTTTGATAATATTTCCGCGGACCTTATGCTTGCCGTGCAGGGGCAGACCGAAGAAAGCCTTTGCCGCTCCGCCGCCGCGTGCGGCAGGCTCGGCGTACGGCATGTTTCGGCGTACCTTTTGCAGGTGGAACCGCATACGGTTTACGGGAAAAACAGGGCGGGGCTGCGTCTTCCGGATGAAGACACAGCCGCCGCCCTCTATATATGCGCGTGCGTGGAGCTTGAGAAGCTCGGCTTCGGGCAGTATGAAATATCCAACTTTGCACAAAAGGGCTTTAAGAGCAGGCACAACCTTAAGTACTGGCACTGTGAGGAGTACCTCGGCGTCGGCCCCTCGGCACATTCGTTCATAAACGGCAGGCGTTTCCACTATCCGCGCGGCCTCAGGCTTTTTATAGAAAAAGGAACCGCGCAGGACGACGGCGGCGGCGGCGGCTTTGACGAATTTGCCATGCTCGCGCTGCGCCTTACGGAGGGACTTTCAGACGGCGGCTGCTTAGCTAGGTTTGGCAGGAAGATACCGCCCCATGTTGCGGACGCCGCGAAAGCATATGAAAAGGCGGGGCTGACGTCGTGCTCGGCCGGTGGCTTCCGCTTCACGCGGAAAGGCTTCCTCGTTTCAAATATCCTTACGCCGGCTGTACTATTTTAATTCTTATAATAATATTATAAATAAAAAAATATTAAAATTTTAAGGATTTCACAATTAGTTTACAATTAATATATTGACAAAGGGCAAAAGTAATGTTAAATTATATTTTAAAGAGTTAGCACTCTTACGCTTAGAGTGCTAACGGCTGCGGAACAGGAGGAAGAAGGTTGGAACTGAGTTTAAGGAAACAAAAAATCCTTGCGGCCGTTGTCGACCTTTATATAGCGACCGGCGAGCCGGTCGGCTCCCGCCTGCTCTGCAAGATGCTTGACTTTAACGTTTCGTCGGCAACCGTGCGCAACGAGATGAGCGACCTCAGCGCCGAGGGGCTGCTTGAGCAGCCCCACACTTCCGCCGGAAGGGTTCCGTCGCAGAAAGGGTACAGGGTCTATATAGACAGCCTTATGAAGCGCACGCCTATCTCAGGCGACGAAAAGCGCTATATAGACAGCCTTATCCTGCCGAGCGCGTATGACCCGGAAAAGCTCCTCGACGGCGCCGCGAGCATGCTCGCCAACATGACGAAGTTTGCGGCTGTGTCGACAACTCCCGAAAGCAGCTCCGCGGCGGTCAAGGCGGTGCAGTTCGTGCAGACCGGGCGGCGCACGGCGATGGCTTTGCTTATGACGTCGAACGGCATAACCAAAAGCCGCATTTTTCACTGCGACTTCGACCTGACGCCCGAGATACTGCATGTGTTTTTCCGTGTGCTGAACGAAAAACTCATAGGCGTGCCTGTCGCCTCCATAACGCCCGGCTATATACAGTCGCTTGCGGCTTCACTTGACGACATGTCCATACTTATAAGTTCGGCGCTTATGGCAATAGCGCAGGCCGCAAGGGAATCCCTCGAGTCTGAGGTCTGCCTTGACGGCGAGATAAACCTCGTTTTCAGAAGCGAGTTCGGCCAGGACGAGATACGCCGCATACTTGACTTCCTGTCGCGGCCGGCGGAGCTTTGCAGCCTTCTGACAAGGCACCGTGACGGCAGCGGCATAAAAGTGCTTATAGGCGACGAAACAAGGCGCCCGGAGCTTAGGGACTCAAGCGTCGTCGTTTCAAGGTATGCCGTCAGCGGCAGGGACTCCGGCGTCATAGCCATCATAGGGCCGACGCGTATGAACTACGGCAAAATAATATCCAATATGGAGTACCTTTCCGACTCCGTCGGGAGGATACTTACAAGGCTTTTAAATATGGAATAAAGAAAGGGGCAGCGGCTTTGACAGAAGATACAGAGAACCGCGCCAGCGTACCTGGCGGCGAATGTGATGGAACTTGTCAGGAAAATACGGCTCCGGCGGATAGCACCGCAGGGCAGGAAGAAAGCGCCGCGCAGGAACCGGCGGCAGACGACAATCCGGATGTAAACGGCCGGTGTGGGGACGATGAAGAGCCGTGCGCCTGCGAAGGCGAAGAAACTGACGGCGAAAAAGAGGAGAGCGAAGGCTCAGGAGAGCCGTGCAGCGGCGAAACAGCAGCTGCCGGGGATGAAGCCTCGGCTTTGGCCGAAGAAAACGGCAAGCTTAAAAAAGACATTGAAGCTTTGGACGGACAGCTTAAAAAGCAACAAGAAATCCATATACGCACCGTAGCCGAGTACGACAATTACCGCAAGCGCACCGAACGTGAGAAAATGTCTGTTTATGCCGATGCCACGGCGGCCGCCGTGAAAGAGATACTCACAGTCGAAGACAACCTTGCGCGCGCGCTGGAGCAGAAAGAATGTACGGCTGAGGATATGCGCAAGGGCGTTGAAATGGTTGAAAAACAAATGCGCAAGGCGCTCGAAAAGCTCGGCGTGACGGAGATGGGGTGTAAAGGCGACAAGTTTGACCCGGCCCTGCACAACGCCGTTTCACACATAGAAGACGAAGATATAGAAGAAAATACCATAGCGGAGGTCTTTCAAAAGGGATATATGCTGGGCGGCAAAGTGGTAAGGCACGCCATGGTACAAGTGGCGAACTGATTACGTGCGCCTCCGCTTTTTTAGATACAGGCCGCAGATACAGAACCGAAACAATAACAAAAGTATATTACTGGAGGTAAATAATATGTCAAAGACAATAGGTATTGATTTAGGCACTACAAATTCATGCGTTGCGGTAATTGAAGCCGGCAAGCCGGTAGTTATCCCCAACTCCGAGGGTGCGCGCACCACGCCGTCGGTCGTTGCTTTTTCCAAAACGGGCGAGCGCATGGTTGGCCAGGTGGCAAAACGCCAGGCCATAACAAACCCTGACCGCACAGTTTCATCCATCAAAAGGGAAATGGGTTCTGACTACAAAGTAAACATAGATAGTAAGAACTATACACCGCAGGAAATTTCCGCCATGATACTCCAAAAGCTTAAGACGGATGCGGAAGCTTACCTTGGCGAGAAAGTCAACTCCGCCGTCATAACCGTACCGGCGTACTTTACGGACGCACAGCGCCAGGCTACAAAAGACGCCGGCAAAATCGCCGGCCTCGACGTAAAGCGCATTATAAACGAACCTACGGCGGCGGCGCTGTCATACGGCATAGACAAAGACGGCGACCAAAAAGTGATGGTTTACGACCTTGGCGGCGGCACGTTCGACGTTTCAATTATTGAGATGGGCGACGGCGTGCAGGAAGTCCTTGCCACGGCGGGGAACAACCGCCTCGGCGGCGACGACTTCGACAAGCGCGTAATGGACTGGATGATTTCCGAGTTCAAAAAAGACAACGGCATTGACCTGAGCGGCGACAAGATGGCCATGCAGCGCCTTAAGGAAGCAGCCGAAAAAGCAAAGATAGA
Organism: Ruminococcaceae bacterium UBA5413; assembly: GCA_002409585.1. Taxonomy (GTDB): domain Bacteria; phylum Bacillota; class Clostridia; order Oscillospirales; family Acutalibacteraceae; genus Thermocaproicibacter. The sequence goes on along the minus strand of DHNP01000033.1, from coordinate 64,124 downwards.
GCTTTCGAGCACGGCTTCGAGCGCCATAAACCTTCCGTTTATAACGGCTGACGCCACAGGCCCTAAACACCTTGACATGACGCTTACGCGCGCTAAATTCAACGAACTTACGGCGGACCTGGTAGAAAAAACCATAGGCCCTGTAAAGCAGGCTCTTTCGGACTCGGGCCTTTCATTCTCGGATATATCTAAAGTACTCATGGTCGGCGGTTCATCAAGGATGCCCTCCGTACAGGAAGCGGTACAGAAGATTTCCGGTAAAGAACCGTTTAAGGGCATTAACCCCGACGAGTGCGTTGCCATAGGAGCAGCTTTGCAGGCGGGCGTACTCGGCGGCGAGGTCGAGGGGCTGCTGCTTCTTGACGTTACGCCGCTTTCGCTCGGCGTTGAAACGATGGGCGGCGTTATGACAAAGGTAATAGACCGCAACACGACCATACCGACGAAAAAGAGCCAGATTTTCTCAACGGCCGCCGACGGGCAGACTGAAGTGGAGATAAACGTACTGCAGGGCGAACGCGAGTTCGCGCGCGACAACAAGCAGCTCGGCCTGTTCAAGCTCGGCGGCATAGCGCCGGCGCCGCGCGGCATACCGCAGATAGAGGTCACGTTCGACATAGACGCTAACGGCATAGTCAACGTTTCGGCAAAAGACCTTGCAACCGGCAAACAGCAGCAGATAACCATTTCATCAAGCTCCAACATGAGCAAGGACGACGTTGACAAAGCAGTCAAGGAAGCCGAAAAGTATGCGGCTGAAGACAAGAAGCACCGTGACGAGATAGATAAGAAAAACGAGGCCGAAAACCTTTGCTATTCCGTTGAGAAGCTCATTAAGGACAGCGGCGACAAGATAGACGAGAGCGATAAAAACGAGCTTAACTCCAAAGTAGCGGAGGTCCGCTCGGCCATAACCGCCGGTAACCTTGACGACATAAAGTCAAAGTCGGAGGACCTTAAGAACAAGATGTATGCGGTAAGCGAAAAGCTCTACAAAAACGCCGCCCCGCAGCAGCCCCAGGGCCAGCCGCAAAGCGGCCCGCAGCAGGCGGAAGGCCAGGCACAGCCTAAGCAGGACGCGAACGGCAACACGGTTTACGACGCAGAGTACAAAGACGTTGACGACAATGGCAAGAAATAACGTCACGGTGTGCTTAGGGCATCCAGCAAAGGCAGCTTCAGAACCGCCGCGCCGCGGCGTTTGACATAAATTGCTGACAGGGCAGCCTAACGGCTGCCCTCGATGCGCTTCATTTCAGGAGTGATTAGTTTGGCCGGAAATAAGGATTATTATGAGGTTATGGGCGTGCCTAAAAACGCCACCGACGCGGAAATAAAAAAAGCGTACCGCAAGCTTGCCAAACAGTACCATCCGGACCTCCATCCGGGCGATAAGGAAGCGGAACAGAAGTTTAAAGAGGTTAACGAGGCTTACGAAGTCCTTTCGGACAAGGACAAAAGGGCGCGTTATGACCAGTTCGGGCAGGCCGGAGTGGACGCCGGTTTCGGCGGCGGCGGGGGCAGCCCGTTTACAGGCAATATAAATATAGACGATATTTTCAACAGTGTATTTGACGGTTTCGACGGCTTCGGCGGTTTCGGCGGCAAAAGGGCGCACAGGCAGACTTCCAATATGCCCCGCCGCGGCCAGAACTGTGATGCGAGCGTATATGTGAGCTTTGAGGAGGCCGCGAAAGGCTGTAAAAAAACGGTTTCCTATGAACATACGGAAGTTTGCGGGTCGTGCGGCGGCTCAGGCGCAAAAAACGGGACCGCGGCTAAAACGTGCCCGCAGTGCGGCGGTTCGGGGCAGGTGCGCGTGAGCCAGCGCACGCCTTTCGGCCTTATACAGACAACGCGTACATGCGACAGGTGCGGCGGCAGCGGCAAGGTGATAGACAGCCCGTGCCCGCTTTGCGGGGGAACAGGCAGGACGCGTGAAAATAAAACCATAGAGGTAAACATACCCGCGGGCATAGACAACGGGCAGATACTGAACGTTTCCGGCAAAGGCAGTGCCGGCGAAAACGGCGGTCCCAGCGGGGACCTGCATATATACGTAAACGTGCGCCCGCATCCTATCTTTGAGCGCCGCGAAAACGACATATGGTGTGAAATGCCCATAACTTTCACACAGGCGGCGCTTGGGGCCGAAGTGGTGGTGCCTACCATTGACGGCAAGGTCAGTTACGAGGTAAGGCCGGGTACCCAGCCCGGCGACGTTTTTAAGTTTAAGGGCAAAGGCATACAAAAGCTCGGCGGCAGGGGGCGCGGCGACCAGTACGTGCGCATAGCTATAGAGATACCGCGCAACCTTTCCCAAAAGCAGAAAAAACTGCTGGAGGAGTTCGACAGCGAGAGCGAGGACAAAAATTACCAGAAACGCAAATCTTTTTTTGACAAGATAAAAGATATGTTCGGTGAATGATAAACGTATAAAAAAGTCCGGACGGCATAACGAACTGCCGTTCGGACTTTTTATAATCATATTTACAGGTGATATAACGGGGCAAAGGCCGCGCCCGCAGGCTTAATTGTCGAGTATGTCGAGCGGGTCCACATATTTTCCGTCTTTCATGGTAATAAAGTGCAGGTGCGAGTCCTCGTACTTTTCTATGGGTACTGACCCCACCGTGCCTATTTCCTGGCCGCTTGTTACAGTGCTGCCCGTTTCAACGCTTATTTTATCTAACCCGCAGTACCACGCTTCCACGTCCCCATGCGTTATTATCACGGTTTTACCGTACCTGTCGTCCTCATAGACTTTTTTAACTGTGCCAGCGGCGGCCGACTTTACGGCCGAACCGGCATCCGCTTTAAGGTCTATGCCCGTATGGGCGCGCCAGTCCTCGGTCGTTTTGCAGTAGACGGGGTCTTCGCTGAACTTCTGTACTATGACTTTACCCACAGGGTATGAAAAAAGCTCCGGAGCTGCGGCGGCCTGCTTTACGGGCGTTTTTGTTTCGGCTTTTGCAGCCGGTTTTGAAGAGGGCTGCGCGGACGAAGCCTTCGGGGCCTGCGTCTCCGGCTTTTCTGACGATGCCGTCTTTGGCGTTTCACTGCTGCCGGCGTAAATGCCGCTCACGGTATTGTTTGCCTGTGCCGTACTGCTTGAGGCCGTGCCGGTTTCGGGAACTGCGTAGTTAACGACGCTGTCGTAAGTTGTCCATGCCGCCACGCCTACCGCAACAAGGCATATGCCGAGCGCAATATAAAATCCTTTATTGTTCTTACCCTTTTCTTTTATGTGTCGATTCATTGTGCCACCTCCGAATGTATTTTTGCCATGAAACAGGCCGTATATTCGGCGGAAAGCAATCTTTGCGCAAGTTTTGCCGGTAATTTTTAAAATAAAATAAGAAAAAGGCTCTCACCTGAACGGTTTAAGAGCCCTTTTCTTCTTAACTTGAGGGGTATATTGAGGAGGGTAGAACATGTATTAGAAAGCGGTGCGGCTCCAACTTTCTAATAACAAGTTTATTATAGTGCATAGGGCCGTAAAAATTGTTAAATAGCTATGAATATCTTATGAATTTTTCAAAAAATTTTATTTAACTATACAATATATGATAAAATATTAAAGAAAAATATATTTGTTTATCGAAAAGTGCCAAAAATTATTTGTAAAAACGGCGGGGGAAAAATATATTATGAAAATGAAAAAAACAGGCAGGAGCATAGAAGTTGACATACACGGCCTTACCGCGGATGAGGCAAAAAAACGCCTGGAGCATATCTTAAGCGGCGCCGCGCCGGACGTAGAGGAGGTACGCGTCATACACGGCTACAACAGCGGGCAGGCGCTTCTTACCATGGTAAGGCAGAAGCTCAAGCACCCGCGCATAGAGGCAAAGATACTGTCGCTTAATCCGGGCGAAACAAGGCTGCTGCTAAAAAGTAAGAAGTAACGCCTTGACAAACAGCGGCTCTAGAGTATACTTTATCTTAAGTTAGTGGAATAATATGGAATAAAAGTTAAAAACATACGCGGGCGGCGCACGGAATCGCCCGTATGAATCGTATTGTAATATGGAAGGGGGAAAATAAAAGTGGCTGTACCGGCCCGCACCGCGGATACGTTTGAATATGCCCTCAATACATACTCGGACATGCTCTTGCGCATAGCATACCGCAACGTAAAAGTGCTGGCGGACGCGGAGGATATAACGCAGGAAGTATTCATAAAGCTTATCCAGCGTGACAAAGGCTTTGAATCACCTGAACACGAAAAAGCGTGGCTTATCCGCGTTACCGTCAACAAATGCAGGGATTTCCTTAAATCCGAGCGCCGTAAAAAAGAAACGGCTTTGGGCACAAGCATCGATATTCCGGCGGCAGAAGAAAAAACTTCCGGCACGGAAGTTACGGAAGCCGTGATGTGTCTTCCTGAGAAGTACAGGAACGTCCTCTACCTTTATTATTACGAAGGCCGGACTGTTCCGGAGATTGCGAGATATTTGCAGAGCAGGGACAATACGGTTTCGTCATGGCTGCACAGGGCGAGGGAGCAGCTTAAACATTCATTACGGGAGGCTGTTGTAAAGTTATGATTTCAGAAGGATATTTATGCGCGCGCGGCAAAACACCGCCAAAGGGAAAATGCGCGCGCCTTTCGCACATTTTAATGTTCTTTATTGTACCGGTGATTGCCGCAGCGTTAGTATGCACTGCCGTACTCTGCCCCGGCGTATTTTTAGCGGCGGGAGCTTCAGCTGCGTGCGTATGCGGAGCTGTCCGCGGATTTTTACGGGCGGTGCGGGCAACCGGCGCGCAGACTATTTTGCTGCCGGTTTTGGTTTTCGCGGCGTTTTTCACTTTAAAGGGAATAGCCGCGCGTAAAAGCGCCGGCCGGGAGACGGTCGCTTTTTCAGCGGAAGTATTGTTTGAGCCCGGACCTGCCGCCGGCCCGCCGCGCGGCAGGGTACATAGTAAGGAAATAGCCCGCAGGTTTTTAGGCGCATTTGGCCTAAAAAGCAGTGGAAGTATGCGGGACCGCGTCCCTGAGGAGGCACTTAAGCGGGCGGAAATAGGGAATACAGGGCAAAAACCGCCTGCCGGCAGGGCAAGGGAACCTACGACACAATAGAGATTTAAGTCCGCCGTGAACGGATTTATCCGCCTGCGCATTTTGCACGGGCGGATGTTTTGTGTTAAAGTAAATTTTATAAATGAAAATTTACGTGCGTGTTTTAAGGGAAATGAAACGTGTTATAAGTGAAAGGGGGAGTAGATGTGAGCGTACCGACCGGCGCGGACAGTATAGAATGTGCCCTTGGCAGATATGCGGATATGGTGTTCCGCATAGCGTACCACAATGTGAAAACCCGTGAGGATGCGGAGGATATAACGCAGGAGGTTTTTATTAAACTTATTTCAAGCGGAAAAAGTTTTACGTCACCTGAACATGAGAAGGCGTGGCTTATCCGTGTTACCGTCAACAAATGCCATGATTTTTTACGGGCGCAGCACAGGGGCGGGGCGGCGCTCCCTTACGGAGCCGACGATAAAAAAGATAATGTATCCGGCATGGAGGTCTTTGACGCGGTTATGAGGCTTCCGGCAAAGTACGGCAGTACTGTTTACCTTTACTATTATGAAGGTTTTACAGTGCCGGAGATAGCGCGCATGCTCCGGCGGAAAAAGAGCACCGTTTCATCGTGGCTGTGCCGTGCGCGCGTACAGCTCAAAGATTCATTGTCGGGAGGTCTTGATGGTGAATAATAAAGAAAAGTATATAGATGAATGTAACGGGATAAAAGTTACCGGTGAATTTAAACGCGAAACAGCTGAAAAAATGCGCGCCCGGCTCAAACAGAAAGAGCACGCCGGACACCGTACCCTGCGGTGGGCGGTACCAGCTGCCGCGGCCGCCGTGCTGCTTTGCGCCTTCACCGTCTTTTCAGTATTAAGGCCTGCGGCCGTAAGCGCGAAGGAAAACCTGATGGAGGGCATAACCGCCCGCCCCGTAAAGGCAATAGCAAAAGAGGGTGAGAGCGCCGACTTCATAAAAGCGCAGGCTGATTTTTCAATAAATATTTTTAAAAATACGGTAAAAGAGGGGAAAAATTCGCTTGTGTCGCCGGCTTCCATCTCACTTGCCCTCGGCATGACGGCAAACGGGGCGGAGGGGGAAACTCTTAAACAGTTTGAGGCCATACTTGGCGGCGGCATGGATATAGGCAGCCTTAACAGGCAGCTGGGATGGGAAAACGCGGCGTTTAAGTCTTTAAAGGACGGCAGGTTAGACATTGCAAATTCAATATGGTACGACAATGAAAAGAACCTAAGCGTAAAAAAAGATTTCCTGCAGAAAAACGCGGATTACTTTGGCGCGGGGGCTTTCCAGCTTGATTTTTCAGACAGCGGCACCCTGCAGAAGATAAACAGCTGGGTCAAAAGCAGCACCGGCGGGAAAATAGACAAGGTAATAAATAATATAAGTCCAAACGACGTAATGTATATAATAAACGCCGTGTATTTTGAGCAGGACTGGATGAAAAGCTACAGCAGCAGTACGAAAGAAATTTTCCATACGCGAGGCAAAGACGTCACGGCAGACTACCTGCGCTCGGCTGAAGTCTACATGCACGACGGAGAGTCAGAGGGGATATTAAAACCGCTTGAAGGCGGCAAATACAGCTTCGCGGCTTTTATGCCGTCGGAAAACACGGAGGATATAGACGCCTATATTAAAAACATGACGGGCGCAAAGTACACGGGCCTCGTAAAGCCCGCGGAAAAAATACTGTCACAGTACGGCAATGGCGGTAAAACACAAGAAAACTATGATGAGGATTTTGCGGTTTCGTCGCTGCCTAAGTTTAAGTATGACTTCTCAGCGAGCCTTAAGGATGCCCTCGGGGCTATGGGCCTGACCGACGCATTTGACACAGGCAAGGCGGACTTCGGGGGGATGGGCAAATCAGATAAAGGGAATATTTTTGTAAGCGACGTTATGCACAAAACATTTATACAGGTTAACGAGCTTGGCGTTGAGGCCGCCGCCGCGACAGCGGTTATAGATGCCACCGGCAGCTCCGCCCCGCCGAAGAATACCGTCACTTTTGACCGCCCGTTCGTTTACGCCATAGTAGACAATGAAACGTGCCTGCCGCTCTTTATAGGCAAGGTGGAAAACCCGCATGCCTAACGGATATATTAAGCAATAGCATATAATGAAAAACTGCCTGAAGCAGGAGTGTGCTTCCGGCAGTTTTTACATATTGTATTATTCGGAAGGATTTCTCCGTATTTGCGTTTTATACGCGTAAATATGATTTTTAACGGCAATTATGGGTATGATTTGCGAATTGGTAAATAATATAACTTATTTGCCTTTACATGGCGATGAAAAGATGATAAAATCAATTTAAGTACAGTTAGGAAGGTTTATCGCGCGCTTGATTTACTTTTGTCCGGAAAAACTCCGCTGCCGTGCTAAGTGATAATTTTTTAACAGCCCGCGTTCCAAATGCGCATTATTACGCTGCTGTACCTGAAAAAATACACTATTCCTAATAAGGAGGACAAATACTATGGATTCAAGAAAAATGAAAACCATGGACGGCAACAACGCCGCCGCGTATGTTTCATACGCGTTTACGGACGTTGCGGCTATCTACCCCATTACCCCGTCGTCCGTAATGGCCGATGTTGCTGACAAGTATGCGGCGGCCGACCAAAAGAACCTGTTCGGGAGGAAAGTTCAGATTTCAGAATTGCAGTCTGAAGGCGGCGCTTCGGGCGCTGTGCACGGTTCTTTGGCGGCAGGCGCGCTTACGACCACTTACACCGCTTCGCAGGGCCTTCTGCTTATGATACCGAACATGTATAAAATAGCCGGCGAATTTTTACCGGCGGTTATGCACGTTTCGGCACGTTCCCTTTCTACACAGGCGCTGTGCATATTCGGCGACCATTCGGATATTTACGCGTGCCGCCAGACAGGTTTCTCCATGCTGTGCTCGTGCAGCACGCAGGAGTGCATGGACCTCGGCGCCGTGGCGCATTTGTCGGCTATACAGGGCAGCATGCCGGTAATGCATTTCTTCGACGGTTTCCGTACTTCGCATGAAATACAGAAAATCCATATCTGGGACTACAAAGACCTCGGCGACATGCTTGACTGGGACGCCGTCGACAGGTTCCGCAGGAACGCGATGAACCCTGAGCACCCTGTTACAAAGGGTACTTCTGAAAACGACGACCTGTTCTTCCAGGTAAATGAAGCGAGCAACAGCCACTACGATGCTTTCCCGGAAGTCGTAGTCGAAAACATGAACAAGGTAAACGCTAAGATAGGCACGGACTACAAGCCGTTCAACTACTGCGGCGCGCCGGACGCAACCGAAATCATCATAGCCATGGGCTCGGTATGCGAGTGCGCGGAGGAAGTCATAAATTACCTCAACGCAAAGGGCGGCAAAGTAGGGCTTGTTAAAGTACGCCTGTACCGTCCGTTTGTGGCAAAGTACCTGCTTGACGTTATCCCTGACACAGTTAAAAAGATTTCAGTCCTTGACCGCACGAAAGAGCGCGGCTCCATCGGCGAACCGCTTTACCTTGACGTTATAGCGGCGCTTAAGGACTCTAAGTTCAACGATATACCGGTTTACTCAGGCCGTTACGGCTTAGGCTCAAAAGACACCAACCCGGGCCAGATAGTTGCCGTTTACAGCAACATGCAGTCCAACACGCCTAAGAAGCGCTTTACCATAGGCATTACGGATGACGTTACGAACCTTTCGCTCGAAGTTAAGGAAAACCCCGACACGACGGCCGAAGGCACGCATTCGTGCAAGTTCTGGGGCCTTGGCGCTGACGGAACCGTAGGCGCAAACAAGAACTCCATCAAAATCATCGGCGACCATACCGACATGTACGCGCAGGGCTACTTTGCCTACGACTCCAAAAAGTCCGGCGGGCTTACCATCTCCCACCTGCGCTTCGGCAAGAAACCGATACAGTCGACATATTACATCACAAAAGCCGACTTTGTCGCATGCCATAAGCCGTCGTATGTGGACATTTACGACATGGTTGAGGACCTTAAGCCGGGCGGGAATTTCCTGCTCAACTGCCAGTGGGACCTCGACGAACTCGACAAGAAGCTCCCGGGCAAGATGAAGAAATATATTGCCGACAACAACATTAATTTCTATACGATAGACGGCATTAAGCTCGGCAAGGAAATCGGACTCGGCGGACGCATTAACACCATCCTCCAGTCAGCGTTCTTCGCCATTGCCGACATTATCCCGAAAGAGGACGCCATAAAGTACCTTAAGGATGCGGCTACAAAGACTTACGGCAGAAAAGGCGAAAAGATAGTCGCCATGAACCACGCCGCCATCGACCGCGGCGCAAACGAGTACGTAAAGGTCAAAGTTCCGGCATCGTGGAAAAACTGCACTGACGACTCCAAGCCGGCAGTCGCCACAAAAGGCAAGCCGGAAGTGCTTGAGTACGTAAACAACGTGCTTCTGCCGGCTAACCGCCATATGGGCGACACGCTGCCTGTTTCAACGGTTATGAAGATGGCGGACGGCACGGTGCCGTCAGGTTCATCCGCTTATGAAAAACGCGGCATAGCCATAGACGTGCCTGAGTGGAACCCTGACAACTGCATCCAGTGCAACCAGTGCTCTTACGTCTGCCCGCATGCTGTTATCCGCCCTGTTGTCATGACGGAAGAAGAAGCCGCAAAAGCTCCTAAGAGCATGAAGATGAAAGACATGACCCTTATGAAGGGCTATAAGTTTGCCATGACAATTTCAACGCTTGACTGCACGGGCTGCGGTTCATGCGCCACTGTATGCCCAGGTATGAAGGGCAATAAGGCCCTTACAATGAAACCGATGGAAACACAAATGCCAAATGAGGAAGGTTTCAATTACGGCCTTACTTTAAAAGAAAAACCGGAAGTTGCGCAGAAGTTTAAACCGACTACCGTAAAGGGCAGCCAGTTCAGGAAACCGCTGCTTGAGTTCTCCGGCGCGTGCGCAGGCTGCGGCGAAACACCGTACGCAAAGCTCATCACGCAGCTCTTCGGCGACAGGATGTATATAGCGAACGCCACAGGCTGCTCGTCCATATGGGGTGCTTCCGCACCGGCGACGCCTTACACTGTAAACGAAAAGGGCTACGGGCCGGCATGGAACAACTCGCTGTTTGAAGACAACGCCGAGTTCGGCTACGGCATGGCGCTTGCACAGGATGCCATACGCGGAAGGCTTTCAGAATACGTTGAGAATATAGAGGCACAGTCGGGCGATGAGGCGCTTAAAGCCGCGTGCAAGGCTTACCTCGACACAGCTAAGGACAGCGGCGCTAACCGTGAAGCTACCGACAAGCTTATCACTGAGCTTGAGAAGGCCGCAAAAGGTTCCGGCGATGTCGCAGAGCTTGCGAAGAAGACGCTTAAAGACAAGGATTACCTCGCTAAGAAGTCCATGTGGATTTTCGGCGGCGACGGATGGGCTTACGATATAGGCTACGGCGGGCTGGATCATGTCCTTGCTTCCGGTGAAAACGTCAACGTTTTCGTATTTGATACGGAAGTTTACTCCAACACGGGCGGGCAGGCTTCAAAGTCTACTCCTATGGGCTCCGTCGCGCAGTTTGCCGCAACCGGCAAGGCTACTAAGAAGAAAGACCTTCCCGGCATGGCCATGACTTACGGTTACGTTTACGTCGCGCACGTTGCCATGGGCGCTGACTACAACCAGTGCATAAAGGCTATAGCCGAAGCCGAGAGCTATGACGGCCCGTCGCTCATCATCGGTTATGCACCGTGCATAAACCAGGGCATCAAGGGCGGCATGAGCATAGCGATGCTCGAAGAGAAAAAGGCCGTCGCGGCAGGTTACTGGAAGAACTTCCGCTATGACCCGCGCCTCGCGCTCGAGGGCAAGAACCCGCTCCAGCTCGACAGCAAGGCTCCGTCGGCTTCTTACCGTGACTTCATCATGGGCGAAGTCCGTTACAACTCCCTTACGAGGGCTTTCCCGGATCGCGCCGAGAAGCTGTTCACAAAGGCTGAGGAAGACGCCATGGCGGACTACGCACATCTCGAAAAAATGTCAAAGCTTTAATTCCTGTTTAGTTAATAAAACAGCTTGATAAAACGCGGCGTATGTTCCGAAAGGGCATGCGCCGCGTTTCTTTTAAGCAAGATGATGCTTTTTTCACTCTGCCGGGCTGCCATTAATAATAGAATTTTTTATTATTTACAAAATTTTGAGTCAAAAGCATAGAAAATGCATTATCTGCCTTTTTTTATTGCGGCAAAACTGATATCATAGTAAATAATAAATGGAAAAAATTAAAGGGAGTGCAAAAAAATGATTAACGTAAGGAAATGCGCTGTAATCGGATGCGGCTTCGTAGGGGCGAGCTGTGCGTTCAGCCTCATGCAGAGCGGACTTTTTTCTGAGCTTGTGCTTATAGACGCTAACCAAAGCAAAGCCGAGGGCGAGGCGATGGACCTCGGCCACGGCGTGCCGTTTGCCCGCCCTATGGAAATTTACGCCGGAAGTTACGACGATGCCGCAGACTGCGGCATCATCATTGTAACCGCCGGGGCAAACCAAAAGCCGGGCGAAACACGCCTCGACCTTGTAAATAAAAACGTCGGTATTTTTAAAAACATTATACCCGAACTCGAAAAAAGGGCGTGCGAGGGCATACTGCTTATAGTTTCAAACCCTGTAGACATACTCACCTACACGGCGCTGAAGCTTTCGGGTTTCCCCGAAAAAAGGGTCATAGGCTCCGGCACCGTGCTTGACACCGCGCGCCTGAAGTACCTGCTGGGAAGGCACCTCGACGTCGACAGCCGCAGCGTGCACGCGTACATCATAGGCGAACACGGCGACAGCGAGCTGGCCGTTTGGAGCAGCGCCAATGTTTCAGGCATAGGGCTGAACCGTTTCTGCGAGATACGCGGCCACTATGACCACATGGCCTCTATGCGCAGCCTTTACGAAGGCGTCCGTGACAGCGCATACGAAATAATAAAGAAAAAGGGCGCGACTTACTACGGCATAGCTATGTCGGTAAAGAGGATAGCCGAGTGCATAGTCCGCGACGAACATTCCATACTGTCGGTTTCAAGCATGCTGCACGGCCAGTACGGCATAGAAAATATGTGCATCAGCGTGCCTACAGTAGTCGGCGGGTGCGGGGTAGACAAGGTGCTTGAGGTAGAGCTTGACGCCGGGGAGCGCGGCCAGCTGGATAAATCGGCAGAGGGCCTTAAAGCAGTGCTTAAATCCATAGATATATAATAATGAGCTTATAAGTTTTTTAAATTAAAAATTAAAAAATGATTGTTATTTTTTTATGGGCACTTGACTTTTTCTCTCTTTTCTGCGAAAATAAGAGCGATATACATCATACGTATGCGGGGCATACGCAGCCTTTATGCTGAAAGGAAGATTTGTATTGGCGGAAAATTCACGTTTACCGATGATAAGCGTAATTATTCCAGTGTATAATGTCGAAAAATATGTTGGGAAGTGCCTTTCATCGCTTGTGGAACAAACGTACCGCGACTTTGAAGTTATCGCCGTAAACGACGGCTCGACAGACAATTCGCTGGATATTTTGCGCCATTTTGAAGCAAGATACGGCTTTATAAAAGTTATAAACCAGGAAAACCGGGGCATGTCGCAGTCGCGCAACCGCGCGCTGAAGGAAGCGCGCGGAAAGTATATAGCGCTTGTCGACAGCGACGACTACGTTGCGCCTACATACCTTGAAGAGCTTTACAGCGCCTGCGCTGAAAACGATGCGGACATTTCGTGCTGTTACTATTACCTGCACTACATAGGCAATGACTTTTTGTTTGAGTACCCGTTCAGGTGCAGGGGCGTGCTTACAGCGGAACAGGCTATGAACAAGCTTCTGCACGACGTGCAGATACAAAGTTTTGTTTGGAATAAAATGTACAAACGCAGCCTTTTTACCGACTACGGCATAACATACCCGTCAATAGCTTTTGAGGATACCGCTACGACCAACAGGCTTTTTGCACATGCCAATAAAGTCGCCGTCATTGACAGGCCGCTTTACTACTACAACCAGCGCCCCATGAGTACGCTGGCAACTATGAACGTAACGAAGATAAACGATTACCTGCGGGCGGTGGCTTCCGTGCGCGCCTCGCTTGAAGAAAACGGCATATATGGAAAGTTTCAGAAAAGCTACGCCGCTTTGGTACACAGGGCGTTTAACTTCTCATGCATGTATGTTTTGAGGATGCACAGGGATAATAAGAATGCCCGCGGTTTTCTGACCAACATAAGCCGTGTCAGCAGGGCAACAAAATATTTTGCCGGCGACGGCTTTAACTCAGGGCTCGTGCGCGGCGGCATGTTTAACATAGTGCTGGAGCCGCAGAAGCTCGAAGAAGATTATTCCGTACGGTGAACTATACGCCGCGTGATTTACCGGACTGAAACACGCCTGCGCATACCGGCAGTATGTGCAGGCGTATGTGTTATGTGTTACGTCCGCCGGCGAAAGCGGCTTTTGCGCGTTCGCGTTTAAATTTAAGTGAGTAGGTGCCGGGTCCGGTATGATGAAGGATAAGAGCAAATCGTCAAAAATATTTCAGGCCGTACTGTTTGCGTTTTCAGTAGGGCTGCTTGTTTATTTCTGCATTTCAGACAATAACCTCGTTGTCCTTATGCAGAGCGTCCCGTCAATGAATATATTTTGGCTTTCGTGCGCTTTGGCGTGCGTCGTTTTGGGGTGGATGCTCGACGGCCTCAACATAAAGACGCTCGTGGCGCAGGCTTTCCACGCGAGCTACGGCTATAAGCAGGCGTTTAAAGTTACCATGGTCGGCCAGTACTTTAACTCGGTGACGCCTTACGCCGTGGCAGGGCAGCCAATGCAGCTGCTCGCGCTCATACGGCAGGGGGTGGCGTCGGGCATTGCCATCTCAGCGCTCGTAAGGAAATTTTTAGTTTACCAGACGTCCATTACGTGCTATTCCCTTGCGGTTATAATAGTAAAGTACTCGTTTTTCCGCAGTAAGATACAGGGCTTTATGGCGCTTGCGTTTATTGGCTTTTTGTACCAGGCGGCGTCGGTCGTAATACTTATACTGTTTACGTACTGCCCTAACTTTACAAGCAGGCTGATATACGGCGTTGTCTGGCTTTTGAACCGCTTTAAAATAGTGAAAAAACCCGTGGAAACGGAAAAGAAGGTCAAAGGCCAGCTTGAGTTTTTTATAGAAAACAACAATGCCATGCAAAGTAACCGTAAGCTGATGGTGCGCGTTTATGTCATAACGTTTTTTCAGCTTACGGTAATGTTTTTGATACCGTTCTTTATATATAAAGCGTTCCGATGCCCCGGCGCGCCTGTTTTTGACATGATAGCCGCGCAGAGCTTCGTCACTATGATATCGAGCTACACGCCTCTGCCGGGCGCCGCCGGCGCGGCGGAGGGCAGCTTCTTAGTTATATTCCAAATGTTTTTTGACGATGGAGTAATAAAAAAGGCAATGCTCCTTTGGCGGCTTATAACGTATTACTCAAGCATAATAGTAGGCGCCTTTTTTGCAGGGTTTGATAAAAAACGTGAAAAAATGAAATCGGTGCTTAACACGTACGGCGGAAAAACGAAAGACGCGGCTGCCGGAACGGCGGCGCCGACTACGGAGGGTCAGGTAAAATGAAAGACGGCTTTTTCCGCATTGCCGCCGCCACGCCGGAGATAAAACCGGCTGACTGCGCATACAACGCGGAGTCTGTGTTAAAGCTTATAGGAGAATGTAAAAAAATAAAAGCCGGAGCGGCTGCGTTTCCGGAGCTGTGCCTTACAGGGTACACGTGCGGGGATTTATTCCGCGACAGTACGCTTATCGCGGGTGCTGAAAACGCGCTGCGGCTTATAGCCGGAAAAACGGCCGGAACGGAAATGCTCATTTTCATAGGGCTTCCGGTTGCCGTTAACGGCGGGCTGTACAGCTGCGCGGCGGCTGTATGCAAAGGCAGGCTTTTGGGGATAGTACCTAAAAGCAATATACCGAATTACAGTGAATTTTACGAAGCGCGCCACTTTTCGCCCGCGCCGGACGGGTGCAGTGAGATAACTTTCTGCGGGCAGAAGGACGTGCCCTTCGGGAAAAATATAGTGTTTAAGTGTGAAAATATTCCGCTTTTTACGGCCGGCGCCGAGATATGCGAAGACCTTTGGGTGCCGTGCCCTCCGTCAGCTGAGCTTGCGCGGAGCGGGGCGTCGGTTATCTTTAACCTTTCGGCAAGCGACGAGATTATAGGCAAGGCGCCTTACCGCCGCGAGCTTGTGAAAAACCAGTCTGCGAGGCTGCTGGCGGCTTACGCATACGCTGACGCGGGCGAGGGCGAGTCCTCGACGGACCTTGTCTTCACAGGGCATGACATCATTGCGGAAAACGGCACTGTGCTTGCGGAGTCAAGACAGTTTTCCACCGGCGTGACGTATGCCGACGCGGACCTTATCAGGATTAACCAGGAGCGCCTGCGCATGACGACGTGGCACGGCGGAGGCGGCGCGCGTGAAGTGCTTTTTTCGATGGAACCGCCCGCTTTTGAGCCGGAGCGCAGGTTTCCGCCGCTCCCCTTTGTGCCTGACAGCAAAAGCGACCTTTCCGAAAGGTGCGAGATGATACTTAACCTGCAGGCGCAGGGGCTTAAGACGCGCCTTAAACACACAGGCATAAAGTGCGCCGTACTCGGCATATCCGGCGGGCTTGACTCAACCCTTGCGCTGCTTGTGACGGCCCGTGCCTTTGATGCCCTTTCGCTTGACCGTAAAGGCATAATAACGGCGACCATGCCGGGTTTTGGCACTACTAAAAGGACGAAAAGCAACGCAAAGCGTTTGGCGGAGCTTTTAGGAACGGATTACCGCGAGATACCCATAGGCGAAAGCGTTAAGCGCCACTTCGAAGATATAGGCCACGACCCTAAAAACCGCGACGTGACTTACGAAAACGCACAGGCCCGGGAACGCACGCAGGTACTGATGGACCTCGCGAACCAGTGCGGCGGGCTTGTCATAGGCACGGGCGACCTTTCGGAGATAGCGCTCGGCTGGGCAACTTATAACGGCGACATAATGTCTATGTACGGCGTAAACTGCTCCGTACCTAAAACACTCGTGCGCCACCTCGTGCGCCATGCGGCGGACACGGGGCCGGAAAACCTGCGCAGTGTGCTTTACGACGTTTTGGACACACCTGTAAGCCCTGAGCTTTTGCCTCCGGAAAACGGCGAGATATCACAGAAAACCGAAAATATAGTTGGGCCTTACGAGCTGCATGACTTTTTCATTTACTATATGCTGCGCTTCGGCTTTTCACCGTCTAAAATTTACAGTATGGCTGTAAATTCATTTAAGGGGACTTACGATGCGGCAACGGTAAAAAAATGGCTTAAGGAATTTTACCGCCGCTTCTTTACAAACCAGTTTAAACGCTCATGCCTGCCGGACGGGCCTAAGGTCGGCAGCGTTACCCTTTCGCCGCGCGGCGATTTCCGTATGCCGAGCGACGCCAGCGTGAAACTTTGGATGGACGAAATAAACGGGCTTTAATTTTATAGTACGGCGGCCGGTATGGCAGAGATACCGGCCGCTTTTTGTCATTGGTTCATGGAGACTGCGGTTTCAAGGACAGTCATGGGGTCGCTGCTGCCTATGCTGTAAACGTTTTTGCCGTTCTGCCATTCCGCGGAGGCGGAGCCTGAACTTTTCCATGTACTCATGCTTATAATGCCGATTTTCTGCGGAGCGGGGAGCATGTACCGGTCTAAGTAAGCCGCTGTGCTTATGGCGAGCACTTTTCCGTCCGGATACTGCTGGCCGGCCATGGTAGTGTCGGTAGGGCTGTCAACGCAGATGCACCATCGGCCCTCGTTCCATATAATCCGCTGGTGGCCAAGGCCTGCCTCGCCCGCCGCCTTTATGTTGCTGCCAAGGTCTATGGTACAGGCGCTTTCTTCTTCCTTTATGTACCCCGAGTCCAAGATGCTTTGGTTTGCCTTTTCTGCGCTTACCATATCGGTACCCGTGACTTCCACTATAAGCGTGCCGCTCGCGGCGGATTCAGAGTTTATGCCGGCCGGCTTGTCTGTTTGGTAAAACTTTACGCCGTAACCCGTTTTACCTGAAGACACCGAAGCCGTCAGGTATTTGCCGCTTTGTACGGAGACGCTTTCAGGCAGGATGACTGGCACGCCTGTATTTAAAGACTTTTTTATGCTGCTAAGGACGTCTTTCTGCGCCGTAGGGATGGCGCTTGATTGTGCGGATGAGCTTTCTGCCTCAGCGCTTACCGCTGAGCCTGCGCTTTCAGAGGATGCCGCGGACGCGCTTTCTGAGCTGCCTCCGGAAATTACGGCGGCGCTGCTCTGCTCCGGATTTACGCTGCTGTCACCCTGGGAGCTTTCACTTTGGGACGAAGCTGAACCCTTGCCGCATCCTGCCGCGAGTATCAGGGCGGATGAGACTAAAATTGTAACCATGCGTTTTGTTTTTGTCAATTACTGCCTCCCGGACATTGCCGCACACAGAGCCGTTACGTATGCGCGCTTCAATGTTTCTTTATCATAATTCGATTGTATATCAATAATAGCAACCGCTTTAAGCACTGTCAATATAAATAAGGCTTAAGTAAAATATTTTACGCGTTTGACAAACGCGCCGTAAAAATGTATAATAATTAACAAATAATATACGGGGTGCTGATTATCGGCTGAGAGAAGCTTTCTGCTTTAACCCATAACCTGATCCGGATAATGCCGGCGTAGGGAAATCGATAGTTCGCGCCTTTTGCCTATTTTGGCAAACGGGCGTTTTTTTATTGCTTAGGGCAATAATATCTCTGTATGCTTAAGCGCTGCGCGTATATGGCGGAGATATTCCGCAATATATTTTGTTGTAAAAGGGGTAGTAAAAATGTTCAATGCAAGTGTAGCAATCCAGGTCCTGCCGCAGGTACAGGGCGACGACGAGGTCTGCCGCGTGGTAGACGAGGTCATAGCATATATAAAAAGCTTCGGGCTTCATACCGTCGTCGCGCCGTTTGAAACAACGGTTGAGGGCGACTATGACACGCTTATGGAGATAGTCAAAGGCTGCCAGCTCATAGCCGTGAAGGCCGGCGCGCCGGGCGTGAGCACATATGTGAAGATTGCTTACAGGCCGGAAAACGGAGTGATGACGATTGACAGGAAAATTTCGAAGTATAAGGAATAAAGCGTCGTCGGCAGCTTTTATAGTCCTTTTGCTGGCAGTGTGGCAGGCGGTGTCGTCGGCGGGGCTTATACCGAAGTTTATGCTGCCGTCGCCGGTGGACGTCATTTTTGCCTTTGCCGGCGATTTCGGCGAGCTTATGTCTAACGCGGGCACTACCTTGTCGGAAGCTTTCATAGGCCTTGGCATAGCGGTGGCGCTGGCGTTTGCCCTTGCATTTTTAATGGACAGGTTCGACTTTTTGTACCGCGCGCTGTACCCTGTGCTTATCATAAGCCAGACTGTGCC
This sequence comes from Ruminococcaceae bacterium UBA5413, assembly GCA_002409585.1. Classification (GTDB taxonomy): domain Bacteria; phylum Bacillota; class Clostridia; order Oscillospirales; family Acutalibacteraceae; genus Thermocaproicibacter. The sequence continues at coordinate 45,584 of DHNP01000033.1, read as the reverse complement.
GCCGGTAGCCATAGCGCCGCTCCTCGTGCTGTGGATGGGCTACGGCATATCGCCTAAGATAACGCTTGTCGTTATAGTCTGCTTTTTCCCCGTAGCTGTCGGACTCCTTGACGGGTACAGGGCGGCTGACACCGACACGCTCAACCTCCTGCGTGCCATGGGCGCCACAAAGGTGCAGATTTTCCGTTTTTTAAAGTTCCCCTCCTCGCTGGGACGGTTCTTTTCGGGGCTGCGCATAGCGGTTTCTTACTCTGTTGTAGGCGCGGTCATCGCGGAGTGGCTCGGCGGTTACAGCGGCCTCGGCGTCTACATGACGCACGTAAAAAAGTCGTTTGCGTTCGACAAGATGTTCGCTGTTATTTTCCTCGTTTCTGTTTTGAGCCTTGTCCTTATGCGGGTTGTGTCGCTCGCCGAAAGGCTTGCGATGCCGTACAAGCGCACAGGGAAAAATGTAAAATGATACTTTACACAATATTTATTAAATGAATTCAGATTAATATTAAAGGAGCATATTGAGTTGAAAAAGTTATTATGCGTGCTGCTTGCGGCGGCGTTTACGGTTTTGGCGGCAGGCTGTTCCGGCGGCAAGGACGCGAGTTCGGCGGCTGTGTCCTCCGCGGCGGAAGGTCCTGCCAAAGAAAGCCTGCAGACGGTTAATTTCGTTTTGGACTGGACACCGAACACTAACCATACAGGCATTTACGCAGCACAGAAGCTCGGTTACTATAAGGACGAAGGGCTTAAGGTAAACATAGAGCAGCCGCCGGAAGACGGCGCGACGGCTCTTGTAGGCTCAGGCAAGGCGGACTTCGGCGTGGACTTTCAGGACAGCCTGGAGCCGGCGTTCCAGCCTTCTACCGCCGTTCCGGTTACGGCAGTCGCGACTATCATACAGCACAACACGTCAGGCATCATTTCGCTTAAGAGCAAGGGCATAACAAGCCCCAAAAAACTCGAGGGCAAAACGTACGCTACATGGGATATGCCGGTCGAAAAAGCCATGATGAAGTACGTCATGGAAAAGGACGGCGGCGACTTTTCAAAGCTCAACATGGCGCCGACAAATGTCGACGACGTCGTAACGGCGCTTAAAACAAACATAGACGCCGTATGGATATACTACGCGTGGGACGGCATAGCGACAAAGGTAAAGGGCATAGATACAAACTACTGGGAATTTAAAGACATAGACCCTGTTTTCGACTACTATACGCCGGTCATTATAGCTAACAATACTTTTCTTAAGGAAAAACCGGATATAGCCAAAAAGTTTCTCGCGGCTACTAAAAAAGGGTATGAGTATGCTATAAAAAATCCTGAAAAAGCCGCCGATATACTTTGCGCAGCCGATAAAACGCTCGACAAGAAAATCGTGCTCGAAAGCCAAAAATGGCTCTCAACACGCTATAAGGCGGAGGTTTCACGCTGGGGATATATAGACGCCAAACGCTGGGACGCTTTTTACAGCTGGCTTTATAAACAGAAACTTATAGATAACGAGATACCCGCCGGCACGGGCTTCAGCGACGACTACCTGCCTGAGTAACCTTTCCCGCCGTGCCGTACTTTTTAAAAGCAGTAAAGCTCAATAAAGGAAAACGTGAAAAAAAACTTAAAGCATGCCGTGACGGAAGAAACCGTGCCGTACTTTTAAAAGCAGTAAAGCTTGACAAAGGAAAACGTGAAAAAAAACTTAAAGCATGCCATGGCGGAAGAAACCGTGCCGTACTTTTTAAAAGCA
>DHNP01000033.1:27954-43650 GCA_002409585.1 Ruminococcaceae bacterium UBA5413 | reverse complement strand
CATGCCGTGACGGAAGAAACCGTACCGTACTTTTTAAAGGCAGTAAAGTTTGACAAAGGAAAACGTGAAAAAAACTTAAAGCATGCCGTGACGGAAGAAACCGTACCGTACTTTTTAAAGGCAGTAAAGTTTGACAAAGGAAAACGTGAAAAAAAACTTAAAGCATGCCGTGACGGAAGAAACCGTGCCGTACTTCAAAAGCAGTAAAGCTCGACAAAGGGAAATGTGAAAAAATGGAAAAACTGAGTACAGAAAAAGTATGCAAGTCATTCGGTGACAAGAAGGTATTGGATGATATATCCGTAAGGCTTGAGGGAGGGGAGTTAGTCTGCCTTCTGGGTCTGAGCGGTGCGGGCAAGACCACGCTTTTCAACATAATATCGGGCATAATGGAGCCTGACGGCGGCAGAGTCCTTTTAAACGGAGAGGATATAACAGGCAGGGCGGGCAAAATAAGCTATATGCAGCAGAAAGACCTTTTAATGCCGTACCGTACCATACTCGACAATGTATGCCTGCCGCTTATACTTAAAGGCGAAAAAAAGCGCAGGGCAAGGGAAGAAGCGGGGGAGTATTTTAAAGAGTTCGGCATAGACGGCACGCAGAAACTGTACCCGAACGAGCTTTCCGGAGGTATGCGCCAGCGCGCCGCCCTTTTAAGGACTTACCTTTTTTCACATGAGGTCGCTTTACTCGACGAGCCTTTCAGCGCACTCGACGCGATAACAAAGTCATCGATACACGGCTGGTACCTTGGCGTAATGCGTAAGATAAACCTTTCCACGCTTTTCATAACGCATGACGTAGACGAAGCCATACTGCTGTCAGACAGGATATACCTTCTTGCCGGTTCACCCGGCACCATAACAGCGGAGATAACGGTGGGCGCGGAAAAGCCGCGCGGAGAGGAATTTACTTTAAGCAGTGAGTTTCTGGAGTACAAGCGCAGAATACTTGGGCTTCTGAAAAAATAGACGGAAATTTCCACTCAGATGACGCAAAGAAAAAATGTAAAGTAAATAAGTGTGAAAAATCCCGCACGGTTTTTGATGCCGCGCGGGGTTTTTACGTTTTCCGTATTTGCAGGTGCGAAAGGCAAAGTTACGCAGCCGTCGCCTTTATATAAGCGCTTACCTGCCGTGCCGCTTGAACGCGTCCGCTTTGACGGTATGGAATGTCCAGCCCGAAAGCATCGCATCACGGTACCAAATTATTGCAGATGTCACCGCACAAAGATAGAATGGACTGTGGCTTTTTGTTATAATTCCGTAGGCAAAAGTGCATAGCTGAACTGTGTATAAAACCGCTAAAGTAATTTTTTCCAATAGCCTGTTGCGGATTTTAAAAAAGAGTATCATGCCCCACACTGCATCTTTTACTATAACAAGCCCAAACAGCAGAGCTGTGGTATTGTATTCGGACTGCGCCGGATTTAAGTTGAACACAGAAATAAATACAAAAATTATAATATCGGTAATCAAATTTATGCCGTTAATACGCTCAAGCTTTTTATCCATAATAATCTCCAAGTATAAAGTTTACAGCTATTTATATCTATATTATTATTTTATACCCATTTGTAAATAATGTAAATATTACCTTCGCAAACAGAAAGACTAACTAAAAAAGACGTAAAAAACCTTTACAAGTTTACGTTTTGTGGTATACTATTAAATGCAAATGCAAACCATTAGCATTTATAAGAAGCTATTCATAAGGAGAAAAGTTATGGGAAAAGAAAAAGAGCACATGTTTCAAGCACTTTCGTGCAAAAAGAAGACATTCAGCTTTAAAAAGGCTGCCGCGGGGATACTTGCATGCATTATGGCGGCGGTGCCGGCCGGCTGCGCGCAGAAAAGCACGGCCGGCAGCGCGTCGTCAGGCGCGGTATCGTCCGAAGCTGCCGGCGGCAAGCTGACAATAGCCGTGACCATAGTGCCGGAAGCAACCTTTGCCAAAGCCGTGTGCGGCGGCATGGCTAACGTTGTAACTATGGTGCCGCCGGGTAACAGTCCGGAAAACTACGAGCCTACGCCGTCGCAGATGGAAAAGTTCAGCGACGCAAAGCTGTACTTTGCGGTGGGCGTTCCGACTGAAGCGGCGAGCATACTGCCTAAGACCAAAGAAATAAAAACTATGACGGTAGTGAAGCTTGAGGATATTGTTGCGGAAAAATACCCGGAGCGCAAGTTTGAGTCAGGCGAGCGCGACCCGCACATATGGCTTTCGCCAAAACGCGCAAAAATTATGGTGCAGACAATAGCCGAAGAATGTGGTACAATAGATTCGGAGAATAAAGACAAATATTTGGCAAATGCCGCAAAATATAATGCTAAGCTCGATACGCTTGACAAAGAGATAACCGACGGCCTTAAAGATGTGAAAAGTAAGAAATTCATAGTATTCCACCCTGCGTTCGGTTATTTTGCCGATGACTACGGGCTTAAAATGTACGCACTCGAAGAAGAAGGCAAGGAAGCTACGGCTTCACACCTGCAGGATATGGTGAATTTAGCGAAAAAAGAAAATATAAAAGCGATATTTTACCAGGAAGAGATTGACAGCAGGCAGTCGCAGTCCTTTGCGGAGGAGATTGGCGGCAAAACAGTCCAGCTTGAACCGCTTTCGGCAGACTATATAGAAAACCTTAAGAAAATGGCGGACACTATAAAGGAAGCCGTAACGGCACAGTAAAAATGCACTTTTCCGCCGCCTGTCTCCGCCTGCAATGTTAACGGCGGTGTATGGTGCGGCGGGATTTTTTTATTTTACGACCTGCGGGGTAAATAAATTGGCAAACGATATTTTAAGCGGAAAAATGTCCGCGGCTATTAAAATAGAACACCTTTACGTTTCTTACGGGACTGTTTCGGCACTTACAGACATAAACCTTACGGTGCCACAAAAAGAGTACCTCGGCATCATAGGCCCAAACGGAGGGGGCAAGTCTACACTGCTTAAGTCAATCCTCGGGCTTGTGCCGGCTGACTCCGGCGCCATAAGCGTCTTAGGGAGAAAACCGGGTAAAACGGGGACGCTTGTCGGTTATGTGCCGCAGTTTTCTTCAGTGGAACGGCAGTTCCCCATAACGGTAAGTGAGGCTGTCCTTACCGGCAGGGTGACTTTCGGCGGCGCGGTGTTCCACCGCTACTCAAAGGCCGACAGGGACGCCGCCGACAAAGCGCTCGTGAGCGTCGGCATTGCACAGCTCGCCGGAAGGGGCATAGACGCCCTCTCGGGCGGGCAGTTCCAAAAAATGCTCATTGCCCGCGCCTTGGCGGTCGGGCCAGAGATACTTATGCTTGACGAGCCTACCGCGAGTGTAGACGCTTCTTCACGCGAACAGATATTTGCACTGCTTGCGGAGCTTAACAAGAATATGACTATAATACTTGTAACGCATGATGCCGCGGCTGCGGCGCAGGTACACAGGGTAGCGTGCCTTAACAACAGGCTCGTCTACCACGGAAGGCCGGCAGGGCTTGCCAATAGTGCCGCAGCGGGTATGACGGAGACGCCAGCTGTTTATGGCGGCACACCCGCGGCGCTGAGAAAACATGAAAGGGGAAAGCGGCATTGATTTCATCTATATTTAAATATGAGTTCCTTCAAAACGCCGTCCTTTCCGGTATACTTACAAGCGTTGTATGCGGCATCATAGGCGTTATAATAATAGAGAAAAAACTCGTTATGATGAGCGGCGGCATAGCCCACACGTCATACGGCGGCATAGGCCTGGGGTACCTTCTCGGGTTTAAGCCCATAATAGGCGCTTTTCTTTTCGCCGTAGGCGCATCGTTTGCCATAGGCGGCATAAGCAGAAAAAAGAAGACAAATTCCGACGTGATAATCGGCCTTTTCTGGTCGCTCGGCATGGCGCTCGGCATCCTTTTTGTTTCACTTATGCCAGGCTACCCCCCCGACATGACGTCATACCTTTTCGGTAATATACTTTCCGTAACAAAATCGGATATATTATTAATGATTATACTTACAGTAATAGTAACGCTATCGGTTGTAATGTTTTTCGACTACTGGAAAACGTACCTTTTCGACGTGGAGTTCGCGGCGGTAATGGGTATAAACACGGCGTTTATGGACTATGCGCTGCTTGTGCTCGTAGCCATGACGGTCGTTGTAATGATACGCTCGGTCGGCATAATACTGGTCCTCGCGCTGCTTACCGCGCCTGCGGCCACGGCAGGCCTTGTCTGCAGGGGCTTCAGGGCACGCATGGTATGCGCTGTGGTTTTGGGCAATATTTTTTGTTTTGCCGGGCTTTGGCTTTCATACAGGCTTGACATCGCTTCAGGAGCGTGCATTGTGATTCTGTCGTCGGCCTGCTACTTCACGGTGTATTTTTTAAAGTCGTTTTCCGTTAAGAAAAAGGCCTTGCGCAACTGACGGCCGCTTTTGGGGGAGATGGTAACGGTGGCAGCAGAAGATTACGGTGAGCAGCTGAAAAAACTCGGGCTTAAAAATACGAAGCATCGCGTCCATGTTTTAAAAATCATGGCAAGCCTTGACTCGCCTGTGACGGCGGACGAGGTATATATGATAATGGAAAGAGACAACACGTCAGTCAGCATTTCCACCGTGTACCGCATACTGGAGCTTCTCGCTTCAAAAAATTTAGTTATCAAGATGAACGTTACACAGAACGGCAAGGCGCTTTTCGTGATTAACGGCAGCGTCCACCGCCATTACCTTATCTGCCTCGGATGCCACAAGATGACGCCCATAAGCGGCTGCCCGGTCGCGGATTATGAAAAAAAGCTTAAAGAAAGCACCGATTTTTACGTGACGGGGCATCACCTTGAGATATACGGTTATTGCGGCAAGTGCAAAAAAAATATGAAAAATTGATTTTTCCCCTTGACATTCGCTTTGAAAAGACGTAATATATGTTGTGTTCCCAACATGTAGTGACACTATATATTGAAATTTTAAAGATATATAAAGGGAGGATTTTAATGATAACGCAAATCGTAAAACGCGACCGCACAAGGGTCCCGTTCCATAAGGAAAAGATAGTATGGGCCATATTCAAGGCCGCTACGGCAGTAGGCGGGAAAGACTTCTCCATCTCGGAAAAGCTCGCCGACGAGGTTGTCAATTTAGCTGAAAAGAAATATCCCGACGGCGTGGCCGAAGTAGAGGGAATACAAGATATGGTGGAAAAAGTCCTTATAGAGGACGGCCATGCAAAAACGGCGAAGGCTTACATACTTTACCGTGAGAAAAGGCGCTCGGCGCGTGAGTCAAACGCGCTCATAGGCGCAACCATCAGCATGTTCGGCAAGTACCTTGACGACAAGGACTGGAGGATAAACGAAAACTCCAACACGCAGAAGTCGATAAACGGGCTTAACAATTACGTGCGTGAGGCGTTTACGAGGAATTACTGGCTCCATGAGATATATCCGGAAGAAATACGCGACGCGCATCTTTCGGGCGACATACACCTGCATGACCTCGGGTTTTTCGGCCCTTACTGCGCCGGCTGGGACTTAAGGCAGATACTTATGAACGGCTTCGGCGGAGTTCCCGGCAAGGTTGAGTCAAACCCGCCGAAGCACCTGCGCGCGTTTTTGGGGCAGATAGTCAACTCGACGTTCACAACCCAGGGTGAAACCGCCGGTGCGCAGGCGTGGTCGTCGTTCGACACTTACAGCGCGCCGTTCGTACATTATGACAACATGGACTACAAGTCGGTCAAGCAGGCGATACAGGAGTTTATCTTTAACCTCAACGTACCTACACGCGTCGGCTTCCAGTGCCCGTTCTCAAACCTTACATTTGACATAAAAGTACCTAAGACTTTAAAAGACCAAAACGTCATAGTAGGCGGCAAAGTCATGCCGGAAAAATACGGCGACTTCCAAAAAGAAATGGATATGGTAAACACAGCGTTCTGCGACGTTATGATGGAAGGCGACAAAAAGGGCCGTGTGTTCACGTTCCCGATACCTACCATAAACGTTACGAAAAACTTTGACTGGGACAGCCCGGTTATAAATAAATTTATGGAGATAACCTGCAAATACGGCATACCGTATTTCTCAAACTACATCAATTCCGACCTTTCGCCGGAGGATGCGCTCTCCATGTGCTGCCGCCTGCGCCTTGACACAAGCGAGCTGCGCAAACGCGGCGGCGGGCTTTTCGGCTCGAACCCGCTTACCGGCTCCATAGGCGTCGTCACCATAAACCTGCCGCGCATAGCGTACCTTTCCAAGTCTGAGTCTGAGTTCCGCATGCGCCTGTGGCGTGAAATGGAAATAGCCAAGAACAGCCTTGAGATAAAACGCAAGGTCATAGAAAAGCAGACCGACAACGGCCTGTACCCGTACTCGCAGAACTACCTGCGCGACGTAAAAGCCAAAACAGGGTACTACTGGTACAACCACTTTAACACCATCGGCCTTATCGGCATGAACGAAGCGTGCATGAACCTTTTCGGCGAGGACTATGACCTTACGACTGAAAAGGGCCAGCAGTTTGCCATAGGCACGCTGAACTACATGCGCGACTATATAAAAGAAATACAGAAAGAAACCGGCCACTGCTACAACCTTGAGGCTTCACCGGCCGAAGGCGCGAGCTACAGCCTTGCGCGCCTTGACAAAGAACGTTACCCCGACATCATAACCGCGGGCGACGAGGAGCCGTACTACACGAACTCCACGCAGCTGCCGGTTGGCTGCACCGACGACATCTTCGAAACGCTCGACCTGCAGGATGAGCTGCAGTCGCTCTACACGGGGGGGACAGTCCTCCACCTGTACCTTGGCGAGGAGATAAAGGATACTGAAGTGGCAAAACGCCTTTTAAGGAAAATATTCACTAAGTATAAACTGCCGTATATATCCTTTACCCCTACATTCTCAGTCTGCAACGACCACGGCTACATTGCCGGCGAACACTTCACGTGCCCCAAGTGCGGCAAGCCCGCTGAGGTTTGGAGCCGCGTAGTCGGTTACCTGCGCCCTGTGCAGAACTACAACAAGGGTAAAAAGGAAGAGTACCGCCAGCGTAAGAAGTTTGTCATAAAGGACGACGCGGTATGATTATAGCCGGCATACAGAAAAACTCCCTCGTTGATTACCCCGGGCTTATTGCCTGCGTGCTGTTTTCGCCGGGGTGCAACTATGACTGTTTTTACTGCCATAACAGGTCTTTGCTTAGCTGCCATCACGGCATAATAAATAATAATTCCGTCCTGTCTTTCCTTAAAAAGCGTGCGGGCATGATTGACGCCGTCGTTTTTACGGGCGGCGAGCCGCTTGCCCAAAGGGACCTTACGGATGCTATGGCCCAGGTCAGGGCTTTGGGCTATAAGGTAAAGCTTGACACCAACGGCTCCAACCCGGAAGGCGTGAAGCGCGTCCTTGCAAGCGGGCTGTGTGATTACTTTGCCGTGGACTATAAAGCGCCTGCGGCAAAATATGCGGACATCTGCGGCCCTGAGGCCGATGCCTCTGCCGTGCAGGAGACCGTGCGGCTGCTTCTGGAAAGCGGTGCGCGGTTTGAGGTGCGCACGACGGTCATACCCCAGCTTAAGCTTCCTGACCTTATGCAGATGGCGAGGGAACTGCCCGAAGTCCCGCGCTGGAGCCTTAACCGCTACCGCAAGCCTGAAGAGTACAAGCCGTGCGACGAGGAGCGCCTGAGCGAAACGCCGTACCTGCAAAGCGAAATAGACTCTTTTGCAAAAGAAATGATGAAGATACAGCCTGAAATGGTTATATGACGTGTGCTGCGCATACAAAATAAAGAACCGGCGCCATGATGAGTTCCCATCATGGCGCCGGTTCTTATGTAGCGATGTAAATATATAGCCGCATAAACGGAAGCCGCCTAACTGCAAAACGCAGGAAGCCTTTAACCGTACTGCAAAAAACAGCCTTTGGCGGCGCTTAGCTCCGTTATTTTTTATTGTTCTTGTAGTAAGACGCCGGCATAGTTGTCTCAAGCAGTTTGCCGGTGCCGTTTACAACGCAGTCAAGCGGGTCGTCGGCAACATGAACGGGCATGCCGGTTTCCTGCTCGACAAGCTTGTCGAGGCCGCGCAGCAATGCGCCGCCGCCCGTGAGCATGATGCCGTGGTCGATGATATCTGCCGAAAGCTCCGGAGGGGTCTTTTCGAGCGTGCTTTTTATGGCGTCGATTATCATGGAAAGTGAGTCGCTCAGGGCTTCGCGTACTTCCTGCGCGCTGACGGTAACGTTTTTAGGCAGGCCGTCCACAAGGTTGCGGCCTTTTATCTCAACAGAAGCGTTTTCGTTTTCTTCAACCGGGTAAGCCGAGCCGATTTTAATTTTTATTTCTTCGGCGGTGCGTTCGCCTATAAGGAGGTTGTACTTTTTCTTTACATATGAAATTATGGACTCGTCGAACTTGTCGCCTGCGCAGCGCACCGAGCATGAGGTGACTATGTCGCCAAGCGATATGACGGCAACTTCCGCAGTGCCGCCGCCGAGGTCTACGACCATGCTGCCGGTAGGTTCCGCGACGGGCAGGCCCGCGCCGATGGCTGCAGCCATGGGTTCCTCTATAAGCTCGACGTTGTTGGCGCCGGCCTGGTGGGCGGCGTCCTCTACGGCGCGGCGCTCAACCTCGGTAACGCCTGACGGTATGCAGATGATTATATGCGGCTTTGAAAACGCGTTTGACTTGACGGCTTTGCGGATAAAATGCTTGAGCATTGTCGCTGTTATATCGAAGTCGGCTATGACTCCGTCTTTCATAGGCCTTACGGCAACTATGGAACCGGGGGTGCGGCCGATCATTTCTTTAGCCTGCCTGCCCACTTTAAGTACAGTGTCGCTCCTTACGTCTACCGCGACGACGGAAGGCTCGCGCATGACTATGCCTTTGCCCTTCATAAAGACGAGGGTGTTCGCCGTGCCTAAGTCTATTCCTATATCTTTTGAAAACATTTATGTTTTCCCCTTTCATTTAATAAGAGGCAAATAACATTCACATTATTCACGTTGCTTATGACATTTATTATAACCCGATTGAAATAAATTCTCAACAAAAAAGTATGCAAAACAAAAATTTTACATACGCCGTGCGTTTTTGGGGGAACATTCCGTCAGATAAGGTTTTCTTTTTTCAGTATTTTATTTATCTTTGCGACTGGAAGGCCTATTACGTTGTAAAAGTCACCGTTTATCCTTTTTACGAAGAGCGAACCGCGCCCCTGTATGCCGTAAGCCCCGGCTTTGTCCATGGCTTCGCCGGAATCTATATATGCGTTTATATCTTCCTCCGAAAGCGTGTAAAACTCTACCGACGTACACTCGTGGCCTGATATCAGCGTTTTGCCGCGTATAATGGTGTACCCGGTGTAAACCTGGTGCACGTTGCCGGACAAAAGTTTCAGCATCGCCTTGGCGGTCTCTTTGTCTTTAGGCTTGCCGAAAACCCGGCTCTTAAAGACTACGAGCGTGTCCGCCGCCAGCACCGTGTCGTCCGGGTACAGTTTCGCGGCGGCTTCCGCTTTGCGCAGCGAAAGCTGTTCGACTATCTGCATTGGCGGTGTGCCGCGCAGAACCGTTTCGTTAACATTGACTTCAACCTGCTTAAAGTCAATGCCTGCCATTTTCAAAAGTTCACTGCGGCGGGGTGATGATGACGCAAGCAATAACATGGTGTGATCCCTGTCCTTTTTATTTTATTTTAGTGTATGTGAATATAGCTGCTAAAAGCAGGATCGTTTGGGCAACGTTGATGTTTATCATCATGCCAAACGTAATTTGCAGTACCGATAAATTTATATTTACTGTGGAAATGCCGAATTTAGCCGACGCACCGAGCCATGAAAGCCATTTTATCCCCGTAAGCGCATCGCCGGCGGCCCTTCCGAGGAGTATGGCGAGCACAATCATTACTATCAAAAAAAGCGTTTTTATTATACCCTTTTTCAAAATAATATCAACTCCATTTTTTCACAGGGACAGCCTGCCGCGCTGCCGTGCGGAACGTGCGTGAAGCGGGCAATGTCAGGCCCTGCCCGTGGAGCCGAACGCCCCGCTGCCGCGCTGTGTTTCGCCGAGGTCGTCGGTTTCTTCCAGCACGGCGCTGTAAACGGGCATGACGACAAGCTGGGCGAACCTTTCGCCGGGTGAAATGGTGTATGCCCTGGCGCTTGTGTTGCCTATGCCGACTATGAGTTCGCCCCGGTAGTCGCTGTCTATGACGCCCACGGCGTTAGGCAGGGACACGCCGTGGTTTACACCGAGGCCGCTGCGGGCAAAAATGAGCCCCACGGTGTCTTTGCCGGGCAGCGCGACGGCTACACCGGTAGGTATCTTATAAAGGCCGCGCGGCTCTATTACCGCGGGCTTGTCAATGCATGCGTAAAGGTCAAGCCCTGCCGCGCCGTCACTGCCGCGCGTAGGGAGCACCGCGTTTTTCCTTAGCCGTTTTATCTTTACAATCTTATTCATTTTATTCTCCGGTAAATACAGTTTTTATATCTTTGCGCCGGTATTTTTTATATTAATTTCCTATGGTAAAGGCCGCGTGTAAAACCGACGCCGGGTTTTTCAACATTTTTTCCGTCCAGTGCGGAAAAGTATGCTCCGAGTATGCTTTCGGCTTCTTCTTTGCTCTCGTCAGTAAAACGGACTGTGCCGAAGTCCTGTCCGGTTATTTCGTTTATTATGTCGGCTGTGTAAAGGGGAACCGAGTTAAGTACTTCGCTGCACGCGCCGTAACATAAAACAGGGAATTTAACGCCCTTCCGGTCTGTAAGCACCGGCGGCTTTTTACAGTTTGGGCAGCCGCGCTTTGAGTTTGCCGCGGGGCAGCATCGGCAGAGCATAAGCGGAAGCCTTCCGTAAAGCAGCAGCCCGCGCGCCATCTGCCCGCCTATGTGCCCGGCCTGCGGAAAAGAAAGCTCGAACGACAGCTCCGTGTCGGCAAGGCCGAGCTCCTCATACCACTTAAGCGACTGGGTGTTGGTTATGTTGAGGGAAAAGCCGCCGTGAACTTCCATGCCCATGTCAAGCCCTATGGCCGCGCCGTCTATTGTGCCGGCCCAGACGTGGTTTACGCCGGCACTTTTGGCATCGGCAATATGGCGTCGGACGTCGTTTTCCATGCCGAACATTCCGCGCGGCAGTTCGATGGCAGTGCTGAAGCCTTCCGCCGTTAATTTTTCAAGTACCAAGGGGGGAGTATCATAGGGCACGAATACATATTCGCATTTTTTTGCTGATTTTGGGATATCCGGCATGTTGAAACGTGTAAAACGCGCGCGCAGTTTCATTTTCCCTGTTCTGCGGCGGTTTTCAGCGTTATAGTCCGGCGCTGAAAATGCAGCTGCGGGCCGTTGCTCCCGCAGCTTTGTGAGCTTGTCCAGGGCTTCGCGCCGCAGCGCGTTTAGCTCTGAAGCCGGAACCGACAGCCCGCCGTCCGCCTCGCACTCTATGCTGCCCGCGTAAAACGGCGTGCCTCCGGTCTTTGAGAGCTGCTTTTCGCATATGGCACGGTCTACGGGACGGCTGAGCGCCTTTTCCGGAAAAGCGCCGGAAACGCTGACAAAACGGCCTTCGCTGTCTGCGGCTTTTAATATTACCGGTTTATTATATTTTATTTTAATTGTAAAATCAACAGGTATTTTAGGATTTTCATGCGCGTAAAGTTCCCTAAGCTCAGCGAGCACGCTGCCGGTGTTTTCGACGACGTCTTCTTTTGAGCGCACACCGAACATATCCCGTCCACGGTTACCGTCGGGGTAGCCCGAGGTGAAACCGGAGCGCGAAAAAACAGCCCGCAAATCTTTAAGGAGATTTTCAGGCACTGTTTTGCCGCCGAGTGACAGGCGCGACGCGGTAACGGCGGCCGCCACATACTCCGGCCGCTTGAGCCGGCCTTCTATTTTAGCGCTTGTTACACCCGCTGAAGCAAGCTCGCTTATGCGCGTAACCATGGACATATCTTTAAGGCTAAGGTCGTGCCCCGTGCCGCCCTGCGCCGAAAACGGCAGGCGGCACGGCTGCGCGCAGCGCCCGCGGTTGCCGCTGCGTGAACCGAGTACAGAGCTGAAGTAGCACTGGCCGCTTACAGACATGCAGAGCGCGCCGTGTACGAACGCTTCAAGCTCTATAGGGCATGAAGCGTTTATATCGGATATTTCTTTAAGCGACAGTTCGCGCGCGAGTACCAGGCGGCAAAAACCGCTTTTGTACAAAAGGCGCGCGCCGGCCGCCGTATGGACGCTTGTCTGTGTGGAAGCGTGCAGCTTAAGCTCCGGAGCGCTTTTGCGTAAAATGCGGAAAAGGCCCATATCCTGGATTAGCACCGCGTCCACCGGCAGGGTGCACGCGAAACGCACGAAGTCCACGGCTTCGGCAAGTTCGTTTTCCAAAAGGACGGTATTTACGGCCAAATGTACCCTGACGTCCCTTGCATGGCAGTAGCGGACGGCTTTAGCAAGCTCTTCGCGGCCGAAGTTTTCCGCACCGGCACGGGCGCTGAACCTGCTGCCGCCGAGGTAAACGGCATTTGCGCCCGTGCGGACGGCGGCGGTGAGCGCATCACCCGAACCCGCCGGCGAAAGTATTTCCATGTTAAGGCTCATTGTCTTTCTTTTCAAAGAATTTCATAAAACCGTCCTCACCGGATTTATCTTCATCAGGCCCTACGTGTGAAAAAACTCCCGTCTGCGGCTGGCTTACGCCGGCCGGCTCCATGGGCGGGCTTTTTTCACTGCCGTCAGACACGCCGCCGTCGCTTTCCATGCGGGAGCGCAAGGTCTTTATTTCACGCTTAAGGCGCTCAATCTCGCGCTTAGCCTCTTCGGTTTCTATCCGCGCGCGGGAAGAGTCCTCAAGGTAGTCCTTTATCTGTGAGCGCAGGTTGTCGGCCGCGTCGGAAGCCTTGTGCGCGTCGTCACAGCAGCTTAAAGCAGTGATGACGGCCGCGAGGGTGACCGAGATGCGCTCGTCCTTTTTCATTATGTCGGTCATTGCCTTTTGGACTTCATCGCCCACGGAACGTATGTAGCTTTCACTGTCGTCGGAAGTGACCGCGCAGCCGCATCCGCAGATATTGAGTCTAATCTTATGCTTGCCCAAAGTATTCCCATCCCTTCCGTAAAGCAAATGATTTTCACAGAATATTATAATATATTTGTATATGATATTAAAGAGATAATAAGTCATAATACCGATAAATTTTTAAAATAAGCCCGGGCCGCCCCGGGCTATTGACATTACGCGCTTTAGAGCTTAAACTTGTTAAAGTAAACTTAACAAGTGAGCGGGGTATGAAAATGATTATAGTAATGAAGAAAACCTCCACGCGGCAGGACGTGGAAGGCGTCATAAAAGTGCTTAAGGAGCACGGCCTCGGCGCTAACCTTTCGACGGGTTCGCAGGCGACGATAGTGGGCGTTTTAGGCGAAAAGGCAAAACTCGCCGGTGTTAACCTCGAACTCATGGACGGCGTGGAAAAGTGCGTCCCTATAATGCACTCTTACAAGCTCGCAAGCCGCGATATGGTGCCGGAGGGCAGGACTGTCAAGGTTGGCAGTGAAACAGTCGGCGGCAAAGAGCTTATGATGATTGCCGGCCCGTGCGCCGTTGAAAGCGAGGAGCAGATAACAAAAGCAGCTTTCGGCGTAAAAAAGGCCGGCGCGAAATTTTTACGCGGCGGGGCTTATAAGCCCCGCACCTCACCTTATTCTTTTCAGGGTATGGAGGAGGAGGGCCTCAGGCTTTTGAGGAAAGCCGCGGATGCCGCCGGCCTTAAGACGGTAAGCGAAATAGTTTCGCACGACCAGATAGACACGGCGCTTAAGTACTGCGACGTGGTGCAGATAGGCGCGCGCAACATGCAGAACTTCAGGCTTCTGCGCGAAGTCGGCAAAGCAAACGTGCCTGTTCTCTTAAAGCGCGGCATAGCCTCGACCATAGACGAATGGCTCAACGCGGCGGAGTATATAATGAGCGAGGGTAACTGCAATGTCATACTGTGCGAGCGGGGCATACGCACTTTTGAAACCGCTACGCGCAACACGCTGGACCTTTCGGCCGTGCCCGTCGTGCGCGAGCTGAGCTGCCTGCCCATAATAGTGGACCCGTCGCACGCGGCGGGGAAAGCCTCGTATATAGAGCCTTTGTCGCTTGCCGCCGTGGCCGCAGGCGCCGACGGACTTATAATAGAAGTACACCCCGAACCTAAAAACGCAAAAAGCGACGCCGCGCAGCAGCTGACGATAGAAGCGTACTCAAAGCTGTACGCAAAAGCGCAAAAAATCGCCGCCGCTATAGGCAGGGTGTGCTGACGCCGAAGCAAAACGCCTCAGGGCGGGCGGAGTTAGGGCGGCGGCTGGCCGTCCGCCGCCTTAGGGAAACGCAGGAAACCGTAGATTGAGAGCAGCATGGCGATAAGAGAAATAAGTATTATAAGATAATGCACTCCTGTCATGGAAACTACATCGACCATCTGGTTCTTCGCCGCGCTGAAAAAGCATGCGGCGCACATGCTGTAAAGGGCGCAGAGGCACGCGGCCGTGCCGAAGTCGCTGCGCCCTTTCAGGATGAAAAGTAAGACGGCTGTAAGCAGGGGCAGGCAGCAGGCGATTATAGTAAAGACAAACGCATCGTCCGAAAAGCCCAGGCCGGCGTAACGCCGCGTCAGGCCGAAAACGCTCAGGGCCGGGTCGGCGCTGGAGCCGGTTTCAACGCCTACCGGCAGGAACAGCGTGCCGAAGAGTAGCACCTGCATGAAAGTTATTAACGTTTTAAGCTTTTTTTTACTCATGGTAAGGTATCCTTTTAAATTTAAAACAAATCCCCCAGGCTTTACACAAGCAAGGGGGATTTTTAACATCTGAATGTTCCTTATTTTAAAGAAATCACTTTTAAATTACTTTGCGTTCTTTTCCTTGATGGCGGCCTGTGCTGCCGCAAGGCGCGCTATCGGAACGCGGAACGGCGAGCAGGAAACGTAATCAAGCCCGGCAAAGTGGCAGAACTCTACGGAAGACGGGTCGCCGCCGTGTTCACCGCAGATACCGAGGTGAATATCCGGGCGTGTTGCGCGGCCGTCTTTAACAGCCATCTTTATGAGCTTGCCTACGCCGACCTGGTCAAGGTGGGCAAACGGATCCGACTCGTAAATCTTTTTGTCGTAGTAAGACTCAAGGAATTTACCCGCATCGTCGCGGCTGAAGCCGAAAGTCATCTGCGTAAGGTCGTTTGTGCCGAAGCTGAAGAACTCCGCTTCTTTTGCTATGTCGCCTGCCGTGAGGGCTGCGCGCGGAATCTCAATCATAGTACCTACCTGGTACTTTAAGTCTATGCCGTTGTCCTTGATGATCTTGTCGGCTGTTTTTGTAACTACGTCTTTGACGTACTTAAGCTCGCGGACTTCGCCTACGAGAGGAATCATTATACGCGGTTCAACGTGGAAGCCGGGGTGTGCCTTGTTGACGTTGATAGCGGCGTTTATGACGGCGGTTGTCTGCATCTCGGCGATTTCAGGGTATGTGACGGCAAGACGGCAGCCGCGGTGGCCCATCATCGGGTTAAACTCATGCAGGCTTGAAATTACGTTCTTGAGGTGTTCAACCGTTATGCCGAGCTCGCCGGCGATTTCTTTGATGTCTTCTTCCTTAGTCGGGAGGAATTCATGCAGCGGCGGGTCGAGGAAGCGGATAATAACCGGACGGCCTTC
>DHNP01000033.1:27664-27795 GCA_002409585.1 Ruminococcaceae bacterium UBA5413 | reverse complement strand
ATAACCGGACGGCCTTCCATAGCGGTGTAGAGGCCTTCAAAGTCGCCCTGCTGGTAAGGTATAATCTTTGCGAGGGCCTTTTTGCGGTCTTCCGTGTTTGTGGCGACTATCATTTCACGCATAGCCTTAAT
>DHNP01000033.1:0-27541 GCA_002409585.1 Ruminococcaceae bacterium UBA5413 | reverse complement strand
ATCATTTCACGCATAGCCTTAATGCGCGAGCCTTCGAAGAACATGTGCTCCGTACGCGTAAGGCCTATGCCCTCGGCGCCGAAAGAGCGTGCCTGCTTTGCGTCCTTAGGCGTGTCGGCGTTGGTGTAAACCTGCAGCCTGCGCGCTTTGTCGGCCCACTCCATAAAGCGGCCGAAGTTTCCGGTAATGGAAGCCGGTACAGTCGGGATGGCCGTGTCATAAATTTTACCTGTTGAACCGTCAATGGAGACATAGTCGCCCTCTTTGATTGTTTTGCCGCCGAGGGTGAACTGCTTTTTGTTGTAGTCAACGACGATCTCACCGCAGCCGGACACGCAGCAGGTGCCCATGCCGCGGGCAACAACGGCCGCGTGCGAAGTCATGCCGCCGCGTACGGTGAGTATGCCTTCGGCTGAAGCCATGCCCTCGATGTCTTCCGGAGAAGTCTCAAGGCGTACGAGCACGACCTTTTCACCGCGCGCTTTCCATGCCTTGGCGTCGTCAGCCGAAAATACGACTTTGCCGCATGCGGCGCCCGGAGATGCCGCGAGGCCGTGGCCGATGGAGTTTGCTTTTTTGATTGCTTCGGCGTCAAACTGCGGGTGGAGAAGCGAGTCGAGCTGTTTTGGTTCTACGCGGAGGACAGCCTCTTCTTTGGTTATCATGCCTTCGTCGACCATGTCGACGGCAATCTTAAGGGCGGCGTTAGCGGTGCGCTTGCCGTTCCTTGTCTGGAGCATGAAGAGCTTGCCGCTTTCAATGGTAAACTCCATGTCCTGCATATCCCTGTAATGCTTTTCAAGCGTGTTGGCGACGGTCGCGAACTGCTTGTAAACGTCGGGCAGGTCGGTTTTGAGCTGGTCTATCGGCTGCGGCGTGCGGATACCCGCGACGACGTCTTCGCCCTGCGCGTTGATGAGGTATTCGCCGAACAGTTTCTTTTCGCCTGTCGCCGGGTTCCTCGTGAACGCAACGCCTGTGCCGGAATTGTCGCCCGAGTTGCCGAAAACCATTTCCTGTACGTTTACTGCGGTGCCCCATGAGTAGGGGATTTCGTTCATACGGCGGTAAACGTCGGCGCGCGGGTTATCCCATGAACGGAAAACAGCCTTTACCGCTTCCATGAGCTGGTCTGCGGGTTCCGTCGGGAAGTCGACGCCCTTTTTCTCTTTATAGAAAGCCTTGAACTCTTTGACAAGGTCCTTCATGTCGTTTTCGTCAAGGTCTATATCCTGCTTTACGCCCTTTTTGGCTTTCTTCGCGTCTATGATTTTTTCGAACTCTGACTTAGGCAGCTCCATTACGACGTCTGAGAACATCTGTATGAACCTGCGGTAGGAGTCGTAAGCGAAACGCGGGTTGTCCGTAAATTTCGCGAGGCCCTCGACAACGGTGTCGTTAAGGCCGAGGTTGAGTATGGTGTCCATCATGCCTGGCATGGATACCCTTGCGCCGGAACGGACGGAAACGAGGAGCGGATTTTTGGCATCGCCGAATTTCTTGCCTGTGGCGCTTTCGAGCTTTTTCAGGTAATCGAAAATCTCCGCTTTGATTTCGTCGTTTATCTTACGGCCGTCGTCATAGTATTTCGTGCAGGCTTCGGTTGTAATGGTAAAACCGTGCGGAACCGGAAGGCCAAGGCCGGTCATCTCGGCAAGGCCTGCCCCTTTGCCGCCGAGAAGGTTCCGCATACCCGCATTCCCTTCGGAAAATAGGTACACGTATTTGTAACTCATAAAAATACCTCCTGTAATAATTTTAACATTTGACGAGAATAATGCGTTTTAATCGTCTAACTCGTATTATAGCAAACAATCGGTTAAAATTCCAGCTGTTTTTGGTGAAAAGCGGCCTTATGCGGACAATATTTTTAATATGTATTTTTATAATTTTAACAAAAAGAGTATTTTATTTAACAATATCACTTGAAAAAAGTAATTTATATGAGATAATATGATATGTAAATGAAGCATCGTTCACTTTAAGGGCCGCAGGGCCGCTTAGGTGGGTACGCGATTTTCGACAAATAAAGACAGGAGAATAAACCACTTTATGAGGAGTGCTTCAATGCCGGCAAACAACTGTGCCGTCCTGCTTGCGGCGGGTGAAGGCAAAAGGATGAAATGTGACCGCCCTAAGGTGCTTTCGCAGGTGCTTTTTAAGCCCATGCTCCAATGGGTCCTTGACGCCGTGCGCCTTTCGGGGATAGATAAGGCATGCGTGGTAACTGGTTTCATGCACGAAAAAGTAGAAAGTTATATTGCGGGGAACGGCAGCCCGGCCGAGTGTGTGCTGCAGAAAGAACAGCTCGGAACGGGGCACGCGGTGATGTCCGCTGCCGGGTTTGTTTCGGCTAACTCAATGGGCGGGAACACGCTCGTGCTGAACGGCGACGCGCCGTTTATTTCGCCGGGGATGATAACCGGCGCTCTCGGCGAGCATGTGGCAAACGACAGTTCGGTTACTGTTATATCCGCGGAGGTGGACGACCCGTCGGGCTACGGCCGCATAGTCCGCGACGGAAAAACGGGCCTTTTGAAAGCCATAACCGAACAGAAGGATGCCACGCCGGGACAGCGCATGATAAAAGAAATAAATTCCGGAGCTTTTTGGTTTAAGACGGGCGACCTCCTTGACGTGCTTAAAAAGCTGAAAAACGACAACAAGCAAAAAGAGTATTACCTTACGGATGCCGTAAAAATACTTATAGGTGAAAATAAAAGGGCATGCGCGTACAAGGCCGCAAGCCCGGACGCGGCTTTGGGGGCAAACGACTGCCTGCAGCTCGGCGCGCTCAACAGGATAGCAAGGGAGAGGGTACTTAAGGGGCTTATGCTTTCGGGGACGGATATACCGTGTACTGACGGCGTTGTTATAGGCCCGGACGTCAGGGTAGGCAGAAACGTGCGCATACTTCCTGGCACTATGCTGATGGGAAAAACTGTCATAGGCGACGGCTGTACTTTAGGCCCAAACACGCTTCTGACAGACTGCACGGTTGAAAACAACGTTAACCTTGATGCTGTGCATATAACGGGAGGCATTATAAAAACCGGCACTTATATAAAGCCTTTTTCAGTATGTATATATCCAGCTTCAGAAAATGCGAATAAAGCCGTATAAGACCTTGCCTTTCTAAAAAGGGCAGGGCCTTATATGCTTTTACTTAATAAAACTTATGTATATGTTATCAACAGGGGGATAAATTATGAGTTTTCATGGAAAAGACATTAAGATTTTTGCGGAGAGCGCCAGCGGCCGTGTCGCCGGAGAGATAGCTAAGTACCTCGGCCTGTCGCTTGGCAAAAGCGACGCCGGCGTTTTCAGCGACGGGGAAACGTCTGTTTCACTTTATGAGTCGGTGCGCGGCTCCGACTGCTTTATAGTGCAGTCGACGTGCGCCCCGGTAAACAATAACCTTATGGAACTGCTTATTATGATAGATGCCATGAAAAGGGCCTCTGCCGCGCGCATAACGGCCGTAATCCCGTACTTCGGCTATGCCCGCCAGGACAGGAAGGCCAAGGCCCGCGACCCGATCTCGGCAAAACTCTGCGCCGACCTCATAACTACCGCCGGCGCCAACCGCGTGCTTACCATGGACCTGCACGCCACGCAGATACAGGGCTTTTTCAACATTCCGGTGGATCACCTTTTCGGCGTGCCGATTTTGTCCGCATATGCGCGGGAAATAATAAAAGGCCATATTGACGAATACATTGTAGTATCCCCCGACCTGGGCTCGGTGACCCGGGCGCGCAACTTTGCCGAGAGGATAGGCTGCCCTATAGCCATAGTTGACAAACGCCGCCCGAAAGCGAACGAGTGTGAGGTTATGAACATAATCGGCAACGTCAAAGGCAAAAAAGTAATACTTGTTGACGATATGATAGACACCGCGGGTACGCTCTGCAGCGCCGCCAAGGCTATAATGGAGAACGGCGCGATTGAAGTGAACGCCTGCGCTACCCACGCGGTCCTTTCGGGGCCGGCCATACAAAGGATAGAGGAAAGCCCCATAAAAAAGATAACGGTACTCGACACCATTGACCTGCCTCCGGAGAAAAAAATACCTAAGATAAACGTTTTGCCGGTAGCGCCCGTCTTTGCCGAGGCAATAGAGCGCATCTATAAGGACAAGCCGGTTTCGCCAATGTACACCTGACACTGCGTTGCTGCGGACATGACAAAGCCCGCAGATGAAATGAAATTTTAACGGCCTTTGGCTTTACATCGGCACGTAAAGAGCACTTTGGGCGGAACGGGCAACCGTTCCGCCCGAGGTGCTGCCTGCCGCGTGCCTGATGTCATGCTTTATACGGAAAGGGCATAACTTTAAATGTTTGGTAATTTATTTTCTAATAAAAATGAACCGGCCGGCGCTGTGGAGTACATTGTGGCGGGTCTTGGCAACCCGGGAAAAAAGTACGACATGACGAGGCACAACGCCGGATTTATGGCGGTAGACCGTATTGCGGAAAACGCCGGCGTTAAAATTGACAGGCTCAGGTTCAAGGGCCTGTGCGGCACGGCCGTGATAGGCGGCAAAAAGGTGCTTCTGCTGAAACCGGGGACTTATATGAACCTGAGCGGGCAGAGCGTAACGGAAGCTATGGGTTTTTATAAAATCCCGCCGGAAAAATCAATTATAATCTACGACGACATTTCTTTCCCGCCGGGGAAAATGCGCATAAGGCTCAAAGGCAGCGACGGCGGGCATAACGGAATGAGAAATATAATTTATCTCGCCGGCAAAGACACGTTCCCGCGCATAAAGCTCGGCACGGGCAACAAGCCGAGCGCTGAGTGGGACCTTGCCGACTGGGTGCTGAGGCGCTTTACCGAGGACGAACTGAAATTATTTTACGAAGCGGCCGGCAGCGCGGCAAAGGCCGTGGAGCTTCTTGTGCAGGGCAGGGCCGCGGAGGCGATGAACAGGTACAACTGCTGAAAAGCAGCGTAAAACCAGTATTTGCGACTGCGGCCAACGGCCGCTTTAATATATTTTGCGAAAACTTTAGGAGATATTTATGAAATTCCTTACGCAGGCCGTAAACGGCCTGCCGGAATACGGGGCGCTGAAGTCATATGTACAAAAAAAAGCCCTTCCGGCAGCCGTTACCGGTGTTTCAGGCATCCATAAGGCAAACATCATATATTCGCTCTGCTCCCAGCTTGGGCGCAGGGCTTTTGTAGTAGCCGGTGACGAGGCTGAGGCAAACAGGCTGTGCCTTGACCTTAAGGCCATGGGGCTTTCGCCTATGTTTTACCCGCTGCGCGACTTTTCTCTGCATGATACCGAGGGCAGCTCGCACGAGTATGAGCACCAGCGCCTTGCGGTGCTGAGAAACGTAAAAAACGGAAAGTGCAATGCCGTCGTCTGCTGCATAGACGCGGCGCTTCAGTATACCATACCGCCGGACGAAATGGAGAAACACACTGTTACAATAAAAACAGGCGAAGGCATCGGCATGGAAAACGCCGTTACAGCCCTTTTGCAGGGGGGCTACGAAGATGCGCCGCAGATAGACGGCGCGGGGCAGTTTTCACGGCGCGGCGGCATACTCGACTTCTACCCTCCGGGGCTTTCGCAGCCGGTAAGGGCGGAGTTTTTCGGCGATGAAATAGACACGCTGTCTTTTTTTGACCCTGTTTCGCAGAGGCGTACCGACAGTACGGAGAGCGTTACTGTTTTTCCGGCTTCGGAAGTCCTTATAGCTAAGCCGGACATAACGGCAAAAAAAATCGACAGGCTCGCTTCACAGCTGCGCGGCAAAACCGCACCGGCGGCAAAGGCAGTCCTCGCGAGGGAATCCGCAAAGCTCAGGGAAGGGCTGCATATAGGCTGCGCCGACAAATATATATCGCTTGTCTATGATAGGCCGGCATCGCTTTTCGATTATTTTGCGGACGATATGGTCTTATTTGTAAACGAACCGGTTAAGTCAAAAGAGAGGATGAAAAGCGTCGTATGGCAGTGGGGCGAAGACGTGCGCGACCTGCTCGCAGACGGCACGCTGTGCCGCGGCCTCAGCAGTTTTACTTACGACTATGCCTATGCGGCGGAGTGCTTTTCCAAATACGGCGCCGTCTACCTCGACGACTTTGTCCATGGCGGGTATGACACGCCTGTAATGGGCCAGGTAAACATGACGGCGCGCCAAGGCTCGGCGTGGGGCGGCAACATAGGGCTTTTGGCTGACGACCTCAGCGGTATGCTTGAGAAAAAGTGGTCGTGCGCCGTCCTTGCCGGAACCGAGCGCTCGGCGCGTACAACGGCTGAAGACCTGCTCGCGCGGGGGATAAACGCATTTTATTCCGAGGACCCCGAAACGATAAAACGCGGGCAGGTAGCCGTAATCCCCGGCTCGCTTTCAGGCGGGATAGAGTACCCCGGCGCTTTTTTCGGCCTTATAACGCGCGGCCGTACGTCTGAGGCACGCCGCGGTAAGTCAAAACGCCCTAAAAATGCAAAAGAGATAACCGGCATCTCAGACCTTAACCCCGGCGACTACATCGTGCACACTACGCACGGCATAGGCGTTTTTGAGGGCATACGCAAAATAGAGATGCACGGTGTTACAAAGGACTATATTACCGTTAAGTACGCCAAAGGCGACGTGCTTTACGTGCCTGTTACGCAGCTTGACATGGTGTCAAAGTATATAGGCCCGCGTGAGGACTCGTCGGTGCGCTTGAGCCGTTTGGGCGGCGCCGACTGGCAGAAGGCGAAGGCAAAGGTCCGCCGTGCCGTCAAGGACATAGCAAACGACCTTATAAAGCTGTACGCCCAGCGCATGAATATAAAAGGCTGTGCCTTTCCTGCCGACGACGACCTCCAGCGCGACTTCGAGTCACGCTTTGAGTTTGACGAAACGGACGACCAGCTCCGCTGCATAGAAGAAATAAAAGCTGACATGGAAAAAAGCGTGCCTATGGACAGGCTGCTTTGCGGCGACGTAGGCTTCGGCAAAACCGAAGTCGCCCTGCGCGCCGCGTTTAAGTGCGTGGAGGGTTCAAAGCAGTGCGCCGTGCTCGTGCCTACGACGCTGCTTGCCTGGCAGCATTACCAGACTATAACGCGGCGCTTTGAGGGTTTTCCTGTTAAGGTTGAGTTACTGTCGCGTTTCCGGTCGCCTAAGGAACAGGCCGAGGTAATAAGGAAATGTAAAAACGGTGAGATAGATATAATAGTCGGCACGCACAGGATTATTTCAAATGACGTTGAGTTCCGCGACCTCGGGCTTATAATTATAGACGAGGAACAGCGCTTCGGCGTAGCGCAGAAGGAGAAGTTAAAGACAAAGTATAAGAACGTAGACGTGCTCACGCTTTCGGCTACGCCGATACCGCGTACTCTAAACATGGCCATGTCGGGCATGCGCGACATGAGCATCATAGAAGAAGCGCCGCACGACAGGCATCCGGTACAGACATACGTGCTTGAGCACGACGACGGCATCATAGCCGATGCCATACGCCAGGAGCTGCGGCGCGGCGGGCAGGTGTACTACCTGCACAACGACGTTGCGTCGATAGAGCGCACTGCCGCGCGCATACAGCAGAGGGTGCCTGAGGCAAAGGTCGGCTTCGGCCACGGCAAAATGGACGAACAGGAGCTGTCGGAAGCGTGGCGCAAGCTCATAGAGCAGGAAATAAACGTTTTTGTATGCACTACGATAATTGAAACTGGAGTCGACGTGCCTAACGTAAACACGCTCATAATAGATAACGCCGACCGCATGGGGCTTTCGCAGCTGCACCAGATAAGGGGGCGGGTCGGCCGTTCGAGCCGGCGCGCCTACGCGTACCTTACATTCGCGCGCGACAAGGTCCTGTCGGAGATATCGCAGAAAAGGCTCTCAGCCATACGGCAGTTCACAGAGTTCGGCTCTGGCTTTAAAATAGCCATGCGCGACCTTGAAATACGCGGCGCCGGCAATATTTTAGGAGGCGAGCAGCACGGGCACATGGAAGCCGTGGGCTACGACATGTACCTGCGCCTGCTGTCTGAGGCAATAGGCAAGGCAAAGGGCGAGCCCGTAAAAGAGAGCGGCGGCGAGTGTACGGTGGACGTACAGGTTACAGCGCATATACCTGAAAGTTATATCTCAGACCTTAACCAGCGCCTTGAGATATACAGGCGCATAGCGGACATACGCACAGACGCGGATGCATCCGACGTTACCGATGAACTCATCGACAGGTTCGGCGAGCCGCCGGAAAGCGTCGGCGGGCTTGTGAAGATAGCGCTGCTGAGGAGCAAGGCCTCACAGGCCGGATTTACAGAGATAAAGCAGCAGAAAGACACGCTTTTAATGTATGTAGACGCGATAGACATGAGAAGGGTCAGCCTGCTTACTTCGGCGCTGCATGGCAGGGTAATGCTCAGCGCCGGGGCGAAACCGTATGTAAGCGTCAGGATGGGGCATGACTGCGCGCCCATAGAGACGCTGTCAGAGATTTTTAATGCGCTTGATGCGCCGCATAGCGCATGATAAAATAAATACATGAAAACGCCGCCGCGGCATTTTGGAACCGCGGCGGCGTTAAATTTACGTAAATTAAACTTAAACGGCTGATTTATTTATTACGAAGCCGAGGAGGAGGAATCTGTTTCAAACATTGACGGGTCGTATGAGTTTAGTGCCGAGTCGTTGACCGTTACGTCTTTGAGGGCTTCGGCCTCTTTTGAAATGGATTCGCTGAATTCCTTGTATTTGTAGGTGTAAAGAAGCGACTTGCGCTTAGTTTCGTCTTTAACTTCATCGGATATTGTTTTATCTATATCGTTTTTCATTACCATAACGTAAAAGCTCGTAGTGCCGCTTGAAATTTCCTGCGCTTTTACTTCGCCGGATTTCATGGCGTTTATCATCTTTTTCATATCGTCTGGATAACCTGAGGAGCTGAGGTTCGCCATATCGCTCTGCAGCTGGTCTGAAGTGGATTTAGACGAAGTCTTGTACGCATCCGCCGCCTGCTGCATGGTCATTGTGCCGGCTTTGATTTTCTCAATATATCCGTCAAATTCGCTTTCGGCTTTCTTCTTTTCGGCGGCTGTCATAGCCGTCACTTTACCGCTGGAGCTGCTTTTGTAAAGTGGAAGCGAGATATATGAAAAATCGCTGTAATTTTTAACATAATAACTTTTGAGGTCCGCGTCGGAAACGGCCTTTTTGCCGCCGTTGCCGTAAGTCGCGTAAAATATCTGCGCGAGCTTTTGGCTGCTTTCATAAAATGAAAGGGAAAAAGAAGACTGCGCGACCCCCCATTTTTCAAACTGCGTGCCGTACTGCTCCCACTGGGAAGCGGCCGCGCTTGAAATAGTCTTGCTTTCGGTGTCGTCGAGCTTTAAGTTAAGCTCTTTCATCTTGGAATCTATTACAAAGAGCGTTTTCACGTCGTTAAGGGCTTTTTCACGTATCCAGGACGTCGCGTCTTTACTGTCTATTTTTTGGCTGAGCACCGACTTCGTCGAATCCGTCACCTGCGAAGAGGCGTTGTTGTATTCAGAGTAAAGGTAACATATATAGCTTCCTATGGGGACGGTCATGCTGTCGTTTTTGGCCGCCCAGCTTTTTTTGTCTGATGCACAGGCCGTAGTGCCGGACACGATAAATACGGCCGCGAGCAGCACCGCTGAAAATTTCTTAAGTTTTTCCATATAGCACACTCCGATTTTTAAAAAATTAATTTTAATTTTAACGCATGCCGCCCTGCCTTAATGGCGGCAGGGACGGCAAATTAAAAAAATCCTCACAAAAAGAAAAGGCTGCGGCACAAAACACCGCGGGAAAAGCCCGCACGCGCCTGCGCGCCGGATTTAAGCTTCGTTGCTTATCAGGAATAAAAAATAATTATATAGGTTATTATACACGCTTTTTAAGGAACTGTCCACATAAAAGGCGTCTTTCTTTAATCGGGCTTTTATCATAAGGATATTTATGATATAATATGAAATATTTAATTTTGCATTATAAACTGCTTGTAGAGGGGCGGTACTTTGTACAAAACATGGGAAGAACTTGAGGGCGCGTGCCTTGCCTGCAAAAAATGCGGCCTGTGCGAACACCGTACGCACGTCGTTTTCGGCATGGGCAACAGGACAGCAGGGGTAATGTTCGTAGGCGAAGGCCCCGGCGAGCAGGAGGACCTGCAGGGCAGGCCGTTCGTCGGGAGGAGCGGGCAGCTGCTTGACAAGATGCTCGACGCCGTTGATATGAGCCGTGACAAGGATATATATATAGGTAATATAATAAAATGCAGGCCGCCTAAAAACCGCGATCCGCTCCCCGCGGAACAGGATGCGTGCATAGGCTGGCTGAGGGCGCAGACAGCGTTCATACAGCCTAAGATAATCGTCTGCCTCGGCAGGATAGCGGCTATGAAGATTATAAAGCCGGACTTTAAAATCATGCGCGAGCACGGGCTGTTTTTTAAAAAAGGCGGCGTCCTTATGATGGCGACCCCGCACCCCGCCGCGCTTTTAAGGAACCCCGGCAACAAACCCGCGGCTTTTGACGACTTTATAAAGCTGCGGGAGGAAATGGACAGGCTCGGCATAGAATAGCGTATTATAATGTAAAACCTGTAATACGTACTAAAGCGAAAGGTTATGGTGTTTTTGTATAAAGCTTGTATTTTTGACCTTGACGGCACTCTTGCCTACACTTTGGAGTCCATAGCTTATTACTCCAACAAAGCACTCGAAATGCACGGATACCCGGTTATACAGTTGGAACAATATAAACGTATAGTAGGGAACGGCTCCGCCGTACAGGTACGCCGCATGCTCGAAACCATCCGCGGCAGCGGAGGATATACTGAAGAAGATGCTTTACAGCTGCACGCTACGTACAAAAAGCTTTATTCTTCCGACCCGCTGTACCTTGTAAAGGGGTATCCGGGCATGGACGAAACAGTAGCTTCGCTTAAAAAGGCCGGGATAAAAACCGCCGTGCTTTCAAACAAGCCGCACGAGTGGGTTACGGCGATAATATCGAAAATTTTTCCTGAAGGCAGCTTCGAAGTCTGCATGGGGCAGACGCGGGGAATCCCGCTGAAGCCGTCGCCGGAAGGCGCGCTCATGGCTGCCGAAAAGCTCGGGGTAAAGCCGCGCCTCTGCCTTTATATAGGCGACACATGTACGGATATGGAAACGGGGCTTGCCGCCGGAATGGACACCGCCGGGGTACTGTGGGGCTTCAGGGACAGGGCGGAGCTTTCCGCCGGCCGCGCAAAATACATCATTAAACAGCCTTTGGACATTTTGGATATAATATCCGGCGAGAGGAAATGAATGGACTGGTTTTTAAAGGTACTTAACACCGACCGCAAGCTTGGCATGCGCATAATAAAAACCGGCATAGCCGTAACCGTCTGCGTCGCCATCTCAAGTATTTTTAATTTCGGGCAGCCGCTTGTGGCGGTTGTCGCGACGGTTATGTCTATGGGCAGGTCCATAGACGCGTCGCTCCGCTCAGGTAAAAATAAGATCATAGGAGTCGCCATAGGCGCAGCCCTCGGCGGCTTTTTCGCCATGCTTTCGCCGGCGAACGCCGGACTCTGCGGCATAGGCATTATACTGGTGATTTATATCTGCTACCTTGCAAAGCTTGACATGGCCGGCACTTTGGCAAGCTTTGTGTTTGCCGCCGTGATGTTTGTCTCGCCGCCTGGCGGGAAGGCGTGGCAGTGCGCGCTTACTTGCGCCGGCAACGCTTCGGCGGGCATAATTATAGCGGTTGTCGTAAACTTCGTAGTTATGCCGCCTAATTATGCGGAACAGGTTAAAAAGCTTTACGGCAGGCTTGTGGCAGAAGTGTCGGAAAGCGTAAAAAACGTGAACGGGGTAAGCTCAGCCGAACTGCGGGACATAAAAGAAACTATTGCCGCGGTGGAACACGCGATAGACCTTTATGCTTCTGAACTGAAGATACTCCGCTGGAACGACGATGAAATATCTGAAATTTCGGATAAGGTGAAAGTTTATATAGCGGTATTTGAGGAGCTCCGCGCCGCCGCCTCGGTCGGCTCCGGCGGAAACACGGAGTCTACTTCCGTTTACAAGTACCATAAAGATAACGTTGAGCGCCTTTATGCCGAAACGGTGCGGGGCAGGAAAAAGGCCGAAAATAAAAAATAACGGCCGGAGGGCGTGCGCAAAATTAATAGTTACTCCCCTGCACCGCCGGGAGTTTTCCAATTACAAAAAAATCGGCCGCGGCAAAATGAAAATTTTGCGGCGGCCGATTTAGGCTGTGCGGGTTATGTTATATAATATAGAGATTTAATTATCCCGCCTGTGTCCCTCTCGTTGTTTAAAGGAGTAAAAAATTTTTTACTGAAACAGATAGTGAGTTCTTCGAAAGGGACTTGGCAAATACGGAACATTGTTCCGTATTCCGGCTTGCCGGCGGGTTACAAATTAAAAGGATCTGTTTGGACTTTTATTGCCTGTACGGCGGCCTTTTGGTTTAAGTTTGCTTAATACCTGACAGTGCAAAAATTTTATCATATATTTCGGCCGCATTTTAGCCGTTAAAGAAACTTTTCGAAAATTCATAAAATTTTAATATTTTGTCCCTGTGCTGAAAGGCGCCGCGCGTTCCGCCGGCAGCGCCGGGGTTTAAGCCTGCCCTTTCAGCCTGAACGATGCCATAAGCTCTTTCATGCGTTTTGCCTGCGCCGAAAGTCCCTCGCTCGCGGCGGCGCTTTCCTGCGAAGTGGCGGAGGTCGTCTGTACTACCGCCGCGACCTGCTCAAGGCCATGCGTGACTTCTTTTACAGCGTCGGACTGTTCGCCGGAGGCAAGGGCAATTTTGGCAAAAAGCGCCATTATGCGTTTTTCACCTTCGACTACTTCCCCAAGGGAAGAAGCCGTGTCCCCGGTTATTTTTACCCCTTCGGCAACGGCGTCAGACGTGCCGTTTATAAGCTCGGCAGTATTTTTGCTTGCGGCTGCGCTTTTGCCTGCGAGGTTCCGTATTTCGTTCGCCACGACCGCGAAGCCCTTGCCGGCCTCGCCGGCGCGTGCGGCTTCTACCGCCGCGTTTAACGCAAGTATGTTTGTCTGGAAGGCTATGTCTTCTATAGTCTTTATTATGGCGCTTATTTTACCTGAGTAATCGCGTATTTTGTCCATGGCCTCCGTAAGCTCCGCCATTTGGGCGTTGCTTTTTTCAAGCTTTTCGCTTACCTGCAGCGCCTCTTTGTTAGCGGTGTCAACACCCTGTGCGTTGCTCTCGGCTTTGCTTGATATCTCGGCTACGGTGGCGGATATCTGCTCTATGGTGGCGGCCTGCTCGCCGGCGCCCGAAGCCAGGGACTGCGCGCCGCCTGCCACTTCGCCGGAACCTGAGGCCACCTGGCCGGCAACGGTGCCTATCTCGGAGCAGACGCCGCTGAGCGAGTCGCTTATGTGCGTTATGGACGTATATATAGGCTTAAAATCGCCCCTGTAGTATGATTTGTTTGCCGATACGTTGAAGTTGCCGCCGGCCATTTCGCCGAGGACAAGTTTTTCATCGTCTATTATATTTTTCATATCGCGCACAAGCGCACCGGCCGCTTCGGCAAGCCGGCCGGTTTCGTCCTTTGCCTTGACTTTAGGGACAGGCGAATGGAGGTCTCCGCCGGAAAGGCCCGCAAGGCGGTCTGAGCAGGCCTTGACCGGGACTGCTATGGCTGACGCCAGCTTTGCGGAGAAAAACACGCCGGCCGCGATGAGCGCCGCGGATACAGCCGCCATGCCCAATATGATACTGTATATGCTCGACGTCATTTCCTTTACCGGCGCGACTACGCCGTACGACCACCCGTCGGTTCCGCTTACAGGGGCGTAGTAGCATATCCTGTCGCCTGTTTCGTAAGCATAAATGTCTGTGCCGGTTTTGCCCTGCGTCATTTTTTCATATACCTGGGCGGCTGACTCGTAGCTCTTGTCTGTTTTAGCTGCCGTTATGAAGTTCTGCTGCTGCTCGACAAGCTGCGGGCGCATATTCGCTATCATTTTGGCTTCTTTGTCTATTATGAACACGTTGCCCGTTGTGCCTACCCTTACGTCTCTTATTATATTGCTTAACGTTGTGCTCCCGAGCTCGGCCACCATTACGCCTGAAAAACTGCCGCTTTTAAGCGGAGTGCTTAAAAAAATGACAAGGCTGCCCTTGAGGTCTTTTTTCGTTGTGGAAAAATATGTTTTACCCTGCAAAGCTTTTTTAAAGTACTCCTCGTTTGCTATGTTCTGCCCGCTTAAAGACTGGTCGGCGCTTATAATATTGCCGCTGCCGTCCGCTGCGTACAGCTCCTTCATGCCGTACGCGGTTTTACGCTCGCTTAGCTGTGAGAGCCACGCGGCTTTGTCCGACGAAACTTCAGGCACGGCGATGGAGGCGGCCGACTTTACCTCCTGCTCCATGCCGCTGAGCGACTTTGTTATGGCGACGTTAGACAGTTCCCCCATTGACTTAAGGTCTTTTCTTACGTTGTCCTCAAGCCCTTTATAGCTGATAAATATGCCGACGATAAGGTTGACTATGACGGTAACCGTTACCATGATTACCATGCTGAACCTGATCTTTTTACTTAAGGTCGTAAAGTTTTTCATAAGGCGCACATCCTCCTTTAAGGAATTATCTAAAGCAATAATAACAAAAT
Source organism: Ruminococcaceae bacterium UBA5413 (assembly GCA_002409585.1). Lineage (GTDB taxonomy): Bacteria > Bacillota > Clostridia > Oscillospirales > Acutalibacteraceae > Thermocaproicibacter. Next base: position 12,880 of record DHNP01000033.1, on the reverse strand, counting down.
TATGCGATAAAATAATGAATATTGGGAATTATATGGATATTATTAATATAATTATAAAAAATAAACTTTTATTTTTATGTAAAAAGCCAATAAAAGTAAAACGCACCGTGGAACAATATGGCATAAAAGCAAGGAGATATACAGCATAGTTTTATCCAAAAAGACGAATATGCGGAAATGTATTGACCAAAAGCTATTTTTAAACTATACTGATACTGCTGGGCAAAATGACTTTTAGTCATTTTACTTGCGGGCGGCGTCATATAAACGTATGCCATTGCAGGTGGGGGTGTCAGACCTTTACGGCTTTATGCGGTGCACGCAGAAATTGGACGGTGGTGCGCGCTTTTATTTAAACATTATTAAATACATCAATACATCGAATTTTTAACAGGAAGATGATGGCATTTGCTTTTCAAATTTGCAAAAATCTTTACCCGTAAACCGGCAATCGTGGTTATAATAGCCGTGCTGCTCGTTATACCGTGCATGGCCGGATATGCCGGCACAAAAATAAATTACGATATACTGTCTTATCTGCCTGAAGACCTCGACTCGACGAAAGGCGAACGCGTACTTGAAGACACGTTCCATGATGCAGCTACGTCAATGCTTGTAGTGGATAATATGGAGTCGAAAGACATACTTAAATTAAAAGATAAAATAAAAGACGTAAATGGTGTGAACAGCGTCGTTTGGGTTGACGACATTGCAGACATAAGCATACCTAAAGAGATGCTGCCGCAAAAAATAAAGGACGCTTTTTACAGCAAAGATTCGACTTTACTGCTCATAACGTATGACGGGGCGGCCGCTTCAAACGAAACATTAAAGTCAATAGGGACGATAAAAGGGCTTCTGAACAAACAGTGCTTTTTGAGCGGGTTTTCAGCCATAATTAAAGACACTAAGGACCTTGCCGACAAAGAAGTAGCCGTTTACGTTGTTTTGGCGGTGGCGCTTTCCATAGTAGCCATGACTTTCTGCATGAGTTCATGGATACTGCCGTATGTTTTCATGCTGGGCATAGGGTTTGCGGTAATATATAATTTCGGTACGAATATTTTTCTTGGCCAGATATCGTACATTACAAAGGCAATAGCGGCGGTGCTGCAGCTGGGGGTAACCATGGACTACTCCATCTTTCTCATAAACCGCTACGACGAGGAAAAACCCAAGTACGACGACAGGCGGGACGCCATGGCGAAGTCTATCGAGGCGGCGTTCGTGTCGCTTGCCGGGGGGTCGCTTACGACTATAGCCGGCTTTTTCGCCCTTTGCTTCATGCAGCTTTCACTTGGCAAGGATATAGGCATAGTTATGATGAAAGGCGTGCTTTTCGGCATTATAACTACCGTAACGGTTCTGCCGTCGCTCATACTTCTTTTTGACAAGCCGATACATAAATACACTCACAAAATAATGATACCTGACTTTACAAAAGGTTCGGACTTTATTTTACGGCACAGGTGGGTGCTCGTAGTGCTCGGCCTGCTGTTGATACTTCCGGCCGTTTGGTCGCAGTCTAAAACGCAGGTGTACTACAACCTTGACCGTTCGCTGCCGGAAACGATGGACTCCATAGTTGCGACTAACAAACTTAAAAAAGACTACAATATGGCTACGACGCATTTTGCCATAGTTAATGACAGTCTCCCGTCGTATAAGCTCGCGGATATGATATCGGAAATAAAGAAAGTTGACGGCGTGGAAAGCACCCTCGCTTATGATGACATAGTTGGGCCAGCGGTACCTGATTCATTCATACCGCAAAAGGTAAAAGACTTATGCAAAAAAGACGGACGCCAGCTCGTTATGGTAAATTCAAAGTACAAGTCAGCGGAAGACAATGAGAACAACCAGATAGACGAGATAAATAAGATAATAAAAAAATATGACAAGACAGCACAGCTGACAGGTGAAGGCGCCATGACGAAAGATCTCATAGACACGGCATCCGTTGACTTCAAAGTTACCAATAACATTTCTATGCTGTGCATAGTGCTTTTGATAGCCGTACTGTTCAAGTCGGCAGTTATACCGGTTATACTTGTCGCCATCATAGAACTCGCTATATGCATAAACCTCGGCATACCGTTTTTTACAGGGACAGTCATACCGTTTATATCGCCTACAGTCATAGGCTGCGTACAGCTTGGCGCAACCATAGACTACTCCATACTTATGACGACAAGGTTCCAAGAAGAGCTGAGGAAGGGCCTAAACAGGCTTGAAGCGATAAAAGTAGCATCGCGGACTTCGTTCCCGTCTATAGTGACAAGCTCGCTCGTGTTTTTCTGCGCGACGCTCGGCGTTTCCATAGTTTCAAAGATAGGCATGATACAGAGTATATGTTCAATGCTGGCAAGGGGCGCACTCATAAGCGCCGGTGTAATAATCTTTATGCTTCCGGCAGTGCTGTACGTTACCGAACCGATAATAAATAAGCTGACTTTCCACTGGAGAAATACTTAATATAAGTTTTTTCAACGGAGGTAATTACAATGAAAAAACATACCGTCAAAACAGCCGGCAGGATAGGCTGCGCAGCTTTGGCAGCAGTAATGGCAATGTCATCAGGCGGGACGGCTTTCGCAAGCGCCGCCGCAACCCAAAAAGATGAAACGGTTTACTCTACGCTGGACGCTAACGGCCGGCTTAAGAGTACAACGGTGTCGGACTGGCTGCACAGTGACGGCGCAGCCGCCGAGTTTTTAGACAAATCCGACCTTAATGGAATCAAAAACGTTAAATCTAATGAAAACCCCGTGAGAGACGGCGGCAGCCTTGTGTGGCAGCTTGACCCTTCGAGCGTCGGCAAAACCGGCAGCAACATTTATTATGAAGGGACTACAGACAAAAAATTGCCGCTCACCGTTTCGGTTGCCTATTACCTTAACGGAAAAGAAATATCCCCAGCGAAGCTTGCGGGAAAGTCCGGCTCCGTTGAAATAAAGGTAAATATAAAGAACAACGAAAAACACACGGTTAAAGTAAGCGGCAAAGATACGGTCATGTACACGCCCATGACGGCCGTGGTTATGACGAAGCTGCCGTCGGATACTTTTAAGAACGTCAAATTGAGTGATGGCAAGCTTATTTCCGACGGCAAAAACCAGTTTGTAACTTTTGTTACAATGCCGGGCCTCAATGACAGCCTGCAGCTTACAAGCTACAGCGATATACCGGAGCTAAGCGACCTTGATTTTCCGGAAGAGCTTGACATAAAAGCCGACGTTACAAATTTTTCACTTGATACCATAGCTGTGGCCGCAACGCCGGAGATTATAGATTCCGACAAGCTCAAAGACTCAACGGATATAGACGGGATGAGAACAAACCTTAACAAGCTGAAAAAAATACAGGATGATATTGATAATGTTGATTCCGATAAAAGCATTCGTTCGTTATTTACGAACTCTGACAGGACGGCCGCCGCGCGCCTGCTTATAGACGACGTCTTTGATTTTTATAAATTGGACTTAAAAATGACTGACCTTGCGTCTGACTATGTGACAAACGATAACATAAAACTTTATGACCGCGTAACTTCAGACCTCGACAAGGCCGACATAAAGTACCTGCTTGATAATAAAGTCCTTCGCGGAATAAACGGTAGGCTTACAGATGAAAATATAGAAAAAGGCAGGACGCTGCTAAATGATTACGACGAGATAGAAACGTTTGACATGGTAAAGCTGAACCATGTGCTTAAAGCCCTCAACCACTACGACAAGCTTTACAACAGCTTTGATGATATAATCGACGATGCTGAGCGTATAGAAAACCACATGAGCACTTCGAGCCTTGACACCATAAGCAAGCTTACGGGCAGCGGTATACAGGGCGACCTGTCTAAGCTTATGGAGAGCCTTGACGGGCTTTCCGATTCCGGCCTTACGGGAATACAGCTTGACGACAGCGACATCCAAGCGCTTATGGAAAATTACCTAAACCGCGACGGCAACTTTGAAAAAATACTCGCTTCACAAATAAAAGGCATGGCGGATAAAAACGGAAATATTAATATAAGCGAATTGCTGTCATATGTAAATGGTTTAAATTTAAACAGTGACCTTAAAAGCGCAATAATGGGCCAACTTAAGGGTCCGTTTGCCAAGAGCAACCCCGATGCTGAGGTTTCGGCAAGCTCCCTATCAGGTATTTTGAGTACTTATGATATTGACAGCAAATATTTGCAGGGTATCGTTGGAACCGATGGAAAAATAAAAGTAAAAAGCCTTTTGGGTGCGCTGTCTACTTTGGCAAAAGAATTACCGTTGGATGAACAACAAATCAGCGCTTTGACGGCGCAGATAATACCGGTTATCCTCAAAGAAAACCCTGACACGGTTCTGCCTGCTGAAGATATCATAAAAGCGGCAGGTAACGCTGTAAACAAATTAGATGCTAATGCAAAGTCAGCCGTTATCAGTACAGTTGCCGCAGCAGCTGCTGACGGCACTGCCGACAAGCTCAATGACATGCTTGGGAACGCCGGGCAGCTGCAGGAGGACCTCGCGGATGAACTTGGCGACAACTATGAGGATAAACTTGAAAGCGCGTTAGGCAGCCTGAGCGATGAGAATAAATATATAGAGAACCTTAAAGACGACCTTAACGATATGGTAGGCGACGATGATGACGACAAAGACACCATAGAGGACGACCTTGACGGGCTTAAGGACGTAATACTCGACAAAGACCAGACGGATTACCTTATACACTGGGGCAACAGGATTAAAGATATGAAAAAAGACCTCGACGGCAACAGTGAAAATATAAGCATCATGCGCGACCTGCTTAAGCAGTATGACGACCCGAAGATAAAGAACGCCAAAAACATGATACCCACTTTGCAGAATGACCTCGACGATGTGCGGCCGGTGCTTGAGGCGCTTAAAGACAGCCTCGGCGAGCCTGCAATGAACGCAAGCCTGCATAAACTGCCCGAAACAACAAAAACGCTGCTAAAAATGCAGGACGATATAAACAGTAACCGCAGTATAATGGATATCTTTAAAAAGACAATGGCTCCGGCTACCGTATCGGTATTTAAGAATACTTTCGACACGCTCGACGATTTCAAAAAAGATGGTACGGTCGACAGTTATACTAAAAAGCTTGACGATGCCGACGACCTTATAGCGAGGAAGGATGTTTATTTAAATCTTGCGGACGATTATAAGATATTTACACAGGCGGCCGACGGGGCGGATACGCAGCTCAAGTTCGTTATGAAAACCGCTGAAATAAAAGCCGATGATAAGACTGTGGAGGCAGAGCCTGTAAGTACAGGCCAAAATACCGGAAAGAAAAACAGCGGGTTTAAAGAATGGGTGCAGTCCGTTTGGAACGGAACCGCTAACCTTTTTAGGAGTATTTTCTGATTTTCATGTTGTTCCATTTGGGGCTGTGCCGGCTGGCATGGCCCCTGTTTTTGTTTTCAAGCTATTGACACGGCTATAGGCGTATGGTAAAATATAAACATATCTGCGAGAGTGGCGAAATTGGCAGACGCGCAAGATTCAGGTTCTTGTGGACCATTAAACGTCCATGCGGGTTCAAGTCCCGCCTCTCGCACCAGTGATAACTGTTGTTATCGCAAAATTAAAAGTCCATATCTTTGAGACTCTTAATTTTATGATAACGCCCCGCCGCATAAAGCGGCAGGAGATTATCATAAAGGTTTGTGTGTGTCCTGCAAAGGATTGCTGGCAAGCAATCACATTGGTGCAGTCATAATAACTGTCCAGCGCTCATACTTTCGGAACGGGCCTGCCCAATGCCGTGAGGTGTTCAAGGCAGAAGTATCATTATTCCCCGCTTAGCTCATCGCCAATTCCGGTATGCCATTTCGGAGCAACATGCAGTTGGTCGCAAATGCGTCTGTGTTGCAGCTCGCGGTTTCTATGTTTACCGACACCTAAGCGGGAAAGTCTTTGCATTACACTATGATTTCAACAATCGTTGGGTGATTGTTTGAAATATTTTTCAAATTGCGCCAACCTCGCGCAACGGCGCAGAAGCCGTAACAAGAGGTACACAACATTTACTGTTGTGGATGATGGGACAAAAAAGAAAGCCTGAACCCTCCGTCAAGTCAGGTACAGGCTTGCATCTATCCGAAAAACGCAGTAAAATAAACTACGTACAATCGGCGTTCACAAGTCATAACGGTATGCATGTACCTTTATGGCGGATGGGGATTAATCATTTAGGTGGTGATTCTTCCCCTGTGGATGTCTTTTTTTTATGTCCACGTAGAAATTATACTCCAATATAAAGAAAATTGCAAGGAAAATTTTTATTTTTCCTTTTTAAATAAAAAGCTAAGCTGTTCTATGTAATCTTTAAAATCATCTAAAAAATCTTCTAATTTATCCGTTGCAAAAGATAAGAATTTCGGTAAAAAGTATAAAATAACTGCTGCCACCATTAATATGGCAACTGGTAACAGTTTATTGCCAACATAATCCTCAAAAGGGCCCTTTCTAACTATTGCTAAAGCCGCTAATAATATTGAACCCACTGATAGAATTTTAGATAGAACGGAAGCTATGCAAGATATTCCTTTTAAAATAAAAAAAGCAAGTGAAAAAATAGGAATAAATGGTGCAAGGAAAATTCTTACTAGCACTAGAATTATTTTAACTGGGATTGTATGCATTTTGAATAAAGTCCGCACATCATTTTCATATTCTGCTCTGTTCTTTGCATGTTCATGTATCATTCTCTCAATATCCATTACCTTAAGATCATATGATGTATATACAATATTATTTTGAAATGATGTTGAATCATCAGTATTATTAGCTGATTCTTTATCATATCTATCTTTGTTATTGCTGTCAATTAATGTTTCATAGGCCTCATTTATGAGCCTAAAGAAAGCTGCTGCGTTTGGCGCATTATTTACGTCAGGGTGATATTTCTTCGCTAATTCTCTGTATGCGGTCTTTATTTGCTCAGTGGTAGCGTCTTCGCTCACGCCTAAAACCTCATAATAATTCAACATCAGACAACCTTCTTACGTAACATTACAATTATTTTACCATAAGAATTAACAATTAGCAATATTTAGAACGACAAAAAGCTTAAAACCGGAGCCAGTTCCGGTTTTAAGTTACAGCAAATAAAAAAGCCGGAGCAGTATCTGTTTAGGATAGCTGCCCCGGCATAATATTAAAAATCATTAAAGTCTTCATTGCAGGCTGGCCGTACAGATAATACAATCCCGCCATTTATGCCATAAAGCCATATGGAGGCATCATCCATAAGACCGTTTAACGATAACCACTCAGGGCTAATAGGAATGCATCTGTGCCTTACCTGTACCGGCATACGTTGGCATATCGGGGTGTATTTTCGCATAATTATGCGGCTGCCCTGTGTTTCTTGCACAATAAGCCCGTAATCTGCCTCTATCCCATAAAGCCCCCAAATGCTTTTTGGTATATAAACGTGCATGTGTGTTATTTTGATTGGTATACCGCACACATCGTATTGGCGGCACTGTTCTGCAGACCACGGTTTTATACGTATTTGTATGCCGGCATCTGCCGCAATAAGATAAGCGTACTGCCCAATAACTACACCGTTTTTTTCTGCCCAGGATGTAGGAAGGTTAAAACGCCGAATGGATACTTGCTTAACGATTGTTTGAGGTTTTACCAGGTTTTCCGGGTATATTAAAATGCTGTCGCTATTAATTTGTGCTCGGACAAGTCCATCATTCGGTATGCCAAAGTAGCTGCAGAGTTTCGAATCAAGCGTAATGCGATTTCTTCGAGAAACAATGGCGGGCAGGCCGGTGATTTTTATGTTTCCCACTTGTTTTCCTCCGTTATGATTTATTTTGCTGTCTTGTTGCTACAAAATAAAAACTGGAAAATGTATTTTGAAAATGTTTTCAAGATAGCCATGCCAGTGTTGTAATGTTTCAGAATCAGTTATTCCATGTGAAAGGCCATTGGACATCGTAAGAATGTTTTCAATTACATCTTTACGGCTTATAAACTCCGAAGGATTGTTTTTCTTTGCATGCTTTTTAAAAAACATAAGAATTCTCCTTTTAGATTGATATATCTGTTTTCTCCGTCTGTTTATATTTTGAGTGCTTTTGCCCTAAAATTTTCCCTTCAATATTCCTGCGGTAGTTTTTCAGGACGTCGTTCCAGTCATCCAAGTAAGGCTTATGAATGGTAATGCTGTAATCATGGCCATACTCATTTTTTATTTTCTCTGTTCCGTTCAGGCCGGCGTTTATTTCATGGCCAAACTTTTTACTGTCGTTATTAAGCCCGACTACAATGTTATGTATTTCCGGATGCCATTTCAAATACCTGTCAAGAGCCTGAGTTGCCGCTGCCCCACCGAGTGATATCATTGGGCAGTCAATGCGCTTACTGTCCGTAATTTGGCATAGAGAATTGTAACTCATCGCCTCTATAGGGCTTTCAAACACGCATACGGTATTAAATCCGTCTTTGCCTTTAATTACGAAAGGGAAGCTCTTATTTGAACCTGTAACATCTACCTTGACAGCTTTTCCGGTGGAGTTCATTGAGCGCATGGAAGCATATCGGGGAGTACCCTTATCATCATATCCAACCATTACAAGGTTTTGAAAAGCTCGTATCTGCCCGCTTCCCAGTAATTCGTTAATTGCAGCCGGAGCAATGCACTCAGCGTTACGAAATGGAGCGCCTGTTTCGCCTGTATTAATGTCACTGCGCACTGTGGGTATATCTTTTAAATCGTCATGGAATCTTTCTTTAACCGAATACATTGCGTTTCCGCCTTTATCGTATCCGATGATTTTAAGCTTATTATACGTTATGCCCTGGTATATTTTGTGGTTCTCTGCGAGACCTTTAACAAGTTCATGGCCTATGCACCTTTCCTTAATCAGGTAAGCAAACATGTTTCTGTAATTTTCCGCGCGTTCAGGGAGTATAAATTCAGGCTTTTCTTCAGCAGATACGTTCACAGTATGTACCGGCCCAACAGGCGCTGGGCGGTCAATCGTATCTGCAAGTATGCAAATTGCTTCAGGATAAGTTTTATCCTCATAATTTTGTATGAAGTCTATCGCCCTTCCGTGTAATCCCTTTGAGTTCCAAAACCAGCTGCCGTCCTGTTTGAATACCATGCTGTCATGTTCCTTCAAATGATACTCGTTACCAATACGTATCAGGTTATACCCGCGTGAAACAGCGTAGTTAAGGGCATTATTGTTGTCAAGTGCCGCTTTCAGTTCATCATCAGTATAATATATTTTTCCTGTTTTTCTGCTTACGGACATTTTATCACCCCCATGAAATAAGCGGAACAGCTTAAATCTGCTCCGCTTTTGATTTAGACATCAGATATTTTATAATACGTTTGCGTATTTTTTCGGAAAAGCTGTCCCGCTTTGGCAGGTACTTTTTAAAATCTATCATATGCGATTGCGTTACAAACCTATAGGCAGCATCGTCATACGATTCAAAAATCGTGCTGCTAACTTCGCCTGTCTTTTCATCAAAAATATATGTGGCATAACGTACCATCCGGTCCTTTTCGTCATAAAAAGTGGTTAATTTATTGTCGCAGAAAAGGCCTAACAAAAATTCTCCGTTGCCAACGCTCTGCCTGTCGCGGTTTTTCTTAAGGAAGTTTAAGATTTCAGAAATGTTTTCAGCACCTTTAACATCCGAAACTAATCGTACTGATAAATCGGATAGTATAAACCCAAGCGGATGCCCGTCTTTAAAAACGACAAGGTATTTCTCTAGACTGCCTTGTTCTTCTGAAGTATAGCCCAACTTTTCAAGGTATGCTGACACTTTGGCTAACATTATTATGCCCTCTCCTTTTCGTGCGTATTTTCATGCTGCTGTGCGTTGTTTTTTATATTGGCAATATTTTGTGAAGTCTGTAGCCTGCCCCTAAGCGCGGTGTTTTCATTAACTTTATTTTCTTGGAGCATGGCCCTGAATTCTTTCGGGTCGGTCGTTCCGAATTTTTCTTTCATCTCGAATAAAATATTGTTATATTTTTCCGAGTTGAACCCGAATGTTGTTTGGAGCAAGCCATAATAGCGACTAAATTCCTGCTTAATATCGTTTGCTTTAGGGTTTTGCTTTTCCGGTGCGTGTTCATTCTTTACTTGTTGTGGCATATCTTTCATTTTTTCACTTAACCTTGAAACAAAATCAGGGCTCGACAGTACAGTGTTGAAAAATACTGCTGCCATCTCACTGTCAGAAAGGACGGCTTCGGCCACATTACGTACCTCAGCTGCCGTGGCTGCTAATTTCTGCGGCTCTGCTTTTGTTCTGTTTGTTGTTTCTTTTTCAGCGGAGGGAAATTCTTTTTCGTGCGATTCACTACGTAACTCATCAACGAGCGCATCAATCTGTGCTTTCTGTTCGTTTGTAGCCGCGTCGGTATATGTAACGGTATGCCGTGTTTCACTTACGGAGGCAACCTCCTGCTGCTGCCTGTTGTTGATGGCAAAATGTTTTCCATGAGGTGTGAAAATTACTTTAAGTGCAAGCCCAATTTCTTTGAGGCGCTCCTTTAACTTTTCAAAAAAGCTTGGCAGCATGTTATTGTCTGTGTTCGAATCAATATACGCGTCCCTTAACGTGCGGTTTATCCTTTTGTTGTCGGTGGTAATAGTAACCTTGTTGTCTTTACCGATAAAGCCTGCAATATGGCCGTCTTTATCGATAATATCGTAGGCCCTGTTTGCGTCCTCGCGGTTTTCGCGGAATGCATAACCTTTATCTTTAACGAATTTTATAAATTTGCCTATACGGTCCGTTTCGCGCTGAGGAGTAATGTTGCCGTCAACAAGGCCGGAACGTGAAGCAAAGTCGCGCGCCGCCTCTGCTTTGTCTTCGGATGAATTAAGAAGTGTCAGGGTTTTATCCTTGTCCTGGCGATAAACATTGTATAAAGGCTTGCAGATACTATAATCAAATGCGGCGGTAAAAATAACGTCTTTATACTGGGAAAGTTTGAATTCTTCACCTATCGGCTCAGCACCTCTGTTTTCTGCTGCAAAATTTATTACCGGAGTTAACCGTGCCCGTTCGTTTTCATGTTCAGGCAGAAGCCTTACGGATAAGTCGCCGAGCAAAAAACCGATTGGCTCGTTACCAATCCTTAATGTGCATGGCAGCACGTCATTTCCAATGCTGCTTACCTCGTAACCAGTTTTGACAAGCATATCAAGTAAATTATTCATTCAATGTATCCTCCTTTTTTATTTCAAAAGCGGAACCGGTTCCGCTTTCTTCTGCTGTTCCTTTTCTGCCGACAAGTTCAATAAGTGCGCCGGTATCTTTATTGCCTATAGCGGTGATGATTTTATCGACCGCATATCCTTTTGCCGATAGGGCGTTCAGGCGGTTTAAATTTTCCGCATTTTCAAGTTCTTTAATTTTTTCTTTCTTGGACTTGATTTCTTCCTGTATTTTACGTATCCTTTCTTCATCACGGCTGACCGACCGTTTCAGTGATTTGATTTTTTCACTCATAACATCACTCCTTACATAAAAAATGAGAAGGCGTGAACCTTCTCAAAACAACAATATGAACTTGTAACTATTTTTTAAGATTGCATTGAATAGAACACCAACCTTTATCGTTTGGCTTTGAGATAATAAAATCGTGCTTTTTATAGAAGTGTAGTAACCGCTCTTTATGTGTACTTAAATCAAAAGGGGAGAGTGAACCTGTTATATTTACTTTTCCCCGTGCTTCGGAAAATTCTTTAAGGTAATCCATAAGTATTGAGCCATATCCACGGTTTATGTCATAGCTGTTTACGATAAAGTCGCCAATCCTTACAGTCAGCGCTTCTTCCTTTATATTTACATGCGCGCAGTGTAACGGATTTTGATTATTTGTTAACCTATAGAAATAGATTTCGCTCGCCATATAATTCCAGATAGGATTGTCCTTATACTTAACCATGAATATATCCGTATGGCTTTCATATTTGTGGAATGCCATTACGTGTGTATGCTGGTTTAAATATTCGGATAAAAAGGCCGCGAATCCATCACTTAATTGCATTGAGGAATCTTTAGCTTCCTGTTCCAGTAGCTTTTCTGTGAGCTTTAAAATTTCGGATTTGTAGTATTCTAATTCACGTTGTCTGCAATAAAACGGGTTAAAATTTCTTAATGACATACCGTTTGCCTCGCAATACTTAAAAAGTTGTGATAACATGATTTCTTTTTTCAGTATATCATTAATTTCAGTGAGTTCAAATAAAATACGTTTAAGTGTTTCTTCATAATTTCCGCCTGAGCACTTAATGCGCGTAAGCTCGCAAAAATAAAAACGGCTATCGTAATAACGGGCTAGCTGAGTTAAATCAAACACGGAAATGCGCCCTGATAAAAGAAGACGGCAGATTGTGTCTGCAAGCAAAGAATATGAATCCAATTTTCTCATCACATCCTTATTTACAAGGTTCCACATACGGCTCTTTATAAGTCATATATAAATGGAACAGATCGGCTTTTAATTCTTCATTTTTTGTATTGTTAATATCATTCTTTAGTTTTTCAAGCGCTCTGTAATGCCGTTCGGGAAAGTAACGTGTTTTTCTGAATTCAGCAACATACAGTTCGGGGAACGCTGAACGGCATCCATAGTCAAGGTCGAAAACGGTGATTTTATCCGACAAAATCAGGTTAAACAGTACTTCCTCTAAATCAGCGTTATCATTCATTCAAAAGGCCTCCTTTCACCTAAGTTATTGGACGTGAGTATTGCTTATTTTAGGTACTATTATAAGATTTAAATTTCACTCTTTAATTTAAATTAAAAAAGAGAAGGCGTAAACCTTCTCACAGCCTGAAGACAAAACGCCGTT
>DHNP01000008.1:86117-95408 GCA_002409585.1 Ruminococcaceae bacterium UBA5413 | reverse complement strand
CGATACTTTGTCTTCACTCTGACGCAGGTGACAAAACTGTCATCTGCGTTTTTTCCATTTTAACTTTTAATTTAAATAAATGAGTGTATAATTAAAATGTAATAAGAATTTCATTACGGAATATTATGGATAAGGGCTTGACATTTTAAAGCAGTAATTTACGGATGCGCCCGGTGCGCAGCCTTTTATATAGACGGAGTGTTTTTAATGCGTCAGAGAGCGAGAAGATATTTCCTTATGGAAAAAGCGGCGGTCTACTCCTGCGTCGCGGCGGCCGCGTTTTTTACCGCGGCCGGTGTCTCGACTGCGTTTAACGGGTCTTACGCCCGCAGCGTGAACCTTGGCGGCACAGCCATAGCGGCTAAAAACACGGGGTACTCGGAACACGCAGCCGCGCCCGTAAGCAAGAAACCTCCCGCCGTGTCTGCGGTATCCGTACCGCCTGCGTCAAAAACGGAGAGTAAAGCGGCTGTTTCTTCAGAAGCACCGTCTTCCGCTCTGCCACCTGAGAGCACTGCAAAGGCCGGCGAGGGCTGGTTTGAAGATGCCGTGTTTATAGGCAACAGCCTTACCGAAGGGCTTAGGAATTACGACGGCCTCGACGGGGCATCATACTATGCCGGCAAAGGGCTTATGGTAGACACCGTCTATACTAAAAAAATTGTTTCCTCGGGCGGCAGGCAATACACTGCCGTGCAGGCTGTCAAAAAAAACCGTTTCGGCAAGGTCTACCTAATGTTCGGCATAAACGAGCTTGGCTGGAGCAGCTCGCAGACATTTTTCGACGACTACGGGAAATTAATCGACGACATCAAAAAAGGCTCTTCCGGCGTAAAAATATACGTCCAGTCTATAATGCCGGTCTCCGCAAAAAAGTCGGAGTCAAGCAAGATTTATAATAACGCTAAGATACGGGAATTTAACGGCAGGCTTGAAAAACTCGCGAAAGACAAAAACGCCGTCTACCTTGACGTGGCGTCGGCCGTGGCCGACGGGTCCGGGGCTTTGCCCGAGGGCGCTTCTCTGGACGGGGTGCATCTTAACGCGCAGTACTGCGGCAAATGGTGCGGCTACCTGCAGGAGCATACGTGATCTTTAATTTTGCGCAGCGGAGCGGACGGCATATAACTGATAATATAAAAGAAGGACGAAAAATGAAAAAACGTTATTTAAATATAGGTATTATTATTTTTGTTTTGATGTTTGCCGCGGGCTGCTCACAGCAACAGGCAAACGTGAGTATGGACGTGGACAGTGTCGCCGACGGCATAATGAAAGCCGTAACGTTTAAAGACCAGATGTCTGAAGTAAAGGAAAAGACCGCGCTGACTATATACGGCCTTGATGCGGCAAGCGTGACGAAAGCGAAAGTTTACGAGAGCACCGGCGCTACCGCCGAAGAAGTGGCTGTTTTTGAAGGAAAAGACGAGAAAGCCGCCGGTACGGTGAAAGAAGCCGTGCAAAAACGCGTGGAAACGCAGAAGGAAAGCTACAAGGACTATGTTCCGGCGGAACTCGAAAAGCTCAAGAAACCGCTTATAATTGAAAAAGGCAGGTACGTCGTGCTGTGCGTGGCGGACGATACGTCGCCGGCGCAAAAGGTTGTAGACAGCGCGGCAAAATAAAATTTTAAAATAAAACGATATTAAAATATGCGTGGGATAATCTGCATCCCGCGCATATTTTTGTTTTACATTGGCAGTATAAATATAAGAATTTTATCAGGAAGGTGTAAAGAAAATGACCGTTTCAAAAAGCGAATATAAGAAGATGGCGCAGAAGGCATCGCCCGGAACAAACACAGTGAAAAATATGTCGATGGCGTTCCTTTTCGGCGGCGCCATATGCACGCTGGGGCAGCTTATAAGGAACCTTTACATGTCGCTCGGCTTAAGCCTCGAAGACGCATCGGCTTTCGTTTCCATAACGCTTGTGGCGCTCAGCGCGGTGCTTACGGCGCTGCGCATCTATGACAACATCGCAAAGCACGCGGGAGCCGGCACACTCGTGCCGATAACCGGCTTCGCAAACTCTATAGTGGCGCCTGCCATGGAGTTTAAAAACGAAGGCTATGTAATAGGCATAGGCGGAAAAATGTTCGTCATAGCGGGGCCTGTGCTTGTCTACGGGACTGCGGCATCGGTCATCTACGGGCTTATACTGTGGTTCTTTAAACTGTACTGAAAGTTTTAAGGGGGGTACCTTTATGCCGTCAAGAAAGGGCAAGTACACTATAGAGCTGCAGACTAAACCGGCTGTACTCAGCTTTGCTTCCGTAGTAGGTAAAAAAGAGTACGAGGGGCCGTACGGGCGGTACTACGATAAAAACTACAACGACACTACGCTCGGTGAAAAAAGCTGGGAAAAGGCGGAGAGCCGCCTGCAGAACGAAGCCGTAAACATCGCCCTGCGAAAGGCAAACCTTAAAAACAGCGATATAGACTGCATATTTGCAGGAGACCTTTTGAACCAGTGCATATCCTCAACGTTCGGATTAAAGGGGCTTAACATCCCGTTTTTAGGGCAGTTCGGGGCATGCTCAACCATGGCGCAGACCATGGCTGTGGCGTCGCTTTTTGTGGAGTCCGGCGCGGCTAAAAAGGCGGTTGCGGTGACGTCGTCGCACTTCTGCTCGGCCGAGCGCCAGTTCCGCTACCCGCTTGAGTACGGCGGCCAGCGCACGCCCACGGCACAGTGGACGGCTACGGCGGCCGGCTCTGTAACTATTGGGACGCGCAATGAAAACCTTAACGCCAAAGTAGGCATAAGCTCCGTTACTTTCGGCCGCATAACTGACTACGGCATAAAGGACGTTAACAACATGGGCGCGGCGATGGCTCCCGCCGCAGCGGGGACGCTGCTTGACTTTTTCAGAGATACCGGGACGGGGCCGCTCGACTACGACCTGATTTTGACGGGCGACCTCGGCAAAGTGGGCAGTGACCTGCTTGAGCAGCTTACAAGAGCGGACCATGTCGACATTGCCCCAGTGCACAACGACTGCGGGCTTATGATTTACGACCGCGAAAAGCAGGACGTACACGCTGGCGGTTCCGGCTGCGGCTGCAGCGCGGCCATACTATGCTCGCCCATACTGCAGCAGATGGAGGCGGGGCGGCTGCACCGGGTCGTGTTCATCGGTACCGGCGCGCTCATGTCCCCTACTTCGTCACAGCAGGGCGAAACCATACCGTGTGTCGCACACCTCGTTTACCTCACGGCGTAGAACATTTAAAATAAAAAATTAAAATACCTGTCATATACCGAGCGGTGAAAGGTCAAGGCCGCCGCAGGTTTTAAGAAAAACTGAAAGGCTTTGAAGTATTTTTTTGACGCCGCCCACGCTGTCGCTTTCGATGTTAAGCGGCATTATGGGGTCGTGTACGCTGAGGCGCAGCAAAAACCATCCGTCGCCCTGCGCCTTGCCGAGCGACACGCGTATACCCTCGCAGTTGTCGGGCGCTACGGCCCAGCCTTCCTGGCTTTCCGCGTATTTTTCAAGGCTTTCTATTACTTTTTTGCCGTAAGCCCTGAAGTTTTCTTCTTTCACGGGGAAACGCAGTTCCTTTGCTTCTTTCGGCTCCGCAAGCGGCGCAAGCAGGTCTTCAAGCGACTTGTTTTCCTGGCGGAGCTTTGCGGATTTGATTATTATTTTAGTTACGAGGTATGCGCCGTCGTCAAGGAAGTAGTTTTCTTTCATGGCGGCGTGGCCTGAGGTTTCTATGGCGAGCGGGCAGTTTACGCCCTCGCTGTTAAGGCGTAAGGCTTCGTTTATAACGTTCCTGTAACCGCGCTTAAAGCGGCGGTGCTTGCCGCCGAGCGTTTTTTCTATATAGTCCTTAAGGCCGGTGGAGGTTATGGAGTCTGTCACTATTGTGCCGCCGGGGGCATCCTCAAGCGCTATGGCGGAAGCTATGGCTATGAGCCTGTTGCGGTTTATCTCGTCGCCGCGTGCGTCTACCGCGCCCCCCCTGTCGACGTCCGTGTCGAAGATGACGCCGAGGTCCGCTTTTGCCCTTTTGACGGCATCGCACACGGAGCGCATGGCGGTTTCGTTTTCCGGGTTTGGGATATGGTTAGGGAAAAGCCCGTCCGGGTCGAGGAACTGGCTGCCGGATATATCCGCGCCCAAGGGCTTCAGTACGTCGTCGGCGTAAAAGCCGCCCGCGCCGTTGCCCGCGTCCACTACTATGTGGAAACCCGCAAGAGGGTGCTCGTAGTCCCGCGCGTTTACCCCG
This sequence comes from Ruminococcaceae bacterium UBA5413, assembly GCA_002409585.1. Lineage (GTDB taxonomy): Bacteria > Bacillota > Clostridia > Oscillospirales > Acutalibacteraceae > Thermocaproicibacter. The sequence continues at coordinate 91,170 of DHNP01000008.1, read as the reverse complement.
CGCTTTACAAGCTCGCGCAGGTGGGCGCAATACGTTTCCATGTAATTTATTTTTTCAACATTGCCGAAACCTTTGGGCGGCCTGTCCCCGTTCTGCGCGTGCAGCAGCACGGACTCTATATCCGCTGAGTCAAGCCCGCCGTCCCTTGTAAAAAACTTAAGCCCGTTACGGTTAAACGGGTGGTGGCTCGCGGTTATCTGTAAAGCGCCGTCGCACTTAAGGTCTACCGTCGTCATAAACATGGACGGCGTGGAGCACATGCCGCAGTCTAAAACATGTATCCCCGACGCGGCAAAAGCGCTTATCGCGTCGGAACGTATCCTTTCGGAAGAAATGCGCGGATCATGCCCGAGCGACACAGTAAGGCCGCCGGCAGGCTTGTGTGTTTTTTCACTGAGCCAAAGCGCAAAGCCGAAGACCATTTTTTCTATGTTGTCGTCTGTCAGGTTTATCGCCTGGCCTTCCACGCCGCTGCTGGCAACGCCCCGTATGTCCGTTCCGCTTTTGAATTGCCCCCAGTATTTATTGAGCAAATTGTTTTCCTCGCTTTCCCTATATTAAACTTTACAAGTTTAATATATATCAATTAAGAAGATTTAAATATCTTTGTCTGCATTAAGGTGATTTTATGGAAAATCTTATAAAAGTAAATAATATCTATAAAACATACGAACTCGACGGTAAAAAAATCAATGCACTTAACGGTGTTTCGCTTGACATAATGCACGGGGAATTTACGGCCATAGAGGGGCCTTCTGGTTCGGGAAAGTCAACGCTTATGAATATTTTAGGCTGCCTTGACACGCCGACTTCCGGAACGTATTTTCTCGACGGGGAAGACGTTTCCGGCATGAGGGAAAAGAAGCTCACGCGCATAAGGAACCGCACCATAGGATTTATATTCCAAAGTTTTAACCTCATAAGCGGCTGCAGCGCGCTTGAAAACGTCGAGCTTCCCCTTATTTACCGCAAGGTAGACAAAGCAAAACGCCGCCGCATGGCGGAAGAAGCGCTCGAAAGGGTGGGCCTTTCGGACAGGATGCACCACCTGCCTACGCAGATGAGCGGCGGCCAGCAGCAGCGTGTCGCCATAGCACGCGCCATAGCCGCAAAGCCGCCGATAATCCTTGCGGACGAGCCGACCGGCAACCTCGACCCTGAGTCCGGCAGGGCCGTTATGGATATACTGCGCGAACTTAACAAAGAGGGAAAAACGGTAATCCTTATAACCCACGACAGGAAAATAGCCTTTTCAGCCGGACGGATAATACGGCTTGAGGCAGGGCGCATAGCGGAACCCGAAAAAGCAGAGGCGGTATAGTAATTTAATGGTAAATATTCACATTATTTTGCGAATATTTATATTGAAAATAAAGGCTTTTATATGGTATGAATTGGTTGACAGAAATGCCCAGCGTGCTATAATGGAGTAAAGAGATTATACTGCGTAAGAAAAGGGAGGAAATATATATGCCATCTTCACCTGTACAGCTCCACGACCTTGACGTGCCTACGTTCATAAAGGCGCTTGACGAGTGTAAGGGAAACGTTTACCTCGTAACGCGTGACGGCGACAACATTAACCTTAAGAGCAAACTGAGCCAGCTTGTGGGCGTTGCCAATATTATTGAAGGCGGCAAGATTGCCGAAGCTTACATAATCTGTGAAAAGCAGGAGGACGAGTCCCGCCTTTTCAGGCTTAACCTTTACGGCAAGTCCGGCATGGAGCCTAAGTAAACCCGTGCGCGGCGTACACAGCCGCTCAGGTACTGATAAAGCCAATGTGAAAAATTAAACCGCCGGCGTGCGCCCGTGTAAAGCAAAGGGCGCGCGCCGGCAGTTTTTAACATTCCGGATTTTTATCCATGGCTTTTGAATTTTCATATAAAATATTAATTAAAGAAAGGATATTTGCCGCCGAGTGCGACTTGTCGAACCCCTCGCATGAAGAGCGCATGCCGTTCAGCTCTGCGCTGTCTTTCAGCAGACTGCCGACGACGTCGCCTCCGCCGTCGTTTTCGCCGAGCTTTACGGCCATATGGTGTGAGATGAGGAAGTCGGCGTTGTCTTCTTCCTGCCCGGGTATGGCGTCGAAAACCGCCATAGGTATGTTGCAGGCCAAAGCTTCGGAAACGGTAAGCCCGCCGGGCTTGGTAACGAGCAGGTCTGCCGCGCGCATGTAGTTTTCCACTTCATTTGTGAAAAAGACGAGCTTCGTTTTTTTAGGGCTTTCGGTTATCTTTTTTTGAAAGATACTGTAAAGGCGCTTGTTGCGGCCTGTTATCACGACTATCTGGAAAGCGGCCGATGAGCGCGATATCTGCCGGTAAATCCTCAAAACCTTGCTCACGCCGAAACTCCCCGCCATTATGAGTACGACAGGAAGTTTAGGTGTAAGCCCAAACCTTTCCTGCAGGGTTTCTTTGTCGCTTTTTGTGAAGAATACGTTTTCAACGGGTATGCCGAACGGGTAAATTTTTGCGTTAGGCACGCCCATATCTTCCATTTTAGGAACCATATCCTCGTTTGAAACGACGTACGCGTCAACGTGGTCGGCTATCCACGCCTTGTGCGGGCCGTAGTCGGTCATAATGCATATGAGCGGAACGCTGACAAGCCCCCCGCCCTTGAGGTATGACACCATCTCCGTAACGAACGGATGTGTTGAAATGATGATGTCGGGGCGGTGGCTCCTTATGAGCGGCAGGAGCTTTTTGGCGTGCGAGCTGCTGAAGCGCCACACTATGTCCGACAGGCTGCTTTCCCTGTTGCTCAAGCGGTAAAAATGCCCGAAAAGCGCCGGCGCCTTTGTAGCGAGGATGCGGTAACCGTCGCAGATAGTCTTGTCTACACCGGCGCCGATGTTTTTCAATGCGTCCTCTACCTCAACGCTGCTGCCGTCCGTGTTTTCAAGCACATATGAACGTACGGCGCGCGCGGCGCGCAGATGCCCGCCCCCGGTGGCCGCGGTCAGTATAAGTATATTCACGAAGAAGCACCTCTCCCTGTGTAAAAAAGATATCGGAGCGGCAAAGAGCCTGCCGCGTATTAATTTATTTTATCCATTATAACATATTATCATTACATGTCCACATAAAATGTTATAAAGATGTAACTTTACATATACGCGCCGCAGGCATATAATTATTTGATGGTTTTTGTATTTATTGGTTGATTTATGCAGCATTCTTTTAAGCAATTTTGCAGCATATTTTCAGATATTTGTACACGGGGGTAATATTATAATGCCGGGGAATCATTTCAAAACGGAAGAGGAGCGAAGGTCCGCCGCTTCGGGTAAAGGCCGCAGAGCCGCGGCTGCCATAGCCGCCGCCGCGGTTGTGCTGGCGGCCGTTTTTGTAGGCAAGCCGGCTTATGATAATTACCGCCATGCCAAGGCAGTTTCAAGCTCGATAGACACGGACGCGTTTTACAGCGGAACAGTCGTTGCAGGGGTTGACCTCGGCGGCAAGACCATGGCACAGGCAAAGCAGGCGGTAGGCAGGGCGCTTGCAAAAACAAGCTACGATATACGCATTACATATGAAAGCAAAAGCTGGGAGATTACCGGGAAAGACCTCAGTTTTTCTTACAATACCGACGAAGTGCTTAAGGAGGCTTACTCCTATGCGCGCACGGGCGACCGTGAAGAACGTTACAAGCTTGTAACCGCCCTTAAGTCAAACGCTAAAAAGTACAGCGTGACGCCGGTGCTTGACGAGGACGCCCTTAAGAGCAAACTCAAAAGCATAACCGACAGCGTTTCTTATTCAGCGCAGGAGCCGAGCGTAACGGGCTTTGACCAAAGCGCATGCTCTTTCAGCGTACAGGATGGCAAAGATGGCGTTTCGGCTGACGGTGACAAACTTTTCTATGACGTTAAAAATATTATAAACGGAGCTAAAACCGGCACGGCGGAGCTTTCAGCCAAGACCGTCAGCCCAAAGCTGACGCTGCAGCAGCTTAAAAGCCGCCTTGGAAAGCTCGGCAGTTACAGTACCGTGTCTAAAAACAGCGCGGCCGGCACGCACAATATGTCGCTTGCGCTGTCTGAGGTTAACGGTACGTGCGTAAAAGCCGGCGGTACGTTTTCGTTTTTAGGCGTAGTAGGCTCGTGCGACCAGGCCCACGGTTACGAAAAGGCCGGAGCCATACTTAACGGCAAGTCCGTACAGCAGTACGGCGGCGGCATATGCCAGGCTTCGACGACGCTTTACGGCGCGGCGCTGCGTTCAGGTATGGAGATAACGGTGCGCTCAAACCACACCATACCGTCGGGCTACTGCCCCATAGGCCAGGACGCCACCGTAAGCTACCCGGGCCTCGACCTCAAGTTTAAAAATATTACCGCTTACCCCGCGTATATAGTTACAAATACGACCGGCAAAACGCTTACGGCGACTTTTTACGGGTACCTCCCGCCTGAGTACGATACCATAACGGTATCGTCACAGGTGACGCAGACCATACAGGCGCCGTCAACGGTTAAATATACCGAGGACGCGTCCCTTGCAAAAGGCACCGTGAAGCTCGTTTCGAAGGCGAGGACGGGTTACAGGGCAAAAGCGTCAAGGACGTACTATAAAAACGGAAAGGCCGTTAAAACGGAAAACCTGCCGTCGTCGTATTACAAGGCGCAGCAGGCCATATATTCATACGGCAAAGGCACTACGCTTGACGGGAACGGTAAACCGGTATCTTCAGAGGAGGAAAAGGCTTCCTCCGCCCCGTCTTCGCAGGCACAGCAGGACCCATCCTCCGGAAACCAGACGTCAGAAAACGCGGCAGCGTAAAAAATTTAAAAAAATTAAAAAAACGCTTGCATTCGGTAACTTTCTGTGGTATTATAAATAAGTCGTCCGGATGGACGGTGAAAATTAAATCAAGTTGGTATTGTTTACGGTGAGGGTACACCCGTTCCCATTCCGAACACGGAAGTTAAGCTCATTTGTGCCGAAGATACTTGACTGGTAACGGTCCGGGACAATAGGTGGTGCCAACACCGATATTCCTCAATAGCTCAGCTGGTAGAGCATGCGGCTGTTAACCGCAG
>DHNP01000008.1:69747-86008 GCA_002409585.1 Ruminococcaceae bacterium UBA5413 | reverse complement strand
TCACCCAATAGGGTGGCTGTTTTATTTTTGCCTTTAGGCACGGCTTTACCGCAAGTATGCCCGCCAAAAGTCACTTGCGCACACACGGCCGGTATAACCCCGCAAAACCGTGAAAAAACCGTAAAGAAGAAAAAAGAGTTGAAATATTGGCAGATAAGGTTTATAATAACAGCTGTAAGGCACAAAAAGGTGCAATGCAGGCAAAGGAGCCGAAACCTCCGTTGCCCTGCATACGGAGAAAAGACCTCCATACACTGCGGCGTTAGCCGCGCATTGCTTAACTATTATACCCCATACATCTTATAATGTACAGTGGGTAATTAAAGGTTAGGCACAGTTAAGCTTGAAATTCAAGCCGTGTATGGAACAAGTTTCCGTGCGCGGCTTTTTGTCTGCCTTACAGGTTGGCACGGTGGAAGGAATAAAACGGCGCTGCCATATTATTCCCTTTTCACATTTATTTTTGTTGGTTTAGCTTTACACTTTCTTCCACCTGTGTTCAATCTGAAAGGTAATAAGCCTGCCAAACGGCGGGCGTTAATCCATAATTGGGACGCAGCGCCCCCTGCGCTGCGGGCACCCGGTCAGCCCACGATAAATTTACTTATTTTATCGAGTATGGTTTTATCGTCCGAGTGTATATTAAGCGTTACAGGCCGGCTCAGGTCAAGGCTGAAAAAGCCCATGACGGACTTTGCGTCTACGATGTGTATGCCCTGCACAAGCTCGCCGTCGATGTTTTCCTTAGTGGTTATTGATGAAAATTCCTTAACCTTTTCAACAGTGTCTATAGATATTTTTGTAGTAATCATAATACCATAACCCCCTTTATTTCATGTCTTTCACACGGTCTATGACGTTTTGCCGGAAGTTTATGACTTTGTGCTCGTACTCCATGCCCATCAGCGGCGAGCGTATCATAAAGTCTGCCGTAGCGCGGTTGTTCGCTATCGGTATGTCGTAAACCTGGGCTATCCTGAGCAGGGCTTTCACGTCAGGGTCATGCGGCTGGGCCTCGAGCGGGTCGGAAAAAAACACGACGAAGTCTATAACGCCCTCGACTATCTTTGCCCCTATCTGCTGGTCGCCGCCGAGGGGGCCGCTGTTGTAGCCCTTTACAGGCAGGCCGGTTTTTTCCGCTACAAGCCTTGCGGAAGTGCCGGTGCCGCAGAGGGAGTGGTTTTTAAGGATATCCCTGTTTTGCTCGCACCAGTCGATGAGTTCTTTCTTCTTGCCGTCGTGCGCTATAAGGGCTATGTTCTTTTTTTTACCGATAGTAAACGTAATGAAATTATTATCCATAGTTTTCACCATCCTGACTTAAGTATGTTAAAAATATCGTATAGGATTATGCGGATAACGCAGGCGCACTTTTACCACTGTATCAAGCATATTATCTTTTATCCCGTATTATATTATTTAAACGATAAATAATGATATAAAAAGAATTTTTATTGTTTAACGCGGGCGTAATTTACCGCTTTTTGTCCGGCGGCCTGAGCCAAAGCGCCAGCGCAACGCCGCACGCGAGGCATGCGGCCGCGGCAAGCATGCCTCCCATGAATGCCGGCATGCCGTTTTCAGTTATATAAACAACGCGCGTCTTTTCCGCGCGCCCGCCTGCCGACGCCGGGGCGGCTGCTGGGGCGGCGCTTTTTTCCGCGGGCTGCGCGCTTTTTACGTTATCCGCCGCGGCAACGGCGCCAGAGGATGAGCGCCGCTCCTTTACGGCCGGCCGTGACTGACTCTTAGAAGCCGTTATGCCTGCCTTGCCGGCGGATACATTTTCGCCGGAACCGGCGGGCGGGGGTAAAACGGAACTCCGTATGGGGCTGCTTGTACCGGTTTCTGCGGCACGCGGCTGCTTTGCGTCCCTTTTTACAGTTACAGTGTAGCAGGCCTTGCTTTTACCGTCGGCAGACTTCACCGTAACCGTAATCAGCGTGCTTTTGCCGGCGGCGTAAAGCGTCCTGCGGTTTATGCTTACGCTGCCGCCGCTGCCGGCAAAAGCCTTGAACTCCACTGAGGAGACGCTGTAAGGCACCTGCATGGCGTAGTCGTGTACGGCGCTCGAAAAATCCGGCTTCAGCCTGCCCGAAAGCGGCTCGAGTGATACAAGGTATGCCTCGCCCGACGACTGCTCCGTTATATCGACGTAAAGTTTTCCGCCCGCGCCGGCACTCAGCTTTTTGCCGTCATAGTCGCAGATTTGGTCTGCCGCTGCTTCTACGGCGGTTTTGCCGGGCGGCGCGCCGCTTTTAACCTGGAAAACGTAGCATATGATATTGCCTGAAAGCTTTGGTGCGCGGCTTTTACCAGCGTTGCATACATATACGCTGTATAAAGGGGAAGAACTGTCGTTTGTTTTCATAGTACCGCTTTTTATAAGCGCTGACGCTTCGGTGCCTATGTACTTTAAAACGTCCTCGTCGTAAGTTATTTTCATGCGGAACCCCGCCGCTGCTTCGGACTTTTTTGCGTTTGCATAAAGCTTTATGATGTCGCCGGGAGCGGCTTTTTCAGTGCTTAACGAATACGAAAAGAATCCCGCGCCCGCTGTTGCCGAAAAGCAGACGGGCAGGATTACGGCGAGCAAAAGCGCGGCGGCAGCGGCGTGCTTTGCCATGTCTCTAAGCATCCCTTCCATTTTAATATGCGTTCCGGTCCGGAGCGCGTGCCGTACTAAAACCAAAACGGCCCTGCCGTTTGCGACAGGGCCGGATAAAAATTATTTTTAAGCTGTGACGGTATTCTCCCGGACACTGCCGCCTTGGAGCTCCCTTATACGGCGTTTCCGCAGTATCTGCAGCCTGAAGCGGTTGTACCGCTGGACTATGGCGAAAGGCAGGTTGCCGAGCACTATAAAAAACGACGTTACCAAGCCGACGAGCAGCGGGTTGATAATTAAAATGATTATGGAACAAATGCAGTTTTTCATATGCATCCACTCGCCGCGGCATGTTTCCTCGATGAAGCGGTCGATGTAATCTATGGAAAGCCCGTTCAGGTGCTGTTTTGAAAAACCGCTTTTGCCTATATACTGCGGCAGTTTGTCTTTCCAAACCTGTATTTTCAGTTTATCCCTGTACCACAGGCCGCCGCGTTCCCAGTCTTTCTGTACAAAGCGCCCTTTAGAGGGGTTGAAAGACGCCAGCGGCATCCTCAGGCACATGAAAAAAACAACAAGATGCCACAAGCCTATTATCAGGAAATTGCTTAAGAGCATATTGATAAAAGAAAGATTTCTCAGCATGGAACCATCACTCCGTTCAATAACAGCGGAAAAATCAATATCTATAATATAGTATAATACAAATATGCTTGGCGTTCAAGCAAACCCACGATAAATAAACAGTCGTAATTTGTAAATATTATAGCAGTTTTTAATAAAATTGTGAATATGTTTTTATAATAAAATATATTACGGAACAGGCGAAATCATTCTACAACAGGCATGTCGCCAGGTTCATGCGAGACGCCGTTAAAGTAAATGTCATACCATACGAGGAAGATAAAGACCGTCCATATCTTCCGGCTGTTGTCGCGCCGGCCGTTTTTGTGGTCGTCCAGCAGCTGGGTTATGGCGCCTGTGTTAAAGAACTTTGCGGCGGTGGCGGAGTTAAACGACTTTTTCACCATATCGTAGTACCTGTCTTCACGGAGCCATACGCGTATAGGCACGGGGAAGCCGAGCTTCTTTTTCTGCGCCGTAAGTTCCGGCAGGCGCTTTGCCGCGGCGCGCCTCATGGCGTACTTTGTGTTTTCCCTGTTTACCTTGAGCTTTTTGGGTATGCGCGCGGCTACGTCGAAAACTTTCCTGTCGAGGAAAGGCACGCGCAGTTCCAGTGAGTTTGCCATGCTCATGCGGTCGGCCTTAAGCAGTATGTCGCCGGCCATCCAAACGTTTATGTCAAGGTACTGCATGCGCGTGACGGGGTCGCCCTCAACGCGGGCGTAATATTTTTTCGTAAGCTCCTGCGGGCGCCTTACCGGGATGCCGCTTTTAAGTATGCGGCGTTTTTCATCCATGGTGAACATGCTGCAGTTGCCTATGAAGCGTTCCTCAAGTGGGAGCGCCCCGCGTATTATGAAGTTTTTGCCCTTAAATGAAAACGGCAGCTTTTTCACGAAAGAAGAAAGCCCGCGCCTTACGCACAAGGGCAGCTTCTGCCAGCCGGCCAGGTCGTCAGGCTCATGGTAGATGTTGTATCCGCCGAAAAGCTCGTCCGCACCTTCGCCGGACAGGACTACTTTAACGTACTTGCTCGCTATCTGCGAGACAAAGTACAGCGCTATGCACGAAGCGTCCGCGAGCGGCTGGTCCATGTGGTACTGTACCTTGCGGATATTGCCCCAGTATTCGTCAGGGGTTATAACTTTGTAATGATGTTCGAGGCCTATCTTTTCCGAGAGCTTTTTTGCGTAGCCTATCTCGTTGTACTTTTCGTCTGTGCCAAAGCCGACGGTAAATGTTTTTTGCCCCGGAAAATATGTTGAAACGTAGCTTGAGTCCACCCCGCTTGAAAGGAAGCACCCCACTTCAACGTCGCTTATCTTGTGCGCGGCGACTGAGTCGTCGAACACCTTGCTTATTTCAGAGACGGCATCCTCCTCCGTCATGCTCTCGTCAGGCTCGAACTTAGGCTCCCAGTAGCGGCGTGTTTCCGTTTCGCCGTTTCTGTACCACAGGTAGTGCGCCGGCATGAGGGACTTTACGCCTTCAAAGAAAGTGTCCTCCCCCGCCGGGTACTCAAAGGAGATGTAGTTGTCGAGCATGCCGAGGTTAAGCTCTTTTTTAAAGCCGGGGAACTGCAGCATGCTCTTTATCTCGGAAGCAAAAAGGAAGCTGCCGCCCTGCTGCGTATAGTACATCGGCTTAATGCCGAAGAAGTCGCGCGCCAAAAACAGGCTTTTGTCGTTTTTGTTCCAAACGGCGAAAGCGAACATGCCGCGCAGCTTGCTGAGCAGGTCTTCGTGCCACTCCTCAAAGCCGTGCACAAGCACTTCGCTGTCGGTTTCCGTAGTGAACTTATGCCCTTTGGCTATGAGTATCTCCCTTAACTGCCGGTAGTTATAGATTTCGCCGTTAAACATGAGCACGAGGCTTTTGTCCTCGTTGTAAATGGGCTGGCTGCCTCCGTCAAGGTCTATGATGCTGAGCCGCCTGAAACCCATTGCTATGCTGCCGTCAGTATAAACACCGCTGGAGTCAGGCCCGCGGTGCGTTATTACGTCGGTCATTGATTTTATGATGTCATCTTTCCGTGCTATTTGGCCCGTAAAGCCGCATAATCCGCACATTTTATAAGCTCTTCCTTCCTTTTTGCATAACCCTTTATTTTACGATATATAATAGATATTATTTGCGGTTTCCTCAGGCTTTATATTCGTCCAAAACCTTTTTTGCGAAATTTTCATCGACGGATATAAATCCTTCCCCGCCGTCAAACGCGGCCTGCCCGGCGATTTCGAGAGTTTTCTGGTACGCGTCCATTTTAGTCACGCGGCGGACTGGCCCGTCCATGCCTTCGAGGAAAAAAGAAAAGCCGATTTTGTTTTCATCTTCGTCGGCGTAGCAGAAGTATCCCGCTTCGGTGTTTTTGCCGTACTTTGTTTTAAGCACGTCGGCCATGGCGAGCTTTAAAAGCTCGACGGCAAGGTCGTCAAGTCCGGCTTCAAAAATGAGCAGCTTTTCCTTAAGGCCTTCGGGCGAGCAAACGAGGCGCTTTTTGACTCCCGCAAGCTGCGGGAACTTTTCGCATATGCCGTCGCCGCCGTCTTTGCCGGGGCAGCCGTCAGGTACGAAGTAAACCATAAAGCCGAGCTTTTCGTCGTGGTAGAGGCATGGGTATAAAAAGCGCGCCGAATATCCGCATTCGGGGCACTTGAAGTCAAAGAGTGTTTCGTCCAATATTTTTTCACGTATTTCAGGGTTTTTGTCCGCGGTTATGCCTGCCCACAGCGTTGTTTCGGCCGCGGTTTTGCACCCGGGGCAGACAAGGTCTTTTGTTATAATAGTAGACATAGCGCGCCGCTCCTCACTGGCAAAATTTAATTTATTATATCACACCGACATAAAAAATGGAATACATCAAATACTACTGTTATACGCGGAAATTTTGTTGTATAATAGTAAAAGACGGGCTGAAACGGTATAATGAACGGGAGGTATTATTCTATGGATTTATTAAAAAACATTGCGGATTCGGTCACGAAAGCTGTGGATTACGTCGTCGACAGGAACCGTAAAACCGCAATGATAAACAGGCTCAGGATAGTAATTAAAAATGAAAAGGAAAAACAGCTCCGCGCGTATGCCGAACTTGGCAAATATTACTATGAACATATGCGTGACAAAAACAATGAGGAAACGGAAAAGTCCTGTGCCGTGATAGAAAACTCAAGCCGCAGGCTTAGCCGCGCCGTGACTAAGTTAGACGAGATAACCGCCAGTGAATGTGAAAACGGCGGGGGAGAAACAGGTGACGCGGGCGAAACAGGGGAAAACCGTGAAGCCGGCGAAAGCTGCGGCTGCGGCTGTACCTGTGAAAGCGGCGAGCCTGCCGGAACAGGCGCGGAAGAGCCGTGCTGCGGCGAGTACTGCGCTGAGGGTAAAACGGAAAAACACGGCAGCTTCGACGACAGCGGCGACTACGGTGAAACGGCTCCGGAAAGTAAACCCGACACGGCCTGCGACGACTTTGCAAATTTCGGAAAGGAAGCCGCACAGGAGGACGCAGAAGAAACCGGCGAAGAAGCCGCTGACGACGGGAACCCGCCTTTTAAACCATGAAAGAAGTACCTGAGGCTATGAGCGGCGGAGTGGACATTTTGTTCATCCGCCGCTTTTTTACCGCCCGATTACGGGAAAATGAGGAACCTGCGGGATAGTTATTGACATATGCCCAATTCAGATATATAATATTTTCATTGGGATATTAAAAAACCGCGGAACAGGAGATGCATTTTGGCCAGCGTCCGCGGGAGCGGGGGGAAAAGTAAAAAATGGGTATCCACTCCGAAACGGCGGCCGGCCTTTTTAAACAGGGCTACAACTGCTCGCAGGCGGTTTTTGCGGCTTTCTGTGACGAAACAGGCATAGACGCCGCCGAGGCCCTGAAGATTTCTTCGTCATTCGGCGGAGGCATGGGCAGGATGCGCGAGGTCTGCGGGGCGGTGAGCGGTATGTTCATGGTTGCCGGGGCTCTTTACGGTTACAGCGGGCCTGACGCGCCGGACGAAAAAAAAGAACACTACAAACTCATACAGGATATGGCGGAGCGTTTCCGTGAGGAAAACGGTTCCATAGTATGCCGCGAGCTTTTAGGACTGAAAAATGAAACCGGCGTCAGCCCGATCCCGTCACCGAGGACAAAGGAATACTATAAAAAGCGTCCTTGTGTTGAGATAGTGCGCTGTGCTGCCCGGATAATGGACGGCGTCATAGCTGAAAAAACAAAAAGCAGTAAATAATTTTTTATGAAAGGGGATTATAAGTATTATGAAAACGCTTAAAATAGCTGTTGCGAGTGACAACGGCGGCAAAACGGTTACCGGGCATTTCGGCCACTGCGAGGGCTTCGATGTGTTTACATCGGAAGACGGAAAAATAACAGGCGGCGAGTTTTTCCCTAACCCAGGCCACAAGCCGGGCTTTTTGCCTAACTACCTTAACGGCATGGGCGTCAACGTAGTTATATCAGGCGGCATGGGCGGCGGCGCGGCGGATATTTTTAAAGAAAAAGGCATAAAAGTAATAACAGGCGCTGAGGGCGGCGCGCGTGAAGCCGCACAGTGCTACATTGCCGGCACGCTTAAGAGCACGGGCGGCTTGTGCAGCGGACACTCCAACGGCGGCGACTGAGCGCGCAGTGCATTTCCCCGCGCATAAAAGGGTATATATGTATATGTAACGCAGGGCGTAAGAACGTTAAAAAGCGGGCATAATAAACCTTGGAAGGGGGAATATTATGCTTGATAAAATCGCATTGACACTACTGATAATAGGCGGCCTCAACTGGGGCCTTGTCGGCGTGTTTAACTTCGACTTAGTCGCGTGGATAGCGGGCGGCCAGTACACTGTGCTGAGCCGTATAATCTATATAGTTATCGCCGTGTGCGCCCTTTGGTGCATAAAGTTCTACTTCCATGAGGAACGTGAACCCGAGCGCTCGCCGCAGGCACGCCATACAATGTAAAAAAGTAAGACAATAAAACCGCGGGGCTTTCCGTTTACGGAAGGCCCCGCGGCTTGCCGCGGCATGCGGCCGCGTTCACGTATTCATTTCATATATTAATTTAAGCCCGTCCAAAAGGAGCGTGCCGCAGTAGTCTATGTCGCGCGAGCACTGCCCGACTATATTTTTTGAAAGGCCTCCGGTTGCGACGACGCAGCATTTGCAGCCGAATTCCTCCTCTATATGGTCGCACATGCCGTCAATCATGTAGGCCGTGCCATTTATAATGCCGGAGGACATACATTCGGCGGTAGTCCTTCCTATGACCTGTGAAGGCACCTCAAGGTCTATGGCCGTCAGCTTCGCCGCGCGGCCTACGAGGGCATCGAAAGAAACGCCGACACCCGGGGCTATGGCCCCGCCTACAAGTTCCTTGTTTTCGTTTACAAGCATAAAGGTAGTAGCCGTTCCCATGTCAAGGACGATATACGGCCCGTCGTACATACGCGCTGCGGCCGCGCAGCCTGTTATGAGGTCAGCCCCTATGGTGGCCCTGTTTGCCGGGTTCACGGTTATGCCGGTTTTAACGTCAGGTCCGGCGCAGACAACCCTTGCGCCTGTAAGCCGCCTTACGGCGTTTATATATGCGGTGCTTACACACGGCACGACGGAGCTTACGGCGGCCCCGTCAATCCTGTCGGGCGACAGCCCGTAAATGTTTAATATGTCGCGTAGGTCAAGCATATACTGGTCTTCCATATGGGAACGGTCGGTTGCGAGGCGCGAAACAAAAAGGAGTTTTTCGCCGTCGTAAACGCCCATAGTAACGTTTGTGTTGCCTATGTCCAAAACTAAAATCATGCCGTACGCTCCCCAATCGTAATGTAATTTTTACCGTGGCCGCGCAAGGCCCGGTAAAAGGGAAAGTCCGCCCAGGAAAAAGCATAAGAGCATTATAGCAACTTTATATGCAAGATGCAACGCTAAAATAAAAGAAAAACATATGTAAAAAAATCAGGCCGCGCCGTCAGTACATGACAACCGTGTCACCGCACACAGTGCAGCTGCACTCGTAGTTTTTCTGTGACTTTGTTTCAATATCGTAAATGGAGTTGAACTCAAAAGAATCAACGCCGTCCGAGAGCACGTACCTTGCTATGATGTACCTGCTGTCTATGCATGTTATGAACCGGCCGAGCTCCTTTGAGTAGCGCGTGTCCACAGCAGAGTTAAGTATGCCCTTAACGGCGCAGTAGTCGCCGGCGTCGGTTATTTTAAAGGCTCGCCCGCCTGACGGGTCTATGCTGAAAAAAGCGTCTTTTTCCCCTTCTGCCAGGTTGAGCGCCGCGGCAACGCTTTTTCTGCCGGTTTCTTTGTTGTACGCGCAGAGCCGCTGGTCACCCGTAGGGTAATACTTCGCCCTGAAGTATATGTTTACGCCGTCCATGCCGGCGTAACGCACAAGGCCGTTTGTGCCGGCGCTCAGGATAAGCTCAAGCGGGTTCTTTTCTTCTCCGGACTTAACCGAAACTATAAAGTCAAACAAAGGGCATACCCAGACGTTGTCGCTTATGTTGTCGCCGAGCCAGCGCATGTTGCGGTAGCACTTTTTCTTTTCATCCTCGCTGCCGTGCGGCTGCAGCACGAGCAGCTGGCGCGTACCGTTTGCGTCGTAAACTATGATGTCGCCGCAGCCCGCGCCGCAGATGCGCGGGTCGCGCGCGTAGTAGTAGCGGCCCTCGTCAACGTCGTACAGGTACGTTATTTTTGAAAAACCCGTCAGGCGCCTGTACTCGTTAAAGATGCCGCGGTCCTTTTCGGAAACAGATGTGTAAAACAAAACGTGGCTTTCGCTGAGGGCTTTGCAGTCGATAAAGTTACCTATGAAGTTAAGGTCGGCCATGTTGGTTTCCGCGCCTGTCTGCTTGTTGACGCGCATGACCCACGCTTTTCCGCCGCCGCGCTCCATGACAACGAGTATGCTTTCCGGAAAACTGAAAAAATGCTGGACGTAAGCGGGGTCTGTTATGAAGTAATTCGCTATTATACGCTCACGGCGGGTAAGGCGGCTGTACTCCAAAAGGAAAAGGCTGTTGTGGCCTTCTTCTACTTTTTCTTCAGCGTAAAATATAGAGTTATCGTTTATTTCAATCAGCGTATCGTTGCAGTTTGTAAAGATATTCCTTAAGTCGACGACTTTCACCGTACCCGCCTCCCAACGCAATATTATAACATAAAAAAAGGTGGATTTCACCACGGCGGACGCCTTATCTGCAAAGCAGTACTGCGCGTACCGGCGCGGCCTCGGCCCCGCCGAGCTTAAGCGGAAAGGCCGCTATGACGTAGCTGCCGGCCGGCACCCCGTCAAGGCAGAGCCCCTCGAGTATGGGTATGCCCGCGCCGAGCAGCTCTTTGTGCGCCTGGGCTTCTTCCGGTGCCGCGCCTATGCTCTGCGCATCCGTGCCGACGAGCAGAGCGCCGGCGCCGGCGAGCGCGAACGCCGCGCTGCGTGAAAGGAACGCCCGTCCGCCGCCTTTGAAGATTATCCGCTTTTTAACCGAAGCCGGCAATTTATCTATATCCTCGCCTGTAACCGTGCCGGCGGCTTCAATGACGGAACACGGGCCGAAGCACCGTTTCATGTCTATCTTGTCCGCGGGTGTGCCGCCCTCTATGAAGTGGAGCGGCGCGTCCATGTGCGTCGCGCTGTGGCAGCAGGCGTAAAAGCCCGAAAGGTTGTACCCGTCGCCCATGTCCATCCTCCGCACCGTGTCGCGGTAGGGCTTAGGGTCACCGGGGTACGGCGGGGCGGAAAACATCTCGCTTGAAATATCTATTATCTTCAAAATGGATACGCCCTCTTTTTAATTCTTGCCTATATTATATATAAAACGGTAAAAACAGTAAAGGGCTTAGATAAATTATGATATTTATTTTGTAAAATATATAAATGATAAGGAAAGCTGTGCATTTTACACAGATGGCTATGTGCAGTTTTGTTTAAAAACTCATTGACATTAAAATATTTTTATATTATAATGCTCATGTTTAGTTTAATGTTTAAGCTTATATGCGTGTAACTGATTCGATCAGGCATAAACATAACCTTTTCTCAGAGGTTTTATGTTTGTGCCTTTATTTTTTCCGGAAAGGGGTGCCGCATGGAATACGTCCTTGTAAAAGCGATAAACAACAACGTCGTGCTCGTCAGGGAGCCCGGCACACAGGAACAGCTCGTGCTAATGTCAAAAGGCATCGGCTTCGGCGGCAGGCCCGGCGGAAAAATCTCCGACGACAGGGGCGGGGAAGAAGTCATAAAGTTCCTTAACAACAGCGGGCAGATAAGCAGCAGGATATATGACAACGAAGAAATTAAAAGCGTAGTGCGCACCATAGCTTCGTCGGCTGAAAAAAAACTTGCCATTAAAAATAAAAACTTTTACCCGGCACTTTTCGACCATATTTGTTTTGCCATAAACAGGGTGCAGTTCGGCGTCCCCATAGAGAACCCGTTTATAAACGAGATATCGGTTTTTTACTCAGACGAATACGGAGAAGCGCAGAAAGCGGTAAGTACGGTAAAGGAAAAACTCGGCATAAACCTCGGCAGCGGCGAGGCGGGCTTTATTGCGCTGCATTTCCACTCGGCAAAAAGCAACACTCCGGTCTCGGCTTCGTTAAAAGACATACGGATACTTAACGAGATAGTAAAAATAATTTTTAAGGACGACAGGCAGCTTTTGTCAAAAAACTCACCTGCCGTCAGGGCTTTCGTTTTGTCGGCCAGCAGCATAATAAATTTCAGCGGCGGGCATCATCCGTTCTCAATGCCGCCTGAGTGCGGCATTGCCGCAGCCCTGCCTGAAAGCAGGGCCGTAGCCGAAAGTATAAACGGCATGGTATTAAACGAAAAGGGCCGCGCGCTCTCGCCGGGAGATATGGACTTCCTGACGGTAGCCGTTGAGCAGCTGCGCCAGCAGCTGCCGGACGGCGGCTGAGTGCGCAGGGATAAATTTTAAATAAAAAGGAAGTGCCGGAGGATATGGCCAACACATCAGGCGGGGCCGCGGCGAAGCTCGCTGCCGAAGGGCTGGGCGGCGGCGGCAACATAGTAAGCCTTGACAGCTGCCTTACCCGGCTGCGGGTAACCGTAAGGGACCCCCGCGCCGTGTCGGACAGCATGCTGGGCAGAAGCGGCGCCCTCGCCGTAATAAGGAAAGGCCGCACCGTTGAGGTGGCTTACGGGCCTCGGGCCGCAGCCGTAAAAGAAAGCCTTGAGAATATTTTGAAAGCGCATAAAAGCGCATTATGATTGCATTATAAAAATTATTTTATAAAATAAAACAAATACAGGAGGAATTATCATGGTATCGTTTGAGTATAAGATAACTAACGGAACGGGGCTGCACGCACGCCCTGCGGGTATGCTCGTAAAAACGGCACAAAGCTGCACTTCCAAAATCACTGTTTCGGGGAACGGCAAGTCAGCGGATGCGACTAAGCTTTTTGCCGTGCTGGGCCTTAACACAAAGTCAGGCGACGTAATTTCGTTTTCCATAAGCGGAAAAGATGAAGAAGGGGACCGCAGGAAAATCGAAGCGTTCTGCAAAGAAAATCTGTAAAGGAAGCTGCAAATGGAAAAACTAAAAGGAATAGCGGCCTCGGGCGGCATTGCCGCGGGAAAGGTTATGCTGTACCGCGCAAGCGGAAAGACGGCGGAAAAACGCACCATAGAAGATGTCTCCGCCGAGACTGCCCGCCTTGACGCGGCAAGGGCGAAAGCACTCAGTGACTTAAACAGTATATACCTGAAATCGCTTAAGCTTGTCGGCGAAGAAGACTCTATGATTTTCCAGATACACAAGATGATGATGGAGGACGAGGATTACTACGGCTCCATAAAGTCCAAGATAACAAAAGGCAAAGTCTGCGCGGAGTATGCAGTGCAGGCTACGGGTGATGAGTTCGCGGAGAAGTTCGCCAATATGGACAGCGAATATATGCGCGGCAGGAAAACCGACGTCATAGATATTTCCAAAAGGCTTATACGCTGCCTTACGGGTGAAACGGGCGAAGGCGGTCTTTCGGGCATTAAAGAGCCGTGCATTGTAGCGGCGGAAGAACTTACGCCGAGTGAAACCATAGGGGTAGATAAATCCAAAATACTTTCCATCATAACGAAAAACGGCTCGAAAAGCTCGCACTCCGCCATACTGTCGCGCACCATGGGCATACCGTCGGTCGTGGGCCTCTCGGACGCTTTTGCCTCCGTTGCCGACGGCATGGAGGTTATAGTGGACGGTTCGGAGGGCGCAGTCATAACCGAACCGTCGGAAGAAACCCTTGAGCTATACAGAAAAAAAGAGCAGGGCTACACAGAGTACCGCAGGGACCTTGAAAAACTTGCAGGCGAAGAAGCCGTCACAAAAGACGGGCGCAGGATGAGGGTAAACGCAAATATAGGAAGCCCGTCCGACGTTGGAGATGCACTGCGAAACGGAGCCGACGGCATAGGGCTTTTCCGCAGCGAATTTTTGTACATGAAGCATGAAGCGCTTCCTACGGAAGACGAGCAGTTCGCGGCTTACAGGGAAGTACTGGAAAAGATGGACGGCAGGCCGGTTATAATCCGCACGCTTGACATAGGAGCCGACAAAAAGGTCCCCTACCTTAACCTGCCTAAGGAAGAAAACCCCGCTCTCGGGTACAGAGCCATACGCATCTGCCTTGACCGCAGGGAACTGTTCCGCACGCAGCTGAGGGCGCTCATGCGCGCTTCGGCCTACGGCACGCTTTTAATAATGTTCCCTATGATAATTTCCGTAAGCGAGATACGGGAAGCGAAAAAAGAACTTGAAAACGTCAAAGCCGCCCTTAAAAAGGAAAACATACCGTTCGACCCCGGCGTAAAGGCAGGCATAATGATAGAAACGCCGGCCGCCGCAGTGCAGAGCGGAGAGTTCGCGCATGAGGCCGATTTTTTCAGCATAGGTACAAACGACCTTACGCAGTACACGCTTGCGGCCGACAGGATGAACGATAAAATCTCCGCAATCTACGACCAGCGCCACCCTGCTGTGCTGAAACTGATAGAGTACACTGTCGGAAATGCGAAAAAAGCCGGCATAACGGCAGGCATATGCGGCGAATCGGCGGCCGACACGGGCCTTACGGAGTTTTACCTTAAAATAGGCGTGGACGAACTTTCGGTAGCGGCTTCGTCAATACTTGAAGTAAAAAAGAAAGCGCTTTCCACAGACCTCAGGCAATAAATTAAAGGCTTAAAAGCATAGCAAAACAGGCACCCGGCCGTCCGGATGCCTGCTTTTTTATGTTCCTTTAAGGGTAAGAGCGGTTCAGTCCTCGTACCTGCCGCAGCAGTTCTTGTATTTTTTACCGCTTCCGCACGGGCACGGGTCGTTGCGGCCGGGCTTTTTCTTTTTGCGCACGGGCATGCGCTTCTGCGGCTCGTCGCCGACTGCGCCTTCGCCGGTCGGCTTTGCCACCTGCTCGCGCTTAGGCGCTTCTTTTGTGCGTATCTGCACGGTGAGTATCATGCGCGCTGTATTTTCGCGTATATTCGCAATCATATCGTCAAACATGTTGAAGCCTTCGAGCCTGTACTCTATGACAGGGTCCTTCTGGCCGTAAGCACGCAGGTTTATGCCTTTTTTCAGTTCTTCCATGGCGTCTATGTGGTCCATCCACTCGGTGTCGACGTTTTTGAGCAGTATCACGCGCTCAAGTTCACGCATTATATCGGAACCGAAAAGCTCCTCGCGCTTTTCATACGTTTCGTGGGCTTTGTTTTTAAGCTCTTTCGACACGTCCTCAGGCTCAAGGCGGAGTTTTTCCTCGTCTGTGTACACAAGGTCTTTTTCAGAAAGGAGCCATCCCATGTAGCGGTCGCGCAGGCCGTTAAAGTTCCACGCGTCGCGGTCGCCCTCGCTCGGCATGAAAAGCTTGACCTGGTCTTCTATGGCCTGGTCCACCATGCTTATTATCTGCTGTTTTATGTTGTCGCCGTTAAGCACCTGGTCGCGCTGGCCGTAGATAATCTCACGCTGGCGGTTCATAACGTCGTCAAACTGCAGGACGTTTTTACGTATGCCGAAGTTGCGGCCTTCTATTTTGCGCTGTGCGCTTTCGATTGTATTGGAAAGTATCTTGTGCTCTATAGGCGTGTCTTCGTCGACGTTAAGCTTATCCATCATAACGGTTATCCTGTCGCCGCCGAAAAGGCGCATGAGGTCGTCTTCAAGGGAAATGTAGAAACGGCTCATGCCCGGGTCGCCCTGACGGCCGCTGCGCCCGCGCAGCTGGTTGTCTATGCGGCGTGACTCGTGGCGCTCGGTGCCTATGATGTAAAGGCCGCCCGCCTGCTTGACTTCTTCAGCCTCGGCTTTCGTCTGCTCTTTGAACTTGTCGTCAAACTCTTTAAAAGCCCTGCGCGCGTCGATGATATCCTGGTCGTCGGTTTCGGAGTGGGCGTCCGCTTCGTTTATAAGCTCCTCCGAAAAACCTTTCTTGCGCATTTCCTCTTTTGACATATACTCGGAGTTGCCGCCGAGTACTATGTCGGTGCCGCGGCCAGCCATGTTTGTCGCTATGGTGACGGCTCCCTTGCGGCCCGCCTGGGCGACGATGTACGCCTCGCGCTCGTGGAACTTTGCGTTGAGGACTTCGTGCTTTATGCCTGTTTTATGCAGGAGCTTGCTGAGCTCCTCCGACTTCTCTATGGAAATGGTGCCTACGAGCACAGGCTGGCCGGTCTTGTTGTGCTCCTCGATATCTTTTATTACAGCGTTGAATTTGCCCTTTTCGGTCTTGTAAACGAGGTCGGGCATATCTTCGCGTATCATGGGCTTATTTGTAGGTATCTCGACAACGTCGAGGTCGTATATCTGGCGGAACTCCCCTTCTTCCGTCATTGCGGTGCCCGTCATACCTGAGAGCTTTTTATACATGCGGAAGTAGTTCTGGAAGGTTATCGTCGCGAGGGTTTTGCTTTCGTGCGCGACCTTAACGCCTTCCTTGGCCTCTATGGCCTGGTGGAGGCCCTCGTTGTAGCGGCGGCCGTACAT